>NZ_BAAAJG010000009.1:0-196305 GCF_039526725.1 Pseudonocardia aurantiaca
CGCCGCGCCCGCCCCCGCGGCGAGCGCCCCGTCGCCCGCCGCCGCGCCGCGGCAGGTGCCGCGGCCCGCTGCGGGTGCCCCCGAGCCGGGCACCACCGTGAAGATGCCGCGGCTGCGGCAGCTCATCGCGCAGCGGATGACGGAGTCGCTGCGGGTCTCGGCGCAGCTCACCACCGTGCAGGAGGTCGACGTCACGCGGATCGCCGCGCTGCGGGCCCGCGCCAAGGCCGAGTTCGAGCGGCGCGAGGGCGTCAAGCTCACCTTCCTGCCGTTCTTCGCGAAGGCCACGGTAGAGGCGCTGAAGGCGTTCCCTCAGGTCAACGCCTCGATCAACGAGGAGACGAAGGAGGTGACCTACCACGGGGCCGTGCACCTGGCCGTCGCGGTGGACACCCCGCGCGGCCTGCTCGTGCCGGTGATCAAGAACGCTGAGGATCTGAACATCGCCGGGCTCGCCCGGCGCATCGCCGACGTGGCCCAGCGCACCCGGGACAACAAGATCGGTCCCGACGAGCTGTCCGGCGGCACGTTCACGATCACCAACATCGGCAGCGCCGGTGCGCTCTTCGACACACCGATCATCAACCAGCCGCAGGTCGCGATCCTCGGCACGGGCAAGATCACGAAGCAGCCCACGGTCGTCACCGGCCCGGACGGCGACGACTCCATCGCCATCCGGTCGGTCTGCTACCTGCCGCTGACCTACGACCACCGCATCGTCGACGGCGCCGACGCCGGCCGGTTCGTCAGCGCGATCAAGGCGCGTCTCGAGGAAGGTGCCTTCGAGGCCGACCTGGGTCTCTGACCGCTCGTTCCACGCGGCCCGCCCGATTCGGCACCTGCCCGAGTCGCGCGGGCCGTCGTGTTCCGGGAGGATCATCGGGTGCGCGTCCTCGTCGCCGGATCGTCCGGCATGATCGGAACGGCGCTCGTCGCCCACCTGCGGCACGCGGGCAACGAGGTGCTGCGGCTCGTCCGACGGGCGCCTGCAGCCCCGGACGAGCGGGGCTGGGACCCACCCGCCGGCCGGATCGACGCCGGCACCTTCGACGGGGTCGACGCTGTGATCAATCTCAACGGCGCGGGCATCGGTGACCGGCCGTGGAGCGGAGCGCGGAAGCAACTGCTGCGCGACAGCCGCAACGTCCCCACCGAGGTGCTCGCCACGGCCGTCGCCGAGCACGGGGTCGGCACCATGCTCAGCGCGTCGGGCATCAACTACTACGGCGACACCGGCTCCCAGGTCGTCGACGAGTCGGCGCCGGCGGGCGCGGGGTTCCTCGCCGAGGTCTGCCGCGACTGGGAGGCCGCCACGGCTCCGGCGGCGGCCGCGGGTGCCCGAGTCGTGCTGATGCGGTCGTCGCTGGTGCTATCCCCCGCAGGCGGCCTGCTCGGCCGCCTGCGCCCGCTCTTCCGACTCATGCTCGGTGGGCGTCTCGGCACGGGGAGGCAGGCGTTCCCGTGGATCTCCCTGGACGACGAGGTGGGCGCGATGCGGTTCCTGCTGGAACGCCAAGAGGTGTCCGGACCGGTCAACTTCGCAGGTCCGGAGCCCGCCACCAACGCCGATTTCACCGCCGCGCTCGCCGAGGTGCTGGGCCGCCCGGCCCCGTTCGTCGTGCCGGGCTTCGTCCTGACCGCCGCGCTCGGGCAGATGGCAGAGGAACTCGTGCTCACGGGGCCGCTCGCGGTGCCCGCGGTGCTGCAGAAGCACGGCTACCAGTTCCGGCACCAGAGCATCCGGGAAGCGCTCCAGGCCGCGGTCGAACGCTGAGCGCAGGGCGTAGCGTGCAGACCATGGGGAACCAGGCCTGCCGCCGCAGCACCGAACCGCTCCGGATCGACAGCCTCGGGCTCGTGGACTACGTCACGGCGTGGGACCTCCAGCGCGCCAACGCCGACGCCCGCCGCGACGGCACCGGGCCGGACGTGCTGATGCTTCTCGAACACCCCCCGGTCTTCACGGCGGGCAAGCGCACCCAGCCGGAGGACCGCCCCACCGACGGCACCCCGGTCGTCGACGTGGACCGCGGCGGCCGGATCACCTGGCACGGGCCCGGTCAGCTCGTCGGCTACCCGATCGTCGGGCTGGCCGAGCCGCTCGACGTCGTCGACTTCGTGCGGCGGCTGGAGGAGGCGCTCATCCGCGTCGCGCACGACCTCGGCGTCACCGCCGCCGGCCGCATCGAGGGCCGCAGCGGCGTGTGGCTCCCGGCCGACGACCGCCGCCCGGAGCGCAAGATCGGCGCGATCGGCATCCGCGTACAGGGCGGAGTGACGCTGCACGGCTTCGCCCTGAACTGTGACAACGACCTCGACGCCTACAACCGGATCGTCCCCTGCGGGATCGCCGACGCCGGCGTCAGCACGCTGAGCGCCGAGCTCGGCCGTCCGGTGCCGGTGGCCGAGGTGCTCGACGCGACGGCCGGCGCCGTCACCGCGGCGCTGGCAGGCCACCTTCCCGTCACCGAGCACGTGGTGCCGCGGGCCGCCGCGCCGGCCGGGCTCGACCTGCAGCTGCACCCCGCGCTGCACTGAGCCGGTAGCGAGGGCTCACTCACGCCCTTGTGTTCCTCCGCGCCCGCGCCGCCGTGACACGACCGCGCGCGAGCTCGACATGGCGATGCCGAGCACCAGGCCGATGGGTATGCCCATTGCCAAGTTGTCCATCACGAGCCCGATCGGCAGCCCCAGCACAGTCCCGATGACGACACCCGTCATCAGGCTGGGCTTGTGCGTGCGCTCGCTGTCCTCGTCCGCCATCCCCGGCTCCTCTCGCTGCAACGTTTCCTGCGCTGCTATCGTACTCCGTAATTCCGCTATTACGGAGGATTGGAGGACCGTGAGCCGTCGCCGACTCCTCGGCGCCACCGCCCTGCTCGCGCTCGGCACGGCGTGCGCCCCGGCGCTACCACCACCCACGTCCCCGCCACCCACGTCCCCGCCACCGGCGCCGCCCCGGCCGATCGACGGCGCCGACGCCCTGGTCGACTGGATCGCCGCGCATCCCGAGGCCGCCTCCGTGCTGGTGGACGACGGGCGCGGCCGGCTCATCACGCACCTGGCCGACCGGTCCCGGCCGCTGGCGTCGGCGGGCAAGGTCGTGCACCTCACCGCTTACGCACAGGCGGTGGTGGCCGGGCGGCTCAACCCGGACACCCGGGTGCCCGTGGCCGAGTGGGAGCGCTGGTACGTGCCGGGCACCGACGGCTTCGCGCACCGGCAGGCGCTGCAGGCGCTGGGCGTCGGCGCGGACGATGCCGTGCGCTGGGACGACCTGGCCGCGGTGATGATCGCGGTGAGCGACAGCGCGGCACCCGACCTGCTCCGCGAGACCCTCGGCGATAATGCCCTCGTCGCGGCCGCGGCGGCGGGCGGCTGGACCGCCCCGGACCTGCCGAGCTTCGGCGGGGAGGGCCTGCTCGCCCCCGGTGTCTTCACCACCGACCCGCCGCCGGATCCGGCGAACCGGCGGGCCGCGACGGTCGCGTCGCTGCGCCGCTTCGCGGGCGATCCCGGCTGGCGGGCCGCCGTGGCGCAGCAGGCCGCAGCCTTCGAGGCCGCAGCGCAGGGCGCCGCGACCCAAGACCCGGCGACCCAAGACCCGGCGACCCAAGACCCGGCGACCCAAGACCCGGCGACCCAGCACCCGGCGGTGGACCGACTCATCGAGTGGAGCGACGGAGGGCCCGCAGGCACGGTCACGCAGCTCGCCGGCATGCACCGCGCGGCGGCGACGGACGGGTTCGGGCCGGAGACATCCGCGATCGTGCGCGCGCACCTGGAGCGCCCGCTCGCGGACCGGCTCCCGCCGGGCGTGCTGGGCGCAGGACAGAAGGGCGGGAGCCTGCCGGGGATCCTCACCAACGCGGTGACGCTCCGCCGCGCCGACGGCACCCTCGGCGTGGCCGTGGTCGCGCTGTCAGGGATGCCGATGCCCGCCTACCTCGAGGCGCTCACCTCCGGTGCGCCGGTGCTGCTGACCCAGCAGGCGCTGCTCGACGACGACCTGCTGGGACGTCTGGGCGCGGCCGTCGGAGTCCGGTGACCGGCAGCGGGCATGCTGACCGGGTGGACGTGGACGACGACCTCCCGCAGCGGCTCGCAGACCTGGAACAACGGGTGGCGGCGCTCGAGGCACGCGGGGACGCCGCCCCGACAGCGGAGGAGCAGGCACCGAGCGGGGCAGGTGTCGTCCGCTACTCGGGAGAGGTGCACCTCCACGGAGACATCACGTGGGAGATCGCGCTCGACGCCCGCGCGGTGCTCGACCTCGACGACGATCTGCGCGTCGCGGTGCTCGCGGCGCTCGGGCACCCGGCGCGCGCCCGGATCGTCCGGAGCCTGCTCACCGACGGCCCGCTCGGCACGGCGGCGCTCCAGGAGGCCGCCGGTCTCGCGTCGACCGGGCAGCTCTACCACCACCTGCGGTCACTCACCCACTGCGGCCTCGTCGAACAGGACGGACGGGGCTCCTACCGGGTGGCGACCCGGGCGGTGGTGCCGGCGCTGGTGCTACTGACAGCGGCAGCGGACATAGCGGGCCAATTCCGGTAAGACCCCGCCCGCGCACGAACGCCTGGAAAGCCACATCAGGGCAGTAGCCGACTGCAATGTGGCTTCCCAGGCATTCGGGGTGAGCGCTCAGTCGAGCTGCGGGGCCACCTCGGCGGCGATGAGCTCGACCTGGTCGAGATCTGCCATGTCGAGCAGCTGCAGGTAGGCGCGCGTGATCCCGGTCTTCTCGCGCCACTCCCCCAGCTTGTCGACCACCTGGGCCGGCGTGCCGAAGAGCGGGTTCTGGCGCATCTCCGCCACGTCCCTGCCGATCGTGACGGCGCGGCGCTCGGCCTCGGCGTCGTCGCGGCCGACGGCGATCGTGTGCGCGACCGAGCGCACGATCCCCTCCGGGTCGCGCCCGATCGCCCTGCAGGCGGCGTCGACGCGCTCGAACTGCGCCGCCACCGCATCGATCGGCGAGAACGCGACGTTGAACTCGGTGGCGTAGCGGGCCGCCAGCTCGGGCGTGCGCTTCTTGCCGTTGCCGCCGATGATCACCGGCGGGTGCGGCTGCTGCACAGGCTTGGGCAGCGCGGGCGAGTCCGTCAGGGTGTAGTGCTCGCCGCTGAAGGAGTAGCGCTCACCCGGCAGCGTGCGCCACAGCCCGGTGACGATCTCCAGCTGCTCGGCGAGCCGGTCGAACCGCTCGCGCACCGGATGGAACGGGATGCCGTAGGCGGCGTGCTCGGCGTCGAACCACCCGGCGCCCAGGCCCAGCTCGACGCGCCCGCCCGACATCTGGTCGACCTGGGCCACGCTGATCGCGAGCGGCCCCGGCAGCCGGAACGTCGCCGAGTTCACCAGAGTGCCGAGCCGGATCGTCGAGGTCTCCCTGGCGAGCGCCGCCAGGGTCAGCCACGCGTCCGTCGGCCCTGGCTCGCCCGACACCTCGCCCATCGAGAGGTAGTGGTCGGACCGGAAGAAGGCGTCGTAGCCCGCTGCCTCGGCGGTACGGGCGACGGCCAGCTGGTCGTCGTAGGTGGCCCCCTGCTGGGGCTCGGTAAAGATGCGCAGATCCACGGGGAAAACGCTAATCCCCTTCGCGCCCGGCCGTGGGAGTAGGAGGGCGACCGGTGGGAGGGATGTGAAGAGGGTCCCCTTCGTCCACGGAGGTGGCGATCGCGCCGCGGCGTAGTCTGACCTCCGTGACGATCGCACCCGAGGGTCGCAAGCTGCTCCGGCTGGAGGTTCGCAACAGCGAGACCCCCATCGAGCGCAAACCGCCGTGGATCCGCACGAAGGCCCGCACGGGCCCGCAGTACACCGAGCTCAAGTCGCTCGTGCGAAGCGGCGGCCTGCACACGGTGTGCGAGGAGGCGGGCTGCCCCAACATCTACGAGTGCTGGGAAGACCGCGAGGCCACCTTCCTCATCGGCGGCGAGCAGTGCACGCGGCGGTGCGACTTCTGCCAGATCGACACCGGCAAGCCCGCCGACCTGGACCGGGACGAGCCGCGGCGCGTCGCCGAGTCGGTGCGGACGATGGGCCTGCGCTACTCGACCGTCACGGGCGTGGCCCGCGACGACCTCCCGGACGGCGGAGCGTGGCTCTACGCCGAGACGGTCCGTCAGATCCACGCGCTCAACCCTGGCACCGGCGTCGAGCTGCTGATCCCCGACTTCAACTCGCGCGACGACCAGCTCGGCGAGGTGTTCGGCTCCCGGCCCGAGGTGCTGGCACACAACCTGGAGACGGTCCCGCGGATCTTCAAGCGGATCCGGCCGGCGTTCCGCTACGACCGCTCGCTCGAGGTGATCGCCAAGGCCCGCGCCGCCGGACTCGTCACGAAGTCGAACCTCATCCTCGGCATGGGCGAGACGCCGGAGGAGGTCGTCTCCGCACTCCGTGACCTGCACGAGGCCGGCTGCGAGATCATCACGATCACCCAGTACCTGCGCCCCTCGGCCCGCCACCATCCCGTGGAGCGGTGGGTCAAGCCCGAGGAGTTCGTGGAGCACGCGAAAGCCGCGGAGGCGATGGGCTTCGCCGGTGTCATGGCTGGCCCGCTCGTGCGCTCCAGCTACCGCGCGGGCCGGCTGTACGCCCAGACTGTCGCCCACCGCGGCGAGGAGCTCTCTCCCGAGCTCGCGCACCTTGCGGCGGAGGGCGCCGCAGCTCAGGAAGCGCGATCCCTGCTGGCCCGGTAGCCGCGCGTTGCCCGTATCCTGGTCATATGGCCGGTGGGAAGCCCGACAAGGCAGCGACGCAGGAAGCCAAGCGCGCGAAGCGCGCTGAGTCGAGGGCTCGCCGCAAGCAGAACTTCAAGCAGATCTTCGAGGCGTTCAAGATGCAGCGCCGCGACGACAAGGCGCTCGTCCCGCTGATGGTCGGCGCCTTCCTGGTGTCGGTCGGCGTCGTCTTCGGCGTTGGCTGGATCTTCGGGATGCAATGGTTCGCGCTGCCGCTCGGCATCGCGGTAGGCGCCCTCGCCGCCGTCACGATCTTCGGTCGGCGCGTGCAGAGCAGCGTCTACTCGAAGGCCGACGGGCAGGCGGGGGCCGCGGGCTGGGCTCTGGACAACATGCGCGGCCAGTGGCGCGTCACGCCCGGCGTCGCCGGCACCACCCACCTCGACGCCGTGCACCGCGTGATCGGCCGGCCGGGCATCATCCTCGTCGCCGAGGGCGCCCCGCACCGCGTCAAGAACCTGCTCGCGCAGGAGAAGAAGCGCACCGCGCGGGTCGCCGGGTCGATGCCGATCTACGACATCGTCGTCGGCAACGACGAGGGCCAGGTGCCGCTCAAGAAGCTGCAGCGCCACCTCATGAAGCTGCCCCGCAACATCGACAAGAACCAGATGGAGTCGATGGAGGCCCGGCTCGCCGCGCTCGGCACCCGCGCCGCGGCGCTGCCGAAGGGCCCGATTCCCGGCGGGGCGCGGATGCGCGGCAGCATGCAGCGCATGGCCCGGCGCCGCTGAACCCCAGCCGCTGAATACCGGCCGCTGAACCCGGCCGGGGCACCTCAGCTCTGGAGCGCCACGGCCAGCCGCGTCACCAACTCGTCCGGCGCCGCCGTGCCCGGGTCGGTCAGGTAGGTCTCGGTCACGGGCCCGATCACTGCGCGGCCGAGCATGCGCACGTGCTCCAGGAGCGCCGTGTAGGCCAACGGCAGCTCCGCGTACGGGCCGACGTGCAACGTGGTCGCCCACGCGCCGCCCGGCAGCACCGTGCCTCCCGACGCCGCGGGCACGCCCACCGTCACGGAGAACTCGTCCACCAGGTCCAGCGGGAAGACCGCCACGAGCGGCTCCCGCCCCTTGACGGCGCCTGATTCGAGGGCGGCCCGGCAGAGCGCGCCAGTGTCCTCGTCCAGCGCGTCGGCCCGGACGCGGCCGGACACCCCGTCCAGGCGCACGGGCGGCCGCTCCGCCACCGCGACGTCGTACTGCACCCGCTCCGGCGCGAGCAGGAGCGCGTCGAGCGAGCGCAGCACCTGCTCACGCCGGGCCAGCTCGGCGGCCAGGCGCTCCCGCTGACGAGCGAGCGCGGCGGCCACGGCGGCGCCGTCGGTGGCCTCCAGCACCTCGCGCACGACGGGGAGCGGCACGTCGAGGCCGCGCAGCAGCGCGATCGTCGTTGCCGTGCGGACCTGCTCGGCCCGGTAGAACCGGTACCCGGAGTGCGCGTCCACCGATGCCGGGACGAGCAGTCCCTCGGCGTCGTAGTGGCGCACGGCCTTCACCGTGAGCCGCGCCAGGCGGGCGAACTCGCCGATCGGCATCAGCGTCATATGCCCATCCCATCAACGCGGGCCCATCAATGCAGCCCCGCCGGCCAATGCAGCCCCGTCAGCGCACCGGCACCTGCAGCCACGTCCGCAGCTCGGCCGGCGGGGTGGTGGACGGGTCGGTCACGTAGACCTCGGTGTGCGGACCGGCGGCGGTGCGGCCGGCGCTCGCGACGTAGGTGTACAGCGCGTCGAGCGACGGCTGCTCGTCGGCGTAGGGGCCGTGGTGGACGAGCCGCGCCACCTGCTCCTCCGGCTGCCGGACCAGCCGGATGCGGGGGTCGATCCCGGCGGCGGCGACGGTCTCGGCGGTGGCGCCCGCAGGCGCGGGCACGAGGAGCTGCCACCGCCAGCCGTCCGGGTCGTGCAGGTCGAAGCGAAGCGGGTCGCCGTCCTGGTTGTAGGTGCCCTCGAGCGGGACGTCGGCGGCCGCACCGAGCACGCCGCGCAGCGCGAACAGCGCTCCGATGGCAGAGGTGAAGGCGGGAGACTCGGGTGCGCCGGTGCCGTCGACGGCGAGGACGTCGCGTGCGGGCACGGTGACGAGCCGGGGTTCGGTGCACCGGCTGCCGGTGGTTCGGGCGTGGGTGTCTGCGTTCATGCCGGCGACGCTCCGGTCTCCCCCACGGGGAGGGTCAAGCCCGGGTGCGCACGACCACGGTGCGGGCGGCGCGGTCGTGCCAGCCGCGGCCGTCCTCGTCGCGGAAGATCGGCGGGAGCACCAACGCGATCAGCGCGGTGCGCAGCAGCGCCCGCGGCACACCCACCACCGCCGACGAGTCGATCGACGCCACCCGGATGCCCAGCGCCGTCATGCCGGCGGTGGCGCCGAACACCGCGACCGGCACCGCAGTGAGGAGGAACCAGACACCGAGCACGTTCCAGCCGAAGCTCGGGTTGCTCAGCGCATCCGGCCCGGTGAGCAACGCCGCGATCCCGTACGCGAGCAGCCAGTCGACGAGCAGCGCGGCCGCACGGCTACCGAATCGGGCCACCGAGCTGACGCCCTGCGCGGGCAGCCCGAGCCGTTGCCCCGGATGTCCGCCCGTGCTGCCATCGGCCGTCCCACCAGCGGCTCCGGGTATGAAGGACTCGATCCACCGGGCCATGCGCACCAGCGTATGCGACGGAGGATGGAAGCCGCCGGAGCCGGCCCGGGGGTCGGGTGAAAAGCTGTGACGAGGGACAGCCCCGCGCGCGGGTCCGTTAACCTCTGCGAAACGGCCGAGTGACCAACGGGCAACATCGCGGCCATAGCGTCGCGGCCGACGTAAGCAGTCCTACCGGCCAATGTGTCGTTCGAAGGAGTCAGTGGGTGTTCAGCAACTCCGAAGAGGTCTTGAGCTACATCTCGGACGAGAAGGTCGAGTACGTCGACATCAGGTTCTGCGACCTCCCCGGCGTGATGCAGCACCTCACCGTCCCTGCGTCCACCTTCACGCAGGACCTGATCGACGACGGCATCGCCTTCGACGGTTCGTCCGTCCGCGGTTTCCAGGCGATCAACGAGTCCGACATGGCGCTCTTCCCCGACGCCGCCACGGCCCGGCTCGACCCGTTCCGGAAGCACAAGACCCTCAACATCAACTTCTTCGTGCACGACCCGATCACCGGCGAGCCCTACAGCCGCGACCCCCGCAACGTCGCGCGCAAGGCGGAGGAATACCTGCGGGCCACGGGCGTGGCCGACACCGCCTTCTTCGGCGCCGAGGCCGAGTTCTACATCTTCGACTCGGTGCGCTTCGGGTCCGACCCGCACCAGCAGTACCACCACATCGACTCCGTCGAGGGTTGGTGGAACACCGGCCGCGAGGAGGCCGGGGGCAACCAGGGCTACAAGGTCGCCTACAAGGGTGGCTACTTCCCGGTGCCGCCGGTGGACCACTACGCCGACCTGCGCGACGACATCGTCGCCAACATGATCTCGAGCGGCTTCGAGGTGGAGCGGGGCCACCACGAGGTGGGCACCGCCGGCCAGGCCGAGATCAACTACAGGTTCAACACGCTGCTGCATGCCGCCGACGACGTGATGCTGTTCAAGTACCTCGTCAAGAACACCGCGTGGCACGCCGGCAAGACCGCCACCTTCATGCCCAAGCCGCTCTTCGGTGACAACGGCTCGGGCATGCACGCCCACCAGTCGCTGTGGAAGGACGGCCAGCCGCTGTTCCACGACGAGTCCGGCTACGGCGGCCTGTCCGACACCGCCCGCTACTACATCGGCGGCCTCCTGCACCACGCCCCGAGCCTGCTGGCGTTCACCAACCCCACGGTGAACTCCTACCACCGGCTCGTGCCGGGCTTCGAGGCGCCGGTCAACCTGGTCTACTCGGCCCGCAACCGCTCCGCCTGCATCCGCATCCCGCTCACCGGCAACAACCCCAAGGCCAAGCGCCTGGAGTTCCGCTGTCCCGACTCCTCCGGCAACCCGTACCTGGCCTTCTCGGCGATGATGATGGCCGGCATGGACGGCATCAAGAACAAGATCGAGCCAGCCGCGCCGATCGACAAGGACCTCTACGAGCTCCCGCCCGAGGAGGCCAAGGACATCGCGCAGGTGCCGGGCAGCCTGGCCGAGGTGATCGACCGGCTCGAGGCCGACCACGAGTACCTGCTCGAGGGCGGCGTCTTCACACCCGACCTGATCGAGACCTGGATCTCCTACAAGCGGGACAACGAGATCGACCCGCTGCGGCTGCGCCCGCACCCCTACGAGTTCGCCCTGTACTACGACGTCTGATCCGGAGGTCGCACTGACCTGCTAGTCGGCCCCGGAAACGGCGGTTGACCTGCGAGAACGTCTCTCGACGTTTCGCAGCGTCAACCGCCGTTTTTTGTGCTCGTGTGCACCAGATGTGCACCAGGAAGATCAACAGTGGTCCACAATGGACGGCCGAGCGGCACTGTTCCGCCGCTGCGCACCGTCCCCTCACTCGCCGGCGAGACAACGTCACCGCCGTCCGCGGGAATCGCCGACCCTCGAGTACACCGACGCATCGCGTCGAACGAAAGCCACGGCTTGGTCGACTGATTCCCCGGGCGATCTGTTCTCTGCGCGCCGTGGCCCAGGCCACCCGGGCTCGCCCCCAGTGCCGGGTACGGCTAGCGGGGTCGCGCCGCGTCGCGGTCTCATGAATAGTCGTTTTCGCCCTCAGGCGGGTGTAGGCACGGTATGAGCTGTTGCGACCGGTGCGTGGAGGTGTCGGATGGCGGCAGACGGCGTGCTGCCGGGACGAGATCCCCCCATTCGGGCCGAACTACTGCACGAGAGCGAACGCACGCGTGTGACCCGGCTGTTCTTGCCTGGGTGCACAGTCATCCACAAGGAGCCGCTGGGGCCGGACGCGGAACGCCGGCTGCGGCACGAGCTGGCGATGCTGGAGCGACTGCTCGGTGTCGTGGGGGTCGGGCAGCTGGTGGAGGCGCCGCGGTACTCGGGGTCGATCCTGCTGGCCGACGTCCGTGGCACCAGCCTGGCCGAGCTGGCCAAGCCGCTGGCGGTTGATGACCTGATCGGGCTCGGGTTGGAGCTGGCCCGGGCGGTGGCGGGGATGCACCGCCGAGGGGTGATGCACCGGGACATCACCCCGGCGAACATCGTGATCTCCCGCGACGGCGCCCCGTGCCTGGTGGACTTCGCGTTGGCGACCTCGTTCGCCGAGATCCGCCCCGAGTTCACCCACCACACCGAGATCGTAGGGACGCTCGCGTACCTCGCCCCCGAGCAGACCGGACGCACCGGCCGGTCGGTGGATCAGCGAGCCGACCTCTACGCGCTGGGCGCGACGCTGTACGAGCTGGCCACGGGCGGGCCGCCGTTCGGTTCCGGCGACCCGCTGCGGCTCACCCATGATCATTTGGCGCGAGTGCCGGTGCCGCCGGCGCAGGTGAACCCGGCAGTGCCGGCGCCGCTGTCCGAGATCATCATGCATCTGCTGGAGAAGGAACCGGACAACCGGTACCAGACGGCCGAGGGCGTGATCTACGACCTGGAGCGGTTGCGGGACGCCCAGACACGTCCGGCAGCGGCTGCGCTGCGGGTCGGCGAGCGCGATGTGCCGCTGCGGTTGCTGCCGCCGTCGCGGCTGGTGGGCCGCGACGACGAGGTGGCGACGCTGGAGGCGGCGCTGGCGAGCCGGTGTCGTGGGGTGCTGGTCGGCGGGGCGCCGGGGGTGGGCAAGACGGCGTTGGTCGATGAGCTGCGGCCGGTGGTCACGAGCGGGGATGGCTGGTTCGTGGCCGGCAAGTTCGATCAGTACCGGCGGGATCTGGAGTTCGACGCGGTCTATCAGGCGTTTCGCGCGTTGGGTCGGCTGTTGCTGGCCGAGCGGGAGGAGGAGCTGGCGCATGTCCGCGGGCGGATACTGCGGGCGGTCGGGCCGAACGCGGGTCTGCTGACTGCGGTGCTGCCGGAGTTCGCGGCGCTGCTGGCGGTGCCGCCGGATGCGGGAGATCCGTTGACCGCGCAGGTGCGGTTGCAGCGAGCGGGTGTGGCGGGGCTGCGGGCAGTCGCCTCGCGGAAACGGCCGGTGGTGGTGTTCCTCGATGACCTGCAGTGGGCGGGGCGCACACCACTCGGCTTTATCGACCTGGTGCTGGGTGAGGAGCCGGTCGAGGGCCTGCTGCTGGTGGGTGCCTATCGCGAAGGCGACGTGGACGCGGCCCATCCGCTGGCGGCGCCGCTGTCGCGGTGGCGGGACCAGGCCGGCGTGCGGCACCTGCGGCTGGCCAACCTGCCGGTACCCAGCCTGGTCACGATGGTTGCGGAGATGCTGCACGCGGACCCGGCCGCGGCGGCGGGCCTGGTCGAGGTGATCAACCCGCCTACGTCCGGTAACCCGTACGAGACCGTGGAGTTGGTCAAGGCGCTGCGACGCGCCGGCGTGTTGGCGGCGACGGCGGCCGGGTGGCGGTGGGACGCGGCGGCGGTGCGCGCTCACCTGGGCCGGTCCGAGGTGGCCGGGCTGTTGGCGGCGCGGGTTGAGGCGATGCCGGCGCAGTCGCGGCAGCTGGTGGAGGCGATGGCGTGTCTGGGTGGGCGCGCCGAGCTGAGCGTGCTGCAGGCCGCCACCGGCGAGCCGGCGGGCGTGGTGGAGCAACGGCTGGCACCCGCCCTCGACGAGGGCCTTCTGGTGGCGGCACCTGGGGCGCATGAGGCGGTGCGGTTTCGCCACGACCGCAACCGCGAGGTGATCCTGCGCGGGCTGGACCCGCCGCGGCGAGGCGCGCTGCGGCTGGCGATGGCGCGGCGGCTGGCCGGGGTGCCGGAGTTGTTCGCGGTCGCGGCGGAGCAGTACCTGCCGGTGGTCGACGCGGTCGACGACCCCGCCGAGCGACGCCAGGTGGGGGCGCTGCTGCGGCGCGCCGCCGACCAGGCCAGTTTGATCGGGGACTACGTGCTGGTGAACGCGCTGCTGACCGGCGCGCTGCGGCTGATCGACCCGGGCGAGACCGCCACGCTGATCGAGGTGCACACCGGCCGCCACGCCGCCCTGTGCTGCATCGGGCGCCTGGACGAGGCGGACGAGGAGTACCGCACGATCGCCCGGCTGTGCACCACCGCCTTGCAGCGTGCGGACGCGACGGTGGTGCAGGTGAAGAGCCTTACCCACCGGAACCGTTCCGCGGAGGCGATCGGCCTTGGCCTGGAGTCGCTGCGCGAGCTGGGCATCGCCGTCCCGGCGGCGGACCGGCTCCCCGCCGAGCTCGACCGCCAGTTCGACGATCTGTACCGGTGGCTGGACCACACCCAAGCAGCCGACGATCTGGCTCGGCCGGAGATCACCGACCCGACGCTGCTCGCCGCGACCCGTCTGCTCAACGCGATCATGCCGGCGGTCTACTTTGTCCCCGACCACGCCACGTACGGCTGGCTGAGCCTGGAGGCGCTGCGGATCTGGGGCGAGCACGGCCCGGGCCGTACCCTGGTCGGCCCCGCCAGCCAAACTCCCTTCGCCGCTATAGCGCTGCGCGAGGACTACGCCGCCGGGTACCGGGCGGTGCGGCGGATCCTCCCGCTGAGCGAGGCCCGCGGCTACGAGCCCGACACCTCACAGGCACGCTTCCTGTCCGCTCTTCTGAGCTGCTGGTTCGAGCCGATCGAAAACGGTGTCCGAGAAGCTCAGCGGGCCCGGGAGGGGCTGATCGCGGGGGGTGACCTGGCCAACGCCGGATACGCGTACGAGCCGGCGGTGTATCACCTGGTGGACTGCGCGCCATCGCTGGCCAGCTTCGTCGCCGAAGTGGAGGCGGCGCTGGCGTTCGTGCGCCGTACCGGCAGCGAGCAGACTGCCCAGTGGTTCGACCCCTATTGGTGGCTGGCCGGTGTGCTGCGCGGCGACAGCTCCGCCGCGGCCGGTGAGGCGGTCCCCCTCGACCGGTACGCCGACAACCGGATGGCGCTTTTCTTCGCGCATCTCACCCGCGCGATCGCCGCCGCCATCTTCGGTGATCCGGACGAACTGGCGCGGCACACCGCGGCGGCGATGCCGCTGCTACCGGCTGCCCCGGGCCTCTACCCGACCGCCGTGGCCCGCCTGCTGCGCGGGCTGGCCATGGCCGGGCAGGCCCGCGCCGGCCACGGTGACCAGCGCGGCGAGCTTTTGTCCGAGCTGGACGAGGTGACGCGGTGGTTGGCCGCCCGCGCCGCGGACGCGCCGGACAACTTCCGGCACCTGCTGCGGTTGCTCGAGGCCGAGCGGGCCTGGACGGTCGGCGACTTCCGCGCCGCCGCTCTCGCCTTCGACACCGCGCGGCGCGAGGCCGCCCAGCGGCAAAGGCCCTGGCATCGGGCCCTGATCACCGAACGCGCGGCCCGCTTCTTTCTGGCTCACGGCCTCGAGCAAGTCGGCTACGACCTGCTCGCCCAGGCCCGCCAGGACTACGCCGCCTGGGGCGCGACCGCGAAAGTCGCCCAACTGGACTGGGCTTACCCGACCCTGCGACCACACGGCGACCCGACCGCCGTACACAGCCCCGATCAGTCCGGCGGTGTTCCCCATCGACGCTCCACCGTCCCGGCCGGAACGATCGACCTGCTCGGCATCCTGTCCGCGTCCCAGGCGCTCAGCTCGCAGACCAGCATCGAACGGCTGCACTCCCGCGTCGCTCAGGTGCTCAGCGCGATGACCGGCGCCACCGGCGTCCACCTGTTGCTGTGGAGCGACGACCGGCAAGACTGGCTGCTACCCGCACCAGACAGCAGCGGCGCCGTCGCGGTCAGCGGCACCGGCCACAAACACGCGGTGCCGATGTCCGTGCTGCGATACGCCCAACGGATGGGCGAGCCGCTGGTCGTGGGCGACGCCACCCGCGACGACCGCTTCGCCCGCGACCCGTACTTCACCGATGTCGACTGCTGCTCGCTGCTGGCCCTACCCATCCTCAACCGGGGCACGCTGCGGGCGGTGCTGCTGCTCGAGAATCGCCTCATCCGCGGCGCGTTCACCACCGAACGGCTCGACGGTGTCAAGCTCATCGCCGGTCAACTCGCCGTCTCCCTCGACAACGCCCAGCTCTACGCCGAATTTCGCCGGATCGCCGACGAGCAGGCGGCTTTGCGACGGGTGGCGACGCTGGTCGCCCGCGGGGTGCGGCCGGATCTCGTGTTCGCCGCGGTGGCCGAGGAAGTCGGCGCGCTCTTCGGCGCCGACGCCGCGGCGATCGTGCGGTTCGAGCCGGACGGCGAGACGACGGCGATGGGAGGCTACGGGTTCGAGCACCGCGAACCGGGTTCGCGCGGCACGCCCGACCCCCACTTGGCCATGGCGTCGGTCCAGGCGACCGGCCGCGCGGCTCGCCGCGACCTGGACGCCCCGACGTCGGCGAGCCTGCACGAGGCCACCCCCGAGGCAGTCCGCTCCGCGGTCGCTAGCCCGATCGCGGTCGAGGGTCGGCTCTGGGGCGCAATGGTCGTCGGGTCGCGGCGCGACCGGCTCCCCCCGGACACCGAGCAGCGGCTGGCCGAGTTCACGGAGCTCGTCGCGACCGCCATCGCCAACACCGAAAGTCGGGCCGAGCTCACCACGTCGCGCGCGCGGATCGTCGCCGCCGCCGACCAGACGCGCCGGCGGACCGAGCGGGACCTGCACGACGGCGCCCAGCAGCGGCTGGTCTCGCTGGCGCT
Organism: Pseudonocardia aurantiaca; assembly: GCF_039526725.1. Lineage (NCBI taxonomy): Bacteria > Bacillati > Actinomycetota > Actinomycetes > Pseudonocardiales > Pseudonocardiaceae > Pseudonocardia > Pseudonocardia aurantiaca. The sequence continues at coordinate 16,415 of NZ_BAAAJG010000009.1, forward strand.
GCAGCTCCGCGCGGCGCGGGCGGCGGTGCCGCCCGAGCTCGACGCGCTCGCCGCCAAGCTCGACGAGCTCGCCGCCGAGGCGACCGGCGCGCTGGACGAGCTGCGCGAGATCGCCCGCGGCATCCACCCCGCGATCCTGGCCGAGGGCGGCCTCCGCCCCGCCCTCAGGACGCTCGCCCGCCGTTCGCCAATCCCGGTCGACCTCGACATGCGCGCGGAGGGGCGGCTGAACGAGCATGTCGAGGTCAGCGCGTACTACGTCGTCGCCGAGGCGCTGACCAACGCGGCCAAGCACGCGCGCGCCTCGGCCGTCACGGTCACCGTCGAAGCCGACGCCGCAGACGCCGCCCTGCACGTCGTGGTCCGCGACAACGGCGACGGCGGCGCCGACTTCACCCGCGGCACCGGCCTGGTCGGCCTCAAGGACCGCGTTGAGGCGCTCGGCGGCCGAATCCTGCTCGACAGCCCGCGCGGGGCGGGGACCAGCCTGCGCGTGGATCTCCCGCTCACCGCCACGAACGGCGGCGTCACCTCCCGCTAGCCCGAGGCCCGAGACTGCCAAGCCCGGACCCGGGCTAGACGCCCGCCGTGACGACACGGGCGGCCGCGTCTTGGGTTCGCCCAGTGCACCAAACGCGTCGTTCGGTGCACTGAGCGAAGCGTGCTACGGCTCGGCCACGACGGAGTTGGAAAGCGCGCCAAGGCCCTCGACCTCCACCGTGACGGTGTTGCCCGGCTGGACCTGCCGGACCCCTTCCGGCGTTCCGGACAGCACGATGTCGCCCGGCTCCAAGGTCGTGAACCGGGTGATGTAGCCGATGAGGAACGGGATCGAGAAGATCAGGTCCTTCGTGTTGCCGTTCTGGCGGCGCTCGCCGTCGACGGTGCAGGTGACCGTGACGCTGGTGGGATCGAACTCGGTCTCGACCCAGGGCCCGACCGGGCAGAACGTGTCGAAGCCCTTGCCGCGCGTCCACTGGCCGTCGGACTTCTGGATGTCGCGAGCGGTGAAGTCGTTGCCACAGGTGTAGCCGCCGATGTAGTCCCACGCGTCGGCCTCCGCGACATTCCGCGCCTGCCGGCCGATGACCAGCACCAGCTCGGCTTCGGGGTCGAGGCGGCCGGCGATCCTGGGGTAAACGACCTCGGCATGCGGACCGACGATCGATGCCGGTGGCTTGAGGAACAGCAGCGGCTCGTCGGGAACCTTGTTGCCGAACTCCTCGGCGTGCGACCGGTAGTTGCGTCCGACACACATCACGGTACGGGGTGCGATCGGGGCAAGGAGCGTCACGTCGTCCAGGGGGCCGACTGCCTGCCCGGTGTCCCGCAGATCAACGAACGGGGCACCTTCGGCCGACCGCACGATGCCGTCCTCGAGAATTCCCCAGGAGGGCGAGCCATTTGCCTGGTAGCGAACAATCTTCAAGAGAGGTTTCCTTCCCCCGTGCCGTGTTGCGCCTGCTGGTATTACATCTGGTACGGACCAGACCTAGTGCACCACTAGGCGGTCTCCTCGACGCCGGGCTGAAGATGCTCTGCGACTTCGGATCGGGACACGACTTACCTCCCGGCTGTATCGGCAACGAGAAATGTATCTGATATTAAATTGGCCCCCTCGCGGCTCTCGTTTTCGCCGCCGATGACTTCCCGGAGAACGCGCACGAAGTTCCCGCCGAGCAGCTTGCCGATTTCGACCTCGGCGAAACCGCGCCGCATCAACGCGGTGGTCAGCACGCGCAGCTCGTCGATCTCCGAGAACCCGTCGAGCTGCTCCTTGTCACGCGGGAACCGCTGCTCGCGCGCAGGGCGCGGACCGTCGCTGGTCGGGAAGTCGGCGCCGATGCCGACGTGGTCGATCCCGGCCACCTCGACCATGTGCGCGATGTGGTCGACCAGCCGGTCGACGACGGCGTTGTCCGGATCGACGTAGGCGGGCAGGCAGTGCGCGCCGATCACACCCCGGGCCCCGGCTATCGCCCGAAGCTGCCCGTCACTGACGTTGCGAGGGTGATCAAGCACCGCCCGCGCGTTGGCGTGCGTCACCACGAGGGGCGCCCGGGCGACCTCCAGCGCGTGCCAGAAGCCCGCCTCGGCGATGTGAGAGAGGTCGACGAGCATCCCGAGCCGGTTCATCTCCTCGACCACCTCGACGCCGAACCTGCTCAGCCCTCCCCCGGACCGACGTTCGTGCACGCCGTCGCCCAGCTCGTTGCGGACGTTCCAGGTGAGCTGGGCCGAGCGCACCCCGAGGCGGTACAGGGAGCGCAGCGATGACAGGTCCCCTTCCAGCGGGCGCCCGCCCTCCAGGTGCAGGACGAACCGGACGGTGCCGTCCGGCGCTGTGGCCAGGTCCGCAGCGTCGCGCACTATGCCGGCATCGGTACTCGGATCGTCCAGCATCCGCACTAGGGCGTCGATGTTCTGCAGGGTCGCGAACAGCGGCCGGTCGGTCCCGTTGGAGTGGGCAATCGTGTCGCCGCCGATGGCGTAGAACGAAATGTCCACTCCGCCCCGGCGCAGCCTCGGGACCAGCCGGTCTCGTACCGGATTCTCCTCCCCCTGATTGAGCCGGTAGATCTGCTCGTAGCAGTCGCGGTGTCCCTCCACAATGGGCGTCTCCCGGTGGATCCGGTCGACCGTCGCCGCGATGTCGGCGTTCTGCCCCATCACACGAGCTCCTTCGCCGGCGCCGACTCGGATGTCGTGCTTGCCGGGAACACGCTGGCCCGTCGTGGGTCGATGTCGAAGCAAACCCGGTCACCACGATCGAGATCGACGTGGTTGTCGGTCTGCACCCGAAGCTCTACCTCGCCGATGCGGAGCACGCAGTAGCACAGGTGTCCCAACATCATCACCCGGCTGACCTCGGCGAAGGGATCCTCATCGACCGCCGACGCCGGACGGATAGTGATGCTTTCCGGCCGCACCGCGACAGTGACCTGCTCGCCCGCCGCCGGCTCGAATCCGTCCGCCGCGGGCACCCCGAGCCGGGCGCCGAAGTCCAGTTCGACCTCCGCGGTCGCAGTGGGCCTGTCGTAGGACTCGACCCTGGCCGGAATCAGGTTGATCAGGCCCATGAAGTCCGCCACCGCGACACTGGCCGGCCGGAAGTAGACCTGCCGGGGCGGCGCGTACTGCTCGAGCACACCTGCCCGCAGCACCGCGATCCGGTCGGACATGCTCATCGCCTCGGTCTGGTCATGGGTGACGTAGACGAACGTGATGTTCGTGCGGCGCTGGATCTCCTGAAGCTCGTCGCGCATCTTGTCTCGCAGCTTCGCGTCCAAATTAGACAGCGGCTCGTCCAGGAGCAGGATCGACGGCTCGGTGACCAACGAGCGGGCCAGCGCCACCCGCTGCTGCTGGCCACCGCTGAGCTGACCGGGGAAGCGGTCTCCGTAGCCGGCCAGGCCCACCGTGTCGAGGATCGCCGCGACCCTGTCTCGCATATCCTCGCGCCTGAGCTTAGGCCGCTGCATGCGCAACCCGTATACCACGTTCTGGAAGACGGACTTGTGCGGCCAGAGCGCGTAGTTCTGGAACACCATCCCCATACCGCGGTTCTCCGGCGAAACCACGTGGTCCGGAGAGGACAGCACCGCGCCGTCGACAGTGATGGTGCCCTCGTCCGGGGTGATGAACCCGGCGATCATGCGCAGTGTCGTCGTCTTGCCGCAGCCGCTCGGCCCGAGCAGGGTGACAAACTGACCGTCCGCTATCGACAGTCCGAGCGCGTCCACGACGCGGAGGTCGCCATAGTTCTTCGACAACCCCTTGATTTCGATGGTGCCCAATTTGTTTCCTCCAGGTGGGCAGGCTAGAACCGGGTGACCGACGCTCGGGTCAGCCGGCGGGTCAGCCCGAGGATGAGTGCCGTAGCGATCAGAACGAGCATTGAAAGCGCGGCCACCTCCTCGAAGTGGCCCTCCTCCGACCGTTGATAGATGGCCACGGCGATGGTCTCCGTGCCCACTGTGAACAGCATGATGGCGACGGCAAGCTCGCCGATGGCCTGCACGAAGATGAGCGACCAGCCGGCGACGAGACCGCCCTTCATCAGCGGCAGCGTGATCTCGGCCATGCTGCGCAGCCACGATCCGCCGCTGATCCGACCGGCTTCCTCGAGAGACGGGTCGATCTGGCGCAACGCGCTGTCGGCCGACCGGACCCCGAGCGGGATGTACCGGGTCAGATAGGCGATCAGCAGAATCGCAAGCGTGCCGTATACGGCCACCGGCAGACGGATCCACGCCAGCACGAGGCCGACCGCGAGCACGATTCCCGGCAGCCCGAGTGGAATCGTGGCCAGATAGTCGAGGACCTTAGCGCCCCGCGGTTTCAGCCGGAAATTGATATAGGCGATGAGCGCGCCGAGCAGAACACCGAGCGTCGCCGCCGAGCCGGCCACGATCAGCGAGTTGATGGCCGCGCGCCGGGTCAGCGAAGACTCAAACAACACGGCGAAGTAGTTGTCAAAGGTGAAGTTGTCGAGCGTGAGTCCGGAGCCCTGGGCGGTCATCAGCGAAGTCAGGAGAAGCACGCCGACCGGAAAGTAGACGGCGAGCGCGAAGAACGCATGGCAGCCGATCACCGCGGGCCACTTGAGCCGGCCGAGGTCGTGGGTCTCATGGACGCCCGCCTTGCCGCCCGTGGTGATGTAGGAGCGGCGGGCCAGTACCCACCGCTGCAAGTAGAGGCAGCCAACGGTGAGCAGCACCAGCATCATCGACAGCGCAGTGGCCGCGCCGTAGTCCGGCGGGAACGCGAACAGCGAGTAGATCCGGGTCGGCAGCGTGTAGATCTGCACCGGCAGCCCGAGAATCGCATGTGAGCCGAACAGCGCGAGGCTCTGCACGAATACCAGCAGCGCCGATGCCAGCAGCGCAGGCGTAACTAGCGGCAGCGTGATTCCCATGAGAATCTTCCAGCGGGACGCGCCGAGAATGCGGGCGGACTGCTCCACCCCGGAGTCCACCGAGTCGAGCGCGGCCGAGGTCAGCATCACCACGTAGGCCATGACACCGAACGAGGTGACCATGGTGATGCCGGGCAGGCTGTAGATGTTGAACGGCCCCTTCTCGGCGCCGGTCACGCTCACCACCAGGCGGTTGAGCCACCCGTTGTTCGGCGCCATGAGCATGACGTAGGCGAGCGCGCTGAGGAAGCCGGGGATCATGAACGACACCGACGTCAGCATGCGCAGCAGGCCTTTGCCGGGAATATTGGTCCGGCTGATCAGCCAGGCGATCGGCACCCCGGTCACCAGGCTGATCACGCACGCGCCGGTCGCGATCAGCAGGGTGTTGATCAGCGCGTCGTACAGCCCCGGATCGGACACCACCCGTAGGTAGTTCGAGAACGTAAATTTGTCGGTGCCACCTAGACTGCCGAGCACCAGCCAGAACAGCGGGTACACGACGAGCACCACCAGCGCCGCCGCGGCGGCACCGAGGACGAGCTTGGCGCTCACCGAGCCGCGCCTGTGGCGCGCGCGCCGCTCCGCGGGCGGTTTCGATGTCTGATCGTCAATCATTACCGCGTTCATCGCATCACCCAATGTGTTGTGCTGGTCAGTTGGCCGACCCGATGAGCGAGTTGAACTGGTCGCGGACGGACTCGCCGTCCGTGGCGATCTTGTTGTAGTCGATGTCCAGGACGTTCATGTCCTCGATCGCCGGCTGCCCCTCCGGCGGGGCCATGCCGTCCACCGCGGCATAGTTGCCGTCCTCGATCATGAGCTGCTGCACCGCCTCGGTCAGCAGGAAGTCGGCCAGCAGCTTGCCGGCGGCCGGGTTGGGCGCGCCGGACACCACCGCGCTCGGCGCCGCGACCAAATAGACGCCGTCCTCGGGGAACACCCATTCGACCGGCTGCCCCTTCGCCTTCGCCTCGGCAACGTAGGTGCTGTTGACGAACGCGGCGACGCTGCGCTCACCGAGCACGACCGTCTCCATCAGCTGGTTGTTGCTCTTGACTATGAACGGCTGCTCCGCCTTGAGCTTGTCGAACCATTCCCAGCCCAGGTCGTTCGCCAGCCCGGCCGTGACGATCAGGGAGCCGGAGCTGAAGTTCGGGTCGACATAGGCCAGGTCGCCGGAGAACCGCGGGTTCACGATGTCGCCCCATCCGGCCGGCGGCTCGGTGACCTGCTCGGTGTTATACGCCATCACCATCGCGTTGGTGCGTGTGGAGATCCAGCAGCCGCCGGCGTCCTTCGCGTAGGTCGGCACGTCCGCGAAATTGCGCGGCTTGAAGCAGGTGAGGTCGTTCTCCTTCTGGAGATTGATGAAGGCGGCCGGATCGGAGATCGTCAGCACGTCGTTCTGGACGCGCTTGGCCTCCTTCTCCAGCAGATAGCGCTGCAGAATGTCGTTGCCACCGGAGCGCTGCACCACCACTTCGATGTCGTATTCCTTGGTGAACATGTCGGCGATCTGCTGAGCGCGTTCACTCGGCACCGACGTGTACCAGACCACCCGGCCTTCCTCATGGGCGGCCTCGACGAGTGTGTCCAGCGTCGCCTGGTCGGTGATCTCGGTGATCGACGCGGACGGTCCGTCCGGGCCATCCGGCGTTGACATACACGCGGTGAGCACCAGGGCGGCTGAGGTGAGCAGAACCGGGATTCGGGATCGCATCGTTGCGCCTCGGATCGAGTAGCGGCAGGGAGGGTGATCCGCGACGACACGAGGCCGACCTTGGCGGACCACCACCCGACCGTGGCCGGTGATGGGGATCACACAGATCATATCTGATATGATCCTTTGGAGTCAATGCTCTGCCGCTCGCCGCCCTCGCCGGGAGGCAGCGTGGGGGCCTGGTGCTCGGCGCAACGGTCGACGAGCAGGCCCGACCACAGCCGGTGCGCGAGTCGCCGGCGGGTTCAGGAGGTCGTCAGCTCTCCTCGTCGCCCGCGGTCCAGACGACGGCTACCGAACAGTGCGCCTTGTGCAGCCTCGCGTGGCTGACCGAGCCCGCCATCGCCATCGCGACCGACCCGACCAGCAGCCCGCTGACCCCGCCGTGCCCGCGGTCGCCAAGCCCGAGCGTCTCGCCGACAGTGGGGGACGCCGGGAGCGTCACGATCTCGTCGGCCCCGCGGCGACCCACCATGCGGAACTGCGAGGCAGCGGCGAAAGGCCGAGGTTGTCACGCAGGGTGGTGCCCGCGGAGCGGTTCGACGATGCGCGCCGGGGCCGATCGCTGGGTGACCTTGGCCTCCATCGACGCCCGGTCCAGGTCGCCAGCATGAGGCATCAGTAAGGTGCAAGTGAGATGCAAGTTGTCTACTAGTTGGGCGGCGCCGGGAGCGTGCGGCTCCTGAGTCGTAGGAGGACTGGTCCAGTGAGCGCGATCCGGAAGCAGGTTCGGTCCAGCGGTTGGAAGCTCGTCGCTCTGGCGATGCTCTGCTGTGGCTGGGCCGGCAACGAGTTCACGCCTCTGTTGACCCTGTATCGCGAGGTCGGCTACTCCGCCGCCACGGTCGACGCCTTCTTCGGCGCCTACGTCGTCGGAGTGGTCCCGGGCCTCCTGGTGGGTGGCCCGCTCTCGGATCGGCACGGTCGCAAGCCGCTGCTAGTGGCGGGTACCGCCCTGTCCGGGCTCGCCAGTGCCGTCCTGGCTGCGGGTCCGGATGAACCGACCCTGTACATCGGCCGGTTCCTCGCCGGCGTCGCCGTAGGCATCGCCATGGCCGTGGGCAGCAGCTGGATCAAGGAGCTGTCCGGCCCGCCGTACGAGCGGTCCGCGGATTCCGGGGCAAGTGCGCGCCGCGCCTCCGTGGCGGTGACGGCCGGGTTTGCAGCAGGCGCGGCCGTCGCCGGCGTGCTGGCGCAGTGGGGACCGTGGCCGATGGTGTTGCCGTACCTGGTGCAGGTGGTGGTGGCGGTGCCGTGCGTGATCGCGGTGAGCCGCGCCCCGCAGCCGCGCCCTGCCGGGGTCGCCGGACCGCTGTGGGCGGACCTCAAGGTGCCCGCCGCCGGGCACCGGCGCTTCCTGAGTGTCGCGCTTCCGCTGGCACCGTGGATCTTCGGCGCGATCGGCCTCGCCTACGCGGTCACGCCTCAGCTCGAAGCGGGCATGACCGGGCACTGGCAGCTCGCGTACGCGACGTTGCTCAGCGTCGTGACCCTGGGCACGGGTGTCGCCGTCCAACCCGTGGCCAAGCGTCTCGACAAGCTCAGCAGCGCACGTGCCAGCGTGGTCGCGCTGGCGCTGGTCCTCGTCGGCGTCCTGGCGATGGCCGCGAACGCCGCCCCGCGGTCTCCCTGGGCCGCCGTCGCGATCGCCGCGGTGCTCGGCGCGGGCTACAGCATCGCCCTCGTCTCCGGCCTGCGGGAGGTCCAGCGCATCGCGACCGCCAGGGACCTTGCAGGGCTGACCGGCATCTACTACGCGACCTCCTACACCGGCTTCCTGCTGCCCACCGCGCTCGCGCTGGCGTCGGCAGCCGTGTCCTACACCGTGCTCTTCCTGGCGGTGGCCGGACTCGTCGGCTGCAGCCTGGTGGTCGTCCTGTTCAACTCGACGCGGAACCTTCCCACCGACGCACGGCCGGGACGGCCGGACGAGGCGCGTCGCAGAGGAGCCCGCCGCGATGCGGCGATGAACACACCCGCCTCCGCGGCAGCCATTGAGATACAAGATGTATCCTAAGGATGTCTCATAGGGTTGCCGCGGCGAGCGGCACCAGAAAGTGGAGGTGTTTCGTGAACTGCTACATCTGTGAGTTCGAGGCCCGTCGTCGCCCGATCGGCCTCTCCGGGCTCCCGGAGCGCGCAGCCGTGGCCGTGTGCCACGAGTGCGGCGCGGGGGCGTGCTTCGACCACGCCGTCGTCCTCGAGGAGCCGCCGCACCACCTGCCGGCGGCTCGCCTCTTCGCCTGCGCGACCTGCGCTTTGGCTGACGTCCCGGCCGAGGTGGGGAGGGCGGCCTGACCACGCCCACGGGCCAGGAGAGCTCGATTCGAATACCGCGGTCTCAGTGCTGAGACCGCGGTTTTTGCCATCTCGGCGCCCAATGCGGCCGGCCCTCAGGGTGCGAGCCCGAGCGCGCACTGACCGCGGCGCGTCGACTAGCGCGGTACCGGCACGTCGGCGCCTGCGGCAGAGCTCAGCCCGGTCGTGCTCGGTGAGCGGTCGCGGATCGGGAAGGCCGACCGCATGCGCCTCGCAGACGAACAGCCGGACAGTGTGTGGCCGCGGATGCCCGATCCTGAGCTTGACTGGAGCCGTAAGCCGACACGACACGCTGCAATGTTACGGGTGTAACATTGCAGCGTGACGCTCGCTACATCGCGGACGGAGTGGTTGGTCGTGAGCGTGTCCACTGCGGGCGCTCCGGACTCGTTGCGGGTGCACGTGTGGCGGAAGTTGCGATCGTTGGGCGCCCTCTACCTGCAGCAGTCCGTGTGTCTGCTGCCAGCGCAGGAGAGGCCTAACCGGGATGTGCGGCGGCTGGCCGATCGAGTCCAGCGCGAGGGCGGCACAGTGCGGGTGCTGCGGATGACGTTCGCCGACCCGCAGGAAGAATCGGATGTGATCGCCGAGCTCAACACGGCCCGCGACGGCGAGTACGCCGACGTGCTGGAACGGATCCCCGCGTTGCGCCAGGAGTTGGCACAGGAACGGGCCCGCGGGCGGCTCACCTACGTCGAGGTGGAGGAATCCGAAGCTGACCTGAGCCGGTTCCGCAGCTGGTTGACCAAGATTCGCGAACGCGACTACTTCGGGGCGCCGCTGGGTGCCTCGGCCCGTGCCGCTGTAGAGGACGCGGCCGCTGAACTAGCCGCATTCGAGGCCGCCGCGTTGGAGTCCGAGGCTCCGCCCTCCGGCACCAGTCCGGCTGATGTTCGGCCCCAGCTGCGGATGGTAGATCCGTCATGACCGGCGCCTGGTGGTCGGACCTGCTGATCAGCGTCGGCGCCGCCTTGCTACTGGCCTGGCTCGCCCTGCTAGCCGTGCTCGTGATCGCCCGCCCTCGCGGCGGGCTGCTCCCTGAAGCACTGCGAATCCTGCCAGACGTGTTGCGCTTGATCCGCCGCCTCGCCGCCGATCGGTCCCTGCCCACGGGCGTGCGGGTCAGGCTTGCCCTCCTCCTCGTTTATCTGGGGCTCCCCATCGATCTGGTCCCCGACTTCATCCCGGTTCTCGGCTACGCCGACGACGCAATCATCGCCACCGCCGTCCTGCGCAGTGTTGTCCGCCGAGCCGGCCTCGAAGCTGTACGCGCACGTTGGCCTGGTACCGACGACGGGTTCGCCGCACTCACCCGCCTCGCCGGACTCAGCAGACGAGCCAATGGGGAACGGGGCCATGTCACGTGATATCCCCCAGTGCGGTGCAAGGTCAGTCCCGTCGGTCTTCGCGGCGCGCCTTGCGGCGCCGATGACGGCGCATCACGCCGAGTCCGAACCACACCAACGCTCCGACCAGCGCCGTCACGAGCGCCAAGAGCCAAAGCGGCCAGGTGAAACTCCAGAACAGGAACGTGAGAGTGACGCGCTCGGTGTTCTGGATCATGAAGATGACCAGCAGCACGACGCCGGTGAGCGACGCGATCGCTCCTCCGCTGAGCCGGAGCTTCTGGCGTTCCGCGACGTCGCCGGCGCTACCACCAGGACTCTGCCGGACCATGAACGCTTCCTCTCTGTCGTGCCTCCGCCGCCGCGATGTCAGACGCGGGTCGCGTCGCCGTGCACGACGACCGTCCAGATCACGACCGCGGCGACCACCATGATCAGAATTGCGCCGACGGGGTAGGCGGCGAGAAACGCCAGCTGGACTATTCCGTTCAAGCCTGCGACCAGCACCGCGACCACCCGGGCCCACCCGGCCCCGATGAAGAGCGCGATTCCGGCGATCACCTCTACGACGCCGATTGCCAGCAGCACCCAGCCCCACGCGGCCACGTCGAGCGCGACGACGCGCTCGGCGTCGGCCACGACGAAGCCGCCCGCGAACAACGCGGTCAGCCCGTCGAGCGCGTTCCACACCCCGAGAACGATCAGGAGCACACCCACCCCGACGACCATCCCGAACCAGCCCGACGCGCGGCGCGCGCGACCCTCCTGGAGACCCTCACCCACCGTGCTCATCCCTCTGGCCCGAACGCGCTCTCCCTGCGTGCTGCCCGCTGGGTACGGACATCCGAAGCCTCCTGGGCGAAGCCGGCCCTACAATCGCCGACGATCGTCGCGCCGCCACGTCACGATCTCCTCATCCGCGGGGGGTGAGCCGGCGACCGCTCGGGACTCGAGCGATCACCCCGAGGCTCCGGTGCACGCGCCCGGCGTGGCACCTGCCGCGGTCGGGTGTTCGCCGGACACCCGCGCCGACGGTCCGGGTCACCCCGGCAGCGGTCCGACGGGACCACAGGCCACAAGCAGGTAGGCACCGAGCGCACCGAAGAACACCACGGTTATCGCCCGCCTGTGCCGGCGCGCCCACGAGGTCATCCGGGTGAGGAGGTCCCTCATCTCCGACGGTCGGTGAACCGACACCACCAGAGCGACGACGGGCATGCTGAACCAGATGGCGTTGTAGACCACCACCTGCACGATGCTGTCCAGCGTCGACGTCGCGTCGCCGACGATCGCGTTCAGTGCGGTCAGGTAGACCAGCCCGGGCAGGTGGGTGAGCACCCCTGCCGCCGCGGCGTTCGACGGCGACAGGTCCTGCATGTGGCGACGCATCCACGTCGTGGCCGGATGGGCGGTCTCGGCGCGGGGCCGAGGCAGCCAGCCGACCCATACGGCGCCGGCGTAGCAGAGTGCGACGACGCCGAGCGCCGTGCCGATCAGCCGACGTCCAGCTTCGTGTGAGCCGGCCGGACCGAAGCCGTGCAGGAGAACGACGACCAGCGTTCCGATCGCGATACTGAACGCAAGACCCGCGAGGACGTAGGCCACCAGCAGTTGCTGCGGCCGCCGTGTGGAGAGCATCGCGACCACGGCCGCTGTGCTCGTCGGGCGGACGATGGCAGATACGGCCAGTATCAGCGCCTCGGGGCTCATGACGTGCGGACCCGGCGATCAGGAGCCGCGGATCCGACCCTTTCGGTCCTGGAACTCGACCTCATCGAGCACCGTGGCTCACGAGCTCGGTCGGGCTGCCGAAGTCGTCACGCGGCGAACGCTAGACCTGAAGACGGTTTCCGAGGTCACCCGCGGCGAGCGAAATTGCCGTCCATCCGCGGCGGCTCGCCCGCTCCCCCCTCCCAGGAGATCAGCGGCGCGCAGTCCGACCGTCGTCCGGCGTTCAGGGCGCTGACCGCGGGGGCCGGTCGGCGAGGAACGCGTCGATCCACCGGGTCCGCGGATCGATGTCCACCAGCAGTGACTTGACCAGCAGCGTGAGCGGAACAGCGAGCAGGGCGCCGAGTGCCCCGAGCACCCAGCCCCAGAACACAAGTGACAGGAAGGTGGCCGTGATCGACAGCCCCACCGCCCCTCCGACGAACCGGGGCTGCAGGAAGGTCTGCAGCACCACGTTGATGACCGAGAAGCACACGATGACCGCCAGCATGAGCTGGGGCCCTCCGTGGAGCAGCGCCAGCAGCGCCGGCGGCACCATCGCGATCAGGAAACCCACGCTGGGGATGTAGTTGGCGATGAGCGACACCAAGCCGAACACGAGCGCCAGCGGCACCCCGAGAACCCACAGCACGGCGACGTCGAGCACGGCGATGATCAGCCCGAAGACCGTGGACACCTGGATGAAACGGCGGGTGCCCACTGCGAAGGATCGCAGCCCGACCACAACGTCGGGGCGGGTCTCCGCGATCGCCCGCAGCCGCTCGGGGAACGTCGCGGAGTCGACGGCCATGAACAGCAGCACCGTCAGGATCAGTGCGAGGACAGAGAACGTACCGGCCAGCTGACCGAGCAGGCCCTGCAGGAAGCCGGCGACGCTACCGAGGTCGATCTGGCTCAGCGCCCTCCCGATCTGCGTCGGATCGACGCCTACGGTCGCCAAGGCCGCAGAAGCACCAGAGAGCAGCGCATCGAGCCGGTCCGCGTATGTCGGCAGCAGCCCCGCGAGCTCGGCGACCGCATATGCCAACGCGCCCGCGAAGCCGAGCAGGATCGCGTAGACGGCGGCCACCGTGACGACCACCCCCAGCCCAGCGGGCAGCCCGCGCCGGCGCAACGCCGACACCATTGGCGTGACGGTCAGGATCAGCACCAGGCCGAGGAACACCGGGCCCGCCACACCACCGAATGCGCGCAGCCCGGCCACGACCACGACGGCCGACGCCAAGCCGAGGAGCGGGGGCGCCCGCAGACCGGTCGGGGGCGGGAGTTCGTCTGTCCCGGTGGCCTCCGGCGCGGTTGCCGAACTCGACGGTGGCGAAGGTGGTGGTCCGGGCTTCGGCTCGGCGGAACGCGACTCAGGAACATCCACGGCGAAATCCTCCCAGCCGGAGCCCGCGGTAACGGGTGTCGCCATGGTGGTCCCGGGCGCGAAATAGGCGGAGTTCACCCCCAGAACGACCGACTTGATCGAGAGAACCGTGAAGCGCGCCCGCCCGCCCGGCCGGCACACATCTCCCCGCGGTCATTCCGGCGGTGCGCAGACCGACCGAAGGGCGACCTTGAGCGCCGTGCGGTGGAGGGCGTCGAGGTCGGTACGACCCGCCGCGAGATCACAGCTGGCGGCCGGGATCCGCACCCCCGCGGCGTCCCGCAGCCCGCCGAGCAGCGCGGTGGTGAGGCGATCGAGCCGCGGCCGCACCTCGGCGGCGAGGTCGGGGGCCTGGGCCGGGCGCAGATCGGGCTCCGCGGTCCAGCGCTGGTACAGGCCGCGCTGGACGACCTTGTTCGCCTCGATCTGGTCGCGGAAGAACCGGGTCGCCTCCGCCGGCTCGACGCCTGCCCCCGGCGCGGCGGCCGCCACCTCGTCGAGGACCTGCTGTTCCCTGGCGGGGTCGTCGATGGGATCGGGTGTGCCGAACTTCGCCGCGGCCACGACGTCGGCGAGCGTGATGCGCTCCACGACGAGGTCGGTCAGCCGGCCCATCGTTTCGGCCTCCGGTGGGGCGGGGGCTGGGGAGGCCGGGGCCGGGGAGGCGGGGGCCGGCGGGGCGGCGGCCGCCGGGGCACCACACCCGGCCGAGATCACGACGACCGATGCGCCCAGCAGCCGGGCCAGCATCCTGCGGAGAGTCATCCAACAGCCTTCCTGCGGCGCACCAGGTGCCCCGCCAGCGCGTTGATCCAGGCGACGCGGACGGCGAGGGCGAAAGCTGAGCGAGCCCAGGCTCGACAGTGCGAACGCGGCGACGAACGCCACACCCGTGCCCGCCGAGTAGGCGGCGGCGCACCGACCGAACCACGCACGAGCAGCGACGTCAGGGCCTGATCAGCTTCCGTCCCGGTCCTGTGCGGGTAGGGGCGGAGGCCCGGATCGGCCCTCGTGGTGCTGTCGAGTGTCGAGCAGTGTTATCGCACGGTTCGTCATCACATCTGCCTCCCGACTCGACTGTCACGTTCGGCCCAGTGAACCCACGCAGGATGTTGTCCTGGCCGGCATCGGACGCCTGCAGATCTTCTCCGGTGATCATGGCCGCGGCGCGTTCGGCGATGGCCAGCACCGTGGCGTTGGTGTTGGCTCCGGGGATCGAGGGCATCACAGATGCATCCACGACGCGCAGCCCGTGGATCCCGTGGACCCGAAGTTGTGTGTCGACCACCGCGTCCTGTCCGGTGCCTATCCGGCATGTGCCGATCCCGTGGAAATAGGTCCCGACGTCACGGTTCAGGAATGCGCGGGTCGCGGCGTCGCTGGTGACCTGAGCGCCAGGCAGTACTTCGTCCTTGCGCCATGGGGCCAGGGCCTGTGAGCCGCCGATCTCGCGTGCCATCGACAGGCCGGTGAGCATGCCGGCCATGTCGCGCTCGTCGGTCAGGACGCGTGGATCGATCGATGGCGGCACCAGAGGATCGTTCGATACCAGTCGTACCGATCCCCGACTGTGCGGCTGCAGGAGAGCGAACGCGATCGAGAAGCCGCTCTCGGGTCCTGGCAAGCCTGGTGGGGTCATCGGGAGGTCGACCAACAACAGGTGCATGTCCGGCGCGCTGAGCTCAGGATCAGAGCGCAGCGCGGCAAGAAGGTCGCCGTGGTTGTTCGTCCCTTCCGGCATCGGCTGGGCCGCCGAGTACACCACCACTCCCATTGGGTGGTCGGAGAAGTTCTCTCCCACACCACGCAGGTCGAGCTCCACCTCGATACCCAGCGAGCGCAGCCTGTCGGCCGGGCCGATCCCGGACAGCTGCAGCAGTTGCGGCGAGCCGACGGCACCGGCACACAGCACCACCTCCCTTGCAGCCCGTGCCGTGCGCAGCCTGCCGCCATGTGCCTATCTCACACCGGTGCAGTGGCCTTCGGACATCACCAGGCTCTGGACCAGCGCGCCGGTGAGCACTGTCAGGTTCTCCCGGTCCAGGACCGGATGCAGGTAGGCATCCGCGGCGGACTGGCGGGCACCGTCGACGACGTTCGTCTCGTACCATGCCGCGCCCTCCTGCTGGGCTCCGTTCAGGTCAGCCGTGACCGGGTAGCCCAACTCCTGAAACGCTTCCATGCAGGCGATGGCGGTCGGGTGGCGCTGGGAGGTCGGCCTCGGCTTCATCGGACCATCTACGCCGCGATAGCACTCGTCGAGGCCCTCGGTTTGCTCACTGCGCCGGTAGTAGGGCAGCAGATCGTCATACCCCCAGCCCTTTGCCCCGGCCGGGTCCCACGCGTCGATGGCCGAGCGGTGGCCGCGCAGGTGTGCCATTGCGTTGATGCTGCTCGAGCCACCCAGCACCTTGCCTCTCGGATACGGCAGAACAGCCCCGCCCAACCCGCGCTGCGGCACGGTCGCATAGCCCCAGTCGACCTCGCTGCCGATGAGCGCCGGCCATGCCGGAGGAACCGACATCATCGCCGGGCCATCAGCAGGCCCCGCCTCCAGCAGGAGTACCTGCACATCCCGCTGCTCGGACAAGCGCGCCGCCAGGACCGAACCCGCCGTACCGCCACCAACCACCACGAAGTCATAGGAAATCACGTCGGAACAACCACCTGTCTGCGCCATGGTTCGAAGCTGAAGTATTTCCCTTGGCTGTGCTGCCCAACCGCCGTCATTGCAGCTGTGCAACGGTGACCTGCAGTTTGGTGAAGCCGCGCAGGATGTTGTGCAGCGCGCGCTCGCTGTCGCCCAGCTCGAAGCGGCGCACTCGGCGAGCGAGCGCGCTACACACGGGCCTGCTGCACAGCCGCGTCGGGCTGATGTGGCACGGTTCGGGTCACGTTCACTCCCTGCTCGTGGCGCTTCGCGGTCACGGCGTCAGGTGAAGGAAAGGTTCAGTTGCCGGCCCACAGGCGGTCACGTCCGCCCGATTGTCCATTTCCTACCGTTTCCGCTGACCGAACGCCGTCCCCCGACGATGCCATTGCGCAAGTAGCGATCACGAGATCGACGGATTCTGTGCACTGCTTGGCGAGAGCCGGTGCCGACCGTGGAGAGTCGGCAACCGCCGAGCCCTAGCCTAGTGTCCCGCGCCGCAAGTCCAACACATATCTCCACGGCCCAGCTCCCCGCTGGGCGCACCGGCGCACGGCCCGAGTACGCCCGGTACGAGGACCGCGCCCCGGCACACCCAGCGGAAACCTGGATCCG
Organism: Pseudonocardia aurantiaca; assembly: GCF_039526725.1. Lineage (NCBI taxonomy): Bacteria > Bacillati > Actinomycetota > Actinomycetes > Pseudonocardiales > Pseudonocardiaceae > Pseudonocardia > Pseudonocardia aurantiaca. Next base: position 33,086 of record NZ_BAAAJG010000009.1, read on the forward strand.
CCGATATACGCACCGGACTTCCGGCGCGGGACACGAGAATCTGTTTACGGTGCGCGAATCCGGATCGTCTGCACATTCGTCACGGTCGGGCGACGCACTCGGCTCGGGACAAGACCGGCCGGCTTTTCGCCGTTGTGGTCGGTGCCGGGCGCCGTGGCAGCCGTCACCCGCCGGTCGGGTCGATGGGCACCGCTCGCCGGATGTCAGCGGCTGTGCAACCGAACTCGGCCTTGAGCGCCCGGCTCAGGTGCGACGCGCTCAGTACGCCCCAGCGGGCCGAGATCGACGCGACGGTGCGCCCAGCGAGCGCGGGATCGGCCAGGTCTCGCCTGATGCCAAGCAGCCGCTGGTGCCGGATCCACGCTGCAAGGGAGAGCCCTCGTGCCTGGAAGAGCTTGTGCAGATACCGGACGGAGATCCGATGCGCCTGGGCGACGGAGGCCACGCAGAGCGCCGGATCCGAGAGTCGGGTCATGCAGTAGGCCAGGATCTGGTCCGCCAGGTCACTCTCGGTCGGCGGGGCCGACGCACCGACCAGTTCCGAGATGATCAGCGAGGTCACCGCGTCGCCCAGGTGTCGACCCGCGCTGCCGGAGAACTCGGCGTCACCGGCTCTCAGGGTGTCGGTCATGGCGCGGAAGAGCCCGCTGATCACGCGACGCAACGCAGTGTCCGTCGTGAGTCGCACGGCCGACTGCCGTTGCAGCACGTCGGCGTGGGCGCCGAGATGACCACGAGGAACTCCGATGGCGATGATCTCGTAGGGCTCGGTGAAGGCGAGCTCGTAGGGCCGGTCGCTCGTGTAGACCGACAGATCACCCGGCGTGAGTAGGCACTGCCGGCCGTCCTGCTCGATGCCGCTCCGGCCTCGTGTCTGCAATGTGATCTTGACGAGCTCGGGATCGCCGGAGGTGATCAGATCTGGGGTGCGTCGAACCATGCAGGACGTGGTGGCGATGCGCGCCAGCCCTACGTCGCTCGCCTGCGCGCCGTCGAACTCGAAGCGGAACGGCCTCGGACCGACAGGCGTGATCCGCAGCGGCACGAACGCCGCCGAACCCATCTCCTGGAGCTTCTCGGCCTGCCCACCGTCGTTCATCTGCCCTCCGTGACATGCTCGCTCGTGGGTACACACCGACGCTGGACACGAGGTGGACCCGGGTATCGCAACCCGCAATGACGCGACACGCTGAGCTACCGGCCCTCGGCAGGCAGCGCCTGTTCTCCTTGCCCGTCAACCGCCCTTGCGTGGCCAAAAATTGTGGCCGAAGGTCTCGTGGACTCTCTGGCGCCACTGCCGACTTCTGCGCCCCGGTCGATCACCGGCCACACGCCAGGAGAACGCCTGGCGCGGCGCCTCCCATTCAGCCTCCGCTGTCGACGATGGGGACAGCGACAACTCCTCGGCGTCCAGCCTCGCCAGCTCCCGCTGCAGCACGACGTTGTCGATCAGGCCGGAGTTGCGCAGCCGGATGATCGCGGCGCGCTGGTGGGGCAGCAGCGCGCGACGCAGCCGATGGTCGTGATGGTGGTGCCGCGCGTTCGAGCCCGCAGCCGCCGTGTCGTGCCCGGCGGTTCCGGGGTCGGCCAGGGTGTGCATGTGCTCCTCGTGGTCGGCGTGCACCCGGTCGGCGACCGCGGGGGGGACCCCGAGCCGGGCCGCCGTCGGAGGCAGCGCCGCCAGCCCGGCCGCGGCAGCGGTGCGCTCCGCCAGCCGCTGTTCGCGGGCCTCGGCGCCGTCATCGGGCAGCCGCGCCCAGCGCAGCACCGCGGGCAGGGTGAGGCCCTGGACCAGCAGCGTCACCAGGATCACCCCGAACGCGACGACCACGATCAGGCCCCTGCCCGGGAACGGGGATCCGTTGTCCATGGTCGTCGGCACGGCCAGCGCTGCAGCCAGCGTCACCCCGCCGCGGAACCCGGCCCAGGCCAGCGGTACCCGGTGGCGGGCGCCGATGCGACGCGCCCGCTGCTGCGGGCGGCGATCCAGCGCCCGGACGAGGTAGGGCACGGTGTAGAACCAGACCAGCCGGGTGCCGATCACCGCGGCGCTGACCAGCAGGGCGTCGCGCAGGCCCTGCCCCATCGAGTACGAGCTGAGGGCCAGGTCGTGCAGCGCGTCCGGCAACTGCAGGCCGACCAGGACGAACAGCGCGCCGTTGAGCAGGAAGGTTGTCAGTTGCCAGAACCCGTCGGTCTGCAACCGGCTCCGGCCACAGCCAAGGTGGGGACCGACGTGACTGAGTGCCAGTCCGCACACGAGCACTGCGAGCACACCGGAGGCCTGGATCTGCTCCGCGAGCAGGAACGCCACGAACGGGGTCAACACATAGATCCCGTTCTCCGGGAGCCTCTCGTGGGAGCTCCGGCGAGCCAAGAAAGCCAGACCGGCCACCACTAGGCCCACCACGGTGCCGCCCAGGTAGGAGATCGTGAGGCTGCCAAGCGCATTGCCCCAGCTGACCGCCTGAGCGCCGGTGGCCACCGCGACGGCGACCGCGAACAGCACCAACGCGACGCCGTCGTTGATCACGCTCTCCGCGCGCAGGCTGGTCAGCATGCGCCGCGGCATCTGGTCGGCCACCGTGGCCAGCGCCGTCGCGTCGGTCGGCGCGACCACCGCGCCCAAGACCCAGGCCACCGGCCAGCTCAGGCCGAGCGCGCGTCCGACCATGGCCACAGCGGCGGCAGTCGCCAGCACCAGCAGGATCGAGGAGAGCAGGACCATTCGTAGGTTGGCCCGGATCTCGCGCAGCGAGGTGCTCAGCGCCTCGGGGAACAGCAGTGCCGGCAGGAACAGCAACAGGACCACGCCCGGCGACAAGAGCACGGCCCCCATCCACGGCAGGAAGGCCAACAGCACCCCGCCCAGCAGCAACACGACCGGCGGGGCGACCCGCATTCGCCGAGCCAGCCAGGTCAGGACCAGCACCGCCGCCAGCACCGACACCAGGACCTGCAGCCCGTGTGGGTTCTCCATCAGCGCCGCGCCCCCAACCCGACCGGAGCGCCGTGGGCCCGGCGACATACTCGATGCCGACCGCAGCGGACGGGTCCGGCGACACCCGCAAGGTGAGGCCAGGCGGATCGCTGATCAGGTTCCGGACCTGCCCGGCCCCCACCGGGCCCCGCGACCCGCGCAGTGCTGGATCGATGTCCTCGACCAGGAACGCCACCCCGGCACCGTCCGCAGCGTTGCGAACCGGGTCGTCCCGCTCGGGGACGAAGCAGACCGGGCAGGTGGTGGGAACGGCGCCCCCGGTAGAGCTCACCGGCCGGCCGATTGGGTGCGAAGCAACCGTAGGAATTGCTCACACTGTGCTCCTTCGATTCACACTGTGCTCCTTCGATTCGTCGGGTCCGGCACGCAAGGTTTCGGCCATCCGCGAAGTCGGCGGATCAGCTCACCCCGGCCCGCTTCTCGGTTTCTGCGGCGCAGCGCCTTCTGAATTTCTGCGGCGCAGCGCGTCGACAGATTTCTCGGCGAATTTCTCGGCAATCGACCGTGACCCGCCCACGGAGGCGCTGCCGGCGCTGCACGAGCACAGACGCCCGATGGCGCAGCGGGATCTCCCCAGGTTTCGCCGTGCGGACCACGCTACGTCACCTCGCTGGTCGATGTGCTCGAGCAGCAGGACCGGGGCCGCGAGGTAAGTACCTACTCACCGCCGGGATTTACCAGCCAGATCGCTGATCGCCCAGATCCACTCCGCGAGCGCGCAAGGCTCCCCAGCGGCCCTTTACCGTCCCGGTGACGGATGTCTCATCAGATCAGAGTGACGGTGGCTTGTTCGCTTTGTGCATAATCGTCTACGGCTTCCGGATTCCGCAATCCGTGAAGCGTCTATCGTCCGTGCCGGCCACAGGAGTGGGGACGGCGGCAGGGGCTCACCCGCAAGCCGGGTGCTGGCGTCATCTCACTCACCTCGGTTCGCGGGCTCGGTACCGCCAGGGAGCGGGACCTCGCGGATGAAGACCGCCGCCGTGAGCGCGGCGACGGCGGCGATGATGCAGAGCAGGAACACCAGGACGCTTCCGGAGGCGACGGCGTGCTCGTAGGCGACGCGCACCGGTTCCGTGACGGCCTGCAAGCTCGCGGCGTCGAGTTGCACGGAGCCGGCCTCGGCCCCACCCGCCGGGCCGATGCGTTCGGTGACCACGGCCTGCACCCGGTCGGCGAAGACCGCGCCCATCATGGCGACACCGACCGCGCCTCCGATGGAGCGGAACAGCGTGGCCGAGGCGGACGCGACGCCGATGTGCTGTGGATCGACGCTGGTCAGCGAGATGAGGACGGTGGTCTGCATCATCGAACCCATCCCGACGCCGAAGATCGCCAGGTACACCGCGGAGAGCCAGAATCCGGTGCCGACGCCCATCGTGGCGAGCAGCGCCAGCCCGGCCAGGATGAGCACGGTCCCGAGCACCACCACGGGCCGGTATCGCCCGGTCCGGCTCATGTACCGGCCCACCACCACGTTCGTGACGACCAGCGCCCCGAACACGGGCAGCAGCAGGAAGCCGGAGCTTGTCGGCGAGGCGCCCTGCACCGCCTGCTGGAACAGCGGCACGAACGTCAGGACGCTCGTCATCCCGAAGCCGAACGCGAAGCCGACCACGGTGATCAGCGAGAAGTTGCGGTTGCGGAACACGCTCAGCGGGATCACGGGCTCGGCCGCCCTCCGCTCGACCAGCACGAACGCCACCGTGCCCGCCACGGCCAGCCCGATCAGACCCAGCGCTTCCGGCGAGGTCCACGGAATCTCCCGCCCGCCCCACGTCGTCACCAGCACCACCGCGCTGATGGCCACGGACAGCGTCACGGCGCCGAGGTAGTCGATGCGCGCCAGCGCGGGCCGCCGCTTCTGCAGATCGAGCATGGTGAACGTCAGTACCAGCGCCACCAACCCGAGCGGGATGTTCACGAAGAACGCCCAGCGCCAGCCGAGCACGTCGGTGACGAACCCGCCCGCGATCGGGCCGCCGATCATGGCGACGCCCATCACCATCGACATCATGCCCTGGTAGCGGCCCCGTTCCCGCGGCGGAACGATGTCCGCGATGATCGCCAGCGCGCCCACCATCAGGCCTCCCGCGCCGACCCCCTGCACGGCACGGAAGACGACCAGTTGCTCCATCGAACCGGCGGCGCCCGCGAGGGCCGAGCCGACCAGGAACACGACGATGGAGAGCGCGAACACGCCCTTCCGGCCGTACATGTCGCCGAACTTGCCCCACAGCGGCGTGGTGACGGCCATCGCCAGCGTGTATGAGGTGACAACCCACGCGAGCAGCGCGAGCCCGTCCAGCTCGCTGATCACGGTCGGCATCGCCGCGCTCAGGATCAGGTTGTCGAGAGTGGCGAGCAGCATCGCCAGCAGCAGCGCGACGAGCGCGGGCCGCACCCCGTACGGCTGCTCACGGACCTCGACCCCGGCCGGGGCGGTCATGCCGAGTAGGGGCGGGCCGCCCTGGCCTCGCGCAGCGCCCGGCCGAACCAGACGAGCTGATCGAGCATGGTCTTGGCCGCACCGTCGGCGGCCGGGTCGGCCATGCGCCCGTCCGCGTCGAACTTCCCCCACACGCCCGCGAACGTGACGGTGTCGCGCACCGTCACGGCGTGCAGCTCGGCGAGCACGAGCCGCAGGTGCTCGACCGCGCGCAGCCCGCCGGAGATCCCGCCGTAGGAGACGAACCCGACCGGCTTGGCGTGCCATTGGCTGTTGTGCCAGTCGATCGCGTTCTTCAGCGACGCCGGGAAGCTGCGGTTGTACTCGGGCGTGACCAGCACGAAGGCGTCCGCCGCCGCCAGCCGCGGCGTCACCGCCGCGAGCTGCTCCATCGCCTCGGGCTCGGGCGTCTGCCCGAACGCCGGCAGCACCGTCGGCAGCGGGGTCTCGACCAGGTCGACCACGTCGATGGTCACGTCGTCGTGCTCGGCGGCCCGCTCGGCGAACCAGCGCACCACCACGGGCGCGATCCTCCCCTCCCGCGTGCTCCCCACGATCACCGTGATCGCGATCTTGTCGTGCTCAGCCATGGCGCTCCCTCGACTCGCTGCGTACGTTGTATCTGAATAGATACAACGTACGCGCCGCTGCGTACGTTGCACAAGCCCCGTACCCTGTACTCGACCGACAGCGCACGGAGAGGTGGTCGCATGGCGGAGCAGACCGGGCGACGGGAAGCAGGCCCGGCAGCGGGCCCGGACGGCGAGCCCGTCTCGCTGTGGGAGCGCCTGGAGCGCCCGCCCGTCGCGCGCACCGTGCTGACGCACGAGCAGATCGCGGCCGCCGCGATCGAGATCGCCGACGCCGATGGGCTGGCGGCGGTCACGATCCGCGGCCTCGCGGCCCGGCTGGATGCGGCGCCGATGGCGCTCTACCGCTACGTCAAGGGCAAGGACGAGGTCTTCGAGCTGATGGTGGACGCGGTCGTCGGCGCGGAGCCCGACCTCCCGCCGGCCGCGACCTGGCGGGAGGCCATGCGGGCGCAGGCGCACCGCACCCGGGACACCACCCTCGCTCACCGGTGGCTGATCCAGGTGCCACCCCAGGCCCGGGCCGCGCTCACCCCGCGCCGGTTCGCCGCGATCGAACGCTCGCTGGCCGCCCTCGACGGCCTCGGGCTCGACGCCGACCACCGGATGGCTGTGTTCGATACCGTCACCGCGTACGCCACCGGGGCGGCCGCCACCGAGACGACGATGCTGCAGCTGATGGAGGGTGCGGGCTGGAGCTCGGGCCATGAGCTCCGCACCGCGCTCGGTCCGCAGATGCGGTGGCTCATGAGCACCGGCCGCTACCCCGCCTACCAGCGCACCCTGACCGAGTCCCGCCACATCGACGACGCGTCGTGGCGGTTCGAGCTGGGACTGGAGTGCGTGCTCGACGGCATCGCCTGCCGGTTGGGCATCTGAGCGCTCCCAGGGCTCAGCCCTTCCTGAAGTGCTCCACCAGGCGCGAGTAGCTGTCCTCGGCGTGCCCCGCTTCGACGGCCGCCGCCACGAGGGCGCGCGTGTAGCCGGGGAACTCGGCGTCGATGCCACGCGCGCGGCTCTCCGCCACCAGGTCCTCGACGGACGGTAGGTGGTGCTGGAGCGCCCCGAACTGCACCGCGTGCTCGCCGCGGTCGATCTCGTCGGCCAGCGACGGCAGGGAGGACAGCAGCGCCGCGACCGACGGCGCGGCGTCCGACAGGAACCGCTCGATGCTCAGGCCCTCGTCGGAGAGCAGCGCGGCCGCGTGCAGGAACCCGTTGAGAACACCCCACATGGTGCCGTGCACAGCCATCCCGTAGAGCGTGGGCACTCCGGCGTCACCCGAGATCAGGCTCCCCCTGCCGCCGACCAGCTCCAGCACGGGGCGGAAGCGGTTGTACACCGACGCGGCGCCGCCGTAGAACACCACGGCGTCCGGGTGCCCGATGGCCGGGCGATCGTCATGATCTGGCCGTGCAGGTACTCGGCACCCCGGTCGGTGAACCAGTCGGCCGTTGTCCTTGCCTCCGCGGACGTGCCGTCTGTCAGGTTCAGCACGGCTCTCCCCGCGAGCGCGGCGCCAGCCGGTTCGAGTACCTCGCGGACGGCGGTGTTGCCCTTCACGCTCACCACCAGCAGCGGGCCGGCGGCGACGGCGTCGGCCACTGTGGAAACCTGCCGTGCTCCCTTGGCGACGAGGGCGGCCGCCTTGCGCGGCGTGCGGTTCCACACCGTCGTCGGGTGGCCGCCGTCCAGGAAGGCGGCGGCGAGCGCCGAGCCCATCTCCCCCAGGCCGATCACGGTGAGCGCGTGCGGAACGTCGGTGCTGGTCATCGTTCGTGTCCTCTCTCGGGTCCTGTCCGCACTGTGGCCGTCCCCGCTTTCGGACTTCGCTCGATCGGCACTCGTTACGATGCGGCATGCGCTTCGGGGTCCTCGGCCCGCTCGAGGTGTGGACGGCGGACGGCGCCCCGGTGCACGTGCCCGAGTCGAAGGTCCGGGCACTTCTTGCCGCATTGCTGGTGCCAGCGGGCCGGCCGTTGCCCGTCGAGGCGCTGATCCGGGAGTGATGGGGCACGAACCTGCCGGAGAACCCCGGTGCGGCGTTGCAGCGCAAGGTGTGGCAGCTGCGACGGACGCTGGAGGACGCGGAGCCGGGAGGCCGTGAGCTGGTCGCCCGTCGCGGGCTGGGCTATGTGCTGCTCACTGCGGCGGACGCGGTGGACGCCGGCACGTTCGCCGGCCTCGTCGAACAGGCCCGCGCGACCGAGGACCCACGGCAACGGGCCGCGCTGCTCGCCGACGCGCTGGCACTCTGGCGCGGCCCCGCGTTCGCGGGCTTCCGGGACGAGGAGTTCGCCCGCCCCGCCGTCGCCCGGCTGGACGAGCAGTGGCTGACCGCGGTGGAGGAGCAGGCCGAGGCGCGGCTGGCCCTCGGCGAGCACAGCCCGGTCGCCGCCGAGCTGACGGATCTGGTTCGGCGGCATCCGCTGCGCGAACGGCTCCGCGCGGCGCACATGCGCGCCCTCTACGGCGCCGGGCGGCAGGGCGACGCGCTGGCGGGCTACGACGAGCTGCGCCGCAGGCTCGCCGATGAACAAGGCCTGGACCCCGGCCCCGAGCTGGTCGCGCTGCAACAGGCCATCCTGGCCCATGACCCGGCGCTCGCGCCCACAGCAGGCAACCGGCCGACCAACCTGCCTGCCGAGGTCACCGAGCTGATCGGCCGGACGGAGGCGCTCGCCGAGACCCGGGCCATGCTGGCCGCCTGGCGGCTGGTCACCCTCACCGGCCCCGGCGGCGTCGGCAAGACCAGGCTCGCGCTGGCTACGGCCGCGCAGCTGACCGGGTTGTTCCCGGACGGGGTGTGGCTGGCCGAGCTGGCCGGGCTGGAGCCGCCCGGCAGGGAGCGGCGGTCCGCGCAGGCGGAGGTGGCCGAGACGGTCGCCGCGGTGCTCGGGCTGCGCGACCAGGGCACCGCAGGGCCGGGCGAGGATCGCCCCGGCGCGCTCACCGAGTGGCTGGCCGCGGCGCTGCGGGACAAGCGGCTGCTGCTCGTGCTGGACAACTGCGAGCACGTCGTCGAACCGGTCGCCGAGCTGATCGGGCTGCTGCTCCGCAGCGCCCCGGGGCTCCGCGTGCTGGCCACCAGCCAGGAGCCGCTCGGCATCGCCGGTGAGCAGATGCTGTCCGTGCCGCCGCTGGAGCTGCCCACCACCGGCCAGGCACCACACGAGTCCGCCGCCGTGCGACTGTTCGTGACGCGCGCAGCCGCCGCCGCGCCGGGCTTCACCCTCGATGACGGCAACGCCCACGCCGTCGCGGCGATCTGCCGCAGGCTCGACGGCATTCCACTGGCGCTGGAGATGGCCGCAACGAGGGTGCGCGCCCTTGGCGTCGCCGAGCTGGCCACCAGGCTGGACGACCGCTTCCATGTGCTGGGCAGCGGCGCGCGCGATGCACCCCCGAGGCAACGGACCCTGCGTGCGGTGATCGACTGGAGCTGGGCGCTGCTCGCCGAGCCGGAGCGCACGGTGCTGCGCCGCCTCGCCGTGCACAGCGACGGCTGCACGCTCGCCGCGGCCGAAGACGTCTGCAGCGGCGACGCCATCGCCCGCGCCGACGTGGTGGAGCTGCTGGCGCGGCTGGTGGACTGCTCGCTGGTGGTCATGGCCGAGACCGCCGACGGCCCGCGCTACCGGCTACTGGAGTCCGTGCTCGCCTACTGCCTCGAACGGCTCGAGGACGCCGCTGAATTCGGCCGGGTGCGTTCACAGCATCTCGACCACTACATGAGGCTCGCCGAGCAGGCCGATCCGCAGCTGCGTGGCCCCGGCCAACGGACCTGGCTGCGACGGCTGGATGCCGAGACAGCCAACATGCGCGGCGCCTTCGACACCGCTGTGCGCATCGGCGACGCCGAGCGGGCGCTGCGCCTGGCGAACGCCCTCACCTGGTACTGGTTCCTGCGCGGCAGACGCGGGCCGGCCCGCCGCACGCTGACCATCGCGCTGGAGGTGCCCGGCCCGGCACCGGCCGCGGCCCGGGCGCGGGCCACCGCCTGGCGGGCCGCGATCACCCTGCAGTCCGGTGCCTTCGCCGGCACCATCGCCGAACACCTCGCCGCGCTCGCGCCCTACGCCGACGTCGACGACCCCGCCGGCCGAGCGCGCGCCGAGTGGTTCCTCGGCACAAGCCTCTACGGCATCGGCGACCTCACGCCGAGCGAGGACCTGGTGGACCGGGCACTGACCAGCTCCCGCCTGCTCGGCGACCGCTGGCTCACCGCGGCGGCGCTGAGCAGCAGGGCATTCCAGGCGAAACTGCACGGTGACTTCGCCGCGTTGCGGCGCGACGGTGAACAGAGCCTCGCGGTGTTCACCGAACTCGGCGACCAGTGGGGGCGGCTGCAGGCCATGGTTCCGCTGGCGACCCTCGCCGAGATCGAGGGGAACTACGAGACGGCGACCGGGCTGTACCAGGCTGGGCTACGCGTCGCCGAAGAGCTGCAGCTCTGGCCCGAGGTGTCCTTCCAGCTCACCGGAGCAGGCCGGATCGCGATCCTCACCGGCGACCTCGAACGCGCGCACGACCTCCACGAGCGCGCGCGGAAGGTCTCGATCCAACAGTCCGACAGGTTCGGCGAGCAGTTCGCTGTTGTCGGGCTGGCCCTCATCGCCCGCAGGAAAGGCGAGCTGGACACCGCCGAATCCCACATCGAGCACGTGCTGGAGCTCCATCGGCAGAGGGGGTACGAATCCGCACTCCCCGCCCTACTACTCGCCGAGCTGGGATTCATTGCCGAACAGCGCGGCGACGCGGAATCGGCGTGGCGGCTGCACGTCCAGGGACTGACCACGGCACAGGCCACGGGCGACCCGCGGGCGATCGCATTGGCCCTCGAAGGGATGGCCGGAGCGCAGACCCTCGCAGGCCATCCCCAGCGGGCGGCCCGGTTACTCGGCGCCGCCGTGGCAGCCAGAGCATCAGCGGGGGCGCCGCTGCCGCCCGCCGAACGCGGCGACGTCACCCGCATCACCACCCGCCTGCGCGCCGAACTCGGAAACGAGGACTTCGCCGCGGAACACCTCCGCGGAACGGAGCTGCTGCCGGACGGATACCTGGCGTCCTCCCCCGATGAGCTGCGGCTGCCGACCTGAAGCACCGGCTTATCGGCGCGGGGGGATGGCCGCCGGCCGCGGAAGATCGGATTTCGGGCGTCAGCGCGTGCTGGCTACGGGCTCGAGGCGCAGGATCGGGATCTCCCGTCCGGCTCGCGCTCGGTAGTCCGGGAAGTACGGCCACCGCGAATCGGCCAGTTTCCAGGCTTCCGCTTTTTCTTGTCCGAACACCTCGCGGGCGCGCAGGGTGCGCACCCAGGCCCCGTCTTGTACGCGGACATCGGGGTGGGCGATCAGGTTGTGGTACCAGGCGGGGTGGCTCGGCGCGCCACCGTTGGACGCAACGGCGAGGTAGCTGCCGTCATGCTCGATCCGCATGATCGGCGTTTTACGGATTTTGCCGCTCGCGGCTCCGGTCATGGTGAGGATGACGACGGGGCGTCCTTCGAGCGTGCCACCTTCTCGTCCGCCGGTGGCTTCGTAGAGGGCTACTTGATCTCGCGCACGTTCGCTGGAGCTGGGAACATACGGCGCATCCACTAGGTCCTGGTCTTGGCGTTGCATCCTGCGGGGTCCTCCCCTGGTGGTTTTGACGTGCGTTGTCACCGACGGCTCAGGTTGAGCCTGCGACCAGGTCGAACTCGTTGCCCTCGGGGTCGAGGAACGTGGTCCAGCGCGCCGCCCTGTTCGACGTCGTTCACTCGGGTCGCGCCCAGAGACAGCAGCCGGTCGGTTTCGACGGCGAACTCGGTGCTGATCAGGTCCAGGTGCAGCCGATTCTTGACGGTCTTGGCCTCGGGGACCTGGTGGAACACCAGTCGGGGACCCTGTGCCGATTCGTTCGCGTCGATGGCTGCGAACTCGACGGTTGGCTGAGGGTTCACCTGTCGGCCGAGGACGTCGGCCCAGAACCGGGCCAGCTTGGCCGCGTCCGCGCAGTCAATGCTCAGGCCGATCACGGAGTTGCTCATGGTCGGAGTCCTTCCAGGATCGTCGGGAGTGGCTAGACCTGGGCCATGCCGCCGTCGACGGCGAGGTCGACGCCTGCAACGAAGCTGCTTTCGTCGGACGCCAGGAAGTAGGCAGCGGCGGCCACTTCCTCGGGTCGTCCCATTCGGGCGAGCGGGATCACTGAGGCGAAGGCGGCCCTGATGGCGTCGGCGCCTTCCTTGGTGTCGGCCTGGCCGTCCATGATCGGGGTGTCGATCGGCCCCGGGCTCAGGGTGTTGATCCGGATGCCGCGATCCTTGAACTCGTGCGTCCAGGTGCGGGCGTAGGAGCGCAACGCCGCCTTGGTTGCGCTGTAGGTGGTGTAGCCGTTGATTCCCTTGTATGCGGCGATCGAGCCGACCAGGATGATCGACCCGCCGTCGCGCATGAGGGGTAGCGCCTTCTGGGCGGTGAACAGCGTTGCCCTGGCGTTCAGGTCGAAGGTCTTGTCGAAGTTGCTCTCGGTGATCTTCCCGAACTCCTCCGGCTCGACGCGACCCGAATTGGCGACCAGGATGTCCAGCTTGCCCCTCTCCTGTGCGATCGTCTCGAACAGGCGGTCGAGGTCGGCGGTGCTGGTCGCGTCACCCCGCACTGGTCTCACATCTTCGCCGATCAGGGCCTTGGCATTGTCCAATTCGGCTTGCCGCCGGCCCGTGACGAAGACGTAGGCGCCTTCCTTGACGAACCGCTGCGCGATGGCGAGGCCGATACCGCTGCTTCCGCCGGTGACGACGGCAATCTTTCCGTTCAATCCAGACATGCTGTGTGACCTTCTTGTCGCTGTTGCCGGTCGGATGGCCTGTACTCAGGCTGCGCCGGGCCGCCGGGGGCGACATCGCACGGCTGTGCGATTCCTAGTCAGGTCGCCGCCGACAGGCCCCGGACGGCCCGCCAGGGGCCGTCTGGCATCGGTCCCGCCGACCCAACTTCCCGCCCGCTGGGTCAAGCGAGGCGGCCCCGCGCCGGCGACTCCGGTCCGGCGCCCCGCCTGGCGGGCGGTCGACGCCCTGGGATTGAGCCGGACCGGCACCGAGATCGTCCGCCCTGCCGCGGCGCTGCTTCCCACCAGCTCGACGAGGGCGGCCGCTGCGGCGTTCCCGACCTTTCGCGGGTGCACGAACATCCCCGTGACCTGCAGCGAGGTCAGCTGCAACGACCCGCTGTCCACGGCGCTGGAGATGCTCAGACTGGCTCAGGGAATGGTTTCGATGCGCTCCATGTGTTCCTCGCCCCACTCTCCGAGCGGCATGAGCGCGGTGTTGAGTGAGTGGCCGAACTCGGTCAGCGAGTACTCCACCTTCGGTGGGACCTGGTGATAGACCTCGCGGTGCACCAGGCCACTGGCCTCCATCTCCCGGAGCTGAAGGATCAGCATGCTTTCGCTGATACCGGGTACTGCTCGCCTCAACTCTCCAAAGCGTAGGGGCCGTTCGTGGAGCGAGAACAGGATCAGCCCCTTCCACTTGCCTCCCATGACGTCGATGGCGGCGTCGAGTCCGCACGTACATGTCCGCTTCTTCATCAGCACTCCTGACAAGAATGTGCGTACCCAACAAATTGTAGGTACTTGAGGGAATGTCTGTGAGGGCCCAGCATGGGGCATGCGTCGCGCCGAGATCACCGCGGACCGGTGTGGACGCGCTCACTCGAGGTTTCGAAGATGCCGAACGATCTGATGTGAACTGGAGCGAAACATGGCTGGGGACAACCGCACACTGGTGACCGTCATCGGGCTGGGCCCGATGGGCCGGGCGCTGGCCGAGGCGTTCATCGACGCCGGGCACCCGACGACGGTGTGGAACCGCACGCCCGGCAAGGCTGCGCCGCTGGTGGCTAAGGGAGCGGTCCACGCCGAGGCGGTGGAGGCCGCGGTCGCGGCGAGCCCGCTGGTCATCGCCTGCCTGACCACCTTCGAGGACGCCCGCCGGCCCTGGAGCCGGCCGCCGCGGCACGGGCGCGCCCTCGTCACCTTGAACAGTGGATCCCCGGCCGGCGCCCGCGAGACGGCCGCCTGGGCCACCGGCCACGGTGCCCGATTCCTCGACGGCGCGGTCAAGAACGCGCCTTCGGCTGTGGGTGCGCCGGACACCCTGCTGTACTACAGCGGCGACAAGACCGTCTTCGACGAGTACGAGACGACCCTGAAGGTGCTTGGCGGAGACACCGTCCATCTCGGCGATGAGTCGGACCTTGCCGCCCTGTACGAGATGGCGGTGGGCGCCATCCTGCTACCCGCACTCGTCGGCTTCTTCCAGGGCGCCGCCGCCGTCCAGGCGCGCGGATTGGAGGCGAGCACCATGGTGCGGTTCGCCGGCAAGTGGCTGGACATGATCAAGTCCCTGCTGCCGATCTACGCCAAGGAGATCGACAGCGGCGACTACACCGACGCAGCCTCCTCCGTGAACCTCCTCCTCGCGGGAGCGGCCCACGACGAGGACCTGGCCAAGGAGACGAACGTCGACACGGCCTGGCTCGCCCCCTGCACGACCTGGTGAAGGGGGCCGCGGAGGCGGGCCACAGCGACCACAGCATCTCGGCCCTGACCGAGGTGCTCAGGAAGCCGGAAGAAGCGCGTAACTCCTGGAGGCTGTCCTGTGGATCATGGGACCGGCTCGCGGAGACAGATCCTGATGGGGGCGACGTCAATGGTGCCGCGGAACATGTAGTCGCGTTTGTCGTAACGGGTCGCGACAAGGTCCGCCGCCTCCTCACGGCCCTCGCCTGACCCCCGTCACCCGCGTCGAACACGTCCTTCACTGGTCGGACTGGCGCGTCACCGACACCTCGAGACCGAACCAGCCACTACCGACGCCGAGACCACCTACGATCGCCCTGACCGAGCCGGAGTGCCGTTTCAGTATTAGGCGCAGAGCACCACCCGGGGCTCGCGTACTGTTCGGGTGGTCATCCGCGACCGGCAGTGGACAGGTTGATCACGGCCAGCGCGAGTATCCAACTGAGAACCGGTGCGCAGATGTACGCATCGCGCCGGACGAGTACGGACGTCGCCACCAGCAACAGCGCCGAGGATAGACAGAGTGATCCGGCCGTGCGCGTGCCTGGAAGTCAAGGGGTCAGGGGTTTCGAATCCCCTCAGCTCCACCAGATCAGACTCATGACCACCAACCTCCGCAGCTCTCGCCGAGCGACTGAGTGACTATCCCGCGTCATTGAGCGGGAACAGCTCATCCATCACGGTGGCGCCCTCCTGGAAGACGGCGTGCAGCTGGTGCCGGTAGGCCCGTTCTGTCACGCCCGAGGCGCTGTGCCCCACGAGATGGGAGATGTCCTCGATGCGGACGCCGTTGGCGGAGAGCAACGAGACGAAGCTGTGCCGGAGCTCGCGCGGGGTCCATGCCTTCTGATCGAGACCGGCGGCGGCCACCACCTTGCGGAAGGACCGTCGGACGTTGTGGGCGTCGAGCTGGGTTCCATTAGCGGGTGCCCGAACGACGTCAACCCCGCTGCGTCCGATCCCGCCGGTGGTCACGACAAGCAGGCAAGCGCGAGCGGCGTCCGTGGCCAGGTAGCGGGACCGGGGTTCCGGGTTGACATCGCCCGGTCCCGCCAAGAGCCGGCCAGGATCGCGGGGATGGGCGGGGCTGGGCGCTCCCATCAGGGTGGACTGTCAAGCTGCGGTTGACACCCGACAGCCGATCCCGGACGGTCGTTGGAGTGAGCCCTGATTGCCTTCTGCGGAAGCGCAGCGGAAGCACCAGGGGCACCGTCATTTGCGGTACAACACGGTTCCATGACCGAAGCGCAACCCCTCGACCAGCGCGAATAGCACTCGGCCTTCATCAGCAGCTCTCCGAATCATTGTTCGGGACGAAGAGGTCGCAGGTTCAAATCCTGTCGCCCCGACGCAGTTCAGGGGCCCTGTCCGAGACGATCGGACAGGGCCCCTGTCGTTGGTACCGAACCCGGCCACCCCACGGCATCGATGCACTGGCCGCGCTGGTCACGACCCGCCCCACCGGGAGGCTCTACCGTCCCAGCACCGTCCCAACCTCATCCAGGGCTCCCTCGACCACTTCTTGGAGCCGTTCACGCGCCGACGGTCTTGCGACAATCTCCCACGGGCGCATCTTGTCATTGTCTTCGTGTTCCAGGATGTGACAGTGGTGCATGTACCGCGCCGGCAACGTGGTCCCGCTATCGGGGATCCCCTCAATCCCGCCTGGCACGTCGAACCTCTGGATAATCCTGGTCACCAGTCCCACATGGGCCTGGACGGTGTCCTTGGGGCCGGCCTCATCCGGGCGGGGAGGAATCGGGTCGCCGACGAGATACTCGGCCAACACCGGCTTGGCTGCTGGTTCGCGGCCGCCGTCAACCCATTCCAGGTAGGCTGCCAGGTAGGCGTCCCTGTTGAATCTCTGCCGGTTGTACACCTGGAACTGGACGAGGTGGTTGTGCATCGGGTGGGCATCATGCGTCAGGTTGATGTACTCCCAGATCTCGGTTGTTCCCACCTGGATGAAATCTTCGTTCGGCGCCGCGAAGGGCAGTGCATTGATCAGGTAAGGATTCTCCGGATCGTACATTTCGCCGTGTTCCTCGGGGAATTGCTGAATAATGGTGAACTCTCGCCGGGGTATCCCGGGTGTTGGTTTGAGCCGCTTCCTCGGCGGCAGGACGAGCGCAGTGGGCGGCGTCGTCCGGTCCTTGCTGGACAGCGGTTCGGTCACCTGGAACTGCATCAGCTCGGGGATCTCCGGGCCACCACCATTGGGGAAGTGGACTGGAGCGTCGTTCGCGAGGGTGACCTTCGTGCCCATTGGCAGCCGGCTGAAGTCGATGATCACATCGGCCCGTTCGGCCGGTGCCAGCAAGATGCTGGTCAGCTGCAACGGAGCAGGCATTCGGCCGTCGTCGGTGCTGATCAACCAGAACGGCAGTTTCCCCCGACCATCAACGTCGAAGCACAGGCGCCAGAAGCGCGAGTTGGATGCATCGAGGATGCGCAACCGGTAGCGCCTCGGCTCGACGGCCAGGAACGGGTACGCCTTCCCATTCACGACCGCGGTCTCACCACCGTCCTGCTCCTGCAAGGTGTAGAGCAGCGTGCCATCTCGACTGAAGGTCTTGTCCTGCAAGATAAGGGGAACCTCGAACTCGTCCTGGGGCAGGTTGAGGCCCTTTTCGACGTTGTCACGGAGTAAGTAGACAGCGGCTAGCCCCGCGTAGACGTTGAGCCTGGTGACCGCCATCGCGTGGTCGTGGTACCAGGACCCGAACGCCTCGTGGTCGTTACCATAGCCGTAGATCGCCTCATTAGATTGGACTTCGTCCAATGTGGCGTAGTCGGGGCCGTGGATGCCGTCCGGCGTGTACCACTGTGGGGCCATTCCGTCAGAGTGAGGTGGGGTGAAGCCACCGTGATAGTGCACGGTGGTCGGCACGTTGACACCGTCTGGCAGCCCATGCGCAATCCCCTGCCTACGCATCTCGTCGACCTTGTCCTGGAACAGGTGGGTGGTCGGCAGGTGGTTGCGGTAGTTGACGACCACGGGATTGTTCCTGTGGGCGATGATGGTCGGCCCGAGGTAGCCCAGACCAATCGGCTTCGCGCGGTTCGACGGGTCCGTAGCCCAGTAACCCCAGGTGGTCGTCCTCCCCAGGTCCCGGTGGAACTGCCACGAGCGTTCCAGCATCGTGATCTCGTAAAATTCGGAGCCTGGGTACTCGTCCCGGCTCGGGATGGCCACGGGTGGGCGCACTAGGGGATCAACAAACCTCGTCAGCCCCCGAGGGGTGGTCCTCGTCAGCGCCACAGGGGCGGCGGTCGCACTCGATATTCCTGCCAACCCTGAAAGGCCTAATGCACCTGTCGTCGCGGCAAGAAGACCGAAATCTCTTCTCGTAAGCTGCGGGCGGCCGTGGCCAGTGGTGCCCGGGCGCACATTCCGGCCACCCCTCGAATTCAAACTACGTTCGCTCATCTCCATGCTCCACTCCCGACCCGGGCACCGCTAGGGCCACCCCCTGAGTCCACCATTTCCGCGCCGGCTCAAGCGGGCGGGTCCGAAATGAGAAACGAGCCGAGGTGCGCCAGGTCGCGCACCCCATCCCACGTCGCCACCATCGTGGAACGGCATTGGGCACAGAGAGTCGTCAACAGTGTGGTCGCGCCCGATGTGGCCCCTTCCGGGGTAATCCAGCCGAGGACTGTGGCGTTTCGGCCGGTAGCGGACGAGTTCGAGCGGGCATGTACTTGACGACGACGCTCGTACCCGACGAGCGAACCTGATCTTGACCCAGCAAATGCTCGGGGTCTCAGTCGTCTCGACGGTGTTGGTAGTCGTCCTGGTCTTCCTCATCAGCGGCCCGCTCTGGGGCCCATTGGCAGGAGGTGGGGCGGCAACAGCACTCGCCATTCGTGCGTGGCTGGTAGCCCGGCATGGCCCTCCCCCGGACGGCGGGACAGAAGGTGGAAACGCCGAGTGAACGCAGCACGCGCCAGGAGCCTGCGCGCTGGCGGCTGTCGAGCGACATACCACATGCCCGGCCGCCCAGGGGGTTGCTTCGCGGAAGCGTGTCTACGCGGGCTTGGGGGCGTTCATCGGCACAGCCTCAGCCCACACGCGCTCGAAGCTGTCGGCATAAGTCGCGAACATGCCGCCCGGCTCGACGCGGCGCAGGTGGAGCACCGGGGCGTACGCGGCGGCGATCCCGTGCACCTGCGGGTTGATCAGCATCTCGTCATCGGCTCGGAAGATCGAGTTGTACAGCACTGTCTCGTGCTGTCGGGCCTCCACGCCGGACGTCACCAGCAGGGGACGGAACTGGGCCACAGCGTTGTGCACGCGGGCCGTGAAGGCCGGGCCGACGCCTTCCTCGGCGGCCCGCTCGGCCATCCGTGGCGAGTCCGGATCGCCCAGCAGCAACCGGACGGCCAGGCCGGCTCGCGCCCTCTCGATCAGTATCCGGACCATCTCGACGTCCTCGGCAAGGAACAGGGCGGCGTAGACCAGGATGCCGATCTCCTGCTCGGCGCAGGTGAACAACCCGTCGTCACTCGTCGCGAGGCACGGCGCTCCGGCGGCGGGGTAATCGCGGCTCCGGCCGCAGAGGTGCCGCCGTGGCTCGATCGGGCGGAGGCCGACTGGTCCGCCCGACGCCCAGGCGCCGCTCGCTACGGGCGGAGTTGTCCAGGATCCCTAGCCTCTCGGGCCGGCGCCGCGGAGAAGATCCCTGGGACCGGAGCGACCGCACCGGCCGGTGGCGCCGCGGCTAATCTAGTCGTCGAGGGCCTGCCCCTCTGGCATGCGCGCCGACCACGCGAGCGAGCTCGACCCGGGAGTTCACGCCCAGCTTGGTGAAGGCGTGGCGGAGGTGGCTGTTGACGGTGTGCGGGGAGACGAACAGCCGCACCGCCGTCTCACGGTTCGTGAGCCCCTCAGCGATGAGCTGAACCACGGCCAGTTCGGACTCGGTGAGCGCGGCCCAGCCGGCGTTCGGACGCCTGCTGCTCACGAGCCGACGGCGGACACCGCCTGCCCGCAGGCGTCCTCGCACCCGTCCCGCGTCCCAGGTTGCGCCGGCCTCGGTGTACAGCACGAGCGCGCGACCGAGCGCGTCCACGCCTGCCGCCTGCGCGCCCGTGCGCAGCTGCGCGACCCCCAGGTCCTCGAGCGCCGAGGCGAGGGCCAGGGGGCGCGGGACGTCGTCGAAGAGGAGGCAGGCCTCGGCCAGCGATGCGGTGTCCGCGTCGAGCAGACCGCGGGCGTGCGCGGCCGCCGCCCGCACCGAGCTGATCCGCGGGTTGCGCCGCGCCCGCTCCTCCGCCGCGGCGACCGTGTCCGCGGCGAGTCGCGAATCGCCGGCGGCGAGCGCGATGCGGACGAGCTGTGGGTCGTCGGTGACGTCCATCGGATAGAGCGGGGTGATCCTCCCGGCCGAACCGGCTCGGGCGACATCGAGCACCGCGCGGGCATCCGCAGGCCGGCCGTCCGCCATCGCCTGGAGTGCGAGGAGCCAGCCGCCGTGTGCGCGGTTGGCGGGGGTACCGTCCGCCACCATCGCGCCTGCCAGCGCCGCCGTCCGGCGCATCTGCCGCTCGTCGCCGGTGTGGATCGCGACCCGCCCGAGAGCGACGAGGCCGGCCGCATACAGAGCGCCGGCCACCGGCGTTCCGTCCGCCGCATCGAAGCGGCCTTCGAGCGCGGCCGCGGCGTCGGACAGGTGACCGGTCTGGAACAGCTGCCGCCCCCGCCAGGTCTCGAAGAAGTCGAGCACGAACGCCTGCCGCTCCCGGTTCGCCGCAGCGATACCCGCCGAGATCAGCCCGAGCGACTCCTCGTAGCGATCGAGCACGGCGAGCAGCTCGCTCCGCCACTGCCGCGCGACCCACTCGCGGGTTTCCTCACCGAGCCCGAACCCGTCGCGCATTGCCTGCTCGTGCGTCGCGAGCGCACGGTCGAATTGGCCGTCGACGTACAGCAGCGCCCCCTCGGCCTGCCCGAGGATTGAGCGCGCCGCCAGGTCTCCCGCGCGTTCGATCGTCGCTCGAGCGTCCTGGAGCAGCTCGATTGCCTCGTGCGGGCGTCCGGCCTGGACCAGGTTGTAGGCCAGGCGCGCCTGGTGCTGGGCGCGGTCTTCATCGGACAGGTCACGGAGCGCGAGGGCTCGCCGCCCTGCCTCCGCGCGCACGTCGGGTGACAGGGCGAACATGCTTGCCAGGCTGAGGCACACCGCCCCCTCCACCACCGCCGGAACGACATTCCGCAGGCGTTCCCGCGCGAACGCCTGGGCGTCGTTCACCTGCCCGGCGGCGTGCAGGAGGATCGTGGTGGTCGCAACGAGTGCACCGGCGGCCGGGTGACCAGCGGGAACCAGGTCGACGGCACGGCGGCCCAGTTCGGCCGCCGCCGCGGGATCACGCGGGCCCAGCGCATCGGCTGCGTCCTTCAGCAGGCCGACCGCTACCTCGTCACCAGGCTCTGCGCTCGCGGCGAGCTGCACCGCGACCTCGACCGGAATCGCCCCGGCGGCAAGCAGGACATCGACGGCCTGCCGGTCGAGCGCCCGGCGCGCTGAAACCGTCGTACCTCCGCGAACGGCCTCACGGATGATGTCGTGGCGAAAGGCGAGCCGGTCGGCAGTCTCAGCGAACACGCCGGCCTCGATCAGCTGCTCGACCGGGGTGAGCAGGGACGTCGGCGGAGCCCCCAGCATCGACGTCAGCTCCCCGACGGTGAAGCTGCGGCCGAGCGAGGCGGCCACGACGGCGAGCTGGCGGGCGGACTCCGACAGGCGCGCGAGCCGGTGGCGCATGCCGGCGGCAACGCGCGCGGGAAGGCGCGTTTCCACCAGCCTCGCCTCCCCCTCCTCGATCCGCACGAGTCGCTCGTCGCGCAGTCCCTGCAGCAGCTCGACGAGGAAGAACGGGTTACCCGCCGCGTCCGCCGCGAGCTCGAGGAGCGCCTGGTCAGGCTTCGCCTCCATGACCTCCGAGGCGAGTTCGGCGACCGCATCGGGCCCGAGCGGCCCTAGGACGATCCGCCGTGCGCCTCGCGATGCCAGTTGCTCGACCAGATCGTCCACGATGCTGCCAGGCTGGATCGGGCGGGTGGCAAGGACCCACGCGACCGGGACCGATTCGAGCCGGGGTGGGAGGGCGCGCAGCGCTGCCAGGGTGCCGCTGTCAGCCCATTGGAGGTCGTCGAGGCACAACAGCACCGGCGCCTCAGCCGCCGCGCCCTCCAGCAACGATTCCAGATCTTGCAGCAGCCAATAGCGCTGCTCGGAACCGCTCCGTTCCGTCGGCAGGGCGGAGCGCTCGAGCAGCGGCGCCGCGCCGTCGAACAAAGCCCGCAGCAGCGGCGCGAGCTCGACGACGGCCTCGGACGGGTCGGCCTCGCCCACGCCGACCCGTACGGACATCCGACCCGCCATCCGCACCGCCTCCGCGAGCAGTCGGGTCTTCCCGATACCCGGCATGCCCTCGATCACGACGACCACGCCCGCCCCGAAGCGCAAGTCGCCGAGCGCCTCGCGCAGAACGGCCGACTCGGGATCGCGCCCGTGCAGCGCCGCGGTCGTTGTCCTTGCCATGCCCGAAAGCCTGGCACTCCCGCAACACGCCCACTGAGAGCTCACATCTTCGTGCGATGCGCCCCAGGCCGGTGCGGCGAGACGCTGAGGCCAGCTGGACACCGCCAGCGAAAGCCGCGAGGAGCACTCCCATGACCACCACTCATCAGAGCTTGCAGGGACGGACCGCCCTCGTCACCGGCGCCACGTCCGGCATCGGGCGTGCGGCGGCGAACCAGCTGGCCCGGGAAGGTGCTGAGGTGATCGTGCACGGGCGCGATCCGCAGCGGGGTGAGGATGTCGTCGCCGAGATCGTGCAGGCAGGCGGACAGGCGCACTTCGTCGCTGCCGACCTGTCCGACCCGACCGACGTCCGCCGTCTCGCCGACGAGGCCGGCGCGGTCGACGTGCTCGTCAACAACGCCGGCTTCTCCTGGTTCGGCCCCACCGCCGACCTCGACGTCGCCACCTACGACGCGCTGTTCGACAGCAACGTGCGGGCGCCGTACTTCCTCGTCGCGGCGCTCGCGCCCAGGATGGCGGCCAACGGCGGCGGCAGCATCATCAACGTCGCCAGCATGGCGGGCTCCGTAGGTCTTGCCGGCGCCGCCGCCTACGGCGGCACGAAGGCGACGCTCGCCGCCATGACACGCTCGTGGGCAGCCGAGTTCAGCCCTCGCGGGGTGCGGGTCAACGCGGTCGCTCCAGGCCCGGTGTACACCGCCGCCGATCCGGAACGAATCGAGGCGCTCGGGGCGACCACGCCGCTCGGTCGAGCAGCACAGGCCGAGGAGATCGCCCAGGTGATCACGTTCTTGGCCACCCCCGCCGCGGGCTACATCACCGGCGCCACCATCGCCGCGGACGGCGGCCGGACCGCCGTCTGAACCGACGCCGGCACGACCGAAGGCGCCCTGGCCGCCGTTCCGCGGGTCCCACCGAGCTCGAGGAGCGCCTGGTCAGGCTTCGCCTCCATGACCTCCGAGGCGAGTTCGGCGACCGCATCGGGCCCGAGCGGCCCGAGGACGATCCGCCGTGCGCCCCGGGATGCCAGCTGCTCGACCAGACCGTCCACGATGCTGCCGGGCTGGATCGGGCGGGTGGCAAGGATCCACGCGACCGGGACCGACTCGAGCCGGGGCGGGAGGGCACACGCAGCGCTGCCAGGGTGCCGCTGTCAGCCCATTGGAGATCGTCGAGACACACCAGCACCGGGGCCTCAGCCGCCGCGCCCTCGCGCAAGCCACCGAGCGCGGCGCGCAGGAGGGCCAACTCCGGATCCCGCCCGCGCAGCGCCGCGGTCGTTGTCCTTGCCATCCCGAAAGCCTGACACTCCCGCAACCCGCCCACCGGAGAGCTCACATATTCATGCGGTGCACCCCAGGCCGGTGCGGCGGGACGCTCAGATCAGCTGGACACCGCCAGCGAAAGCCGCGAGGAGCATTCCCATGACCACCACCCACCAGAGCTTGCAGGGACGGACGGGCCGCGACAGCGGGTCCCGAGTGTGATCCCGGCGTTCCTGGAGTATCTGCAGACTGGAAGGCGAGCGCGTCTGCGCGGGAGGGTTGCGTTGGCTGAATGACCGAGTGCGTGGCTGGGCGGGCGGCCGTACCCGACGTGGGGGCACGCCGGTCGCGACGGGATGTCCTGCAGGGTGCCTCTCACCTTGCCGTGGTCCCGCCTGGTTGGCGCGGGGTGACCGCAGGAAGTCCCGTCGAGGCCAACTCAAAGATTCTGCGACCAGGCCCGGGAGGCGAGTCGAGTATCTCGCACAGCGACCACGTCCTCGATAACATCCCCAGCCGACCGGACGTTAACGATCGCAAATGTTGCGAACGCCACCATTCACAATCGCAAACGCAAAGATCACTCGAATAGACCGGTCGATCGAACGCATGTTCGAGTACGCTTGAAGGCGTGTCCGAGAACCCGGTCGCCCTCGCGTGCCGCCGCCTGCAGGCGGCGGTCGATGAGCTGCGTGCGGCCGCGGAATCACCCCTGGCCACCGATGACGAACTGCTGTCGGTGCTGACCGTGGCCGAAGGACTATCCCGCCAACTCGACCACGTCGTGGTGTCCACGGTCGCGACAGTGCAGCGGCGCGGTGCGTTTTCGGCGCGTGGCTACAAGAAACCTGCCGGAGCGCTGTCGGATCTGCTCGGCTGGGACGGATTCGAGGCCCGCCGCCACGTGATCGCCGCCGAACAGACCTGCGAACGGATCGGGCTGGACGGCACCGTGCTGGCGGCGCGGCTGCCGGCGACGGGGAAGGCGTTCGCCGCCGGGCAGGCCGGCCTGCGCCACGTCGAGATCATCGCCGGCCTGCTCGGCTCCGCGGCGGCGAGGCGGCTGTCCGGGGGGCAGCGGGCCGGGGTCGAGGAGCAGTTGGCTGGCAAGGCCGCGGAGTACACGCCCACCCAGTTGCGTACCTGGGGGGCGGCGCTGATCGAGCGGCTGGACCAGGACGGCCCGGAACCCGACGACGACGCCGAGGTAGTCAACGAGCTGATCCTGCGCCGCAACCACGACGACGCCGGCGGCAGCCTGACCGGGCGGTTCGACGACGCGGCGATGTTCGACGCGATCGCCACGGTGATCGACGCGCTGTCCAAGCCGCGCGACAAGGACGACCTGCGTGGGGCGGGGCGGCGCCAAGCCGAGGCCCTGGCCGAGGTGTGCGGGTTCGTGCTCGACCACGGCGACGTCCCCGACGGCGGTGGCCGGCGTCCACACCTGAATGTGCTCATCCGGTTGGAAGACCTGGAGGAGCGGGCCCGCTCAGCGATGCTGGATTTCGGTGGCCGGTTATCGCCAGAAGCGCTGCGGATGCTGGCCTGCGATGCGGCGGTGATCCCCATTGTGCTGGGCGGGGCCGGGCAACCCCTGGATGTCGGCCGCGCCACCCGCACCATTCCCGACGGACTCCGCCGGGCAGTGGCCGCCCGCGACCGCGGTTGTGCACACCCGGGCTGCGATCGCCCGCCATCGTGGACGGAAATACACCACATAATTCACTGGGAGAACGGCGGACCCACCAGCCTGAACAACCTGGTAATGTTATGCAAAACCCACCACCGGCTGGTCCATTATTCCGAGTGGGTGGTGCGGATCCGCGATGGACTCCCCGAGTTTATTCCACCGAAATGGGTAGATCCGGATCAAATACCCCGCCGCAATCCGCAACATTATCCCACTCTCACGCGGGCGGGCTGAACCCATGGCTTCCAGCTACGCTCCGGTAATGCACCCAGGCGCGCGAGTTGCTGAGGTGATCGTGCATGTGCGCGATCCGAAGCATCATGCGCCGTGTCCCACCGCTCGCAGTCGCGCCGTTGACCCGGGGCGCGAAGGTCGATCGGCTCAGAAGGCGTGTACCTCGCTCGCCGGCTCGGGGAGATCGTGCACGCCCCCCGGGAGCAGCGCGGACGCCATCGCGACGGTGTTCAGGCTCTCCCGAAGCAGCCTGATCTGTCCGTTCTCGGCAACCAGACGACCCATGAACAGATGGTGGGCCAGTCGACCCGTCGCTGCGGCCGTCGTGTGAGCGACGTATTCCGCGAACACCTGGTCCGGGGTGTCGATGTGGACGGTGATGTCCTCGTCCTTGAACTCGAAGTCAGGGTAGTACTCGAGGACGGTCCTGATGAGGCCCTTGACGCCCTCGCGGCCTTCGAAGCGGGTGGGCAGGCCCAGCGACACGAAGAAGGGCATTTCGAACGCCCCGTCCTCGACGAAAAGGGCTGACGCCTTCTCAGGATCACGGAAGTTGCGTAGGAATTCCTCGAGCAGAGTCTTTGCGTCGGACATCTGTAGCGGTGTGCGTGTCATGGGTCGAGCGTGCGAGCCGGCGAGGTCGGCTCGCATCAGCCAGTCGCTGGCCGTGTTCGCCGGTCGGTGCGCGTGTAGCGTCGCTGCCGGTGCAGCATGGCCACACAGTCCCGCAGCCGAGGACGCGCGGCCGAGTTCAAGGGCCGGCGCGGCGAGCGCGGCGTGCTCGACCAGCTCATCGAGGCTGTTCGCGCGGGTGAGAGCCGGGCGCTGGTGCTGCGTGGTGATCCGGGCATGGGCAAGACGGCGCTGTTGGATTACGTGGTAGAGCAAGCGGCGGGCTGCCGCGTGGTGCGCGCCGCAGGTGTCCAAGCGGAGATGGAGCTGGCCTTCGCGGGGCTGCATCAGCTCTGCGCACCGATGCTGGATCGCCTCGAGCGTCTCCCGGTTTCGCAGCGCGACGCGCTGCGGACGGTGTTCGGCGTCAGCCCCGGCCCGGCGCCGGATCGCTTCTTCGTCGGGCTGGCCGTGCTGGGCCTGGTCTCGGACGTGGCCGACGAGCAGCCGTTGATCTGTCTGGTGGATGACGAGCAGTGGCTCGACGCCGCCTCGGCCCAGGTCCTCGCCTTCGTGGCGCGCCGGCTGGGGGCGGAGTCCGTCGGCTTGCTCTTCGCGGCGCGCGTGCCGAGCGACGAGCTGGCGGGATTGCCGGAGCTGGTGGTCGATGGTTTGCCGGAGAGCGAGGCGCGGGAGCTACTGGACGCGGCGCTCACCGGGCCCTTGGATCCTCGGGTCCGGGACCAGATCGTCGCCGAGACGCGGGGCAATCCGTTGGCGCTGCTGGAGCTGCCGCGGGGGTTGACGCCTGCGGAGTTGGCGGGCGGGTTCGCCCTCCCCAGCGCGGCGCCCCTGTCCGGGCGGATCGAGGAGAGCTTCCGGCGGCGGCTCGACGCTCTTCCGGCCCAGACCCGGCGCCTGCTGCGGCTCGCGGCAGCCGATCCCGTCGGCGAACCGCTGCTGGTGTGGCGGGCGGCCGAGCGGCTCGGAATCCGGGCTCAGGCTGCGACGCCGGCGGCCGAGGCCGACCTGCTCGAGTTCGGCGCCCGGGTGCGGTTCCGGCATCCGCTGGTTCGCTCGGCGGCCTACCGCTCGGCGTCGCTCCAGGAGAGACAGGACGTGCACCGCGCTCTGGCGGAGGCCACCGATCCCGAGCGCGATCCCGACCGTCGGGCCTGGCATCGGGCCCACGCCGCGCCCGGGCCCGACGAGGACGTCGCCGGGGAGTTGGAGCGCTCGGCCGACCGCGCGCAGGCACGCGGGGGCTTGGCCGCGGCGGCCGCGTTCCTCGAACGCGCGGCCATGCTGACCCCCGAACCCGCTTGCCGTGCCCGGCGCCTGCTCGCGGCGGCCAGAGCGAAGCTCGACGCCGGCGCGCTCGACGCGGCACTCGGGCTGCTGGTCGCGGTCGAGGCCGGGCCGCTCGACGCCCTGCAGACTGCCGAGGCGGAGCACCTGCGCGGGCAGATCGCGCTGGTGCAGCAACGCAGCAGCGACGCCGTTCGGCTGCTGCTCAGCGCGGCCAGACGCCTCGAACCGCTCCATGCCGGCCGAGCGCGCGAGGCGCACCTGGAGGCGCTCGGCGCCGCGATGTGGGTCGACGACCTGAACAGCCCAGGCGGCCTGCGGGAGGCCGCCGAGGCCGCACGCGCGGCCCCCGCCGGCCCCGACCCACCCCGGCCCGTGGACGTCCTGCTCGACGGGTTCGCGCTGCGGTTGACCGAGGGTTACACCGCGGCCGTGCCGACGCTGACCCGGGCACTCGAGCTGGTTCTCGCGGTGAACGTCGCCGACGCGGAGGTCGGCCGCTGGCTCTGGCTCGCCGGCGCAAGCTCCAGCGCCATCGTGGCTCTCGAGCTGTGGGACGCCGAGGCCTCGCATGCCCTGGCCGCTCACCTGGTGCAGTTGGCCCGCGACACGGGTGCGCTGGTGCACCTGCAGTACGCGCTCGACTTCCTCGCCCGGACCCACCTGCGCGCCGGCGAGCTGACCGCGGCGGCGCTGCTGATCGAAGAAGATCGCCTGATCGCCGACATGACCGGGAACCCGCCGGTTGCGTATACCGAGATGATGCTCGCGGCGTGGCGCGGCCAGGAGGCACGGGCATCCGAGCTGATCGAGGCGGGCTTGCGGGGGGCGACCGCCGGCGGCGTGGGCCGGATGGTCACCTTCGCCGACTACACGAACTCTGTGCTCTACAACGGCCACGGTCGCCACGACGCCGCCCGTGATGTCGCCTGGCGCGCGTTCGAGCGCGACCACCCGGGGCACGGGACCTATGTCCTACCCGAGTTGGCCGAGGCAGCGTCCAGGACCGGCGACACGGTGCTGGTCAAGGCCGCACTCGAGTGGCTGTCCGAACGCACGCGCGCCACCCGCAGCGACTGGGTCATGGGCATCGAGGCGCGCGCCCGCGCCCTGATCAGCCACGGTGATGTAGCCGAGAGCCTGTACCGCGAATCGATCGCGCGGCTTGGCCGCACGCGCGTGCGCGCGCAGCTGGCCCGCGGCCACCTGCTCTACGGCGAGTGGCTACGTCGCGAGCGCCGTCGCGTGGACGCGCGCGTGCATCTGCGCACCGCCCACGACATGCTGACGACGATGGGGATCGAGGCGTTCGCCGAGCGCGCCCGCCGCGAACTGCTGGCCACCGGCGAGACCGCCCGCAAACGCACCACCGAGACCGGCGACGAGCTCACCGCCCAGGAGACCCAGATCGCCCAGCTCGCCCGCAACGGCCTCTCGAACCCGGAGATCGGCACCCGGCTGTTCATCAGCCCCCGCACCGTCCAGTATCACCTGCGCAAGATCTTCACCAAGCTCCAGATCAGCTCCCGGCTCGAACTCGACCGAGTCCTGCCCAGCGCCCCGCTGGTCGGGCCCCGGTAGCCGCGCAATCGCATCAGCCACCATGCACGGAGGGCTCCTTCTCGGGTGCGTTGCGGCGGGTGGTGGCCGTCGGCTGCGCGGGGGCCACCTGGTCGAACTCGATCGGAAGGTGGCGGGGACCGCGCAGGACGGGGTTGGGC
Organism: Pseudonocardia aurantiaca; assembly: GCF_039526725.1. Lineage (NCBI taxonomy): Bacteria > Bacillati > Actinomycetota > Actinomycetes > Pseudonocardiales > Pseudonocardiaceae > Pseudonocardia > Pseudonocardia aurantiaca. The sequence continues at coordinate 62,074 of NZ_BAAAJG010000009.1, forward strand.
CGGTATGGCGGCGGGTCGACGAGAAGTCGTGGGTGCTCCAGCCGGCGGGCCAGCTCGCTGAGCGCGATCTGGGCCTCCAGCCGGGCGAGGGGCGCCCCGAAGCAGTAGTGGATGCCGCCGCCGAAGCCGAGGTGCTGGTCGTCGTCGCGGGCCAGGCCGAAGCGGTCGGGGTCGAACCGGTCCGGGTTGAAACGGTCCGGATCGCGTACGTGCTCGGGGTCGCGGCTTCCGGAGGCGAGCACCAGGATGATCGGGGAGCCCGCCGGAATGGTGGTGCCGGCGATCTCGACGTCGTCGAGGGCGAACCGGTTCGGCAGGAACTGCACAGGTGGCTCGTAGCGCAGCAGTTCCTCGACCAGGCGGATGGCCAACTCGGGTTCGCGGCGCAGGCGCCCGAGCACGTCGGGATGGCGCAGCAGGGTGAGCATGCCGTTCGCGATGAGGTTGACGGTGGTCTCATGGCCGGCGAACAGCAGCAGCGCGCCGGTGGCCATCAGCTCCTCGCGCGACATCCGGCCCTCCGGGCCGTCGTCGGTGACCAGCCCCGACAACAGGTCGTCGCCTGGTTCGTGGCGCCGGGCGTCGGCGAGCCCGGCGAGGTACTCGCCCAGTTGGGCGAAGGCCTGGTTGCTCTGGCGACGCAGCTCCGCAGCGTTCTCGCCCCTCGCGCCGATGGCCTCGACGATCGCGTCAGCCCATACGTGGAAGCGGGGTTCATCCTCGCGGGGCACCCCGAGCAGCCGGCAGATGACGGTGACCGGGTAGGGGTAGGTGAAGTCGTCGACCAGATCCACCTGGGTCTTGCCGGCGAACCCGTCGATCAGGTCTGTGACGATCTCGACCAGCTCGGGTTGCATGGCGTCGATCCGGTTGGGGGTGTGGGGCGGCCCGAACTGTCGCATCGCCAGGCGCCGGAGCCGGTCGTGCTCGGGTGGGTCGACCGCGATGAAGCCGCCCAGCACTTCCTCCGCTTCCTCAGCGGCGGCATCGGCCTCCTGGGGGCCGTTGCGGCGATCCGAGCTGATCCGCGGATCGTGTAGCAGTTCTTCGATCTCCCGGTACGTGCTGACCACGTAGGAGCCGTCGGCCTGCCGAGCTACCGGGGTCTTGCGCAGCTCGGCGTAGAGCGGATAGGGGTTGGGACGGTTGGTGTAGTCGAGGATCTGCGCGAAGACGTCGGGCGCTGCCACGGCGTCGCCTCCTTGGCTCGCGGACGGGTGTGGAGTGTTCGAGTCGATGTCAGTGGGGCAGCAACCTCGCGCGCCGCTCGCTCGGGTCGTGGCCGGTGACCACCACAGTGGCGTCCTGGGTGGGGATGGGCCGGTCAGGGAACCCGGCCTTGACCGGCACCATCTCGGCCGGCTGGTCGATGGTGCGGAAGGGCGGCGGGAACGGCCCGGCCCGTTCGATCTGCCTTTCGTAGAACTCCAGCCACTTCGACTGGTTGAAGGTCACCGCACCGACGATTCGTCCGTTGTGGCCGTAGGCGGCGACGAAGCGGCGGTCAGAAACCGAGCCCTGTGTGACGACGACCTCGTCGGCGACGCTCGGGACCCCGACCGACTTGATCTCGTTGCCGAACTGGGTGGACCAGAAGGCAGGCACGGACAGGTGCGGCCAGCGGTCGGCCTGCGTGCTGATCATGTTGTGCGCGGCGACCTCGGCCTGCGCCATCGCGTTGCCCCAGTGCTCGAGGGCGAGGAACTGATAGCCGAACATCGGCTGCGGGGCGCGGGCGACGTCCCCGGCGACGAACACGTCGTCGGTGACCAGGCCGTTGACGTCGAAGGCGCGGCAGCCTGCGTCGCAGGCCACCCCCCACTTACCGGCCGCCAGCCCCGAGCCGGCCAGCCACTCGATGTTGCGGACCCCGCCGAGGGCGGCCACCGCCACGTCGACGTCGATCGTGCTGCCGTCGGAAAGATGGGCGCGGCGTAGCCGCCCGTCCGCGTCACCTTCCAATGCGGTGACCATGACCCCGCAGCGCAGGTCGACGCCGTTCTCACGATGCATGTCCTTCGCGACCGCGCCGATCACGCCGCCGAGAGCCGCCACGAGCGGAGCGGGCCCGGCCTCGGCCACGGTCACCTCCAACCCGAGCTCGCGGCACACGGACGCCACCTCGGATCCGGTGAACCCGGCTCCGATGACCAGCACCCGGCCGGGCCGGGCGGCCAGCAGCCGCTGCAGGCGATCCGCGTCGTCGCGCGTGCGCAGCACCAGCACCCCGTCCAGCGCCGCCTCGGCCGGGTTCGGCCACGGCCGGGCGCGCACCCCGGTCGCGATCAGCAGCCGGTCGAACCCGACCGTCTCGCCGTCGGCCAGGCGTACCTGCTTCCCCGCGAGGTCCAGGTCCGTGGCCGGCACGCCGAGCCGCCACTGTGCCTCGACGTCATCGCGGCGCGGAAGGCCGGTGTGAGCCGCCGGCACCCATCCGCTGAGCACCTGCTTGGAGAGCGGCGGCCGGTCGTAGGGCTCGTGGGGTTCGTCCCCGATCACCGTCAGCGAGCCGGCGAATCCCTCGTAGCGCAAGGCCGCGGCGGCCCGAAGGCCCGCGAGGGAGGCCCCGACGATCACGATCCGCCCGGTGCGCAGGAAGCCGTCGCCGGAACCGCTTCCGCGGGCTTCGTCCCGCCGGGTCGTGGCGGCTTCGCGGAACCCGTTCGAACCGCCCACCCGGTCGAGGACGAGGGCCTGCACCGGACAGGCCGCCACCGCCCGCAGCACTCGCTCCCGCTGCTCGGCGCTGGGATCGGGGTCATAGAGCAAGGCCTCGTCGCCGTGCATCGTGAAGGCGTCGGGGGCGAGGAAGGCGCACTGTGCGTATCCCTGGCACCGGGTGAGGTCGACGACGAGTTTCATGTAGGGCCTCTCCTCTCAGGCGCTCCTCGCAGGCGCTCGGCGAAGGGGCACGACAGGCGCGGTACCTGGCCCACGCCGGCGCGGGAGCCGCCTATGTCGCCAAGCGTCCGACCCGCGACAGCCGCGCGGCATCACCCGGAAGGAATGAGCCCGAAGCGGGTGGCCCGCCGTCCTCACACAGCCATCGGGGTCCGGTCGCGTTCGCCGGCCACGGCGCTGTCGCGGCTGAAGGTCCGCCGCCCGGCCCGCCACAGTGCAGTGCCGATGAACGTCGTACCCGAGACGGTGCCGAGCGCCGCGGTCAACGGCTTGCCGACCTCGATGGTGGGGTTCGGCAGGCCGAGGGCGGCAGCGGGGGCTGTGGAGACGAGGTCGACGGCGGCGCCGAGGCCGACGACTCCGGCCTGCGCGAGGGCATGCGGGGCCGCCTGCAGCGCGAAGGGCAGGTAGTCGCTGCACAGGATGTCGCAGGCGGCAGCCGCGACCGCATCCGCGACCAGCACGTTTCCGGGCGAGGTGGAGCGGCCGCGGATCGCGTTGGGCGCCCCCAGCACGGTCGCCATCCCCTGCCGGCGCGCGTGCAAGGCCGCGTCCATCGTCAGCGGGAACTCCGCGACCGTCGCACCGAGCGCGACCGCGGCGTCGATGTCGCCAGCCGAGCGGTCGTCGTGGCTGGCCAGCACGATGCCGGCCTCCCGGCTGATCCGCGCCGCCTCCGCTCGGCGCGACTCGCGGTCCGCGCCGCCGGCGGCCTTGGCCGCCATCATCTGGTCGACCTCGTCGAGCGACACGCCCCAGTCGGCCGCGTAGAACGCCCGGTGCTCCTCACGCGACGCGAACCGGCTCCGCTCGGCGGAGTGTTCCATGACGGAGACGATTGCGACGCGGCTCGAGATGCCGACGATCTCCCGGAGCGCGTCGATTGCGCTGTCGTCGGTGACCTCGACCCGCGCGTGGATGCGCCAGTCGCAGGCCAGGCGCGGGGCCAGGCCCTCGAGGATGCGCGCGAGTTCGACGGCGTCCTCCACGAGCACGCCCTTGCCGGGCGCGTCCTCGCACCGGGCGGCGATGCAGACGGTGCCGGTGCCGGCCGCCGCGCACTCGGCGTCCAGCACGGAGAGCACCGCGGCCTGGTCGAGCCGGACGGTGGCACGGGGTTGCCGGCGTTCGGTCAGGTTGTCCAGGTGCAGGTCCACCGCCGCTGGCACCAGAAACCGCCCGTCGGGGTGTGCGCCGCCGGTGTCCCGGATCGACCGGACCGTGCCGTCGGGGTCCAGCTCGACGGTGGCACCGGCAACCGGTGCGCGGCCCCCGCCGGGCACGACGGTGACGTTCTCGATGGTCTGCGCGGTCATGGTCTGCGCGGTCATGTCTGTCGCCCCTCGTCGAGGTGGATCGCGTCCAGGTGGATCACGGTGGTTGCGTGCTCGCAGAAGGCGCTGCCTGCCCGGGCCGCGACGACGATCGACGTCCCGTCCGCGCGCCGCGCCTCGAACCAGCCGGCGAGCAGGCCGGGATCGGCGACCGACTCCGGCTCGTCGAGAAGGAGCAGCCGAGCCGGTGCGGCGAGGGCGGCGGCGAGCGCGACCGAGCGACGTTGCGCGGGCCGCAACCGGCCGAGTGCCTCGTCGGCGAGCTGCCCGGCGCCGAGCCGCTCCATCGCACGAAGCCCGTCCTCACGGGAGACCTGCGCCGCCCGGGCGACCGCCGTCGCGACCGACTGGCTGGGCGGCGCGACCAGCGGCCCGTCGAAGATGGCCATGTGTTGGCGCCGGATCCAGGCGAGCGTGCGCGGTAGCGCGGTGGCCAGGTCCGCGTGGTGGCCGTCGACGGCGAGGACGACGGTGCCCGCGGAGGGCAGGTAGGTGCCGCCGAGGCAGCGGAGGACGGAGGTCTTGCCGCTCTCCCGGCGTCCCGTCACGACGACCAGGTCGCCTGCCCCGACCGTGATGTCGAGATCGCGGAACGCCGGGCCGCTTCCCTCGAAGGACTTGGCCAGTCCCGAGACGGCAAGTACCGCGCTGATTCCTGCTGGTCTCATCGGAGCATGCTCGAGACGAGGAGCTGCGTGTAGGGGTGCTGCGGGTCGTTCAGGACCTGCTCCGTGACGCCCTCCTCGACGATGCGCCCGTACCTCAGCACGATCGTGCGCGAGGCCAGGACGCGCACCGCGTCGAGGTCGTGCGAGACCACCACCGTTGCCGAGCCGATCCGGTCGGTCACCCGCTGGATCGTCTCGAGCAGCTCCGCCTGCACCGAGGGATCCAGCCCGGTGGTCGGTTCGTCGAGGAGGAGCACCGGTGGCGGGTCGACCAGCGCACGCGCGAGCTGGACGCGCTGCTGCATGCCCCCGGAGAAGGTCCGCAGCTGGTCGCTGTGCCGGGAGCGCTCCAGGCCGAGCTCCGAGAGCAGCCGGGTGGCCCGCTCACGCGTGTCGGCGAAGCTCCGGTTGCCGGTGCTGATCAGCCGTTCTGCGACGTTCGACTCTGCGGCAAGCCGCACCGAGAGACCGGCGGCAAGTGCGTTCTGGTGCACCATGACGACGGCCGAACGCTGCAGGACGCTCCTCGATACCTGCGTGCGGAACAGGTCCCCGAGCCCCTGCACCTGCATCGTTCCCTTGTCGGCCGGGACGTCGAGGTGCAGTGCGCGCAGGATCGTCGTCTTTCCGGAGCCGGACTCGCCGACGATGCCGAGCACCTCGCCCGCGCCGACGTCGAACGACACGTCCCGCACCGCGACCACGGACCCGCACACCGGGCATCTGCTCGTGTCCGTGGCGTCGCCGGTCGAGGCCGGGCATTCGGGGCACCCCGGGCCGTAGGTGCGCGAGAGTCCCCGCACCGAGAGGAGCGGCTGGGGCGGCAGCAGCGGCCGGGTCGTGCCGGCGCGGTCCGTCATCCCGTCCCCCGGACTCGGCAGGCGTCGGTGTCGGTGCAGCGCCAGGTCGGTTCGGCTGCGGTATCGCGCGTCGACGCGACGCGGTAGGAGGTCTGCGAGCCGCACAGGTCGCACGGGCCCCCGGCCGGCTCGGGTTCCAGCGGGCGGTCGTCGAAGACGAGGGGCCGGACCGACGTGTAGGGCGGGAGCGCCATCACCCGGCACTTGCGACCGGCGCCGAGCAGGATGGGATGCGACCGCCGATCCAGCCGGAGCACGTCGTAGCGCGGGATCGGGCTGGGACTCATCAGCGTCCGGCCCTCCACGAGCACGGGGTGGTCGGCTCCCGTGCGGGGTCCCCCGTTGCGGGCCTCGTCGTCGTAGAGCTCGAGCCAGGCCGGCGTGTAGTCGCCGTCGCCGTGCCGGCGCCGGGCCTCGACCTCGCTCGGCACGACCCGTCGCAGCGGTTCGGGATGCGGAACCTGCAGCACGAGGACCTGATCGGGGCCCAGCTCGACCTCCGGGACGCGGTGGCGGCTCTGCACGATCGTGGCCTCGGCGGTCACCGTCGTCGGACGGGCGCCGGTCGTGCGGCAGATCAACGAGCGCATGCCGCTCGCGTTGGCGGAGTGGTCGTCGCCCTGGTCGATGACCTTGACGCAGTCGTCGGGCCCGACGAGCGAGAGGGTGAGCTGCAGGCCTCCGCTCCCCCACCCGCGCGCGACCGGCATCTCACGCGAGGTGAACGGGACCTGCCAGCCCGGCACGGCCAGCGCCTTGAGCAGGGCGCGGCGGACGCTGCGCTTGGTGCCCTCGTCGAGGTAGCCGTAGGACTCGCTGCGGCCGTGCTCCGCGGCCAGCCGCGCCACGTTGGTCGTCGTCACGTGTCCTCCCCTCGTGTACCCGCTCGCGCCTGCGCGACGTACGAGGCGAAGCTCGCGTAGTGCGGCAGCCGGAGGTGCTCGACGAAGCCGTTGTTGGCCGAGCCGTCGGTCGCGCCGACCACGGTCTGCTCATCGAGGGGTATCGACTCCTCCAGCTCCCCATCGGCCTGGACGGCCCCGTCGATCAGAGCGAGGGAGATGGCACGGCGCTCGATGGACCCCATCGAGGCTCCCCATCCGACGGCGAACCCTGCGGCCCCGTCGACGTCGGCGTCGATGACGGCCTCGGCCTCGACGACCGGGAGCTCGGCGACGACACACGGTGTCCCGGTGCGCGGGTGCGGCACCCGCAGGGACACCGCGTTGACGGTCAGCTCGGCGAGCACCGCCTCACGACGGCGCCCGAGGATGAGCGACGCGAGCGTCACCAGGCCGGCGGTCTCGCCGCCGGCGAGGACGCCGCCTCGGGTCGCCCTGCCGAGTGGCGGGACGGGCGTACCGGCGGCGGGGTCGAGGCCGTCGCCGTCGCTCGGCTCGACGCGAACGGGGAGGCCCTCCAGGAGGTCGCGCACCCGCGGCACCGCGGCCCGCGAGGGAGCGTCGGCATCGATGTCCTCGAGATCGACGGCCTCGTCGTCACCGGCGGTGCTGCCGGGCTCGGGCTCGTCGTCCCAGCTGAGGATCCGCGGAGCGAGATCGGGGGCGAAGCCGAGCCACTGCCCGCCGGGGATCTCCGGGTAGGCCGAGGAGATCCGGCGCTCGATACGGATGTCGGACTCGGCGACGGGACAGGAGTGCAGGTGCGGGAGGGTGGCGGCCCAGACCCGGAGCAGCGCCACGGCCCGCGGGACGTCCCCGCCCACCTGTGCGATCGCCCGCCGGGCCGCGTCCGGCGCCCACACCCCGGCCTCGACGCAGACCTGGTCCTCCAGGACGGCAAGGCCGTGCCCCATCTCGGCGACTCGCTGCCGCTCCGCGATCTCCCGGGCCGCGGCCAGGCCGGGCCCGTCCTGCAACGTGGCGTACAACTACGCCGCTCCTTCCACGATCGTGACCGACCGGGGCAGGGCCAGCACGCCGTCGTCGCCGACCAGCAGCAGGTCCACCCCGCACGGCAGCGCGCGGTTCGCCCGCTCCCGCTCGCGGCGCGCGTCGCCGCCCAGCGCGACCGCCGACGACCGTCGGCCAGGTATGCCCGGCCCGGCGAGCGTCAGGGTCTCCCGGACGTCGGCGGCCACGACCACGACCGTCGCCCCCCTCTCCGGCCGGTCGCGGTCGCCGCGCGGCGCCCGGCGGATCGCCTCCGCCGGGTCGCCGGTGACCAGGACGAACTCCGCCTCCGGGAGGCCGGTCAGCGGCGAACCGGTCAGCGCGCGGACGGCGGCGACCGCTTCCCCGGCCGCGGTCCCGCAGGACGCGACCGGCGTCGTGGCGTCGAGCAGGGTGAGCAGCACGGCGGCGGCGGCGTCGATCCGCGGATCCGCGACCAGGCCGGGCAGTGGCACGGGACCGACGGCGGTGCCCGGTGCGCACTGCGCGCGCATGCAGCACAGGAACGCGCGGCGGCTGTCGTGGACCGGGTCCCAGCTCATCGCGCCCGATGGTGAGCTCGCAAGCAAACTCACGACCCACCGCCGATCCTGGTCGCCCGCACCAGCGTGGCCCGCGCGCGGCCCGCCCGGGCGACCGCGGCCCGGGCCGCCTCGCAGAGAGCGACGACCTCCAACGCGAGCGGCCCGCCGCGCTCGGCCTCGGCGTCACAGACCGCGGCGGCGACGGCGCCGGCGAGATCGCGGCCCCGGCGCACACCGTCGCCTCGCGTGCCGTCGAGCGCCACGGCGCAGGTGGTGAGGGCGACGTGGCCCAGCACGCTGGTCGACCGGCCCGGACCCGCGACCGGATACCGGACGGGTGCCGTGAGGACCTGGGGTCCGGCGATCATCCGGATCGACGGGCCGTCGGCGAGGATGCGGTCGGCGAGCAGCTCGACGTCCCCCGACTCGGCCGCCGAGAGCGCCGCGTAGCGGCCTTCGGCGTTCATCCGAGCTCCACCGAGAACTGGATCCGGTCACCGCGGAATCGGTGTTCGACCGCCGCCACGGGTCGCCCCTGCTCGTCGACGTTGAGGCCACGCGCCTGGAGGATCGGCGACGCCACCGGCACCCGAAGAATCTGCCCTTCGGTCGCATCGGCGGCGAGGGCGGCGAACGTGCGGGTCGAGCGCCTCATCCGCACGCCGTACTCCTGCTTGAGCACCAGGTGCAGGGACGACCGGTCGACCCACAGCTCGTCCAGGCGCGGGAACCGGTCCGGGTCGAACCACGTCGACGTCATCGACCACGGCTCGTCGTCGACGTACCTGACGCTCTCGAACCGGAGCAGCGCGCGGGTGGCCCCCAGCTGTTCGCGCAGCTCGGGATCGTCGTCCTCGACGACCCCGAGCACACGGTTCTCCACGGCGTGGCCACGCTCGCCCATCGCCTGGGTGAGGCTCGCGTCCTGGCCGGCGCGGACGTCCCAGCGGATGATCGGCAGCGCGACGAACGAACCCTTGCCCTTGACGGTCGTGACGAGGCCGCGGCGGACCAGGACTCCGAGGGCCTCGTGCACCGTGAGCCGGTTGACCTCGTAGCGCTCGGCCAGCTCCGCCACCGACGGCAGGCGGTCGCCCGGCTCGTAGTCATCGCCCAGCCGGCCCTCCAGGTCCTGCGCGATCTGGCCGTAGAGCGGCACGCCCGAGTGGCGGTTGATGACGGGATCGCCCTTCATCGGGAGGCTCCTTCCATGATGCGACGGCGCAGAGCGGCCGAGAACCGTTCGACGCCGAGTACGACGACGAAGATCGCGAGGATGATCGTCAGCGCCTCGTCGTAGCGCAGCAACGACATCGACACCGACAGCTCGATGCCGATGCCGCCCGCGCCGACCAGGCCGATGGTGACCGACGACCGGACCGCCGACTCCAGCGCGAACATCGAGGTCCCCGCGAAGGACGGCAGGCACGTGGGTAGCACCGCTCCAGCGACGACCGCGCGCTCCGGGGCGCCGCCCGAACGCAGGCCTTCGAGCACGCCGTCGTCGATCTCCTCGATGGCCTCGGCGAAGAACCGCCCGCACAACCCGAGCACGTCGACGGCGACGGCCAGCACGCCGGCCTGCGGACCGAGGCCCACGGCCACGACGAAGATCAGCGCCCAGACCAGGTCGGGGATCGTGCGGCAGACCGAGACGAACCCGCGCGTGACCAGATAGACCAGCCGGTTCGGGGTGGTGTTGCGGGCTGCCGCGACCGCGAGGGGCACGCTCAGCAGGACGCCGATCAACGTCCCGAGCAGGGCGATCTCGAAGGTCACGAGCAGGGCGGAGGCGATCGCGCCGACCCGGTCGAGATCCGGGGGGAAGGCCTCGGCCAGGAACTCGCCCAGGCGCCCGACACCCTCGACCAGGTCCGCGGGCTGCAGTGCCACCCCGCCGACCCAGCCGTGGACGACGAATGCCGCCACGACCACGAACGACAGGAACGCCGCTGCGCTCGGGCGGGTGAAACGCGCGGGCGGGCCCGCCGGGGGCGCGGCCGGTCGGCGCAGGCGGAAGGGCATCAGTTCACCTTTTCCAGCTGCTGCTGGTCGCCGCCGTACACCGCGGAGAGCTGCGCCGCCGTGCAGCCGGCGGTGGGCCGATCGAGGGTCACGCGTCCGTCCTGCAGCCCGACGATCCGCTGTGTGTAGGTGAGCGCGAAGTCGACCTGGTGCAGGGCCGCCACGACCGTGAGATCCCGCTCGACGGCGATGGATCGCAGGAGCTCCATCACGTCCTGCCCGGCCGCGGGGTCGAGGCTCGCGACCGGCTCGTCCGCCAGGACCAGCCGGGGCTTCTGCATCAGCGTCCTGGCGATCGCGACGCGCTGGCGCTGCCCGCCGCTCAGCGTGTCCACCCGCCGCCCGGCGAGGTGGGCCAGCCCGACGCGGTCGAGGCACTCCATCGCCTCGGTGCGCACCGCCGCCGTGCAGAACGCCGGAACGACGCACCGCGTGCCCTCGCGCCCGATCGCGCCGTGGACGACGTTCTGGAACACGCTGATCCGGTCCACCAGGTTGAAGCGCTGGAACACGAAGCCGACGTCCTGGCGGAGCCTGCGCAGCTGCCTTTTCCCGGCCCGCCGGACGTCCACGCCGTTCGTCACGGCCCGGCCGCCGGTCGGTTCCTGCAGCCGGACCAGGCACCGCAGCAGGGAGGACTTGCCGGCGCCGTTCGATCCGACGAGCGCCACGAGCTCGCCGGAACGCACGACCAGGTCCACCCCGCGCAGCGCCTCGTGTCCGTTGGGATAGCGCAGCGAGAGGCCCTCGGCAACGATCTTCGCGGTCATCGGCGGCTAGTTCCCGACGAACTCGGTGAAGTCGTTCGCGCCGATCGCGCGGTACATGGAGCGCACGACGTCGTAGTCGGCGTCGGTGACCTCCACCAGCGCGGCGCCCTCGTACTTCGCGTTGTCCTTGCCGTCGAGGAGCGCGGCGAGGAGATCGGGAAAGTTCTGCTGGAAGGTGGTCCGGACGGTCTGGACCGTTGCCTCCGGCAGGCCGCTGCGGGAAACCAGCAGGTCGGGCGGGAGCAGAGGTCCCTCCGCCAGCACCGGGTACTCGGCTCGGACCTCGTCGGCCATGTACTCCTCGTAGTCGTGGCATCCCACACCCACGGCGTCGACGTCGCCGCGCTTGAGCGCCTGATGCACCGTGTCCCCGACGGTGAGGACCTCGACCTCCTCGAGCGGGTCGATCCCCGCGTCGACCAGCATCTGCGAGGGACCGAGGTGGCCGCTGGTCGATCCGATGTCGCTCATCGCGATCTTCTTCCCGCGGAGGTCGTTCAGCGAGGTGACGCCACTGGCGGCGGAGGTGTAGATGCACGAGCGGTAGCCGTCGCGCCGGATCGCGATGACCGGCTGCGCATCCGTGCGCTCGTGGATCACGACGTATTCCGCCGGACCGGTGAGAACGACGTCGATGTCGCCGGACTCCAGGGCAGCGGCCGCCGCCGTGCGGTTGTTCACGGCGAAGAACTCCAGGTCGAGACCGGACTTCTCCTCGAAGGTCCGCTCGAAGGCACCGAACTCCCGTTGCAGCTCCTCCAGACCTTGCAGATCCGTCACCGCGAAGCGCAGCGTCGAGTCGCCGTTCCCGTCGGCCTGGCCACCGCACGCGGCCAGCGCGCCCGCCAGCGTCACGCCCAGCACGGCTGCGCCCAACCGGCGCCACCGAGTGTGTCGATCCATGGTGAGTCCCGTTCGTCGAAGCGGAAGACCGGCGGGACATGTCTAGATATCTAGCATGGACTGGGTGTGGCGACAATCTGTCCGTGCGGAGTCCATCGGGCGAGGAATCGTGATGGCGCACCCGGCGGATCCGAGCAGGCAAGGCGAGGATCAGGACGGGAGGGCGTTGCCGCGGCCAGGGCAGAGGAGGTGCGGTGTTCGGGGTTGGTCGTGCCCCACCCGGCGCCGGTGGCGCGGATCGGGGCGATCGATCCCACGCCAGGGCACTACGGGAGGTCCTCCCAGGCCTGACTCGGCTCGGTCGGCGGTGATCGTCCGCTCAATCCGAGTGAGAGCACATACCTCGCCATAGCAGGTCGATGAGACTCGCGGTCTGACTCTTCCAGTCGCCGCTTCTATCGAGGTACAGGAGGCCGCTCAGCCCACGAAGGACGGTTTCCGGATCGAGGTCGGCACGGACGGTTCCGGCCTCGACATTGGACTTCAACAGTGTGGCGATCGCACCGGTCAGGGCCTCGTAGGCGCTCGCGGGCAGTTCCCCGTGGGACCGCGTCGCAGCGCGAAGCGCGTTGGCCAGGCCTCGCTTGGTCATCATGTAGTGCGCGAGATGTTCGGTCACCCATGTCCGGAAAGCCTGTTCCGGGGTGTGCGTCTCGAGCAGGCTCGGCACGACGTCGACCAGATGCTGCACCTCGCGCTCGTAGACCGCCAGGATGAGCGATTCTCGCGTGGGGAAGTGCCGGTACACCGTGCCGACTCCCACTTCGGCCTTCTTCGCGATGGCATTGAACGAAACCTCGTCCGACTCGGCCAGCGACTCGGCCGCGGCGGCGAGGATGCGTTCGTGGTTGCGCCGGGTGTCCGCACGCCGGGCACTGACTGATCCCGTCGTCACCGTCGTCATCGTCCCTCCCGGGTCGCTCGTCTCGTTCGTGCTGAATCTAATGCAGCACCCCCGGGGCCTGGACAAGCTCGCGCGTTGCGAAGCGGATGATAATCCGCTAGCGTCGCCGGTGGAAGCGGATGAATATCCGGTTCAGCGTCGCGGCGGCTCGACGTAGCCGCCACCGCGACCCATGCCGTCAGGCTTCCTACATGGACGATCTGGGGAACAAGATCCATTGGACATCTCACTCGAAGTCAACGGCAGGACGGAACAACTGAGTGTCGATCCCGGTGTGACGCTGCTGGACACGTTGCGGGAACGCCTCGGTGTCACGGGCCCGAAGAAGGGTTGCGACCGAGGTCAGTGCGGTGCCTGCACCGTGCACGTCGGCGGCAGGCCCGTGCTTTCGTGCCTGACCCTGGCCGCAACCGTGAAGCAGCAGGTCACGACGGTGGAAGGATTGTCCACCGGAGATCAGCTGCACCCGGTCCAGCAGGCGTTCGTCGACCAGGACGCCCTGCAGTGCGGGTTCTGCACGCCGGGGCAGGTCATGTCGGCGGTCGCCGCGGTCCGGCAGGACGTCGAGGACGTGCGGGAGTTCATGTCCGGCAACATCTGCCGCTGCGCCGCCTACCCGAACATCATCGCGGCGATCGAACAAGCGAGGCGTGCCGATGCGTCCCTTTGAGCTCACGGCACCCGAGACCGTCGAAGCCGCTCTCGCCTCGCCCGGCACGTTCCTGGCCGGTGGCACCACCGTTGTGGACCTGATGAAGCTCAACGTCTCGACGCCGCAGCGTGTTCTGGACATCAACGAGCTGCCATTGCGAGGCATCGACACCAGCGACGGGCTGCGGATCGGCGCGCTGGAGCGGATGAGCGAGATCGCCGGGCACCCCGGCGTGTACCCCGTGATCTCCCGCGCCTTGCTCCTGAGTGCTTCCCAGCAGCTCCGGAACATGGCCAGCATCGGCGGAAACCTGATGCAGCGCACCCGCTGCACGTACTTCCGCGACGTCGCCATGCCGTGCAACAAGCGGCAGCCCGGCAGCGGCTGCCCCGCGATCGCGGGCGCCAACCGGATGCACGCCGTGCTGGGCACGAGCGACTCGTGCGTGGCCACCCATGCCAGCGACGTGGCCGTCGCCCTCGTCGCGCTGGGAGCGGAGATCCGGTTGGTCAGCAAGACGGGAAGCCGCACCATCGAACTGGGCGACTTCTATCGCCTGCCGGGTGACTCGCCCGAGGTGGAGAACGACCTGCGCCCCGGAGAACTGATCGCCGAGGTCCTGGTCCCGCGGTTGGACTGGGCGTCGCATTCGACGTACGTCAAGGTGCGGGATCGGCAGTCCTACGAGTTCGCGCTGTGCTCCGCCGCGGTCGCGCTGGACATCCAGGGCTCGCGCATCGTCGACGCTCGGGTCGCGGTCGGCGGTGTGGCGACCGTGCCGTGGCGCCTCACCGCGGTCGAAGAGGCCTTGCGTGGCGCGCCCACGACCCCGACGGGGTTCGAGGCCGCCGCGTCAGTGGCAGCCGACGGTGCCAGGCCGTTGACCGATAACGAGTTCAAGGTGACCTTGCTGAAGCGAACCGTTGTCCGCGCACTGCTCGAACTGACCGAGGGGAGCAACTGATGGTCAGCCGGTTGGACGGGCCGCTGAAAGTCACCGGCCGGGCCGAGTACGGGGCGGACCACAACTTCCCCGGCATGGCATACGGATACATCGTGCTCAGCACGATCGCCCACGGCGAGATCGAGGCCATGGACGTCATGGCCGCGAAGAGCGCGGCGGGCGTGATCGGCGTGTACTCGCCGTTCGACCCGCTGGAGCTGCGCACGCCGATCTCCCCGCTCTTCGGCGAGACCTGGGTTCCGCTGCAGGACAGGGAAGTCACGTACTACGGCCAGCCGATCGGGTTCGTGGTGGCGGAGACCTTCGAGCAGGCCCGGGACGCCGCGATGCTCATCGAGGTGACCTACCAGCCGCGGCCGGCCCTGACCTCGCTGGAGGACGGTCTCGCCTCGGCCGAGGACGCGCCGCCGGCCTTCGACGGTTCACCTCAGTCCCACACAGTTCTCGCCTCCGGTGTCGAGTCCATCGAGGACGCGCTGGCGGGGAGCCCGGTGGTCGTCGAGGCGACGTACTCCACCGCGACCCAGAACCACGCCGCGATGGAGCCGCACTCCGCGGTCGCGGTGTGGGACTCCGGCGGACTGACCGTCTACAGCGGAAACCAGGGGGCGAACCTCCAGGCGGCGGAGCTGGCCGGTGCGCTGGACATCGATCCGTCGTCGGTCCACGCGGTGAACCCGTTCGTGGGTGGGGCGTTCGGCGGCAAGGGCCGCACGTCCGCGCCTGCGTTCCTGGCGGCGGCAGCAGCCAGGGCTCTCGGGCGGCCGATCAAAGCCGCGCTCAGCCGGGAGCAGGTCTTCACTGCGACCGCGGGCCGCGCCGCGACGGTACAGACGATCGCCCTCGGCGCGGACACCGACGGCACACTGATCGCGGTGCGTCACGACTCGTGGTGCAGCACGTCGGCGGACCGGTCGTTCGTCGAGCCGACGTCGCACGGCACCTCGCGGGAGTGGTACGCCACCCCGAACCTGGCCATCAGCCAGAAGATGGTGCCGCTGAACATCCCGCCAACCACCTTCATGCGGGCTCCGGGTGAAGCGCCCGGGTCCTTCGCGCTGGAGAGCGCGATCGATGAGCTGGCGGTCGCGCTGAACATGGACCCGATCGAGTTGCGCCTGCGGAACAACTCGACCGCGCCGCCCGGCAAAGACCTGCAGTGGTCGAGCAAGCATCTCGACGAGTGCTTCCGCGTCGGTGCGGCCCGGTTCGGCTGGGCGAACCGCTCGCCGCACGGCCACACCGACGGCGACTGGCTCGTGGGTCTCGGCACGGCCACCGCGATGTTCCCCGCCTTGCGGTTTCCGGCCACGGTCGAGGTCACGCTGCAGGCGGACGACACGGCCGTGGTCGCGACCAGCGGCGCCGACCCGGGAACCGGCCTGCTGACCGTGCTCTCCCTGGTGGGAGCGGAATCGCTGGACATCTCACCGGACCGGATCACGCCGCGGCTGGGCGACTCGGCATTGCCACCCGGTGGCATGTCCGGCGGCTCGACCGCTACGGCGAGCGCGGGTTCGGCCATCATGATCGCCGCCGCCAAGGTGATCGACGACCTGCTGGTCGTGGCGTCGTCCTCCGGCTCACCGTTCGAGGGTATGGAGGTCTCGTACGCGGACGGTCGCGTGCTGGCCGCCGGCCGCACGATGACGTTCGGTGAACTGCTGCGGGCCGTGAGCCGCCCGTCGATCTCCGCGACCGGTTCGTCGGCACCCGGCGAGGAGATGACCAAGCACTCGTTCAGTTCGTTCGGTGCCCAGTTCTGCGAGGTCCGCGTGCACAAGTGGACGCGCGAGGCCCGCGTGTCCCGCATGCTCGGCGTGTTCGACGCCGGCCGGATCATCAACGGGACGGCGGCGCGCAGCCAGATCATCGGCGGCATGATCTGGGGCGTCTCCGCCGCGCTGCACGAGGGCCTGGAGATCGAGGCGAACGGCCGGCTGGCCAACGGTGACTTCGCGGGCTACCTCCTCCCGGTGAACGCGGACATCCCCGAGGTCGACGTCCACTTCGTCCAGTACCCGGACACACTGCACAACGCCGTCGGCGCGCGGGGAGTGGGCGAGATCGGCACAGTCGGCATGGCCGCAGCCGTTGCCAACGCCATCTACAACGCCACCGGCGCCCGTGTCCGTCACATCCCCATCGTGATCGAGGACCTCTTGGACCAGTGACGCCTGGGCGCCGGCCCCTCCGCGGCGGTCCGCCCCCATCGGTTCACGCCGTCCTTCCGGTTTCCCGCTCTCAGCGGGGCAGCGCGTCGCGGATCGCCGCCGCGGTCGGCATCCCAGCTCTGGCGCCGACGCGCGCCACGGACAGCCCCGCGGCCACGTTCGCGACGCGCACGGCGGGAGCGAGGTCGTCGCCTTCCGCCAGCCGCGCGGCGAGCACGCCGTTGAAGGTGTCGCCCGCGCCCGTGGTGTCGCGGACCGTGGTGGGCCACGGTGGCACGTGTTCCGCGCGGCCGTCCGGTGCGACGACGAGGGCGCCGTCCCCGCCGAGCGTGACGACGACGGGCGCGCCCGTCTTCCCGATGATCGCGCGCACGCGGCCGAGCTCCCGCTCTCCGACCTCGTGCGACGCGGCCGTCGCCGAGCCGGCCGGCTCCGGCACCGATACGCCTGCCGCGGCCGCGAGGTCGGTGAGCTCGCCCATGTTCGGGGTGAGCAGCGGCCCGTGTGTCAGCAGCTCCGCGACGACCGGGATCACCGGCGCCGGGTTGAGCACGCAGCGCACGCCCGCCGCGCGGGCCACCTCAACGGCCGCAGCGACGGCCGGGCCGGGGATCTCAGTGCTGACGAGTACACAGCCGGCGCCGGGCAGGGCGCGGGCCAGCGCGGCCCGCACCGCGTCGGCGTGCACGTGGGCGTTCGCACCGGCGCCGACCGCGATCTGGTTCTCCCCCGCGCTGTCGACGACGATCAGCGCGACGCCGGTGGGGGCGCCGTCGAGCACGGCGACCTCGCCGACCTCCACCCCCTCCGCCCGCAGCTCGGCCAGTGCGGCCCGGCCGGTGTCGTCCGCGCCCACCGCCCCGACCAGCCGCACCGCCGCACCGGCCCGGGCTGCGGCCACCGCGGCGTTCGCGCCCTTGCCGCCGCCGTGCCGCTCGAGGCCGGGGCCGACGACGGTCTCGCCCGGTCCGGGCAGCCGGTCGGCCGCCACCACCAGGTCGACGTTGATCGCACCGACCACCACGACCGCGGTGCCCGGCCCGCCGGTCACCGCGAGCTCCCGGGCGGGGGCGCCACCGACTCCCGCAGCCGGACGGTGGCTGGCAACATCCCGAGCGACGCGGGCGAGACCTCCCCGCCGTCTGCTTCGACCAGCTCGAACAGGGCCGTCGCGGCGCGGTAACCCATGTCGTGCGCGGCACGCACGGTGGTCGGCCGCGGGGTGAGCAGCCCGGGGACCGGGAGGTCGTCGAAACCCACGATGGAGAGCTCCTCGGGCACCGCCCAGTGCGGTGCAAGATCGAAGGTGAACGCTACCGCACGTCCGGCCTCGACCTCGTTCCCGACCAGCAGCGGGTCGGCGCCCGAGCACCGCGTGGTCCGGCGCGTCGAACTGGGGCCGGGACGTCGGCCGGACGGTCAGTCGACCCACCCGCGCGGGACCTGTGGACAACTCGCCGCCCCAGGCTCTGCACACAGATACGCGCCGCGAGGCCGCGAGGTGGACGTGAGGGCTCTTTGATCTTGGATCGAGGGATCTGGTGTTCATCTCGCGGCCGGTCGAGGGCCCGGCGGATCGTTGCCGTGACCACGGCGCGCGGTTGACCGGTCATCGAACGGACTGCTACGACAAGCAACGACATTCGATCCGTATCACCGCACCGGGGTGGTGGCGGACACTGAACTCCCTCGGGACACGTCCCGGCCGGGTCAGGTCCCCAGGAGAAGGCTCATGGCGCATGATCTCGTGCTCGCCGGCGGCACGGTCGTCGACGGCACCGGGTCGCCGGCCCGGACCGCGGACGTCGGCGTCCGCGGCGGGCGGATCGCCGAGGTCGGCCAGATCGCCCGCGGCGCAGCCCGCCGCTACGTCGACGTGGCGGGGGCGGTGGTGTGCCCCGGCTTCATCGATCTGCACTCCCACGCCGACTACACCGTGTTCGCCGCGCCTGGGGCAGTCACCCAGGCGGCGCAGGGGGTCACCACCCTCGTCACCGGCAACTGCGGGTTCTCCCCGTTCCCGGTCGTCCCTGAGCACGCCGACGAGCTGCGGACCCACGGCGGCTTCCTGGACGACGGGCTGCCATGGGAGTGGTCGACGGCAGGCGAGTACGCCGCCGCCGTCGACCGGCTGCCGCTCGGGGTCAACATCGCGCCACAGGTAGGACACAGCGCGCTGCGGATCGCCGTGCTCGGCCTGCAGGACAGGGCCCCGGACGACGGGGAGCTTGCGACGATGCGGGAGCTGGCGGCGGCTGCCATGGCAGACGGCGTCGCCGGGTTGTCGAGCGGGCTGATTTACGCGCCGGCCTCGTACGCACAGCCGGGAGAGCTGGCCGCCGTCGCCGCCGAGGCCGCACGGTTCGGGCGCCTGTACTCGACGCATGTGCGCGACGAGGGCGACCACCTCGACGGCGCGCTGGACGAGGCCATCGAGGTCGGGAGGCTCACGGGTGTGCGCGTCGAGATCTCCCACCTCAAGGCGGTGGGCCCGGCCAACTGGGGACGGGTCGGGGCCGCGGTCGAGCAGATCGCCGCGGCCCGCTGCGCCGGGGTCGACGTGAGCGCCGACCAATACCCCTACGCCGCGGGCAGCACCACGCTCACTACCCGCCTGCCGGACTGGACGATGGAGGGTGGCGTCCCCGCGCTGCTGCGCAGGCTCGCCGATCCCGCCGCCTGCGACCGGATCGTCGCCGAGCTGGAGGCGGACCCGCTCTGGTCGTCGTTCCTGCCCCCTCGGATCGTGGTCTCCGACACCCCGGACGGGCCGTTCCGCCGGTTCGTGGGTCAGCCCGTGTCCGCGATCGCCGCCGCGATCGGGGAGAGCCCCGCCCGGACCGTGCTGGACGTGCTGCGTGCGCAGCACGGCGTCGTGTCGATCGTCATGCATGGGATGGCCGAGACCGACGTGGTACTCGGGCTCGCCGAGCCGTCGGTGGCGGTCGCGAGCGACGGGTGGGTCCTGCACTGCCCGGGCGAGGGGATGCCGCACCCCCGCAGCTTCGGCACCTTCGCCAGGGTCCTCGGGCACTACACCCGTGACGAGCGGGTGCTGGACCTGCCCACCGCCGTCGCGAAGATGACCTCGCTCCCGGCGTCGCGGCTCGGCTGGGCCGACCGCGGTGTGCTGCGGCCCGGCGCCGTCGCCGACCTCGCCTGCTTCGATCCCGAACGGGTCCACGACCGGTCGACGTTCGCGCAGCCGTGGCAGTTGGCCACCGGCGTGGTGCACACGCTTCTGAGCGGGCGGTTCGTGTGGGAGGACGGGGCCACCACCGGCGTCGCCGCGGGAAAGGTCGTGCGCACCGGCGCCTAGTGCGATGGCCACGAACGTTGCCGGGGTGATCGCGGGATCAGAAGGCCAGAGGGTGGCTCCTGGCTCGCGCGGCGTAGTCACGCCTTGTGCAGTACACAACACCCGTATATTCGGCTCCACCGACCGCGGCAAATCATTATTTGATTCGCCCCCCAAGCGGCGGTCGCGCACCCGGCAATCCTGCGCCGCAGAGCGCAAACACATCGTCACGCTGCGCCGCCACTGCATCGGAGTGCGCGAGATCGCGCGGCGACCCGGCACCGCCCGGCGAGCCCAGCGGATCCGGCCGGGCCGGCGTGCCGACCCTCTCCGCCCGATCCGGGCGTTTTGTCCAGACGGCGGGATGGGGAGCTGCCCGATGCCTCGGGAACTTTGTCACCGAGCACCGCCCAAAGGCCAGGTCCGCGGCCCCGCGTAAATCCCGAGTTAACGTGGAGGAAATCAAGTCTCGACCGGCTCTTTAACGTTCAACTTCACAAAGATCAGGTCGCCGGACATCGACGGCAACGCGTATTGTGTCACCCACAAAGCGCGGAAGAATGGGTTACTCCATTCGGGTAGTTCCGGCGGTACCCGGAATCCCCAGACGTCGCCGGGCCGTTCTGGAGATAGAACGCGATACCGCGTTCTGAAGGTGAATGGAAAGGAACGAATCATGGCCTGGGGCAAGTTCTCCTCTTGGCGCAAGAACGACTACTACGGCCGCAACAACCGGAACGACCGGTACAGCCGGTACAACCGGTACGGCCACCGGTAAGTAGAGATCTGCGAGTGGCCCCGCCCGACACGGGCGGGGCCACTCGCTGTTTCCCGACCACCACCGGCTCGGCGACCGCTCGATGCGGACCCTCGCCGCGTCCCTGCCGGCCGAGCTGAGCGCGTCCGGGTCGGCGATCGTGCACGACCTACTTCGAGGCGTGCCCGGTTCGGGGCCACACGGGCATCGGCGCCGCTCACAGCCGACCCCGATGCGGAGCTGGACGGCGCCGGCCGTCGCGGCCGCACGCAGTCAGTCGGTGAGGCCGAGTTCCTGAGCATGGGGGAACTCATCGGCGATCAGGACGACGTCGAAGCCGGCGCGGTCGAGGAGGCTGGCGCCGATGGATGCGCGGTAGGCGCTCTGGCAATGCACCCACAGCTGCCGGTTCGGGATCTCGTCGAGCCGGTCCGCGAGCTCGGGCAGCGCAATGTGCAGGGCCCCGTGGATGTGCGCGACGCCGTACTCGTCGTCGCGGCGGACGTCGATGATCACCGGGTCCTCGCCACGGTCGTCGCGCCGGCTGCGCAGGTCCTCGAACGTCGCGGTGGGGTAGCTGCGGGTGGGTTGGCCACCGGCGAGGACGTCGATGGTGCCGGTGGCCTGTCCTTCCGGGCGGTCGATGCCGATCCGCACGAGGTTCCGCTGCGCCTCGGCAACCTGCTCCGGGCTCTCGCCGATCAGAGTGAGGGGGGTCTTCCAGGGGATGACCCAGCCCAGCCAGGTCGCGAACTGCGGGCCCAGTCCGATGCCGACGCTGCCGGTGAGGTGTTCCGCGCATTGCGATCCTCGGCGCACGCGCCGTGCTCCGCGAGTCGATCGCGCGCAAGGGCCTTCGAGGCAGCACCCGGAACGGGCCGGCGACGACTCACGGCCCCGAGGCGCCTCGTCCGGGCGGCCCGGACTGGTAGACGTCGGGCACGCCGTCGGCGTCGCTGTCGCGTTCTTCCTCGGCGCACATCCGCCGGTGGTGCCCGTTGCGGACGCGCAGCACGATCGTCGCGAGCAGGGCTGCCACCAGCGACCCGAGCAGAACGCCGATCTTCACGTGGTCGTCACGCTCGCTGCCGGCACTGAACGCCAACTCCCCGATGAGCAGCGACACCGTGAACCCGATCCCGCCCAGCAGCGCCAGGCCGAGCACGTCCCACCAGTTCAGTCCGTCGGCGAGACGGGCGTGGGTGAACCGCTGCACCAGCCACGTCGAGCCGAACACGCCCATGGACTTGCCTGCGACCAGCCCGAAGACGATGCCCAGGGTCACCGAGTCCCCGAGCGTGGCCCCGAGACCGCCTGCCCCCGCGATCGACACCCCGGCGGCGAAGAACGCGAACACCGGCACCGCCACCCCAGCCGACAGCGGCCGGAACCGGTGCTCGAAGTGCTCAGCCAGACCCGGCCCCGGGCCCTCGGCCCGGCGGATCACCGGCACGGTGAACCCGAGCAGCACCCCCGCCACGGTTGCGTGCACACCCGACTCGTGCACCAGCACCCACGTGATCGCCGCGAGGGGCAGCAGCAGCCACCACGACCGCACCCGCCGCTGCACCAGCAGCGCGAACAGTCCGAGCGGGATCACGGCCAGCAGCAGCGGCAGCGGCTCGACCGATCTGGTGTAGAAGACGGCGATGATCACGATCGCCAGCAGGTCGTCGACCACGGCCAGCGTGAGTAGGAACGTGCGCATGGCCGCGGGCAGGTGGGTGCTGATGATCGCCAGCACGGCGAGGGCGAACGCGATGTCCGTCGCCGTCGGGATGGCCCAGCCGGCCAGCGCGTCGCTCCCGGCGGACGCGTTGAACGCCACGTAGATCAGCGCGGGGACCGCCATCCCCCCGACCGCGGCGGCCACCGGCAGCATCGCCCGCCGCGGGTCGCGCAGGTCGCCCGCCACGAACTCCCGCTTGAGCTCCAGCCCGGCGACGAAGAAGAAGATCGCGAGCAGCCCGTCGCTCGCCCATTGCGCCAAGGTCAGGTCCAGGTGCAACGCCGACGGGCCGACCCGCAGCCCGCTCAACTCGCGGTAGACATCGCTCCACGGCGAGTTCGCCCAGATCAGCGCGACAGCCGCAGCGGCGACCAGCAGCACTCCGCCGACGGTCTCCGCCCTGAGGATGTCACCGATGCGGCGGACCTCGGGCCAGCTACCGCGGCCGAGCAACGATTCCGGCCAACCCATGTGGCTCCTTCGGAAGGCATCAGCGGGACGACGAACCGATCGCCGACCAGCCTTCCCGGCACAACCACTCTCGACGTTATCCGAGCCGGTCGCCTGGGGCACGCCCATAACGCGGACACCACACTCGTCGCCCACTCCGGGCGGACCGCAGCCGGCGAGGGAGTCCCCGTGAGTGCGCGCTCAGTGCGCCCGCGCAGTCGCGCTCAGGCGCGGGTGTTGAGCAACCGCAGCACGCCGGCGCGGGCCGCCGCCTCGACCATCTCGCTGAGCGTCCACCCGTACGCGGTCAGATCCGGGTATTCGACCGCACGTCGTGCCGCCTCCAACGCGACCGGGTAGTTGCCGAGGCCGTTGTAGAGCAGGGCTCGGGTGTATCCGGCCACACCGAACAGCGGCCCATACCGCGTTGCTCAGCGTCTCGCTCCATGGCCGCGACCTGTTGCAGCGTCTCGGCTTCCCGGCCCCGGTACGCCGCCATGACGGCCCCGGTGACCATGTACGTCGCGAGGCCGGTGGCCTGGCCTGCTACGGCCGCCTCGTCCAGCGCGTCCCATGCTTCGGCGAACCGGCCCGCGAATGTCAGCGCCCCCGCCCGGTACGACAGCGCGGCCGGGAGAATCGAGAGTGTGCCGGTCGCGCGAGCGAAGCGGACGCCTCGCTCGGTGAGCTGCAACCACGCCTCGAGGTCGCACAGCTCCATGGTGGCCATCGCGGCCAGCCAGAGCAGTCCGAGGTCGTCGCTGGCAGCGAACGAACCGAGGGCCGCGGACAGCAGCGGCACAGCTGGGCCGGCCCCGTCGAGACTCCAGGCGAGGCTCGTCAAGGCAGACCGGTCGACGCCACCCGGCGGAGCATGATCGGTGCGGTTGATGCGCGACCGGACACGTTCCGGGGGCGCGCCGACGAGGAGCCGCTCTCGTCCAGAGTGGACTCTCCAACGGCACCGGGATCGGCGACGGTGCTGGTAGGGGTGTCAGCACGCCCCTGCGGGGGTAGCCTGGCGCGATGACCGCGTGGGAGCGTGGACGTCGGCTCCCGCTCGTCGCGGAGATCCCGCTGGCGGCCGCAGCCGGCGCCGGAACCTTTGCCCTCGCACCAGTGGCTCTCGAGGGCATCAGCTCGGGAGTCGTCGTCGCGCTCCTTGGCGTCGTCTACATCGCCGCCGTGATCGCGATCGCCCGGTTCGCCGGCATCGCGTACGCCGTCCCGGTCGCGATGGCGGGCATGCTCGCCTACGACTGGTTCTACCTCCCCCCGACCCACCCGTTCGCGTTCCCGGACGTCGCGAACCTGGTGGACCTCGTCGCCTACCTGGGCGTAGGGGTTCTCCTGGGCGAGCTGGCGGCGCACGCGGCCCGCCGCGCCGAGAGCTCCGAGCGCGCCAGAAGGGAAATCGCCGACGAGCAGGCTGCGCTGCGCCGAGTGGCGACGCTCGTCGCCCGCGGCGCACCCGCGAACGAGGTCTTCGATGCGGTGGCAGCGGAGGCCGGCCGGCTGCTCGACGTGCACGGCATCCGCATCGCCCGCTACGAGGACGAGACGGAGCTCGTCCATGTGGCCGAATGGAGCAAGGCCGGATACAACCTTCCCGCCTACGATCGCGCCAAGCTCGAGGGGACGAGCGTGTCTGCCGAAGTGCTTCGCACCGGCCGCGCCGCCCGCATCGACAATTACGAGGACATTGCGGTGAGGGCGGCGTTCGCTCGTGGCGTCAATGCGAAGTCGGTGGTGGGCGCTCCGGTCGTCGTCGAAGGCCGCCTATGGGGCGTGATGATCTCTTGGTCCGGGAGCGGCCCACTCCCACCCGACATGGAAGGTCGGTTGACCGAGTTCGCCGAGCTCGTGGCGACGGCGATCTCCAACACCGACGCACGCACGGGAATGGCCAGGCTCGCGAGCGAGCAGGCCGCCCTGCGGCGGGTGGCGACGCTGGTCGCGAAGGCGGTGCCGACCGCAGAGGTCTTCGAGGCGGTCACCCGGGAGGTCGGGCTGCAGTGCGGCGCCGACGTCGCTCGCATGGAACGCTTCGAGCGGGATCACACGGTCACCGCGATCGCGGCCTGGAGCAGTGGCGGTGAGGCCCCGCTGGCCGTCGGCAAGCGCTTCGCGCTCGAGGGGGAGAGCATCGCCGCCCAGGTGCTCGCGACCGGCCGCCCGGCCCGGCTGGACACCTTCATCGGCACGTCGGGGCCGATCGCGCGCGAGGCTCAGGCGCTGGGCATCCGTGCCTCGATCGGCTGCCCGATCGTCGTCGGCAGGCGGACGTGGGGTTTGATCGCGGCCTCCACGAGGCGCGACGCGCCGTTCCCGCCGAACACGGAGTCGCGCATCGCGGACTTCACCGAGCTCGTCGCCACAGCGGTCGCGAACGCGGAGGCGCGAGCCGATCTCCTCGCCTCGCGGGCCCGCCTGCTCACGGCAGGCGACGACGCTCGCCGCCGAGTCGTGCGCGACCTGCACGACGGCGCACAGCAGAGCCTCGTCCAGGTGATCATCACGCTCAGGCTCGTCGAGCACGCGCTCCGGGACGACGACATGGCGGTCGAGCCGCTCATCGGCGAGGCGCTCGACCAGGCCGAACAGGCCAACGCCGAGCTCCGGGAACTGGCGCGCGGCATCCTTCCCGCCATCCTCGCCGGGGGCGGCCTGGCGGCCGGTGTGCGGGCGCTCGTGTCGCGCCTGCGCCTGCCCGTCGACGTGGACGTGCCCCGCGACCGGTTCCCTCCCGAGATCGAGGCCAGCGCCTACTTCGTCGTGGCCGAGGCGTTGACGAATGTCGCCAAGCACGCCGACGCACGGAGCGCGAACGTCACGGCCCGGGTCGACGACGGCGTGTTGCGCGTGCACGTGTGGGACGACGGCGTCGGCGGCGCCCGCGCCGACGGAAGCGGCCTGCTCGGGCTGAACGACCGCGTTGCGGCGATGGGCGGCCGGCTGGAGATCGAGAGCCCACCGGGCGACGGCACTCGGATCGCCGCCACGCTCCCGCTGCAGCCCAGCCGTACGCCCTGACACCCGCCCACACCTCCGCACAGGCGAACGCTCAGGCGAACCGGATCGGTCAGCGGGCGACGGCGGCGTCGTGTTCGGCGTGGGCCTTCCGGAGCAGGGACATCAGCTTGTCCTCCTCGCGGATCCTCGCGCGGTACTTCTCCGGCAGCTTGCGGATCTCCGCCTCCTCCGCGAGCAGCTTGGTGAAGATGCTCTCGCGCCACCGCGGGTCCTTCTCGACGTCGAGGTACTCGGTGGCGTGGCGCCGGGCGGTGGACACCGCGTTCTGCGCCCGGCCCTTGGGGCTGAGCACCGATGCGAGCACGGTGACGACCAGGACACCGAGGATGACGATCAGGGACAGCCCGGTGCTGATCTCGACCACGTTCACCGGCCGGCCCTCGTTGATGAACGGGACGTTGTTCTCGTGCAGCGCGTGCAGGATCAGCTTCACCCCGATGAAGCCGAGGATGACGGCCAGCCCGTAGTTCAGATAGACGAGGCGGTCCAGCAGGCCGTCGATGAGGAAGTAGAGCTGACGCAGGCCGAGCAGGGAGAAGGCGGTGGCGGTGAAAACAATGTAGACGTTCTGGGTCAGCCCGAAGATGGCAGGGATGGAGTCCAGCGCGAACAGGATGTCGGTGCCGCCGATGGCCACCATGACGGGCAACATCGGGGTCAGGACCCGTCGGCCGTCCTCGATCGTGAACAGCTTGTCGCCGTCGTAATGCTCGGTGGTGTTGCGCAGCCTGCGGGCGAGGCGGATCACGAGGTTGTCCGGGGTCCGGCTCTCGGAGTCATTGGGTTTGATCAGATTGCCCGCAGTGAGGAGCAGGATCAGGCCGAACAGGTAGAACGTCCAGGCGAAGGAGTTGATCAAGGCGGCGCCGACGAAGATGAACCCGGTTCGGGCGATCAGGGAGAACACGATGCCGAACAGCAGCACCTTCTGCTGGTCTGCCCGGGGCACCTTGAAGCTTCCCATGATGACGAGGAAGACGAACAGGTTGTCGACCGAGAGCGCCTTCTCCGTCACGTAGCCTGCGAAGTACTCCGCCCCCATCGTGGCCCCGCCGAAGACCAAGACGCCGACGCCGAACAGCAGCGCGATTCCTACGTAGACCGCCGACCAGACCGCGGCCTCGCGCAGCGTGGGAATGTGCGCCGTGCGCACGTGGAAGAAGAAGTCGAAGGCGAGCAGGCCGACGATCCCGAGGATCGTCAACAACCAGACAAACGCAGGCACATCCATCGTTGGACTCCCGGTTCACACGTCAGGCTCGCCGGCGAGGCGGGGCACCACGCTAGCCGAGGGACGGGTCCGGGCGGCTCGCCTGGGAGGGTCCTGAACAACTCCGCCCGTAGCGAGCGGCGTCCAGGTGGGTGCATCGCAAGGCGGACGATCGGGCCGATACCGCTGTTGTATCGGCCCGATCGTCCAACGCCGCGAGGTGCCCGCCTGGGCGTCGCGCAGTAGGGCCGAGTTGTTCAGGGCGCTCCTAGTTCCGGCCATCGCTCGTCGACTGCGCGGACGGGGCCGCCGAGCGGTCGCCGGGGCCTGACCTGAGAGCCTGGCTCGGCCATTCGGACTAGTCAGTACGGCCATTCGGCCTCATCCCTCGCCGCTCGCCGCCGCACGCGCACCGCGCGACACACGGTTCGCATCCGGGGTTCTCAGGTTCCTCGTGCCAGCGACTGCACATCGTTACCGTCCGGCGCCGTGACGAGATGGATGGCTCGCGCCGCGTGGGTGGCGGCATGCGTGGCGCTGCCCCTGGTGCCTGTGGCGCTCCTGGTCGGCACCGGGGGGCAGAGCGAACTGGACCTGGCGGTGGTGCTGGGGCTCGTGGGGGTCTCGGCGATCATCGGCACGGTCGTCGTGGGCTCGCGGCTGCGGTCGCTCACGAGCGGACTCGGGATCGAGCGGCTCATTGCGGTGCACCGCTGGCTCGGCCTCGTCGTGGTCGGGCTCGTGCTCGCCCACGTCGCCGCAGTGATCATCCCGAAGCCGAGCCGCATCAAGCTTCTCGACCTGCTGCACGCCTCGCCGGGCATGCGCGCCGCCACGATCGCGACGATCGCGCTGGTCCTCCTCGCCGTGACCGCCCTGCTGCGCCGCCGCTTGCGACTGCCTTACGGCGCCTGGCGGATCCTGCACGTGGCCCTCGCCGCGGTGGGTGTCGCCGGCGGCGCCGTGCACGTGGTCCTGGAGAACAACCTCATTCACGCAGCGGGGATGCGCATCTGGTTCACGGCGATCACCGCGTCGCTCGTGGTGGTGCTCTTGCTGCGCTGGGTCCTGCGGCCGCTGCTGGCCGGGCGATCCGGCTTCCGCGTGCTGGAGATTCGCCGGGAGTCCGACGACGTCAGCACGCTCGTGCTCACGCCGACCCGTGGCCGCCTGTTCGCCCGCCGCCGGCCGCTCGCATTCGCTCCCGGCCAGTTCGCCTGGCTGCGCCTGCGTCGCTGGGGTCTCTTCACCGACCACCCGTTCACGATCGCCTCGGGCACCCGCGCCGACGGCACCGTGGAGTTCACCGTGCGCCACCTCGGCGGCTACACCCGGAATCTGGGCCGGCTGAGCCCGGCGGCACGCGTCTACCTGGACGGACCGCACGGCTCGTTCAGCGTCGACCACACCCGCGCCACGGGGCTCGTCCTGCTCGCCGGCGGCGTGGGCATCACGCCCATGATGAGCATGCTCCGCACGCTCGCCGACCGCGGCGACCGCCGCCCGCACCGGCTGCTGGTGAGCGGCAGCTCCCCCGACGACATCCTGTTCATCAACGAGCTCGAGGACCTACAGGAGCGGCTCCACCTGACCGTCGTGCCGACCCTCACCCAGCCGCACCCCGGCTGGACCGGTACCACCGGCCGGATCGACGCGAGGATGCTGTCCACCGTCCTGCCGGGCCCGTTCCGCCGTAACCAACTGGACTACTTCCTCTGCGGCTCCGGCTCGTTCGTCACGGGCGTGGCGGGTGCCCTGGACGAGATCGGCATCCCCCGGCAGCGAGTGCACACGGAGCAGTTCGACATGGCCTGAGGCGCCTTCCCGACGCCCGACCTCGCTCAGCCCTGCGGAGGCGCGCCTGCTCCGTCGGGGCTGCCGTCGAACACGGGCAGAGCCCGCACCACGTCGGGCGGCAACCCGCGAGCGACGGTCCGGCTGACGTCTGGACCGCCACGGGGCCGCCCCTGTTGCGCTGCGGGGGCGAACGAGCAGGCGAGGGTTGTTCCGCCGGGCCGGTGCCGGTGGACGCCGCCGATCCGAGAATTCGGCCGTGAGTGAAGGCGTGGTTGCCGGGCGGCGCCCGCAGATCGTGGTCGCCGGTGCCGGTTTCGCGGGCTACCACTGCCTGCGGACGCTGGAGCGCCTGCTGCCGCCGGACGCCGCCGATCTCGTGGCGGTGAACCCGGCGGACTACATGCTGTACGTGCCTCTGCTGCCCGAGGTGTCGGCGGCGACGCTGGAGCCGCGCCGGGTCGCCGTGCCATTGCGGACCCGGCTGCCGCGCACCAGGGTCGTGCTCGGCAACATCGGGGCGGTCGACGTCGCTGCGCGGACCTGCACCGTGGTCGACGTCGAGCGGCGGCCGCGGACGCTGGCGTGGGATCGGCTGGTGCTCGCGTGCGGCTCGGTGACCCGGCTGCTGTCCGTTCCCGGTGTCGCCGACCACGCGAAGGGCTTCAAGTCGATCGCCGAGGCCATCTACCTCCGCGACCATGTGCTGCGGCAGCTGGAGCTCGCCGAGGTGACCGACGACCCCGCCGAACGGGCGGCGCGGTGCACGTTCGTGGTGGTGGGCGCCGGATACACCGGCACCGAGGTGGTCGGTCAGGGCGTGCTGCTCACCAAGGACGCCATGCGCCAGTTCCCGGGACTGTCCCCCCGTGAGGTGCGGTGGGTGCTGCTCGATCTCGCCCCCCGCGTCCTGCCGGGGCTCAACCCGCGCCTGTCCGGGCCCGCGATGCGGGTCCTGCGACGCCGGGGTGTGGACGTGCGGATGCGGACGACGGTCACCGAGGTGACCGACACCTGCGCCCGCCTCAGCGACGGCACGCAGATCCCGACCAGAACGGTCGTCTGGTGTGTGGGGGTGCGGCCCGACCCGCTGGTGGAGGCCGTGGGCCTGCCGACCCGGGAGGGCCGCGTGGTCGTCGACGAGCACCTCGCGGTGCCCGGCCACGACGGCCTCTACGCCGCAGGTGACGTGGCCGCCGTGCCCGATCCGGGGCGGCCGGGAGAGATCACCGCGATGACCGCCCAGCACGCCCAGCGGCAGGGGCAGCAGGCCGGGATCAACGTCGCCGCGTCGCTGGGGCACGGGCAGCCCGGCCGCTACACGCACAAGGACCGGGGGTTCGTGGTGGATCTTGGCGGCTGGCAGGCCGTCGCCGACCCGTTCGACGTGCCGATCACGGGTGTCGTCGCGAAGCTCATCACCCGCGGCTACCACCTGGCCGCGCTGCCAGCGGGACGGTCGCGGGTCGTCGCGGACTGGCTGGTCGACGCGGTGGCCGGGCGTCAGCTCGTGCAGTTCGGGTTCGTGTCCGAGTCGGCCGTGCGGCTCGCCGACGCCGACCGGATCGTCTGAGCGCCCGCACTGTCACTGGCTCCTATGGACGATCGGCGCGGCCCCGGCGCTCCCGGCCGCGCATGCCCTCAGCCGATGCCGGGGCTACGCCAGCGGTCCGTGACGTCCCACGTCAGCCCGCGCAGCCGTTGCGGCGAGCCGTCCTCCCCGATGAAGACCCGCCCAGCCGAGTGCAGCCACCGCACGGCCCCGTCGGGGCGAAGGATCCGGTGAAAGACGCTGTAGGGCTCGCCCGTCGCCAGCGCCCGGCTGACCGCGTCAGCCACCACCGCCCGGTCGTCGGGGTGCATGCGCTGCAGCGCGACCTCCAGGGTGTGTTCCCACCCCAGCGGCAGTCCGTAGATCTCGAACATCCCCTCGGACCAGCTCTCCGAGTCGCGGTCGACGTCCCAGTCCCACGAGCCGACGAGGGACCGCTTGCCGGGAACGAACAGTTCCTGGTCGCTCACGTCCACACCGGACAGGTAGATCCGCTCCTGCCCGACATCGGCCATCATGTGCCATCGGATCAGGCAGTGGGTGCCGTCCGAGCGCAACATGCGGGCCCGCACGGCGATGGGCCGGCCAGACTCCTCCAGCAGCATCAGCTGCCGGTCCTCCATCAGCCCGTCCTGGTCATCCGGGTGCACGAGCTCCCAGAACGGCACGGCCGACAGCTCGTCGACCGACCACCCCAACACGTCCCAGTGCACATCGTTGATCGACAGCGTGTAACCGTCGAAGTCCTGGACGGCCGTCAGGACCGGCACCTCGGCCGAGCCCGGAGGCCCACCGCCGTTGGGAGGCTCCTCGTCCGTCACACCCATCGCCCGATCCACACCGTCCGCCGCTGACGCATCGAGCGTCGCAGGTCCGGCCCCGCAGCGAACCCGCCATCCGTGGCACCTGGCTTGCCAATCCGACGGCACACGAGGACGGTGGTGCGGAACTCGCCGGCGAGGGCACGAGGATGAACGACGCGATCGAGGTTGTGGTACAGCTCGGCATCGGGTACGCCCTGGTGCTGCTCATCGGTGTGCTGTCGATCCAGACCATGGCGGCGCTGCGCACCAGGCTCACCGATGTCCTCCACCAAGCCGGCTGTGTGGTGGCCGACGTGTCCCGCCTCGAGCTGCGCCACCCCGGATGCGTCTCCGTCTTCGGCGCTGCCGTGGAGCAGGCAGGCGGGTGGCCGGCCGCCAGGCTCGCGCTGACCGGCGCCAGCCCTCGCATGGTCACGCACCTGTCGTCGCGGCACGTGCGCGCGACGGTGCCGGTCGCCGACAGCGTCCTCGCCGCACTGGCCATGACCGATCAGCCGCCGCGACAGGCCCGCACCGAGCCCGAACACGACGAGGGCAGCCCGCGCATCACAGCGCTCGCGCAGACGGATCCGGAGGGGGCGCGGTTCGTCCAGGAGTGGCTCGGGCTGCTGATCGAGCACGACGCATTCGGCCGCTCCCAACTCGTCACGACGCTCTCGACCTTCCTCGAGTGCGACTGTGACCACGAGGGCACGGCGAGAGCGCTCGGTATCCACCGTAGCACCGTCCGGTATCGCATTCAGCGCGTCGGCGAGATCACGCAGCTGGACCTCCACAACGCCGAAATGCGCTATTTCCTGCGCGCCGCGACCCGAATCCTCGACCGGTCCGCTGCGCTGGTCGACGCAGGTACATCCAATCCCGAGCGGACTAGTACCGACCAATAAATGTCGCCTTCGCCGATTCTTCCGAATACCCTATGGCCGGACTGGCTGCGCTGACGCGCGACCGTTCTTCCCGGAACCAGGAGAAGAATCTGCCGGCGGTGCGAAGCAGGCGGTAGGCGCACCGAATGCATTGTCAGCGTCCGGCGGGTGGCGCGCCGACAATGCGTCGAGCGAGCCCCGGCACCCGATCGAGCAGGCGGACGCAATCCTCTTCCTCGCCCCGAGTGCGTGGGCGGGTCGATCTCGTGATCGCCCGCGTCATGGGCCGGTCCCGGCATCAGCTCGGAAGGCAGTCTTGCCACCGGACGCGTCCGTATGTCAACGTTAACTTGTGGCAACGTTAACCGGTGGCGGTGAGCCGAGCGCCACCGTGAAGACGGTGGCGGCGCACGCGGGCGTCAGCGCCCAGACGGTGTCGCGTGTCCTGCGCGGCACCGGCTATGTCAGCGAGGAGACCCGCACGAAGGTCCTGGCCGCCGTCACGGCCGTGGGCTACCACCCCAACGCGGTCGGCCGCAGCCTCCGCGCCGCCCGGACCCCGATGGTCGGGCTCCTGATCACCGACATCACCAACCCGTTCTACGCCAGCCTCCACAAGGCCGTCGAGGCCGTGTTCCGCGAGCGCGGTCTCACCCTGATGCTGCTGAACTCCGACGACGACCGCGACACCGAGCGCCAGCAGCTCGAGCTGCTGCGCTCGTACCGGCCCAGCGGCCTGCTCCTCGCCCCCGCCGTGCACAGCTCGCTCACCACCGACGACCTCGCCGGGTTCGGCGCCGCGGTGCTGGTGAGCCGCACCCTGCGCGGCCTTTCGGTCCCCTCGGTCGTCACCAACGAGCCCGAGGCGATGGGCGAGGCCACCCGCACGCTCCTCGACGCCGGCCACCGCCGGATCGCCGCGGTGCTCGGCCCGCAGGACGCCTCCACCACCGTTCGTCGGGAGGCGGGGTACCGGGAGGCCGTGCTCGCGGCCGGGGCGGAACCGCTCGTCTGCTACACCGACCAGACCGGCCCCGGCGCACGAACCGCGATCCGGCACGTCCTGCACACGCACGCCGGGATCACCGCCGCGCTCGGGTTCAACGCACCCGTGACGGAGGGGATCCTCGCCGGACTGCGGGACGAGGGCCTGAGGTGTCCGCAGGACGTGTCGCTCGTCGGCTTCACCGACGCGCCCTGGATGGCGTTCTACCCGCCGCCGATCACCGTCGTACGGCAACCGGTCGAGGCGATGGGGCGGCTCGCCGCGCAGCTCGTCCTCGACATGGTCGACGGAAAGCCGGTCGCCGCCGAGCCGCACGTCGTCCCCGGCACGCTGCTCCGCCGCGAATCCGTCGTCGCCCCGTCATCCCGCTCCCTGACCTCCCCTTCCTCGACGCAGAGGTGACCCCTGTGCCCCACGAAACCTCGTCGCTCGCCGGTGCGGCCGCGCACATCACGAGCAAGCGGTGGACCCGCATCCTGGTACCCCTGCTCTTCCTCTACATGGTCAACTTCATCGACCGCAACAACATCGGTTTCGCGGTGATCGGCGGCATGAACGAGGACCTGGGCATCGGCAACGCCGAGGCCGGGCTCGCAGGCGGCCTGTTCTATCTCGGCTACCTGGTGCTGCAGATCCCCGGCGGCATCCTCGCCGAGCGCTTCGACGTGAAGCGCCTGGTCGTGTCCCTCGCGCTCGCATGGGGGGTGCTCGCCGCGGCCACCGGGCTCGTCCAGAACCTGACGGAACTGCTGGTGCTGCGTTTCCTGCTCGGATTGGCCGAGGGTGCGGTGTGGCCGGCGATCCTGGTGATGCTCGCGCGCTGGTTCACCGACCGCGAGCGCGCCACCGCCAACTCCATCTGGCTGATCTCCCTTCCGGCCTCGTTCGTGATCATGGGCCCGATATCCGGCCTGATCCTGGAGGCCGCCGACTGGCGGTGGCTCTTCATCGTCGAGGGCGTCCCCGCGGTGCTCTTCGCCCTCGTCGTACTCGCGGTGAGCGCGGCGAAGCCGCAGACCGCGCCGTGGCTCCCGCCCGCCGAGCGGGAGCACATCCTCTCCGGGCAGGCCGGTGCCGGGGAGCGGGTGAAGGTCACCGGCTACCGACAGGCGATCCTGCACCCGCAGGTCCTGCTGCTCTCGGCCGTGTATCTGTTCTGGCTGCTGGGCGCCGTCGGGTTCTTCACCTGGGTGCCGGCGATCATCAAACAGGTCTCCTCGGCCGGCGTCACGGGCACCGGGTTCCTTTCCGCCCTCCCCTATGTCGCCGCCCTGATCGGGCTGCTCGTCGTCGGCCGGTTCGCCGACCGGACGCGACGGCGCAAGGTCTTCGTCGGCCTCGACCTCGCGTTCTTCGCGCTGTTCCTGCTGATCGCCACCCTGCTCAGTGCGAACGCGATCGCCTCGATGACCTTCATCGTCATCTCCGGGTTCTTCCTCTTCGCCATGCACGCGCCGTTCTGGTCCATTCCCATGGAGGTGCTCCCGGCGCACCTCGCCGGTGCGGCGATCGGGATGATCTCGCTGATCGGCAACATCGGGAGCTTCATCGGCCCGTACCTGATGGGCTACGTCCAGAGCGCCACCGGCTCGTTCACGGCGGGCATCTACGTGCTCGTGGCGAGCCTCGCGATCGCCGCCGTGCTCACCGTCTTCGTCCGGGAGCGCGGCGCCACCCCCTCGACCGCGGGAGCGGGCGACGCGGTGTTCGCGTGAGCGGCGGCCTGCGGATCGACCGCGTCCGGGTGCTGCCGCTGACCCTGCCGATCGACGGCCCGCTGCGCTACACCCAGGGCCAGGTCGGGGCGTTCCAGCGGATCGTCGTGGAGCTGTCCACCGCCGACGGCCTCGTCGGGTACGGCGAGTGCCGGGGCGACCGCCTGCGCCACACCCTGCTGTCCGACCTCGCCCCGAGCCTGGTGGGGACCGACCCGTACCAGTTGGAGGCCCTGCGGTGGCGGATCGCGCCGCAGGGACTGGTGGAGCTGTTCTCCGGCACCGTGGCGGTGCAGGCCTACTCCGCTGTCGAGATGGCCTGTCTCGACCTCGTCGGCAAGGCCACCGGGCGCCCGATCACCGACCTGCTCGGTGGCGCCGTCCGCGAGGACGTCGAGATCGCGGGCTACCTCTACTACGTCGGCGGCGTCCCGGCGGAGGAGGCGCAGGACCGGCTCCTCGCCGCCGCCCACGGGGTCGTGGACCGGTACGGCTTCCGCACGCTCAAGTACAAGTGCGGCGTCATGGACCCGGAGATCGAGATCCGGACGCTCGGCCGCCTGCGCGAGGAGTTCCCCGGCCATCGCCTGCGGATCGACCCGAACGGTGCCTGGGGAGTGAGCACGAGCGTCCGGGTGCTCTCGGCGGCCCGGGAGATCGGCATCGAGTACGCCGAGGACCCCGCCACCACGCTGGCCAAGATCACCCGGATCCGGGAGCTGGTGCCCGGGGTGACGCTCGCCAGCAACCAGGCGGTGGCGTCGCTGGAGACGATGGCGCTGGACGAGGCCTTCGGCGCGATCGACGTGCCGCTGATCGACCTCAACTGGTACGGCGGGTTCCGGGCGGCGCTGACGGCGGGCCGGATGGCGGAGCTACTGGGCCGGGACGCCGGCGTGCACAGCAGCATGGAGACTGCGATCTCCCAGGCCGCCCAGCTGCAGATGGCCGCCTGCCTGCCGAACCTGCCCTACGCCTCCGACAGCCACTACCTCTACCTGCGCGCCGACGTCGGAGATCCCCTTCCGATCGTCGACGGGAGGATGCGGGTCCCGACCGGCCCCGGTCTCGGCGTCGCAGTCGACCCGGTGCAGCTCACGAGGCTGCACGAGAGCTGGTTGGACACCGGTTTCCTGTCCTGGGACGCACCGGGCGGACCGGTCGTCCTACCGCGCTGGTGACGCCGGGGTCCACCGACCCACACCTGATCGAGAGGCTTTCCGTGTTCGTCCTGCTCCCCACCTACCGCGCCTCGCTCGACGAGGTCGACGCGCTGCTCGATGACCACCGCGACTGGCTCGACGGGCACTGCTCGGCCGGGCGCTTCCTCCTCGTCGGCAGGCGCGTGCCGCGCGACGGCGGGTTCATCCTGGCCGCCGACGGCGACCGCGGGGATCTCGAGCGGATCGCCGCCACCGACCCGTTCAGCACCGCAGGCCTCGTCACCTACGAGGTGCTGGAGGTCCTTCCCACCGGGGGCGCCCCCGCCGTGCTGAAGACGCTGGCCGAGCACGGCGTGGCCGCCTCCGTGCCGGGGCGTCAGCGCACCACCACTCAGCGAGGAGGCCCGCGATGTACGAGCTGACCATCCTGTTCCAGGGGTTTCCCGGCAGGAGCACCTGCCACGGCGGCCTGGGATGGAGCACGGTCGCCCTGCTGCAGGGACACGGGGAGACCGTGCTCGTCGACACCGGCGGCTACGGGTACCGCACGCCGCTCATCGAACAGCTGGCGGAGCACGGCGTCCGCAGGTCCGACGTCACGGGTGTGATCCTCACCCACTGCCACTGGGACCACATCTGCAACTTCGCGCTGTTCCCGAACGCCCGGGTGGTCGTGCCGCGCCCGGACCTGGACTGGGCCGTGGCGCAACCGATCGGCACCTGGGAGCTCCCCGAGTTCCACGTCCAGGAGCTGGCGAAGGCCGAGCACGTACTCAGGGTGGAGGACGGCGGTGAGCCGCTCCCGCAGGTCCACGCCGTCGCCACCCCCGGGCACACGCCGGGCCACTTCGCCTACCACGTCGCCACATCGGGAGGTCCCGTGCTGTTCGCGGGCGACGCCGTCAAGAACGAGTACGAGCTGACGACCGGCGACCCGGACATGACGCTCGACGCGGCCGAGAGCCGCCGGAGCATCGAGAAGGTCCGCGACATGCTGCGCGCGGACCCGGCACTCGTGCTGGTCCCCGGCCACGACCGGCTCCTCGGCATGCGCGACGGCGTGGTCGTCGCGCACTCCGAACTGCGGGCCGGCGTGCGCGCGTGGCTGCCCGGCAGGACCGAACCCACGACCACCGTCGATCTCTGCGACTGACCCCAACTCCCGCGAACGAAGAGGTTCTGCCGATGAAGACGCCCCGGCGCAGGTGGTCGGTCTACGGCCTGCTGTTTCTGCTCGTCGCCATCAACTACATGGACCGGTCCGCACTGTCGGTCGCGGCGACCCCGATCTCCCAGGAGTTCGGGCTGACCCCGGGCCAGATGGGCGTGCTGCTGTCCACGTTCCTGTGGACCTACCTGCTGTGCCTGATCCCGGCCGGGATCCTCACCGACCGCATCGGCAGCCGGTGGACCAACGCGATCAGCATCGCCGTGTGGTCGGCGGCCACCGTGCTCGCCGGGCTCGTCCGGGGGTTCGGCACGCTCGTCGGGGCCCGGCTGCTGATGGGCGTCGGGGAGTCCACGACATACCCTGCGGCCGGCAAGGTCGTGCAGGAGTGGGCGCCCGCCGACGAGCGCGGGCGCGTGGTCGCGACCTACAACTCCGGGGCGTACGCCGGGCCCGCGCTGGGCTCCCTCGTCACGGCGGCGCTCGTGACCGCGTACGGCTGGCGCGCGGCGTTCATCGTCCTCGGTGCGATCGGCTTCGTCTGGCTCGCGGCCTGGCTCCTCTGGTTCCGCGACCCCGCCGAGGCCAAGTGGCTCGGCGCCGCCGAACGGGAGAAGATCCTCCGCGAGCGCGGCCTCGCCCAGGAGGCGCCCGCGCCCGCTGACGGCCCCCGCGTCGGAGTGCTCGAACTGCTGCGCCACCGCAGTATGTGGGGCGTCGCGCTGGTCCAGTCGGCGGCCGTCTACACACAGTACATGTTCCTCACCTGGCTGCCGGGCTACCTGGAGCAGGCCAGGGGGCTGTCGGTGCTCAAGTCCGGAGCGTTCACCGCGATCCCCTACGTCGTCGCGATGGTGCTCGGGATCGCCCTCGGCGTGGTCGTCGACCGCATGCTGAACACGGAGGCGAGGGCCACCGGCAGGCGCAGGCTCGTGGTGGCCGGGTTCCTGCTCGTCTCCTCCGTCGTGCTCGTCACGCCGTTCGTCGGTTCGATGGCGGTCCTGCTCGTGCTGATCAGCATCTCGCTGACGTGCGTGTCCAGCGCCGTGTCGATGAACCTCGCGCTGCTGGCCGACCTGCTGCGCACACCCCGGCTGGCGGGCCGCGCCAACAGCATCGCGATGGTCGGGGGCAACACCTTCGGCATCGCCGCCCCGATCGTCACCGGCTACGTCGTGCAGGTCAGCGGCAGCTTCACAGCGGCGTTCGTCGTCGCCGGCGTGTTCCTCCTGATGGGCACGACGATCGCACTGACCATGACCCGTACCCCCATCGGCAGCGCGGACCCTGCGCCGGACCTGGCGGTCGCAGCCACCTGAGCGGTGGCGGCACTGACGACGGCGGGGCGCTCGGGGACAAGATGACCCGCTACGCCCTGCTCACCCGCGACGCCGCACCGGTGCTGTGGGACTTCGGGCTCCGCCGCGAAAGCACCACCAGCTCTACTCACCCTGGCTGCGACCCGAGGACTGCCGCGCCGGGATGCTCGGCCCGCGCGGCGCGGTCAGAAGCGGTGCGGTGTGCCGCGCAAACTGCACCAGTAGGTGTCGATCTCGTCGGACGACCGCGCCGGCCTGACCTTGGCCGTCGCGGCGGCGCCGAACCGCTTCCGCAGCGACTTGCGCAGCGCGTCCTGGGCCACCCTGGTCAGCTCGCCGGCATTCCCCGCCGTCGGGGCGCACAGCACGGCAACGAATCCGTGGCGGCGCATGCCGCCCTTGGTACGGCGGCGCCAGGTGGGCAGCAGCGCCACTTCGGCCGTCATCGGGCGGCTGCTGTACCAGTGGATCGCCCGGGTGAGCTCGGCCTCGAGGACGTGCGGGTCGATATCGGCAGGCGCTTTCACGCGGACCACCGCCATCACCGGATCGTCCATCGCTCTCACGCCCCTGGGTCTGCCTAGCCCGGACCCACGGCCCGCTCGTGCACGCAGCGTACGCGAACCGACACCTCTCGCACCGATACCGCGGACGCTGTCAGCCGGCGAGCCGGGTGTGGCGGCGCTTCGCCAGCGCCTTCCCCGCGACGTACACGGCACCGCCTGCCGCCACCCACGGACCCGCGACGACAATCGGGTCGAGCGACTGGTGCGTCAGGTCCGCGCGCTTCTGGCCGAAGCGCGAGGAGAAGCCGTGGCGGGAGAACTCGCTCAGCACACCCGTCTCGGTGATCGGGTTGTCCGGGTGCAGGGTCAGGAACGACCGGAGGTGGTTCTCCACCGCGTCCACCCGGTCGGCCGCCATCAGAAGCAGCCAGTGGGCGGCCCGGCCCTCGCTGTAGCGCGCGTAGGCGACCTTACGTATCACCCCGGAAACGCCCCTGGGCGGGCAGGCGGTGCCGAAGACCGGGGTCAGGAACTTGTGTTCGACCGACCTCTCGCGCGGCCACTTCTCCGGCTGCCGCTCCGGGAAGTCCCAGTGCGCCCCGGTCTCCGCCGGCGCGAACCGGAGCATCGGAACCGAAGGTCGGTCCTTCGGGTCGATGTCCGCACCCCAGCCGGGTATACGGGCGCGCAGCTTGTCGCTCGGCTCCGCGATGGGTGGGCGCTCAGCTGTGTACGTCATCGGATCTGTCCCTTCCTCACGCGGTGCTCGGGACGACGAGCGGCTTGATGCAGCCGTCGAGCTTCGCCGAGAACATGTGATAGCCCTCGGCGATGTGCTCGAGTGGAATGCGGTGGGTCACGATGTCGCTCGGCTTGAAGTAGCCGTTCTGGAGGTGCTCGAACAGGCGCGGCCACTGGCGCTTGACCGGGCACTGGTTCATCCGCAGCGTCAGTCCCTTGTTCATCGCGTCGCCAAACTTCACCGCACTGAACAGCGGGCCGTACGCGCCCACCACGGAGATCGTGCCGCCCTTGCGCACCGAGTCGATCGCCCAGTTGAGCGCCACCGGCGAGCCGCCCTGCAGCTTCAGCTTGGCCGAGGTGACGTGCTGCAGGAAGTTGCCGTCGGCCTCGGCGCCCACCGCGTCGATGGCGACGTCGGCGCCGAGGTACTCGGTGATCTTCTTCATATGGACGACGATGTCGTCGTACTCGGTGAAGTTGTAGGTCTCGGCGTGCGCGAACGTGCGCGCCTTCTCCAGCCGGTACTCCAGGTGGTCGATGACGATCACCCGCCCCGCTCCCATCAGCCACGCGGACCTGGCGGCGAAGAGCCCCACCGGCCCGGCCCCGAACACGATGACCACGTCGCCCTCGACGATGTCGCCGAGCTGGGCCCCGAAGTAACCGGTGGCCAGCGCGTCGGTGCACAGCACCGCGTCCTCGTCGTCCATCCAGTCGGGGATCTTTCCGGGGCCGACGTCGGCGAACGGCACCCGCACGTACTCGGACTGGCCGCCGTCGTAGCCGCCGCAGGTGTGCGAGTAGCCGTAGATCCCGCCGACGGCGGTGGCGTTGGGGTTGACGTTGTGGCAGTTGGAGTACAGGCCTCGGGCGCAGTACCAGCACGACCCGCAGTAGACGTTGAACGGCACCATCACGCGGTCGCCGCGCTGGAGGTTCTGCACCGACGGGCCCACCTCGTCGACCACCCCGATGAACTCGTGGCCGAACGTCATCCCGACGCGCGTGTCGGGCATCATCCCGTGGTAGAGGTGCAGGTCGGAGCCGCAGATCGCGGCCAGCGACACGCGGACGATCGCGTCGTTCGGGTGCTCGATGGGCGGGATGTCCTTCTCCTCCACCCGCACCTTGTACGGCCCCCGGTAGACCATCGCTCGCATCGGCCCCTCCTCGATCTGTTCTCGTCGGGCTCGCCGCGGGAGCGCGCGGAGCGCTCCCGCGCCGTCGAGCGGTTGTCCCTTTCGATTAACCCGGAGCGGCCCGCCTAATCGTGCTCACCGCGTACTCGTGCGCCGCTCGGCGGGCCGATCGCCCGTGCGCCGGCGGCGATGCCAGGCTCTCGGCCCATGGGGGCTCCGACGCTCGTCCCTCCCGCTCTTCTTCGTCCGGCAGAAGTTCACTCTCATGGTCAACCGCTACGAGATCCGCCTGCTCCGCTCGACGTGGCACCTGTCGGGAGCGGGCTACGAGCGAGCGCCGCAAGTCGATCGGCGCGCTACACGGTCATGGTGCCCGACCAGCGCGTGGACTTCCGGGTGGCGGCGGCCATGGCCGTGACGCTCGACGCGCTCCAGTCGCGCTGACGCCGCCCCCCGCGAGCGAGCAGCTCAGTCGCGGCCCCGCAGGTGCGGCGCCCTGGTCAGT
Source organism: Pseudonocardia aurantiaca (assembly GCF_039526725.1). Classification (NCBI taxonomy): domain Bacteria; kingdom Bacillati; phylum Actinomycetota; class Actinomycetes; order Pseudonocardiales; family Pseudonocardiaceae; genus Pseudonocardia; species Pseudonocardia aurantiaca. The sequence goes on from NZ_BAAAJG010000009.1 coordinate 103,444, forward strand.
TCCGCCCGCACCAGCGCGAGATGGTGGGCGACCTCCGCCGCGATCAGCTCGGCGTGCAGGTCGGGGTGCTCGGCCGGCGCGAGCGACCGGTGGCGGCGGACGATCCCCTCGAGCGCGTCGAGGAAACGCGAGCCGATAGCTGCGCGCCGTTCCGCCCGCGTGGCGCGCTCCGCCGCGGTGGCGGGCTCGTGAGGAACGGGCTCGGACGCAACCGGCCGGGATTCGGCAGGAACGGGCGCAACCGGCACGGGCGTGGAAAGGAGGTTCACGGCAAACTCCGGATCAGGCAGTAGGAGCGAGACGAGTCGGACGAACCGGTGCGCGGTTCAGCAACAGAACTCGTCGAACGCGCTCCCCCGCCGCGACGGCCAGAAGCGCTCGAGGCAGGAGCGCAGAACGGCCATACGACCATGATGGCGATGCGGCGGCGCTAAAGCAACATCGTGCCCCGCAAGGGCGGAACCGCAGGACTGGGCCAGGAAGGCGCGGCCGGTGACGGCGACCACCCGGTGCTTGTGAGAGCCGGGAGGGACGCATAGCGTCGATTCCGTGCCCGGTACAGCGTTGGCCCGCCGACGTTTCGTCGATTTGATGAAGGTCCACAGCGCACGTTGTCGAAAATGACCGCACATTTCATGTGATCTCTGGTGCGGCGGCCGTCGCAGATGCAGTTGGTGCATCGTCCGAGCGAACCCCGCCATTCGCGCGCCTTTCCCACATCCCGACGGCCAGCGGGCCGTCCGCTGATCCTCGTCCGCACCACGAAGGAGTCCGATGAGGTTCCAGGTCCTCGACATCGTCCCGCACGCCCCGCACCCGGTGACCGGGGAGATCATCTCCGTCCACGAGCGCCTGGAACGGGTCGTCGAGAACGCCGTGCTCGCCGAACGGCTCGGCTTCGACTCCTATGCCGTGGGCGAACGGCACGCCGGCGATTTCGTCTCGTCGGCGCCGACGGTGCTGCTGGGGGCACTCGCGCAGGCCACCGACCGCATCCTGCTCAGCACCGGCGTCACGGTGCTCTCGCTGCTCGACCCGGTGCGGGTGGCCGAGGACTACGCGACGGTCGACCAGCTCGCAGGCGGCCGGCTGGAGATCGTGATCGGCAAGGGCAACGAGGACAAGCACTTCCCGCTCTTCGGGCTCGACATCGCCCACCAGTACGACTACCTCACCGAGAACTACGAGCTGCTGCGCCGCCTGCTGCGCGAGGAGGGCGTCTCCTGGCAGGGCGTCCACCACGCCGACCTGCACGACGTGACCACCTACCCGCGCCCGTTCGACGGCCCGTTCCGCCTCTGGCACGGCTCGGCCACCTCCACCGTGGCCGTCGACCTGGCCGCCAAGTGGGGCGACCCGATCTTCACAGCCAACGCGCTGCAACCGCGTGAGAACTACCTCGTGCTCATCGACCGCTACCGCGAGCAGCTCGCCGCCAACGGCCACGACCCCGCAGTCGGCTACGTCGGGTCCGGTTCGGGCGGGCTGTTCCTTGCCGACACCGACGAAGAAGCGGTGGAGCAGTACCGCCCGATCTACGAGGGTTTCGCCGCCAGGATGAAGGCGCTGCACGCGAGTGACACCCGCCCGGGCAAGGTCACCTCGTTCGCCACGATCGAGGATGCCGTGGCCCATGGCCCCGCGCTCGTCGGCACCCCGGAGCGGGTGGCCGCGAAGATCCTCGAATACCACAAGAGCTACCGCCACGACGTGCAGTCGGTCTCGATCAATCCCGTGCTGCCTTACGCCCGGCAGCAGGAGGTGCTCACCCGCTTCGCCGAGGAGGTCGTGCCGCTCGTGCGCCGCGAGGTGTCCACCACCCTCTGGGGCCCGCAGGACCTCGGACGGGCGAAGGGCTTCACGGCGTCCTGACGCCGTGCGTGCGTGCGGCTGCGCTCAGCTCCAGCGGCGCAGCAACCGGCGCTCGGCCAGGCCCAGCAGGCCGTCGGTGATCTTCCCGACCACCGCGAGGAGCACGATCGCGAGCAGGAGGATGTCCGTGCGGCCGGTGTTCTGGCTGTCGATGAGCAGGAACCCGAGCCCGACCGAGGAGGCGATCAGCTCGGCGGCCACCAGGAACAGCCAGCCCTGGGCCAGGCCCAGACGCAGCCCCGCCAGCGCGCCCGGGGCGATCGCGGGGAGCTGGACCTGCAGGAACAGCCGCACCCCCGCCCGCCCGTAGGCGTGGCCGACCTCGACGAGGTGGCGGTCGACGTGCGCCAGCGCCGCTGAGACGGTCGTGTAGACCGGGAAGAACGCGCCGATAGCGACGAGTGTGATCTTCGGGGTCTCGCCGATGCCCAGCCAGAGCAGCAGCAGCGGCACCCACGCGAGCGAGGGCACCGAACGCAGCGCCTGGATCGACGGCCCCAGCAACGCCCGCATCGGCCGCGAGAGCCCGACCACGCCGCCGAGCAGGAGGCCGAGCCCCGCGCCCGCCGCGAACCCGAGGAGCACCCGCTGCGTGCTGATCGCAATGTGCAGCCACAGCTCGCCGCGGGTCAGGAGCTCCACCAGCGCCGCCACCACCGCCCCGGGCGTCGGCAGCTGCGACGGGGAGAATTCCCCCGACGTGGCCAGCACCTGCCACAACAGCACGAAGAGCACCGGGACGAGCAGGCCGAGCAGCACCGAGCCGGCCACCGAGCGCAGCCGGCCGGTCCAGCGCGGCGCGGCGTCCTGCGGCGGCGCCGAGGCGACATGGCCGGCCGTCCCCGTGTCTGGATCGGTGAGCGTCACGACCCGGCCGCCGCCCCTGCGGACGTGGTGCCCCGGGCCTCCTGGGCGAAGCGGGGCTCGAAGAGCGTCTCGAGCGCCGATTGCGCCTCCTGCTCCGATCGCACCAGCCCGTCTTTCACCAGCAGCGGCAGCAGGCGGGTCAGCACGGTGCGCTGCGGCTCGCCGGGCACCGGGTCGATGTCGAGCTTGGTGCGGGTGAGCAGCTGCTGGCGGGCGATGTCCGGGCTGATGCTCGCCGCTGTGGCGAGGGTCTGAACGGCCGCCTCGGGGTTCTCGATGATCCAGGCGCGGGCCCGCTCGTAGGCCGTCACGACCACCTGCGCGACGTCCGGGTGCTCCTGCAGGAACTTCTCGTTCGCGTCGAGCAGCCCGTAGGAGTTGAAGTCGAGGTTGCGGTAGATCAGCTTGGAACCGGCCTCCAGCTCCGTCTGAGCCATGAACGGGTCGAGACCCGCCCACGCCGCGACGTCACCGCGCTCGAGCGCGAGCTTGCCGTCGGAGTGCTGCAGGTTGACGATCTCGACGTCGGAGGCCGAGAGCCCCACGCTCGCCAGGGTCTGCAGCAGGAAGAAATACGGGTCGGTGCCCTGCGTCGCCGCGATCTTCTGCCCGCGCAGCTGGGCGGGGTTGGTGATCGCCGAGTCGGCCGGCACCACGATGGCGGACCACTCCGGCCGGCTGAAGACGTCGATCGCCCGGATCGGGGAGCCGTTCGCCCTGGCCAGCAGCGCGGGCGTGCCCGCCGTGGAGCCGATGTCGATCGCGTCGGCGCGCAGGTTCTCGTTGGCCTTGTTGCTGCCCGACGACTGGACCCACTCGACCGAGCCCGGGCCGAGCTCCTGCTCCAGCCAGCCCTGCTCCTTGATCACGAGGCTCTCGGGGTTGTAGTACGCGTAGTCCAGGCGCACCTGTACGCCCGACGCGGCAGGAGCCCCGACCGAGCCGTCGGCGTTCTCGCCGGCGACGCAGCCGGCGAGAACGCCCACCGACGCGGCGAGCACGCCGATCCGGGCGAGTACGGGCAGGGCACGGGTCATCACGGTCTCCGGATCACGGGGAGGTCAGGCGGGGTGGGGGCGGTGGCGCGGGACGCCGAGCCGGTCGAGCAGCTCGACGCGCAGGGCCGCGAGCACGGGGTCGGCGCGGTCGCGCGGGCGCGCGCCGGGCACGTCGAGCATGTGGGCGATGCCTGCGCCCGCAGCCCGGTCCGGGTGGGGCGCCAGCACGACGACCCGGTCGGCCAGCTGCAGCGCCTCGTCGACGTCATGGGTGACCAGCAGGACCGTGGCGCCCGACGTGCGCTGCAGGTCGTCGACGAGGTCCTGCATGCGCAGGCGGGTGAGCGCGTCGAGCGCGGCGAACGGCTCGTCGAGCAGCAGCACGCCGGGGCGGCGGACCAGCGCGCGGGCGAGCGCGGTGCGCTGGGCCATCCCACCCGACACTGCCCGCGGCCGGTATCCCGCGAACGGGGCGAGCCCGACTGTGTCGAGCGCGTGCGCCACGTGGGCGCGCCTCGTCTCGCGCGACCCGCCGGACGGCAGGCCGAACGCGACGTTCTCAGCGAGCGTGCGCCACGGCAGCAGCCGGGGTTCCTGGAAGACGACGGCCGCCCGGGGCTCGATCCCGTCGACCCTGGCCCCGTCGATGTTCACCTCACCCGCACTCGGCCGGTCGAGGCCTGCGACCAGGCGCAGCAGCGTCGACTTGCCGCAGCCGGACGCCCCGAGCAGCGCGACGACCTCCCCCGCCGGGACGTCGAGGTCGACCCCGCTGAGGACGACGTGGGCCGCATCGCCGCTGCCGAACACGCGGTCGACGCCACGCAGCGTGACGGGGACGGCTGCCACTCGCGTGGCGGTGGTCTGCACGGAAGTGTCCTACCGGGGGCGGCGTTCGGGTGAAGGGCAGGGAGCGCGCTTCAGACCCGACACGCGGCGCTGACGGCATAGCCCAGGTCCAGCCATAGCCGTGCGGCGAGGTCCTCGCCGGCCCCCGGGCCCGTCTGCGTCACGTCGGCACGCTATGTCCTCGCCGCTGCGAACCGCAAGATTCTCAGGTGGCGGGCTTGGTCTCCAGCCTGGTCCGGCTGGGCTCGGGCATCAGGGCGAGCAGCCGGAAGGAGGCCACGTGCAGCACCATCGCCACCCGATCCGCACACCGCCGGGGACCCGTCCGCGAGGGTCTCGCCCGCGAGGAGGTGAGCCTCTCCGGGAACGCGGAGGCGGTGGAGCGGCTGTTGGACGCGTTCCCGGTGTCCTGGGAGGGTGCTGAAAAGCTCCGGCCGTAGCGAGCAGTAGGCCCGAGCTTTCAGCGCGCTCCTAGTACCTGTTGCTCTGTTCCTTCACTTTCCGGCCGCGCGGGCGAGCTGCTCGGGGTAGCGCGCACCCGCGACTGCGTCCGCCGGAGCGGCCGCCTCGACCGAGGCGATCTCCTTTTCGGACAGTGCTATGTCGATGGACGCGGCGTTCTCCTCCAGGTACTTCCGCCGCTTGGTGCCGGGGATCGGTACGACGTCGTCGCCCTGGTGCTGCACCCAGGCGAGTGCCAGCTGGCCGGCGGTGACGTTCTTCTTCGCCGCCAGCTCGCGCAGGGCGTCGACGATCTTGAGGTTCTTCTCGAAGTTGCCTTCGGCGAACCGGGGCATCCGGCGGCGCATGTCGTCCTCGGGCAGGTCCTTCATCGATCGGACCCCACCGGTCAGGAAACCCCGGCCCAGCGGGGAGAACGGCACGACGCCGACGCCCAGCTCGCGGCAGGTGGACAGGATCTCGTCCTCGATCCCGCGGGTGAACAGCGACCATTCGCTCTGTAGCGCGGTCACCGGATGCACGGCGTGCGCGCGCCGGATGCTTTCAGCGCTCGCCTCCGAGATGCCCGCGTACCGGATCTTGCCCTCGGCAACCAGCTCGCCCAGCGCACCCCAGGTCTCTTCGACGGGCACGTTCGGGTCGACGCGGTGCTGGTAGTAGAGGTCGATGTGGTCTACGCCGAGCCGGCTGAGCGACTCGTCACAGCACTGTTTGACGTACGCGGCGTCGCCGCGGGCGGCCATGCCACCGTCCCGCCAGACGATGCCGAACTTGGTGGCGAGCACCACCTCGTCCCGGCGGCCGGCGATGGCGCGGCCGACCAGTTCCTCGTTGACGCCGTTGGCGTAGACGTTCGCGGTGTCGAGGAAGGTGATCCCGAGCTCCAAAGCCCGGTGAATGGTGGCGATCGACTCCTCGTCGTTGTCCCGCACCCCGTAGGACTGGCTCATGCCCATGCAGCCGAGTCCCTGCGCGCTGACTTCCAGCTCACCCAGCTTTTTCTTGATCACGGGGATATACCCTCCACGGTGGATTCGACGTCGGGTTCGGCACTGACCACCTTGTCATGCCCCGATGGTCGAGGCGTCGATGACGAACCGGTAGCGCACGTCGCTGTTCTGGACGCGCTCGTAGGCCGTGTTGACCTGGTCGCCCGAGATCGTCTCGATCTCCGCGCCGACGCCGTGCGCGGCGCAGAAGTCCAGCATCTCCTGGGTCTCGGCGATGCCGCCGATCATCGACCCGGCGAGCACGTTGTTCCCGCCGAGAAGCGAAAAGGCGCTGTAGAACTGCGGATCCCCCGGCGCGCCGACGCTCACCATCGCTCCGCCGACCCGCAGCAGGCCAAGGTAGGAGTCGACCGGCAGGTTCGCCGAAACGGTGTTGACGATCAGGTCGAACCGGCGCTCGAGCACGTCGAACGTCGACGCATCGCTGGTGGCGAAGTAGTCCTTCGCGCCGAGGCGAAGGCCGTCCTCGTGCTTCTTGAGGCTCTGGCTGAGCACCGTCACCTCGGCGCCCATCGCCACCGCAAGCTTGACCGCCATGTGGCCCAGCCCGCCGAGGCCGACGACGGCGACCTTCTTGCCCGGCCCGGCGCCCCACCGGCGCAGCGGCGAGTAGGTGGTGATGCCGGCGCAGAGCAGCGGAGCGGCAACGTCCAGCTCGATGCCATCGGGGATCCGGCAGACGAAGGCGTCTTTCACCACGATCTGGCGGCTGTAGCCGCCGTAGGTGTTCTCGCCGTCGAAGCCGACGGCGTTGTAGGTCTGGACGTTGCCCTTGACACAGAACTGCTCGGTTCCGGCCAGGCAGTACTCGCACTCGCCGCACGAGTCGACCATGCAGCCGACGCCGACCCGGTCGCCGACCTGGTACCTCGTGACGTCCGCGCCGACCGCGGCGACCACGCCGGCGATCTCGTGGCCGGGCACCATCGGGAAGATCGCGGTGCCCCACTCCTGGTTGACCTGGTGGATATCGCTGTGGCAGATGCCCGCGTAGGCGACGTCGATCAACACGTCGTCCGAGCGCAGGTCACGACGCTGGATCGTCGCTGGGGCAAGCGGGGCGCCCGGGGTTGCGGCGGCGATCGCGTGAGTGGTCGTGCTCATGAAATCCTCCGAGAACAGGCAGTTCAAAGATGCAAAACGCGCTTGACTCCCCATGCTCACGGCTGCGCGCCACGCGGTCATCAGGGGCAACTGCAAGCTGGGATTCGTGCTGCCTGGCATGTGTGTTGGCTACAGCGTTGCGCATCGTTGCCGGGCTGGTGCTGCTCGCCGTCGTGGCGATCGCGCTGGCGTGGGCGTTCCAGCAGCGGTTGATCTACCTACCCTCGGGGTCGCCGGCGGACGCGACCGCGTGGCGGCGGGCCTCGTAGAGCACCAACCCCGTGGCGACGGCGAGGTTGAGCGACTCCGCCGTGCCCGTCATCGGGATGCGCACACGGGCGTCGGCCCTGCCGAGGGCCCCCTCCGGCAGCCCGTCGCCCTCGCTGCCCATCAGGACCGCTGCGGGCGTGGAGTAGTCGGAGTCCCAGTGTGCGGCCTCGGCCCGACCCGATGTCGCCAGCACCCGCACCCCGCGCCGCTCCACCCAGGCGAAGAAGGCGTCGAGGTCAGGGGCGTGCACCACGTCGACGGCGAAGATCGAACCCATGCTCGCCTTCACCGCCGCCGGCGCGAACGGGTCGGTCGTGTCGCCGACCAGCACCACACCGGACGCACCCACGGCGTCGGCGGTGCGGACGACCGTGCCGAGGTTGCCCGGGTTGCCGATGTCGTGCAGTGCCACGAACAGCGACTCCGGTCCCACCGCCAGCGTCTCCAGCCCGGCGACGGAGCCCCGGACGATCGCCGCGAGCCCCGAGGGTCCGTCCCGGTCCGACAGCCGGACGAACAGCTCGCGGGACAGCCGGGCCACCCTCGTCCCGCGCGCTTCCTGCTCCGCGACCATCTCCGCTGCCGGGCCGCCGATCAGCTCCGGCGCGACGACCAGCGCCTCGATCTCCCAGCCCGCCTCGATCGCCCGCCACACCGGCTGGCCACCCTCGACGACGAAGGCACCCTCGCGGCGCCGGTGCCTCCGGTCGGCGAGTAGCCGCATCCGCTTCACCAGCGGGTTGGCGGCGCTGCTGATCGTCTCGGTCACGAGGGGCAATCCTCCCCCAGCCTGCTGCTCCACCGAACGCGACCGCCATGGGCGTCAGGTGCGGGACGGCACGCGAGGTCCGAGATGGATACCGCCGCTGACGTCCAGGACGTGCCCGGTGACCCAGCGGCCGTCGTCGGATGCCAGGAACGCGACCGCGTCGGCGATGTCGTCCGCTCGGCCGAGGCGGTCGAGCGCCGTCATCGAGGCCAGATACGCCTCGAATCCCGGCGGCTGCTCGAACAGCGCGGCGTTGACGTCGGTCTTCGTGGCTCCCGGGGCCACGGCGTTCACCGTGATGCCCCGCGCACCCAACTCGTTGGCCAGCGTGAAGCTCATGGTCTCGACGGCGCCCTTGGCCATCGCGAAGGACGTCTGGGTCGGGTTGGCCATGCGGGTGGCCACGGAGGAGATCGTGATGATGCGTCCGCGGCCGGACATCCGCGGGATCGCCCGCTGGATGACGAAGAACGGCGCCTTGACGTTCACCGCGAAGATCCGGTCGAACTCCTCGGGGGTGCTCGAGTCGATCGGACCGGCCGGCGGCACGGCGGCGTTGTTGACCAGGATGTCGAGTGGACGCCCGGACAACCCTTCATCCAGCCCGGCGAACAGCGCGTCCACGCCCTGGTCGTCGCCGAGCTCGGCCCCGACCGCGAATGCGCTCCCACCGGCTCGCTGGATCGTCGCGACCGTCTCATCTGCCGCGGCCTGGTTGCTGCCGTAGTGCACGGCGACCAGGGCGCCGTCGGCCGCCAGGCGCTCGGCGATGGCCCGCCCGATGCCGCGTGAAGCGCCGGTGACCACAGCGGTCCGACCGGTGAGTCTCCTCATGCCTGGCCTCTCCTCCTGCTAGAAAGAATCAGGACGGTAGCAACTAATGTGGTATAGACTACCAGAACGGTAGTTCACACCATAGGGGCGAGCGAGGCGCGTGGACCTGCGACAACGTCGACGGGCGGAGACCCAACGTGCGATTCAGTCGCACGCCCTGCGACTGTTCGTCGAGCGCGGCTACGACTCCACCACCGTGGCCGACGTCGCCCACGCAGCCGGCGTCTCACCGATGACCCTCTACCGGCACTTCCCCACGAAGGAAGATCTGGTGCTCACCGATCAGTACGACCGGCTGATCGCCGAGCAGATCGCCGCCACACCGGCGGCGGGCTCCCTGGTCCACCGGATCGGGAGCACGCTGGTGCAGGTTGCACGCATCGCGGTCGGATCCGGTGCCGACACAGCCGCGGACGCCTCGGCGAACCTCAGCGACGAGGGGTTCCTCGACCGGGTCCGGCTCATGATCTCCACGCCGGCCCTGCGGGCCCGCCACTGGGACAGCCAGTTCGCCACGCAGAAGGCCATCGTCGACGCCGTGTGCGACGACCCGGCCGATCCCGACCTCGAGTTCCGGGCGTGGGTGGCCGCCGCCGCGTGCCTCGCCGCCATGAACGTGGCCCTCATGCGGTGGGCCGAGCAGGATGGCGGCCCCGACCTGCCCGCCCTGATCGCGGACGCGCTCTCGGCCGCCTTCGCCGACGAGTTCGCCTGACCCACCCTCCCGGTACCGTCGGGAGCGTGACGGACGCGTACTCGGCGCGCTACGAGTCGGTGGTCGACCGGCAGATCCGCATGGCCCAGGAGCGCGGCGACTTCGACAACCTGCCCGGCAAGGGCAAGCCGCTCGCCGCTCTGGACGGCCCCGACGACGAGCACTGGTGGATCCGGCAGTTCGTGCAGCGCGAGGGCCTCTCCCCCGACGCGCTCCTGCCCACGCCGCTGCAGCTTCGCAAGGAGGCGGAGCGGCTGCCCGAGATGGTCCGTGACCTGCCCACCGAGCAGGCCGTGCGGGCCGCCGTCTCCGAGCTGAACAAGCGGATCGTCGAGTGGCTGCGGGCACCGTCCGGGCCGGCGGTCCCGCTGCGGCCTGTGGACGCCGCCTCGATCGTCAAGCAGTGGGCTGCCGCCCGGTCGGCGCCGGCCCGCCCACCGGCCACGCGCGCCGTCGCGGAGACGCAGGTGCGCACCTCCTGGTGGAAGCGCCTGCTCCGGCGGAGCTGACCCGGGTCAGACCTGCATGCCCGAAGGAGTCAGGAGTGGACGACCTCCAGATCCGCCGGGAGCGCCGCGGGCCGGGCAGCACTCGTGAGCGCCACCCCCGCGAGGATCAGCGCGCCGCCCAGGGCCTGCACCGCCGTGGGCACCTGCCCGAGCAGCAGCCACGACGCCACCGCCGAGGCCACCACCTCCACCAGCGCGACCAGCGCACCGCGGGACGCACCGATCCGCGCGACCGCGGCCACGCCGGTCAGGTACGCGATGACTGTGGAGACGACGACGAGCAGCATCGCCGTGACCGGCCAGCCGACGTCGGCGCCGCCGAGGAGCACCCCGGTCGCGGATATGTCGATCACGACGGGAAGCACGCCGCCGAGCCCGAGGAGCGCCACCACGACGGCACCCACCGACATCCCGACGCCCGCGAGCACGAGCGGTGGTGTGCTGCTGCCTGCCCGGTCGGCCACCAGGAAGTACGACGCCTGGCACACAGCAGCGGCGAAACCCCAGGCCAGCCCCTCCCACCGCAGCTCGACTCCCGTCCATACCTGCACGACGAGCGACAGCCCGATGAGGGCGACCGCCGCCCCGACCAGCGTGCGCGGGCTCGGTGGCTGGCGCCGGACCACCCACACCCAGGCGATCACGAGGATCGGGCCGGTGTACTCCAGCAGCAGCGCGATCGCCACGGGCAGATAGAGGAGCGCGTTGAAGAACGCGACCTGCACACCCGCCATCGCGAGCAGGCCGTAGAGGAGGAGGGCCGGCCCGTCCGCACGCATGGCGGCCACCACGCCGGGCCGCACGACCGCGAGGACCACGAGAAGGATCACCGCGGCCCCGCCCAGCCGCACCAGCACGGCTCCGGTGGCGGACCATCCCGCGTCGGTCAGGGCCTTCGCGAAGGGACCCGAGAGCCCGAACGTCACGGCCGACACGAGCGCGAGGGCGAGGCCCGCTCCGGCGCGCTGGACGGCGATGCCGGCGCTCAGTCCTCCGCTCCGGTCTCCGCCACGAGCCCGGCGGCCGCGATGCCGGCGACGGCCGCGGCCTCGTCGTTGAGCGAGGCGTCGCCGCTGATCCCGACGGCGCCAAGCAGCGTGCCGTCGGCGTCGCGGATGAACACCCCACCGGGCACCGAGACGAGCTTGCCGCCGGCCAGCGCGACGAGGGAGGTGTAGATCTCCGGGGAGTCGGCCGCGCGGGCGGCGAGCGCCCGGTTCGTGATGCCCATGCCCAGGATTCCCCAGGCCTTCGCCGTCGCGAGGTCGGGCCGGAGGTAGCCGGAACCGTCCTGGCGGCCGAGCGCGACGACGGCTCCCCCCGTGTCGAGCACGGCCACCGTCAGCGGGTTGAAACCCTGCTCGGTGCCGTGCTCGAGCGCCGCGCGCACGATCGTCTGGGCCTGGGCCAGCGTGACGGACATTGGGTCCTCCGGGGTCGACGTTGATCTCGGGGACAATCCTGCCTGTCGAACGTCAGGCCGCCGGAGTGAGCCGCAGCACGGGAATCGTGCGGCTGGTCTTCTGCTGGTACTCGGCGAAGCCGGACCGCTCGGTGATGACCCGCTGCCAGACCTGGCCGCGCTCCTCGCCCGTGATCTCCTCCACGAGGACGGGGAACGTTCGCGCGCCGACCTCGACCTCGATCTTCGGGTTGGCCTTGAGGTTGTGGTACCAGGCGGGGTTCTCCGGCGCCCCGCCCTTGGACGCGACGATCACCATCTTGCCGTCGTCCTCGGCGAAGTACACCAGCGGCGAGACACGCTCGGTGCCCGACTTCGCCCCCACGTGGTGGATGAGGATCATCGGCGCACCCTCGAACATGCCACCCACGCGCCCCTCGTTGGCGCGAAACTCATCGATGATCTGCTGGTTCCAGTCAGTCACGTCGCTCCTAGTCCTTGAAACAACAGCACCCAGGCCGCGATGATCACGGCCACGCTCGCCAGTAACCAGAAGAGGCCCGCCCACATTCCGCCCGCGAGCGGGGTGATCCGCGCGAGCATGTCGGCGTCCGACGTGCCGTGGTGGCCGCGCCGCCTGCCCCGCTGCAGCTCCTGCACCGCGCGCAGCCCGCCGAACACCAGGAACCAGCAGAGCGCCGCGGCGAAGCCGTCCTGCAGCCGCGGCTCGCCGAACCACGCGACCGCACCGACGAGCGCGCCGGTGGCCAGCACGGAGAACACACCGAAGACGTTGCGGACGTGGATCAGCGTGGCGACGAGCAGCGCGACCGCGATCCAGAGCATCAGCGCCGCCCGGTCGGCGGCCACGAGGACCGCACCGCCGAGCCCGAGGAGCGAGGGCGCCGGGTAGCCGCCGAGGAACGTGAACACCAGCCCGGGCCCGCGGCGGGCGCCGGTGGAGACCGTGAGCCCCGAGGTGTCGGCGTGCAGCCGGATGCCCGTCAGGCCGCGGCCGGCGACCACCGCGACGAGCGCGTGGCCGCCCTCGTGCGCGATCGTCACCACGCTGCGGGCCCAGCGCCACGACAGCGACCAGGTGACGGCCACCAGCGCGAGCACCGCGGCCAGCAGCACCCCGGGCCGGTCGGCCACCACCTTCTGCAGCGTCTCGACAACATCTTGCCCGGTGGCTTGTGCGGTCACTCGGCGTCACCCACGTCCCCCAGTCTGGCACCCTCGGAAATCGGCGTTGACCTTCCACCGGCTGGAGAGTTGAGGATGGCTGCATGACCGACAACGCCCTGCTCACGATCGGGCAGCTCGCGCGCCGGTCGGGTGTGCCGGTTCGCACCATCCGGTTCTGGTCCGACCAGGGCGTGCTGCCCGAGACGGACCGGTCGCACGGCAACTACCGCCGCTACGACGCTCGCGCCGTCGCCCGGCTCGACCTCGTGCGCACGCTGCGCGAGCTGGGCCTCGGCCTCGACGACGTGCGGCTCGTCCTCGAACGCCGAAGCAGCGTCGAGGACGTGGCGGCGGCGCACGTGCGGGCCATCGACAGCCAGATCCGCACCCTGCGGACGCAGCGCGCCGTGTGCACGCTGCTCGCCCGCGGGGCCACCACTCCACGGAAGGCAGCACTGATGAACGACCTCGCCCGGCTCTCTGCCGCCGAGCGCCAGCGGATGATCGACGAGTTCGTGGACTCCGCATTCGCCGGCACCGACCCCGACGCCCCCGGCGGCGGCATCGCCACCGCCATGCGCACCCTCCCGGCCGAACTGCCCGACGACCCGACCACCGAGCAGGTGGAGGCCTGGGTGGAGCTCGCCGAGCTCGTCTCCGACCCGGAGTTCCGAACCAGGGTGCGGGAGATGGCAGTGACCGGCTCGGACGCGGGCCCCGGTCCGCGCGAGTACGACCCGGCACCCGTCGCGGAGCACGCGGGCGGCGCCCTGGCCGCCGGGATCGCGCCCGGCTCGGCCGAGGGGCAGGCCGTGCTCGCCCGGATCGTGGCGCCCGAGATGCTCGCCGACCCGGCCGCCCGCGACCAACTCGCGGACACGACCGCGACGTTCTCCGACCGGCGAGTGGAGCGCTACTGGGCGCTCCTCGGCGTGCTCAACGGATGGGACCCGTTCCCTCCGACGGTGCCGGCGTTCGAGTGGTTCGTGGACGCCCTGCGCGCCCACGCGTGACGGCGGCTGTGCCCTGGCGGGCCGATCAGGGCCGCCGCGGGTGCCTGGCAGGCGGCCGGCGTTGATCGTCAGGAGTGGTGAGAGAGCGACAGATTTGACGCGTTGACACCACTCCCGACAATCAAGGGGACGAGTTCTGCCGAACGGGTCCGGGGCGGGGCCGCGGCGTTCCATTCTTGGCCGGTGTCCATGCAGCGAACGGTTGGCAGGCAGGCGGGCGTGATCGCGCTGTCTCAGACCGTCGCGCTCGGGATGAGTGCCCGCACCGTTCAGCGGCGGGTTCGCAATGGGGCGTGGCGGGAGCTGCACCCGCGGGTCGACCTGGTCGGCGGCCACCAGTGCACCGACGAGGCACGGGTCCGGGCCGCGTGGTTGTGGGCGGGTGGTGAGCCCGCCGCCGCGGGATGGGACCTGCTCCGGTTCACCTGGCACGACCTGAACGGCAGGCCCGCGGAGGTGGCGGCAGAGATCAAGGCAACCCTCGTCGCCGCTGCATGATCGTCAGGAGTGGTTTGAGGGCGACAGATCTGTCGCTCCCACACCACTTCTCGTGATCATGAGTGTCACCAGCCGTAGAAGACCCGCTCCACCACCGCGCGGGCGCGCCGGGTGGTGCGGCGGTAGTCGTCGAGGAAGATGCCGGGGTCGCCGTCGGCCGGGTAGCTCATCGCGGCCGCGACCGCGAGCAGCTCGCGCCCCGAGCGGGGCAGCTGGTCGCCCGGCTTGCCCTTGACCAGCATGACGGCGTTGCGAGCGCGGGTGGCCATCGTCCAGCCCGCCGCCAGCTCGTTCGCGTCCTCCGCGCTCAGCAGGCCCGCCTGGCTCGCCGCCCGCAGCCCCTCGAGCGTGGAGGTCGTGCGCAGCTCCGGGATGTCGCCCGCGTGCTGGAGCTGGAGCAGCTGCACCGTCCACTCGACGTCGGCGAGCCCGCCCAGCCCGAGCTTCGTGTGCGTGGTGCGGTCCGCGCCGCGCGGGAGCCGCTCGGCGTCGACCCGGGCCTTGATCCGCCGGATCTCGGTCACCGTGGCCTGGTCGATGCCGTCGGCGGGGTAGCGGATGGGGTCGACCATGTGCAGGAACCGCCTGCCCAGGTCCTCGTCACCGGCCACCGCGCTCGCCCGCAGCAGCGCCTGCGCCTCCCAGGGCTCCGACCAGCGGGCGTAGTAGTTGCGGTAGGACTCCAGCGTGCGCACCAGCGGCCCAGAGCGCCCCTCGGGCCGCAGATCCGCGTCGACGACGAGCGCCGGGTCCGGGTTCGGTGCGGCAAGCCTGCGACGGACGGTCTCGGCAACCGTGGTCGCGTACCGCACGGCCTCGCGGTCCTCCGCGCCGTCTACCGGCTCGCAGACGAACAGCACGTCGGCGTCGCTGCCGTAGCCCAGCTCGGCACCGCCGAGCCGGCCCATCCCGATCACCGCGAGCCTGGCGGGCGGCGGCCCCCCGTCGATGGCCTTCTCGACCGACTCCAGCGTCGCTTGCAGCACCGCGACCCACACGGCGCTCAGCGCCACGCAGATCTCCTCGACAGACAGCACGCCGAGCAGGTCGCCGCACGCCACCCGCAGCATCTCGTGGCGCCGCAGGGAGCGGGCGCTGGCGGCGGCGGCGTCCGGGTCGTTCTGCCGCGCCACCGTCGCGCGTAGCGACGCCGCCACCTCCGCCGGGTCCCGGCGCAGCTCGTCGGCCTGCCCTGCAGCGGGCGAGGCGAGCAGCCGCAGCACCTCCGGCGCCCGGACCAGCAGGTCCGGGACCAGCGCGGACGTGCCGAGCAGCCGCATCAGCCGCTCCGCGACCTGCCCCTCGTCGCGCAGGAGACGCAGGTACCACGGGGTGGTCGCGAGAGCCTCGGACACCCGCCGGTACGCAAGCAGCCCGCGGTCGGGCTCGGGGCTGCGGGCAAGCTCACCGAGCAGAACGGGCAGCAGCGTCTGCTGGATCGACGCCGCCCGCGACACCCCGGACGTCAACGCACGCAGGTGTCCGAGGGCCCCCTCCGGCGACGCCCAGCCCAACGCACCCAGCCGCGCGACCGCCGCCTGCTCCGACAGCCGCACCGAGTCGACGGGCAGCCGCGACACGGCCGTGAGCAGCGGTCGGTAGAACAGCTTCTCGTGCAGCCTGCGCACGCGGTGCGCGTTGTGCGCCCACTCCGCGGCCAGCACGCCGACGACGTCGCGGCGCCCGTCGGGACGCATCCGCGCCGCCCTGGCGAGCCAGCGCAGGTTGTCGGTGTCGTCGGGGGCGGGGAGGAGGTGGGTGCGCCGCATCCGCTGCAGCTGGAGGCGGTGCTCCAGCAGGCGCAGGAACCGGTAGGACGCGGCCAGGTTGGCCCCGTCCTCACGCCCCACGTAGCCGCCGTCGGCGAGGGCGGCGAGCGCCTGCAGCGTGGACGGCGAGCGCAGCGACTCGTCGGTGCGCCCGTGCACGAGCTGGAGGAGCTGCACCGCGAACTCGACGTCGCGCAGCCCGCCCGGCCCGAGCTTGATCTCGCGGTCGGTGTGGTCGGGGCGGATGTGCTCCTCCACCCGCCGGCGCATCGCCTGGACGTCGGCCACGAAGTCGTCGCGTTCGGACGCGCTCCACACCAGCGGCGCGACGGCCTCGGCGTAGGCGGCACCCAGCTCCGGGTCGCCCGCCACCGGCCTCGCCTTGAGCAGCGCCTGGAACTCCCAGGTCTTGGCCCACCGCTTGTAGTAGGACAGGTGCCCGTCGAGCGTGCGGACGAGCGTGCCCTGCCGGCCCTCCGGGCGGAGGTTGGCGTCGACCTGGAAACACGCCTCCCCTGCGATGCGCATGACCCGGCTGGCCAGCCGGGTGGTCTGCTGGTCAGCGGGCTCGGCGACGAACACGACGTCGACGTCGCTCACGTAGTTCAGCTCGTGGCCGCCGGTCTTGCCCATCGAGATCACGGCGAGCCGCCCGGGGTCCACCTCGGTCTCGGCCACGGCGACGGCCAGCGCGGCCTGCAACGCGGCCGCGGCGAGGTCGGCGAGCTGCGCGGCCACGTCCTCGACGTCGAGCACCGGCAGCTCGGGCTCCCCGACCGCGGCGAGATCGGCGGCGGCGAGCACCAGCACCTCGTCGCGGTAGGCCGTCCGCAGGGCGGTGATCGCCTCGGCCCCCGTGAGCGTCGCGGGCGATCCACCGGCCGCGCCCGCAGGCGGGCCGTCCGGGTCGGCGCCCACGGCCCGCAGCAGGGCGGCGGTGGCGGCAGCCCCCGGCGGCGGCGCCGACGCGGTGAGCCGGTGCCAGCGGTCGGGGTGGGTGATCAGGTGGTCGGCCAGCGCCGTCGAGCTGCCGAGGAGGGCGAGCAGGCGCCCCCGAAACACCTGGTCCGTGCGCAGCGCGGCGTCGAAGTCAGCGCGGTCCGGTACCGCCTGGACCAGGCGCTCCGCCGCCCGCAACGCGAGGTCGGGGTCGGGGCTGCGGGCCAGCGCCCACATGATCGGACCCGCGCCCTCGGCCGGTTTGTCACCGGCCCACCAGCCGAGCTCGGTGACCGTTGACTCCGCCCGGGGCTCAGTGAGCCCCAGGCGCGCGAGCGAGCTTCCGGTGCGCGTCACGGACGTGGATCCTGCCCTACATCGGGCGAGAACATCACCATGGTCTTGCCACGGAGCGACGACAATGTTTCGTATCGGGGGCCGCGCCGTCACGGTCCGCGAACGGGACCAACGCGGTGCAGCCGGTGATCGACTCGACCGGACGTGGTGGACTCCGGGCCCTCACGCGACGAACTGCACCTCGGCCGCCTCGTGCACCGGCCGGTACCCCAGGCGCGGGTAGAGCCGGTTGGTGACCGGGTTGGCGAGGTCGGTGTACAGCAGCACCCGGTCGGCGCCGGCGTCGAGCGCCCACTGCGATGCGGCCGCCGTCGCCGCGGCCGCGTAGCCATGGTTGCGGTGCTCAGGGGGTGTGTAGACGGGGCCGATCCGCGACATCCCGGCTACCACCGGTCGCGCGGCGGCGTGCGACACGGGCTCCCCGCCGACCTCCCACAGGATCTCGGCGCACCCCAGCAGCAACCCGCTCAGCACGGTCTCGAGCGGCGACAGCGGGTCGTGCCACCCCCCGTGGTCCTCCTCGACGAACGCGAGCCGCCAGGCGGCCAGCAGGTCGGCGTCGTTCTCGTCGCCCCGGCGCGCCGCTCCTGGGACCCCCGTCGGCGGCGTGAGCGTGTCCAACTCGAAGAGGCGGGTGCGCATCGTGGTCTCGGTGCGGTCACCGGTGCGGGCCGCGCGGGCCGCCGCGAAGGCCTCCAGCTCGGCGATCGGACCGGTTGCCCCGGTCAGCTCCGGGTCGGCGATAGCGAGCGCCTCCTCGGCGGCGGCCGCGTGCCGGGCGGGCACGGCGGAGACGAGGACCGGCCGCCCGGGCGTGCGCAGGGCCGCCCCGACCACCTTCCCTGCCTCGTGCAGTGTGAGGAGCGCGGCCGCCTCGTGCCCGGCCCGGCGGATGCCGTCGAGCACGGTGAGGACGACGGTGTGGCGCAGTGGGTCGGCGCGCAGCACAGGGCCGGCAGCGGCCGCGAACGTCTCGGGGCTGTCATGCAGGACGATCTCCACGGCACGACTGTGCCGCCCGCCGCCGCTGCGGCAAAGCCACTTTCAGGGCCGGTCGAACTCCCCCGCGCGCACGCCCGCCACGAACGCGGCCCACTCCTGCGCCGTGAACCGGTGCACACCCAGCGAGCGGTCCTTGGTGTCGCGCACCGCCACGCCGCCGCCGGGCAGGAACGCCACCTCGACGCAGCCGTCGCCGCCGCCGTTGCCGTTACTGAAGCTGCTCTTCCGCCAAGCGAGGCCTGCGGAGGGGGTCGAGGCGGGCATCGGCACCTTCTTCGGGACGACTAGAGCTTCTCGGCCATCCCCTCGACCAGGGCGACGGACTCGGCCGGACCCAGCGCCGCCGAGCGGAGGTGGTCGAACACGACCCTAGCCCGGGCGACGTCCTCGTCCTTCTCCAGGTGGACCGCGCCCATCGGGTGCTCGACGTAGGCCATGTCCGGCTCACCGAGCCTGTCGAAGCTCAACAGGGTGAACGCCCCGCCCATACCGGCATGGGCGCCCACCGCGGTCGGGAGCACGTGGAACGTCACGGTGTCCAGCGCTGCCGCCTCCACCAGTCGCTCCAGTTTGGCGCGCATGACGGCCGGCCCGCCGACCGGTCGGCGCAGCACCGTCTCCTCGACGATCGCCGACAGCTCCAGCGGCTCCTCGTCGGATGTCAGCCGCTTCTGACGGATCATCCTGACCGTGACCTCGCGCTCCTTCTGCTCGGCCGTCCATCGCGTTGCCGATGCGTCGAACACCGCTCGCGCGTAGTCCTCGGTCTGCAACAGCCCGGGCAGGTACATCACCATGAACTCCCGCAGCAGCGTTGCCTCGGCCTCCAGCGGCACGTAGCCGTAGTCGTTCAGCCCGTACGCCCGCCACCACCCCGGCCGCCGCGCCTCACGCGTCAGCTCGATCAGCTCGGTCCACTTCTCACCGCCGACGCCGTAGTGGTCGAGCATGCTGCGCACGCCATGCACGTCGACCAACTGCTGCGCGTTCTCGATACGGCTCAGCTTGCTGGACGACCAGTCCAGCGCCGGGGCCGCGGCTTCGATCGTGAGCCCGGCCTGCTCGCGCAGCAGCCGGAGCTGGCGCGCGAGCTGCCGTCTCCGGATCGTCGATCCGTTCCGCACGCATCCACTCCCACTCTCGGCGACCAGCCGATCGCAGATGGTGTCAGGTGGAAGGTGGGAAGTGAAAGTTGCACATGATCATGCCCAGCGATCACGGGCCGTGTGCGTCAGAGCACCGGGAGGTAGGTGGCGAGCTCGTAGGGGGTGACCTGGCGGCGGTAGCCGTCCCATTCCGAGCGCTTGTTGCGGAGGAAGAAGTCGAAGACGTGCTCACCGAGGATCTCGGCGACCAACTCCGAGTGCTCCATCGCCCCGAGCGCCTCGGTGAGGTTCTGCGGCAGCGCCTCGTAGCCCATCGCGCGGCGCTCGGTCTCGGTCAGCGACCAGACGTCGTCCTCGGTGGCGGGCGGCAGCTCGTAGCCCTTCTGCACGCCGGTGAGGCCGGCGCCGAGGATCACGGCGAAAGCGAGGTAGGGGTTGCAGGCGCTGTCGAGCGTGCGGATCTCCACTCGCCGCGTGGACGACTTTCCGGGCGAGTACATCGGCACCCGCACCAGCGCCGAGCGGTTCGCGTGCCCCCACGACACGGCGGTGGGCGCCTCGCCGCCGACGATCAGGCGCTTGTAGGAGTTGACCCACTGGTTGGTGACCGCGCTCATCTCGCGCGCGTGCCGGAGCACGCCGGCCACGAACGCCTTGCCCGTCTCGGAGAGCTCGTACGGGTCGTTGGGGTCGTGGAAGGCGTTGCGGTCGCCCTCGAAGAGCGAGAAGTGGGTGTGCATCGCCGAGCCGGGGTGCGCCGAGAACGGCTTGGGCATGAACGACGCCCGCACGCCCTGGGTGAGCGCGACCTCCTTCACCACGTACCGGAACGTCATGATGTTGTCGGCCATGGTCAGCGCGTCGGCGTAGCGCAGGTCGATCTCCTGCTGGCCCGGACCGCCCTCGTGGTGGCTGAACTCGACCGAGATGCCCATCGACTCCAGCGTCTCGATCGCGTTGCGCCGGAAGTGCGGGGCGACGTCGTGGCTCGCCTGGTCGAAGTAGCCGCCGGAGTCGGCAGGCTCGGGCGGGGACCCGTCGGAGGGCAGGTCGCGCAGCAGGTAGAACTCGATCTCGGGGTGGACGTAGCAGGTGAAGCCCGCCTCGCCCGCCTTGGACAGGGCCCTACGCAGCACGTGCCGGGGGTCCGCCCACGAGGGCGATCCGTCGGGCATGGCGATGTCGCAGAACATGCGGGCCGAGTAGTGCTCGCCCTGCGACGTCTCCCAGGGCAGCACCTGGAACGTCGACGGGTCGGGACGGGCGACCATGTCCGACTCGTACACGCGCGCGAAGCCCTCGATCGCGGACCCGTCGAACCCGATCCCCTCCGCGAACGCCCCCTCCAGCTCGGCGGGAGCGACGGCCACCGACTTGAGGTAGCCGAGCACGTCGGTGAACCAGAGTCGGACGAAGCGGATGTCGCGTTCCTCGAGCGTGCGGAGCACGAACTCCTGCTGGCGGTCCATGGGCGCCGAGCCTAGGAACGCCGTGTTACAGGCATGTTACCTACGGGGGTCCTGAACAACCGCCACCGCTCAGGCCGGCCGGCAGACGATGCCGGGCGGTGGCACCGAAAGGTCGACGAGGTAGCGCGTCACCGCGTCGTCGACGCACGTCACCCCCCGCAGCGCAACCGTGTGCTGGTTGCCCTCGAAGGTCAGCAGGCTGCCGCCGAGGGATTGGGCGAGGTCGACGCCCGCCTGGTACGGGGTGGCGGGGTCGCCGGTCGTCGAGATCACCAGGGTGGGCGGCAGGCCCTGCACCTGCGGCACGTGTGGCTGACTCGTGGGCGGGGACGGCCAGAACGCGCACGGGTCGAGCGCCGCGACGACGCCGCGGCCGTCGTCGCGGAACGGGGCTGCCTCGTTGGCCCGCCGGATGAGCTCGGCCTGCTGCGCCCGGTCGGTGATCCGCTCCTCGTCCACGCAACTGATGGCGTTGAACGCCTCGATGCCGTTGCCGTAATGCCCGTTCGGCTCGCGGTTGTAGTAGATGTCGGCGAGCTGAAGCAGGGTCGTCCCGTCGCCCGACGCGAGCGTGGAAAGCCCTGCGGAGATGACGGGCCAGAACTCGGAGAGGTACAGCCCCTGGATCACCCCGGTGATCGCATCGGGGTAGGCGAGGGTCCTGGCGCCGCCCTCGGCACGCGCCGGGGCGTCGATGAGCGGCCGGGTGAGCGCCTGGAAGCGCGCGGTGGCCTGGGCGGGGTCGGTGCCGAGGGGGCAGTTCGGCTGCCGGGCGCAGTCGGCGGCGTAGGCGTCGAAGGCGTGCTGGAACCCGGCGTTCTGCGCCACGACCCGGTCGATCGTCGACTGCTTCGGGTCCAGCGCCCCGTCGAGCACCAGCGCCCTGACGTTCCCGGGGAACGCCTCGGCGTAGGACGACCCGATGCGCGTGCCGTAGGAGAAGCCGAGGTAGCTGAGCTTCTGGTCGCCGAGGACGGCGCGCAGGATGTCGAGGTCGCGCACGACGTCGCGCGTGCCGGCGTTGGCGAGCACCTGCGGCCCGCCGGAGCGTTCGGTGCACAGCTGGGCGTAGTGCTGGTTCTCCGCCTCGGTCTGCTGCACGCCGGCGGGCGACGGGTCGACGTCGAGGTCGGCGCGCTCGACCTCCCATTCGGGGTCGTTCAGGCAGTCGAGCGTCGGGGTGCTCGATCCGACCCCGCGCGGGTCGAAGCCCACGAGGTCGAAGCGCTGCCCGAGCGGGGCCTCGGCGAGCCCCGGCGCCAGCGAGGCCACCGTCTCCATGCCGGAGGCCCCCGGCCCGCCCGGGTTGAACAGCAGCGACCCGATCCGGTCGGGGCCTGTGGCGCGCTGGCGCAGCACCCCGACCTTCGCGGTCGGTCCGGCGGGTGCGGAGTAGTCGAGCGGCACCGTCAGGCTGAAGCAGTCGAACGCCTGGTTGGCGTAGGCCTGCTGGGCCTGGGCGCTCGTGGCGTAGTCAGCGCACGCTCCCCACTGCGGCACCTGGTCGTAGAACCGGTTCAGCTCGGCAGGCGTCGGCGTCGGCGTGGGTGGCGCCGGAGCGGGCGGGGCCGCCTGTGAGCACGCCGAGAGCACCAGGGCGGCGGAGCACAGGGCGGCCGCGAGGACGGAGAGCCTCAGTCGGGGGAGCACGCGGTCAGCATGCCAGCGCCCCACGCAAGCGCACGGTGAAGCGGATCTGCGCGCTGGGAGGGTGCTGAAAAGCTCGGGCCTACTGCGCGGCGCCCAGGCACCATCTGTGACGCCGCTGAGGCACAGCCGGCCCAGCCGGCGTGTGAACCTCGTCCCACGGCGGTGATCGCACCGGCCCCCGATGTCACGCTTCTTGCGTCAGCACCCTGACGACCCGGGGACCCGCCATGGGCCTCGAGGGAGGACGGACAGCGATGTCTGAAACAGAACTGCAGGCGCCCTACCGGTCCGGCGCGGCCCGCCCGAAGCGCGTCCGCATCCCGCACCTGCAGGAGTTCAAGGAACGCGGCGAGCGGTGGGCGATGCTCACCGCCTACGACACCTACACCGCGGAGATCTTCGACGAGGCCGGCATCCCGGTGCTGCTCGTCGGCGACTCCGCGGCCAACAACGTCTACGGCTACGAGAACACCCTCCCCGTCACCACCGACGAGCTGCTGCCGCTGGTCAAGGCAGTCGTGCGGGGCGCGAAGTCCGCGCTGGTCGTGGCCGACCTCCCGTTCGGCAGCTACCAGACCGGGCCCGAGCAGGCCCTCACCACCGCGTTCCGGTTCATGAAGGAGGGCGGCGCGCACGCCGTCAAGCTGGAGGGCGGGGCGCGGTTCGCGCCGCAGGTCGACGCACTCGCCGGGGCCGGCGTCCCGGTGATGGCGCACCTCGGATTCACCCCGCAGAGCGAGCACGCGCTCGGCGGATATCGGGTGCAGGGCCGCGGCGCGGCCGCCGACCGACTCGTGGAGGACGCGCTCGCCCTGCAGGCCGCAGGCGCGTTCTCGGTGGTGCTGGAGATGGTGCCCGCGGACGTCGCCAAGCGCGTCACCGGCGAGCTGACGATCCCCACGATCGGGATCGGCGCCGGGCCGGACTGCGACGCCCAGGTGCTCGTCTGGTCGGACATGGCCGGGATGAACCGCGGGCGCAAGCCGCGCTTCGTGAAGCAGTACGCCGACGTCGGAGCAGTGCTGCTGGATGCAGCCAGGCGGTTCGGCGAGGACGTGCGCGGCGGCACCTACCCGGACTCCGAGCACTCCTACAGCTAGACCTCCCGCACGGGCGCGGGGCAAGAAGCCGCGCCCGTGCGGTGACCTCCCGGCTTCGGGACCTACTCGGCGGCCACCGCGAGCACCTCGCCGGTCTCGCTGCCGCTCACTAGGCGCCTTCGACTGCATGTCAAACACGGCTCCCCCGCGGGCTCAACCCCGCCACGGGCTCCCCGGCCTCGTAGGCCGCCAGCATCGCCGTGGCCGGGGACTCGCGGCGCTTCCAACGCGCGCGAAGGCTCTCCAGCCGGGCCAGGTCGTCGGCGCGGCCCGTGAGAGCAGCCTCCGCGGCGTCGAGGAGGTCGCCGGTGCCCGCATGCACCTCGTCGTCGGTCAGCCCGGCCTGGGCCACGTGCCGGTGCATCTCGGCGTCCGGCGTGGTGCGGCGCCCGGGCAGCGAGCGGTCGAGCACGAGACCGGTGAGCAGGCTCAGCAGTTCGCCGTAGAGCGCCGGCTCGGGGCAGGAGTCGAACGCCTTGAACTCGACGCGCCCGACCTCCGCGGGCAGGCGCGCCACCTGCGTCAGCGACGGGTCGGCAGGCAGCTGCCCCTCCTCCCCCGCCAGGAAGACGAGAGCGGCCGGCCGCCTGCCGGTGCGCACCGCGGTACGCGCCGACAGCCCGCCCCACGGCTTCCCGTCCCGGAACGGCGAGGAGAACGACAGCGGCACGAGCCACGGGCTGTAGTAGGTGAGCTTGCGCCCGGCGTCGACGAGGTCGGCAGGCCCGATGTCCGAACACGACAGGTTCAGGTCGGGCCCGTACGTCGACATGTGCACGTGGGCCGTGCGCTCCTCGGGCGAGCCGAGCCGGTGCTCGCGCTCCCAGTCGTTCAGCGGCGGCTCGATCATGTACTCCGAGCGCAGCGGGTTGAACGAGATCGTGGTGGTGCGCAGCCCCGTGCTCGCCAGCGCCGCGTCGAGCCGGCCGATGTCGGCCCGCAGCGCGCCGACGGCGGCGTCGACGGAGTCGTGGATGCGCGTGCGGACCTCCAGGCCCTTGGGGTCGCAGCGCACCAGCCCGCCGCGGGCGTCGAACCGCTCGTAGCCCTCGACGTACCAGCGCTTGCGCTTGATGCCCTGGTCGCCGACGCGCAGGTCCGGGTAGTCGGCCGGATCCTCGGGCAGGCCGTCGACCACGGCCTGCAGCTCGTCGAACGTGGTGTTCGTGTAGTCGGCGAACCGGCCGTCGGTGTGCAACAGCGCGCACTCGTGCTCGATGCCGTAGCGGAACCGCACCGGCCGACCCCTTCGTTCAGTCAGCGGACCATCCGCAGCGATGAGGGTACCCTTACAACATCACCCTCTCAGGAGGAGTGCTCACCTGGCTGCGGTGACGCGCGCGGCTCAGGCTGCGGCGAACTCGATGCGGCCGGTCGCCGGGTCCGTCTCCATCAGGCGCACCCGCACCAGTGCCCCCGCCGTCAGCGCCCCGGTGCAGCGGGCCAGCACGGGCGGGTCCGGCACGTAGACCTCACCGGGCTCACCGTCGCGCCCCGCCGGCCGCAGCACCACGGCGTCGAACTCCTCGCCGACCCGCGCTGTGAGCAGCGCGGCCTCCGTGCGGTCGACGCAGGCCCTGTCGACCTTCCCGGCCAGCGCGTCCGACGCCGACATGGCCTCCGGCAGCGCCGGGAGCGCCGCCCGCAGCCAGTCCGGCAGCTCCTCGCCCGCCGCAACAGCCAGGCACAGCTCGGAGCCGAACCGGTCGGCCAGGCGCCGCAGCGGGGCGGTCACGTGCGCGTACGGCGCTCCGATGCCGCCGTGACGGGGGTCCGCG
This sequence comes from Pseudonocardia aurantiaca, assembly GCF_039526725.1. NCBI lineage: Bacteria > Bacillati > Actinomycetota > Actinomycetes > Pseudonocardiales > Pseudonocardiaceae > Pseudonocardia > Pseudonocardia aurantiaca. The sequence goes on from NZ_BAAAJG010000009.1 coordinate 128,974, forward strand.
GGGGCCGGAAGGCCCGCGGCGGGGTCGAAGGCCGCGTAGCCGGCTCCGCGCAGCAGCACGGTCGCCGCCCGCCGCACGGCCAGCGCCGCGGGGTCGGCCGCGGTGAGGCCGGCCAACTGCTCGGCCACCGACGCCCCGTCCGGCCAGGCGAAACCCAGCTCGCGCGCGGCGCGGACGAACGCCTTCAACGCCTCGGGCTCCGGCGAGGGAAGGGTGCGCAGCAGCCCGATGCCGGCGTCCAGCATCATCCGGGCCGCCGCCATGCCCGTGAGCAGCGAGATCTCGGCGTTCCACGCCTCGATGTCGAGGCGCCGCCGCACCTGCACCGTCCAGCCGCCCGCGCCGTCCGGCACGACCTGCTGCTCGGGCAGTTCCAGCTCGATCGCCCCGCGCCGCACGGCGTGCGCCCGGCGCAGCACCCCCAGCTCGGGCAGCGCGGCCACCGCCGGGTGCACGCTGCCCGCATCGACGTCGGCCTGGACCCCCGCGTAGTCCAGCCGCGCCCGGGACCGCACGACGGCCCGCCGGACGTCCACGCCCGTCTGCTCGCCGGCCTCGTCCAGGTCGAACGTCCAGAGCACCGCCGCTCGGGAACAGTCGGGGAGCAGGCTAGACGCGCCTTCCGAGAGCACCGGAGGGTGCAGCGGCACCGACCCGTCAGGCAGGTAGACGGTCTGCCCGCGCCGGCGCACCTCCGCGTCGAGGGCGCCGCCTGGCGCGACCACCGCCCCGAGGTCAGCGATGGCGTAGTGCACCCGGAACCCGCTGCCGCGCCGGGTGACGCCGAGCGCCTGGTCGAGGTCCTTCGCATCCGGTGGGTCGATCGTCACCAGCTCGACATGGGTGGCGTCGAACCGCCCCGGCCCCGGCCCCGGGCGCTCGGCCGACGCCCGCTCGGCCTCCGCCAGCACGTCGGGCGGGAACGCCTCCGGGAGCGCGAACTCGGCTCGGACGGCGTCGAAGTCGGGAACGGCCCGCGTCGGCTGCACGGCCGGAGCCTCCCACGAACAAGCACGGAACGCGGGCTAGCTCTCAGGCTCTGCACACACATACGCGTCCAGCCCGCCGTCGCCCAACCGTGAGGTGCACGCCAGAGCTGTTCGATCTTCTTGGGACCGCTCTCAGGTCCATTTCGACGCACGCGACGGCCGAGCCCGGTGCGTATGTGTGTGCAGAGCCAGCGGCGGCCGCGGCGGGGCGAGGAGGGTCCTGAACAACTCCGGCCGTAGCGAGCGGCGTCCAGGTGGTGGCAGCGCAAGGCGGAGGAGAGGCCCGATACCGCTGTTGTATCGGGCCCGACGACAACGCAGCGATGGCGCCGGCTGGGCGTCGCGCAGTAGGCCCGAGTTGTTCAGGGCGCTCCTTAAAGCCAGCGCGGGAGGGCGGGGAGCTTGCGGGCGGCGTCGCCGCGCAGACCGCGGCCCTTGCTCCGGCCGAGGAGCCACGCCGCCAGCTCGGGCGCAGGCCCGGACACCGTGGTGGGTGCGGCCTGGTCGCCGACCTTCCACGCCGTCCCGTCGGGTGCGACGAGCAGCAACGGCGGGCAGTCCGGCTTCTCCGCCATCGCCTCGGCGACGTCGGTGAGCAGCTCGGTGACCATCGGCGCCGGGAAGTCGTCGAAGGACGCGCCGACGTCGAGGTCGACCGAGTGGATCCACATCTCCCGCGCCCGGATCCACGCGATGTCGGTGGCCGGGATCTCCCGCCCCTGCACGTTGGTGATGTGCGCCGACCATGCGGTTTTCGGCATCTTGCGCACCACCACCGCCAGCCGGTCCGACGACTCCACGACGTCGTCGCGGATCTCGGCGGGCGAGCGCGCGGCCCCGGCCTCGATGGCGCTGTCGCGGGCGTCACGGCTCGCGTAGGCGGGGGTCGGGACGCCGGTACGCGCCCACGTCAGGAGGTTGATCATCCCGTCGGCGTTGCGGGCGATGTGGGTCAGGACGTGCGCACGGCTCCAGCCGGGGAGCGTGGACGCGGCACCGAAGGCGTCGTCGCCCATGCGGGTCATGAGCCCCCGCAGGTGCGCGGCGCCGTCACCGGCCCAGGCCAGGGTGTTCGCCAGCGACCGGGGGCCGCCTGCGGTCACCGTTCTCCCTCGAGCCTGCAGGTGTTGCGGCACTAGCCGACCCCTGCCACGGACGTGACCAGCAGGTTGCCGTGCTCCAGGTACCGCGGGGGCCGCTCCGGCAACGCGCGGACGTCGGCCTCACCCGTCTCGACGGTGGCGTCGGCGTCCACGCGCACCGCGCGGTTTCCCGTCGCCGTCCGGATCGTGGCCAGCCTCATCGTTTCTCCTCGCCCAACGTCATGGGGCCCGACGTCACGGGGCCCAATGTCACGGGGCGCAGTCTCGTCCAGCACTGTGGGGGACGCCCGATCGGGGCCATCCCCAGCCAGGGGACGGCCCCGATCGTCCGGATCAGATCTCCCCGCCGGCCGCCTCCCCGCCGGTGGAGGTGCGCACCGGCAGCGTCGCGAAGACGGCGGGCGGCTCGCGCCACGGGTCGGCGGCCTGCCCGGCCCGCGCGTCCCGGACCGCCCGCCACACCCGCTCCGGCGTGCACGGCAGGTCGATGTGCCGCACCCCGAACGGACTGAGCGCGTCCACCACGGCGTTCTGCACCGCCGGGGTGGCCCCGACCGTGGCCGACTCGCCGATCCCCTTCGCCCCGAGCGGGTTCATGGGGGTGGGGGTCTCGGTGTTGCTCGCCTCGAACGTGAACAAGTCGGCCGCGCTCGGCATCCGGTAGTCGGCGAGCGTGGCGGTGAGCGGCTGGCCCTCGGAGTCGTAGACGACCTCCTCGTAGAGGGCCTGAGCGACGCCCTGGGCGAGCCCGCCGTGCTGCTGGCCCTCGACGAGCAGCGGGTTGAGCACGCGCCCGCAGTCGTCGACGGCGACGTGCCGCAGCGGCGTGACCCGGCCGGTGTCGGTGTCGACCTCCACCACGGACACGTGTGCCCCGAACGGGAACGTGGCACCCGCCTGCCGGAAGTCGAGCCCCGCCGCCAGCGCCTCGCCGTCGGTCTCGGCGGCGGAAGCGAGCTGGGCCCAGGTGAGCGTCACCGACGGCACGCCCACCACCCCGAAGACGCCGACGCCGTCGTCGCCGGTGGTCAGCTCGATGTCGTCGACCGAGGCCTCCAGCTGCGCCGCCGCCCGTCTGCGCGCCTGTTCCAGCACGTCGTCGGCGGCCGCCCGGACCGCGTTCCCACCCATCTGCAGGCTCCGCGAGCCACCCGTGCCCCCGCCGCGGGGCACGGTGGCGGTGTCCGACTGCACGAACCGGATCTTGTCCATGGGGATGCCGAGGCGGTCGCTTGTGAGCATCGCGAACGCCGTCGCGTGGCCCTGGCCGTGCCCGGAGGTGCCTGCGGAGATTGTGGCCGCCCCGTCGGCGTGCACGGTGACCGAGCCGAACTCGGTGCCGCCCCCACCCGCGGTGATCTCCACGTAGACGCAGACGCCGAGGCCCAGCTGCACCGGGTCGCCCGACTCGCGGCGGCGGGCCTGCTCCTCGCGCACCTTCTCGTAGTCGACGAGCCGCAGCGCCTCGCGCAGCGGGAGGTCGTAGTCGCCGACGTCGTACCGCGCGCCCGGGATCGTCGTGTACGGGAAGTCGGCGGGGTCGATGAAGTTGCGGCGGCGCAGCTCCACCGGGTCCATGTCCAACTCGGCAGCCGCGATGTCCATGATCCGCTCGAGGTGCGCCGTGGCCTCCGGGCGGCCGGCCCCGCGGAACGCGCCCATGGGCGTGGTGTTGGTGAGCGCGACGGCCGCGTCGAACCCGATCTTCGGCACCCGGTAGACCCCCGGGCTCATCGTGTAGGTGGAGCCGAACACGAGCGCCCCGCCGAACCCGGCGTACGCCCCGCTGTCGGCCACCACCCGCGCCCGCAGGCCGGTGATGTCGCCCTCGCGGGTCAGGCCGAGCTCGTAGTAGGCCACCTGTCCGCGCCCGTGCGGCATCGAGACGAGGTTCTCCGAGCGGGTCTCCACCCACGTCACGGGCCGGTTCAGCGCCCTCGCGACGCCGACCGCGGCCGTGTGCTCGGCGATCATGCCCGCCTTGCCACCGAACCCGCCGCCCACGTGCGGGGCGATCACCCGGACCCGGTCGGCGTCCAGGCCGAAGAGCTGCGCCGCCTGGTCGCGGAAAAGGTGCGGCATCTGGGTGGACACCCAGATGGTGAGGTCGTGCTCCCCGCCGCCGTCACCGCCGCCGGGCTGCACCGCGATCGCGTTGCCCTCCATCGGCATCACCGCGAGCCGCTGGTTGACCAAACGCGCCCGCACGACCACCTCGGCGTCGGCGAGCGGGTCCTCCTCGGAGCGCTCGCCCCTGGCGACGTTGCTGCCCAGCTCCGGGAACTGCAGCGGGGCGCCGGGCTCCAGCGCCGCCTCCATGTCGACGACGGCGGGCAGCGGGTCGTAGTCGACCTCGACGAGCTCGACCGCGTCGACGGCCGCGGCCTTCGTCTCGGCAACGACAACCGCGACGGCCTCGCCCACGAACCGGACGCGGTCGGTGGCGAGCGGCGGGCGCGGCAGGTCCTCGTTGACGACCATCAGGCCGTGGTGGGCGGGCAGGTCGAGGTCGGCCGCGGTGAAGACCGCGACCACGCCGGGTGCGGCGGCGGCCTCGGCCGTCGCGATCCCGGTGACGACGGCGTGTGCGAGTGGGGAACGGACGAACGCGAGATGCAGCACACCCTCGAGACCTAGGTCGCCGACGTACGTGCTCGCGCCGGTGATGAGGTCGAGGTCCTCCACCCGGCGGACGGAGGTGCCGAGAATCGATCCAGCCATGATTCCGACCCTACGGTCAGCGATCAGGGAACTTCCAGGAGTTGACGCGAGCCGTCTCTCGGGAGAAGGTCTCCAACCGGAGACCTCGCGCGCCGGTTCGCCGGACGCGCACACCCCGGGAGGTCGGACTGGTCGGGGGCCGGTCCGGCCTCCCGACCCATGTTCGGGCTTGTTAGTTTCGGCGGGTGCCCGAATTCGGTTACACGGACGTGCTGCCCCTCGGTCCCGACGACACGGAGTACCGGAAGCTCGACCTCCCGCCCGGTCGTCCGGTCGAGGCCGCCGGCCGCACGTTCCTGGAGATCGAGCCGGCCACGATCACCACCCTGGTCCGCGAGGCGGTCCGCGACATCCAGCACATGCTGCGCCCGTCGCACCTCGCCCAGCTCCGGGCGATCATCGACGACCCGGAGGCGTCGCCGAACGACCGGTTCGTCGCCACCGACCTCCTGCGCAACGCCTGCGTCTCGGCCGGGGGCGTGCTGCCGATGTGCCAGGACACGGGCACCGCGATCGTCGTCGGCAAGCGCACCGAGACCGTGCTCACCGGCGGCAACGACGAGGAGGCCGTCTCCCGCGGCGTCTTCGAGGCCTACGACGAGCTGAACCTGCGCTACTCGCAGATGGCGCCCACGTCCTTCTGGGATGAGAAGAACACCGGCACCAACCTGCCCGCCCAGGTCGAGCTGTACAGCGCGCCGGGGCAGGCGCCGAAGTACGAGTTCCTCGTGATGGCCAAGGGCGGCGGCTCGGCCAACAAGACCTTCCTCTACCAGGAGACGAAGGCGCTGCTGAACCCGAAGAAGCTCGCGGCGTTCCTCGACGAGAAGCTTCGCTCGCTCGGCACGGCGGCCTGCCCGCCCTACCACCTCGCGATCGTGGTGGGCGGGATGTCGGCTGAGTACACCCTCAAGGTCGCCAAGCTTGCCTCGGCGCGCTACCTCGACGCGCTCCCCTCCGAGGGCTCGGCGGCGGGCCACGCCTTCCGCGACCGCGGCCTCGAACAGCAGGTCCTCGAGCTCACCCGCGAGTTCGGCATCGGCGCCCAGTTCGGCGGCAAGTACTTCTGCCACGACGTGCGGGTCGTCCGCCTGCCCCGGCACGGCGCCTCGCTGCCCGTCGGAATCGCCGTCTCCTGCTCCGCCGACCGCCAGGCCAAGGCGAAGATCACGCCTGATGGCGTTTTCCTGGAGCAGCTCGAGCGTGACCCGGCGCGCTACCTGCCGGAGGCCACGTCGGAGGACCTCTCCGCGGAGGTCGTGCGGGTCGACCTGAACCGGCCCATGGCCGAGATCCGGGAGCAGCTCTCGGCGCTGCCGGTGAAGACGCGGGTCTCGCTCACCGGCCCGCTCGTCGTCGCCCGCGACATCGCGCACGCCAAGATCGCCGAGCGGCTGGAGGCGGGTGAGGCGATCCCGCAGTACCTGCGCGACCACCCCGTCTACTACGCCGGTCCGGCCAAGACGCCCGAGGGGTACGCGTCCGGCTCGTTCGGGCCGACCACCGCGGGGCGCATGGACTCCTACGTCGAGCAGTTCCAGGCCGCGGGCGGCTCGCTGGTGATGCTCGCGAAGGGCAACCGGTCCAAGCAGGTCACCACCGCCTGCGCCACCTACGGCGGCTTCTACCTCGGCTCGATCGGCGGCCCGGCAGCGCGCCTGGCCCAGGACTGCATCCGCAAGGTCGAGGTGCTCGAGTACCCCGAGCTCGGCATGGAGGCGGTCTGGAAGATCGAGGTGGAGGACTTCCCGGCGTTCGTCGTGGTGGACGACAAGGGCAACGACTTCTTCGCCGGGGTCAGCCAGCCCACGCTGCAGGTCTCGTTCCGGAGGTAGCGCTTACCGCGTGGGTCAGCGGAGGCGGCGCGGACCGCCGTCATCCCGGGTGGGCGGCGGGCCGAGCACGACCCGCGCCCCCGTGACGAACGCCCCCTCCGGCGAGGCGAGCACCGGATCGAGGCCGAGCGACCGCACCTCGGGGAGGTCCTCCGCGATCCGGCCGACGCGCAGCACGAGGTCCTCCAGCCCCGCGAGGTCGACCGGTTCCGTGCCGCGGTAGCCGGCCAGCAACGGGGCCGCCCGTGGGGCTCGCACCAGCGCAGCGGCGTCCTGATCGGACACCGGCACCACCCGGAACGCCCGGTCGCCGAGCAGCTCCGTGGCCATCCCGGACAGCCCGAAGGAGAGCAGCGAGCCGAACGACGGGTCGTCCACGATCTCCAGCACGCACGAGATGCCCTTGGGCGCCATCCGCTGCACGTAGACCTCGTCCTGGCCGGTGAGGCGGGCGAGGTCGGCGTGCGCGCGCCGCACGCCGGTTCCGGTGGCGACGTCCAGCCGCACCCCGACCAGATCGGTGCGGTGGTGCCAGCGCTCCCCGACCGCCTTGATCGCCACCGGGAAGCCGAGCTCCTCGGCCGCCGCGACGGCCGCGTCGGCGCCTGCCACCCTCCGGAACTCGGTGAACCGGATGCCGTAGCAGGCGAGCAGCTCCACGGCCTCGGCGTCGCTGAGCCGCCGCTCCTTGTCGCCGCCGAGCTTGGCGACCAGCTCGCGGGCACGGTCGGCGTCGACGCCGTCAGGCGTGACGAACTCCCCGACCGGGCGCGACCGCCACCGCGCGTACCGGCTGACCCGGGCCAGCGCCGCCGCGGCCCGCTCCGGGCTGGGGAAGCTGGGGACCGAACCTGGGCCCGGCGACCCGTCCTCGCCCGGCACCGCCAGCTCGGCCGGCACCCCCTCGGCCGCGAGGAAGACCGCCGCCACCGGCTTGTCCGACCCTGCCACTGCCTCCCGCAGCGCCCGCGCGTACGCCCCGCTGGGGGTGGCCACGGGTGGGACGAACACGGCGACCAGCGCGTCGGCGCCGCCGTCCGGGCCGTCGGTTTCGCTCAGGGCACGTGCGACGGCAGCCGCGAACTCCTCGGGCGGGGCGGCGGTGCCGACGTCCACGGGCGGGCGGGCCAGCTCCAGCCCTCCGTCGAGCAGGGCGTCGGTGACGAGCAGGCCGAGCGCGCTGGAGTTGCCCACGACCGCGACCCGCGGCCCGGCCGGCAACGGCTGGTAGGCGAGCAGCAGCGCCGTGTCGAACAGCTGCGACAGCGTCTCGACCCTGATGACGCCCGCCTGCTCGAACAGGGCCTTGACGCTGGCCTCGTCGATGGGCGCGGCGCGGGCGGCGAGCGCCGGGGTCGGCCCGGTGTGGCGGCCGCTCTTCACCGCGACGATCGGCTTGGTGCGGGCCAGCCGCCGGGCGAGCCGGCCGAACTTGCGGGGGTTGCCGAACGTCTCGAGGTAGAGCAGCACGAGGTTCGTGTCCGGGTCGGTCTGCCAGTACTGGAGGAGGTCGTTGCCGGACAGGTCGGCCCGGTTGCCTGCCGAGACGAAGGTCGACAGGCCCAGCCCGCGCTCCTTCGCCGCCGCGAGGATGGCGATGCCGAGCGCGCCGGACTGCGAGAAGAACCCGACGCGGCCAGTACCCGGCAGATCGGGCGCGAGTGTGGCGTTGAGCCGCACGTCGGGGGAGGTGTTGGCCACGCCGAGCGCGTTGGGGCCGATCACCCGCATCCCATGGGCCCGGGCCTCGGCGACGAGCCGGCGCTCCGCGACCGTGCCGCTCCCGCCCGCGTCGGCGAACCCCGCGCTGATCACCACGAGCGCCTTCACGCCCTTCGCGAGGCAGGAGTCCATGACCTCGTCGATGCCCGCGGCCGGGACAGCAACCACGGCGAGGTCGACCTCGTCGGGGATGTCGGTGACCGAGGCGTACGCCCGCACTCCGCGCACCGACCGGGCCTCCGGGTTGACCGGGTAGACCGGGCCGGTGAAGTTGGCGCGCAGCAGGTGCGCGAGCACGGCGTGGCCGATCTTGGAGGGGTCGGTGGACGCACCGATCACGGCGACCGACGACGGATGCAGCACGTTGTGCACGCTGCGCGCCTCGGCCCGCTGCTCGCGGGAGTCGCGGACGGCGAGCGAGCGTTCGGTGGGGTCGACGTCGAACTCCAGGTGCAGCACACCCTCGGCGAACGCCCGGCTCACCTGGTAGCCGGCATCGCGGAAGACCCGCACCATCTGGTGGTTCTCCACCAGGACCTCGGCCTCGAAACGGCGCACACCGTTCTCGCGGGCGGCCGCGGCGAGGTGCTCCAGCAGTATCGAGCCGAGCCCGCGGCCCTGGTGCTCGTCGCGGACGACGAAGGCCACCTCCGCCGACTCCACCTCTCCCCCGCGCGCGGCGTCGAGACCCTCGTAGCGCCCGACCGCGATGATCTCGTCGCCGAGCAGGCAGATGAACGCCACCCGGGTGCGATGGTCGACCGTGGTGAAGCGCACCAGGTCGCGAGGCGAGATGCGTGGGTACGGCCCGAAGAACCGCAGGTAGCGCGTGCGCTCGGACAGGCCCTCGTGGAACCGCAGCAGCGCGTCGCCGTCGCTGGGCAGGATGGGACGCAGGTGCACGATGCCACCGTCGGACGCGACGACGTCGGCCTCCCACTGCCGGGGGTATCCCGGGTCGAGCGCCGCCGCCTCGGCTGGCGGCTCCGCGACGTGGGCCGGACGGTCCGATGGCGGCATGGTTCAGTCCCGTGGGTCGTCGGGGTCGAGGCCGTGGAGCGGGAAGAGCATGCGGCGGGTCTCCAGGACCGCGGTGTCGACGCGGTCGGCGCCCTCGGTCCACGGCTCGTAGCTGGTGTCCCGGCCCTCCGTCATCTCACTGGGCAGCCGCTGCCCCGTGAGCGAGGCAGTGTGCGCCACCCAGCCCGCGGGAAGCGGGCGGTGCGGCTCCACGTCGCGGTCGAGCACCGTGGCGATGAGGTGCGTCCACGACCGCGGCACCACCCGGAACAACCCGTACCCGCCGCCGCCCGTGGCGAGCCACTTGCCGCCCGCGGCCTGCTCGGCGAGATCCCGCAGCGCCCGGTAGATCGCCCGGTGGCCGTCGACGGAGAGCCCGAGGTTGGCCAGTGGGTCCTCGGCGTGCGTGTCCACCCCGCACTGAGTGACGAGCACCTGCGGCCGGAACGCCGTGACCAGCGACGGCACCACCGCGTGGAACGCGCGCAGCCATCCTGAGTCGCCCGTGCCCGGCGGGAGCGCCACGTTGACCGCGGTGCCGATCGCCGGGCCCTCCCCCGCCTCTGCCGGCCAGCCCGTGCCGGGCCAGAGGGTCATCGGGTGCTGGTGCAGGGAGATCGTGAGCACCCGTGGGTCGCGGTAGAACGCCGCCTGCACGCCGTCGCCGTGGTGGACGTCGACGTCGACATAGGCGATGCGGTCGAACCCGTGATCGAGCAGCCAGGAGATCGCCACCGCGCAGTCGTTGTAGACGCAGAACCCGGACGCGTGGTCGGGCATGGCGTGGTGGAGGCCGCCCGCGATGTTGACGGCCCGGTCGGCCCGCCCCTCCGCGATCTCCTTCGCCGCCAGCAACGACCCGCCGCACACCAGCGCGCTCGCTTCGTGCATCCCGGCGAAGATCGGGTTGTCCTCCGTGCCCAGGCCGTGCCCCACACCGAACGGCATGTCGGGCGCCGCCTTGACCGCGGCGAGGTAGGCGGGCACGTGGACCCGTTGCACCTCCTCGTCCGGCGCGGGCTTCGGCACCAGCGGCTCGACGCCCTCCAGCACCCCCAGCCCGGTGGCCAGCCGCATCGTGAGGTCGAGGCGGACCGGGTCGAGCGGGTGGTCGTCCCCGAGGTCGTAACCGAGGAAGTCGGGGGTCCACACCACGGCGGCGCGCGGGCTCATGGCCGCGACCGTAAAGGACGGCCGCGGGCCGCGTCGCCCGCGGTGGAACCGGCGGCCCGGGTCACGGCTCGGTTCCGGTGGCGACCGGTCGGGCCGGGTCGGCCGTCCAGTTGGACCACGACCCGGCGTAGAGACCGATCGGCCGCTCGGGCGTGCGCAGCCCGGCGTGCTCGACCGCGAGCACCAAGGCAGCGGCGGTGACCCCCGAACCGCAGTAGGCTCCGGCCTCGCCGGCCCCTGCCACGCCGAGCGCCGCGAACCGCTCCGCCAGCACCTCGGGGGGCAGCCACCGGCCGTCGGCGCCGATCAGCTCGGCCGAGGGCGCGTTGCGGGCACCGGGCACGTGCCCGGCGACGGGATCGATCGGCTCGGTCTCCCCGCGGTAGCGCGGGGCCGCGCGAGCGTCGAGCAGGACCCCGTGCTGCCCGAGCGCCGCCGCGGCGTCGGCGTCGAGGACCGGCATGCCGCCCGGGCGCACCGTGATGTCGCCCGGCTCGGGAGCCGACGGTCCGCCGGTGGTGGGGAGGCCGGCCGCGGTCCACGCGGGGAACCCGCCGTCCAGCACGGCGACGCGCCCGGCGGGCAGGCCCGCCCAGCGCAACAGCCACCACGCCCTGGCTGCGGGCGCCCCGTCGCCGTGGTCGTGAGCGACGACCAGCGACCCCTCGCGCACCCCGGCCCGCCGCAGCACCGCCTGCAGCGCCTCGGCCGACGGGAGCGGGTGCCGGCCCGCCGGACCGGGCGGGCCGGCCAGCTCGGCGTCGAGGTCCACGAAGACCGCACCCGGGACGTGCGCGGCGTCGTGGTCGGGCCGTCCGGGCGGACCGCCCAGCCGGTAGCGGACGTCGAGCACCACCGGCCGCTCGGCCGGGTCAGGAGCGGCGAGGAGATCCGCCAGCCGGTACGGATCAATCACGGGAGCAATCGGTGCAACCACGTCGTCATCCTCCACGGGATCGCGCTCCTCTGTGACGTCCTCACCGATAGGATGGGGGCTTGACGAAAGGGCTGAGCGCGTGAACGAGCTCATTGACACCACCGAGATGTACCTCCGGACGATTTACGAACTCGAAGAGGAGGGCGTCGTACCGCTGCGCGCGCGGATCGCCGAACGCCTCGGCCAGAGCGGGCCGACGGTGAGCCAGACCGTGGCCCGCATGGAGCGCGACGGTCTCGTGGTCGTCGCGGGTGACCGGCACCTGGAGCTCACCGACGCCGGGCGCAACCGCGCCGTCGCGGTGATGCGCAAGCACCGCCTCGCCGAACGCCTGCTCGTCGACGTGATCGGGCTGGAGTGGGAGTACGTGCACGCCGAGGCGTGCCGGTGGGAGCACGTCATGAGCGAGGCCGTGGAGCGCAAGCTCGTGCAGCTGCTCGACAACCCCACCATCTCCCCGTACGGCAACCCCATCCCGGGGCTCGCCGAGCTCGTGGAGCGCCCGGAGGCCCCGCCCGCCAGCACCGTGTCGGTGCCACCGACGCTCGAGGTGGGCCTGCAGCGGCTCGACGAGTTCGCCAGGCGCGGCGGCGGCCGCGTGGAGGTGCGCCGGATCGCCGAGCACGTGCAGGTGGACACCGGGTTGATGGCCGACCTCAAGGGCGCGGGCATCGTGCCGGGCCGTGACGTGGAGGTGCATGCCATCTCCCGCTTCGGCGACGCGGTGCCGGTGGCTGCCAACGGGGCGGACTCGTCGGTGGCCCCGCTCATCGCCCACGCGGTGCTGGTGCGGGCGCGCTGACGCCGACTCGGGGCGCGTCGCTCCCCCTTGGAGGACGCGGCTGCGCCCCGTGAGACGGTGTGCCGCGGCGACGTGCGGTGGCTCTGCGCCGCGCGCCATCCCCGGAGGAGGAACCCTGTGAAGCTGCTCGTCACCGGCGGTGCCGGTTACGTCGGCAGTGTGTGCGCCGCCCACCTGGTGGACGCCGGCCACGACGTGACGGTGCTCGACGACCTGTCCACCGGCCACAAGGACGCGGTGCCCGACGGCGCCCATCTCGTCCACGCCGACCTCGCGGAGGCCGCCGAGGAGGTGCTCGCCGAAGGGTTCGACGGGGTGCTGCACTTCGCGGCCAAGTCGCTCGTGGGCGAGTCGGTGGCGCGCCCGGAGCTGTACTGGGCGGGCAACGTGGTGACGACGTTCCGGCTGCTGGAGGCCATGCGCAAGCACGGGACCCCGCGCCTGGTGTTCTCCTCCACCGCCGCCACCTACGGCGAGCCCGAGCGCGTGCCGATCCCGGAGGACGCTCCGACCCGGCCCACCAACCCCTACGGCGCCAGCAAGCTCGCCATCGATCTCGCGATGACCTCCTACGCGGCCGCCCACGGCCTCGCCGCCGTGAGCCTGCGGTACTTCAACGTGGCGGGCGCCCACGGCCGCTTCGGCGAGCGGCACACGGTGGAGACCCACCTCATCCCCATCGTGCTGCAGGTGGCCTCGGGCACCCGCGAGGCCGTGCAGGTGTACGGCGACGACTGGCCGACTCCGGACGGCACCTGCGTGCGCGACTACATCCACGTGGACGACCTCGCCGACGCCCACCTCCTGGCCCTGCAGCACGCGGAGCCCGGGAAGCACGCGATCTACAACCTGGGGTCGGGCACCGGGTTCTCCGTGCGCCAGGTGATCGAGGCCTGCCGCGAGGTGACCGGCCACCCCATCCCGATGACCGCCGCGCCGCGCCGGGCCGGCGACCCGGCCGTGCTCATCGCCTCCAGCGAGGCGGCCAGGACCGAGCTGGGATGGCAGCCGCACCGCACGGACCTCACCACGATCGTGCGCGACGCCTGGGAGTTCACCCGCAGCCGCCCGGCCTGACGCGCCCCGCGTGCGGGCCCTCACCTCGTGCTCCCGGCCCGCGGCCCGGCGCACGCTCCTAGCCACGCCCGCACCTCGGCAGGCCGGACGCCGGCCTGGGTGGCAAGGCGGAGCAGGCCGGTGAGGTTGTGGCCCGGCCACGCCCCCTCGGCGCGGTCGAGCGCGACGTTGGCCAGCGCGCCGTCGCCGCGCAGCAGCGCCGACACCGCGAGCAGCGCAGCCGGCTCGGCGGCCTCCGGATCGGGTGTCTCGCGGGCCAGCGCCGCCCACAGGTGCTCCGCGCCTGCCGCGTCTGGTCCGGCGCAGCGCAGCAGGGCCGCGTCGCGCACGGCGGGCGCGGTGAGCGCGATGGCGAGCCGGACGACGCGCTCGTCGTCGAGCTCGAGGCGCCCCGCCTGGGCGTCGGCGATCGCGGTGAGCACCGGCGCGAGGTCTGGCAGATCCGGCTCGCCCGCGAGCTCGCGTTCGACGGCCAGCACCAGCAGCTCCTCCCGGCGCCGGATGCGCTCGTCGTCGGCGGGGGCGACCAGCCGTTCCAGCGCCGCGCGGTCGCCGCGCACCACCTGCCCGCCCGCGACCGCGGCCGCCAGCACGGCCGACGACCCGGCATCGGGCACCACGCCTGCGCAGCCGCACGAGTCGTAGCAGCGCCACGGGGAGCCCGCGGCGGTGGACTCCGCCCAGAGCACGGCGTGCACCTCGACGCCGTGCTCCGCCAGCGCTCCCCCGACGTGCTCGGCGAGCCGCCGGTGCGGCAGGCCCGCCCCACCGGGCGGACTCGCAGCGCCCCCGACGACCACGACGACGGCGCCTGCCGGATCGTCCAGCAGGAGGCCCCGGACCGCGACCGCGGCGAGCTCCGCCTCGTGTTCGGGCGGCGGAAGGTCGACGCGCAGCGTGAGCCCGACACGTTTGCCCGACTCACCGCCCATGGACACGAGCACGAGTGAGCCGTGCGGGTGGAAGCCGATCAGCGCGGGGAGCCCGGCGATCAGCTCGCCCTGGTCACGCACGCGGACCGGGGCGTGGATCGCGCCGGACGGGGGGACGCCGGGCAGCGCGCCGTTGTGGGTGGCAGGTGCCGGTGAGCAGGACTGCGGGAGGTCGGAGGACGTCATGCGGCGAGCGTGGGTCACGGTGGGGTGGGGCCGCGACCCTCGTCCCGTTCGGCTGTGGACAACTCCCCGGGAGCGGCCGGATCGGGGGTGGATGGGGCCGGGTGTGGACGTGTGCGGCGGCGTGGCCGGGAACTGTCGTCGATGACTGTTAATCTTGCGCGCTTGCCAGGGCCACCTCGACCGGAGCGCTCTACTCTGGACCTCGCGGGCTCGCCTGCCGTGCTGCGCTCTGCCGTAGGAGGACCGTCCCGTGTACGACTACGACCTGCTGGTGATCGGCTCCGGCCCGGGTGGGCAGAAGGCCGCGATCGCCGCCGCCAAGCTGGGCAAGCGCGTGTGCGTGGCGGAGCGGCGCGACATGATGGGCGGCGTCTGCGTCAACACGGGAACGATCCCGTCCAAGACGCTCCGCGAGGCCGTCCTGTACCTCACCGGGTTCGCCCAGCGGGACATGTACGGCGCGAGCTACCGGGTCAAGTCCGAGATCACGATCGGCGATCTGCTGGCCCGCACCAAGCACGTCGTCGGCCGCGAGGTCGAGGTGATCCGCAACCAGCTGCTGCGCAACCACGTCGACATCCTCGGCGGTACCGCCCGCTTCGACGACGAGCACACGGTGAGCGTCGACGGCGAGGCGCGCGGCGACCACAACACGGTCACCGCCGAGAACATCGTCATCGCCACCGGCACCAAACCGGCCCGGCCCCCGGAGGTCGAGTTCGACGACGAGCGCGTCCTCGACTCCGACGCCGTGCTGAAGATGCAGCGCGTGCCCGGATCGCTGGTCGTGGTCGGAGCCGGGGTGATCGGCATCGAGTACGCGTCGATGTTCGCGGCGCTCGGCACCCGCGTCACCGTCGTGGAGAAGCGGCCCTCGATGCTGGAGTTCTGCGACCCCGAGGTCGTCGAGTCGCTCAAGTTCCACCTGCGCGACCAGGCCGTCACCTTCCGGTTCGGCGAGGAGGTCGCCAAGGTCGAGGTGACACCCAAGGGCACCGTCACGAGCCTCGCCAGCGGCAAGCGGATCGCCGCGGACATGGTGATGTACTCGGCGGGACGGCAGGGCGTCACCGCCGAGCTCCACCTGGAGAAGGCCGGGCTCGCCGCCGACAAGCGCGGCCGGATCACCGTCGACAAGCAGTACCGCACCGAGGTGCCGCACATCTTCGCCGTCGGTGACGTGATCGGCTTCCCCGCGCTCGCGGCCACGAGCATGGACCAGGGCAGGCTCGCGGCCTACCACGCGTTCGGCGAGCCGGCCCGCGAGCTGCAGGAACTGCAGCCCATCGGCATCTACACGGTGCCCGAGATCTCCTACTGCGGGCGCACCGAGGCCGAGCTGACCTCGGCGGCGGTGCCGTACGAGGTGGGGATGTCCCGCTACCGCGAGCTCGCCCGCGGCGCGATCGTCGGCGACTCCTACGGCATGCTCAAGCTGCTCGTCTCGACCGACAACCGCACGCTGCTCGGCGTGCACGTCTTCGGCACCGGCGCCACCGACCTCGTACACATCGGACAGGCGATCATGGGCTGCGGCGGCACGGTCGACTACCTCGTCGACACCGTGCTCAACTACCCGACCCTGTCGGAGGCCTACAAGGTGGCCGCGCTCGACGTCACGAACAAGATCCGCGCGCTCGAGGCGTACGGCAGCGACGTCTAGGAGGCCGCGGCCGAAGGCGTCAGAAGAGGATGCCGTGCTGGTTGAGCCAGGGCTGCGGGTCGATCGTGGTGCCGGCCGGGGTGATGACCCCGAAGTGCAGATGCGGGCCGGTGGACTCGCCGCGGTTGCCGACCTCGGCGATCTCCTGACCGGCCACCACCTGCTGGCCGACGTTCACCAGCGATCGGTTGATGTGGCCGTAGATGGTGATGGTGCCGTCGGCGTGCTGGACTCGCACCCACAGCCCGAAACCACTGGCCGGACCGGAGTTGATGACGGTGCCGGCGAGCGGCGCGAGGATCGGGGTGCCGATCGGGGCGGCGATGTCGACGCCGTCGTGCAGGGTGCCCCAGCGGGAGCCGAAGCCGGAGGTGACCTGGCCGACGACCAGCTGGACGGCCCCGGTAGCGGCGGCGACGACGTTCTGCTGCTGGGCCGGCTGGGCGGGCTGCACCGCCCTCGCCTGCTCAGCCGCCCTCGCCTGGTCAGCCGCCTTGGCCTGCTCAGCCGCCTTGGCCTGCTCAGCGGCACGGGCGGCCTGCGCCGCCGTCTCGGCCGCGGCCGCCTCTGCGGCGGCACGCTGCAGGTCGGCGGCCTTCACGAGGTCGGCCGCCTCGGCGACGAAGGGCTGGGCCCCGATCGGGTCGGCCGCGGCGAGCGGCTCCGACACGATCGGCGCGACGGCGGCGGCGGGCGCGGTGTCGGGGGCCGTCGTCGCGGCGGCGGCCTGGGGGGCCGCGCCGAGCAGCCCGTCGAGACCGATGCGCAGCACGTTGGCGCCGTCGGCGGCCGATGGAAGAGCCTGCGTCAGCGCGTACTGGCCCGCGGCGGCGAGTGCGCCACCTGCCACGACGGTGGCCACGAAGCGGACCGGCAGCGACGAAGCAAGCTGCGGGACGGATACTGGCATCGACCGGTGGGCACCCACCCCCGCTGCCGCCGGGGAGGCGGACAGCGGGGGTTCAAGGTGCGCGCGCCGGCCCTGGGGGGAGCGGTGCCGAGCCACGACCTTTCCTTCCGGATCTCTACGGCGCCGGTTGGACGTCCCGCTCGGGGTTGCGGGGCGGACCGCCGGGGGCGCGGTCCGTGTCCGGTCTGTGACCGGGCCGTTATCGATCCGGGCGGAACGCTAATCGCTGCCAGACGTCTAGGAACTGCAGCGGCCCGCTGCTGAGGTCTCCGGTCCGCGCGGCGCGACGAGCGGGCGCCCCGGCGTGTCGCAGCCGACACGCCGGGTCACAGCCGGTCGATCCACTGCCGTTCGGCGCACCGCCACGTCCTGTCCCCCGCCGATATCCGCTGGTCGGGGCCGATCGGCGCAGTCGCTCTCGGATGCTTACGACGTTCGGCGGAACAGCTCGCCGACGGAAGCAGCAGGATCTGCGGCGGGCGGCCGGGGCAGGGAGATCGAGAGCGGGGCAACGCCGCCCGTCAACCCCTTGCCGCCGGTCGGCGGGCATGCAGTCGGACCGGCCCGGCGGTTTCGCCTGCGGCAGAACGGCGATCGCCGCGAGCCACACTGGGCGGCTCGCGGCGATCTCCCCCGCATGCGACGGCACCCGCTCCCCCGAGCCGGGCCGCCGCCGGTCTACCCAGCCGGACTCCTCGGCCGGACTCCTCGGCTGGACTCCTCGGCCGGTCTACCCAGCCGTCATGGCGCAGGCGGCGGGGGCAGGTCTGGCAGCTCGCAGGCCCCGGCCGCCTTGTCGCCCGGAACGCCCTCGCCCCGGACTATGAAGACACCCCGGACGCGCTCACCCGGGACGGGCTCGGCGCCGGGAGGCAGCTTCTTGAACTCGCCGCGAGGCAGCTCCTTGGAATCGCCGGGGGGCGGGCCCTTGAACACGACGAAGGGACCGTCCTTCGGGCCCCCCGGCTCCCCGTCGACGCGCACGTGGTGCTCGCCCGGCCCCTCCTTGACGACCCCCTCCTCGATCGCCCGGTCGCGCATCTCCTCGAACTTCGCCCGCTCCTCCTCCGTGATCGGGCGAACCTCCGACCGGCCGCCCTCGCAGGTGATGACGAAGGCGTCGCCCGGCGGCGGGTCGTCGATGGACGTGGCGGAGGCGGCGCCCGTCAGGGTGACGGACAGGCCCGCCGCGGCGAGCGCGGCGGCCGCCAGGGTGCGGATGCGCATCGGTCCCTCTCTCTCGGTCGTGGATCGTGACGCCGAGGAGGTTCGCGCCAACCCCCTGAACCGGGGCTGAAGATCGCCGAAAGCGTCTTCAGGTTCACCTCAGGCGCGGCCGCCAGACTCCCGCTGTGCGGTTGCTGCTGGTGGAGGACGAGAAACGGCTCACCGACGTGCTGACGGGCGGGCTGGCGAGCGAGGGGTTCGCCGTCGACGTCGCCCACGACGGGCGGGACGGGCTGTGGCTCGCCACGGAGAACACCTACGACGTGATCGTCCTCGACGTCATGCTGCCCCGGATGAACGGCTACGCCGTCTGCGGGAAGCTGCGGGCCGCCGAGAACTGGACGCCGATCCTCATGCTCACGGCGAAGGACGGCGTGCACGACGAGGCCGAGGCCCTCGACACGGGTGCGGACGACTACCTGTCCAAACCGTTCTCGTACGTGGTGCTGCTCGCCCGGCTGCGTGCGCTCGTGCGGCGCGGCGGGCCCGCGCGGCCGGTGTCGATCACGGTCGGCGACCTGGTGCTCGACCCGTCGGGCCTGCGGTGCCGCCGCGGCGACGTCGACATCGCGCTCACCCCGAAGGAGTTCGCCGTGCTGCACGGGCTCGCGCGGCGACCGGGTGAGGTCGTCTCGAAACGGGAGTTGCTCGGGCAGGCCTGGGACTTCGCCTACGACGGCGACCCGAACATCGTCGAGGTCTACATCAGCGCGCTGCGCCGCAAGATCGACGCCCCGTTCGGCAGGGCGTCGCTGGTGACGGTGCGCGGCGCCGGTTACCGGCTGGAGGCCGCACCATCAGGTTCGACCCGATGAGGGTTCCGCGTGTGCGACTCCCGTCCCGCCCCACCGCGAAGATGTCGGTCCGGCTGCGCGCGACGCTGGCCGCGACCGCCATCGTCGCGGTCGCGCTCGGCGGGGCGTCCGCGGTGCTGGTCGGGGTGCTGCGCGGAAGCCTGCAGGACAGCGCCGAGATCGAGGCGACCCGGCGGGCCACCGTCACCGCCGACCTCCTCGCCGCCGGCGTCCCTGGCCTCCCGCCGCCGGGCAGCCCGCTGCCGGGCGGGGGGAAGTCGGGCAGCGTCACGACCATCGCGCCGGACGTGCTGGTCGTCGGCGATCCTGCGGCGCCCAAGGCCCTGCTCGCGGTGGCCCCCGGCGACCCGGCCGCCACATGGGCCCCGGACGGCTCCTACGCGGTGGCCGTCAAGCAGGTCCAGACCACCGGCGGCGAGGTGCTGGTGCAGGCGAGGGCGTCGCTCCAGCCGGCTGCCGCGGCGCTCGCGACGCTCCAGGCTGTGCTGCTGCCGGGCATCCCCGCGCTGCTCCTGCTCGTCGCCGGCCTCACCTGGCTCGCCGTGGGGCGGGCCCTGGCGCCCGTCTCGGCGATCCGCCGGGAGCTGGCCGACATCACCGCGAGCGACCTGCACCGCCGCGTCCCGATCCCCCCGGCTCGCGACGAGATCACCCGCCTCGCGGAGACCACCAACCAGACGCTCGACCGGCTGGAACGTGCCGTCGGACGGCATCGCAGGTTCGTCGCCGACGCCGCCCACGAGCTGCGCAGCCCGCTCGCCGTGCTGCGTACCCGGCTGGAGGTGGCGCCGCGGCAGCCGCTCACGGTCGAGGCGCTCACCGACGTCGACCGGATCCAGCGCCTGACCGCCGACCTGCTCCTGCTCGCCCGCCTCGACGCCGGGGCGCCGCCCGAGCTCGAGGAGGTGGACCTCGGCCAGGTCGCCGCGGAGGAGGCGGCCCGCACCCGCCCGCGCACGCAGGTGCGGGTCGAGCTGCGGATCGGGAGCGGCCTCGTGGTGCGCGGCTCGGGTGAGCAGTTGCGGCGCCTTGTGGCGAACCTCGTCGACAACGCGGTCCGGCACGCGCAGACGACCGTGGTCGTCCGGCTGGCGCAGAGGGACCGGGACGCCGTGCTCGAGGTCGCGGACGACGGGCCGGGCATCCCCGTGGAACACCGAGAGGCGGTGTTCGACCGCTTCACCCGGCTCGACGAGGCCAGGGACCGGGACGCGGGCGGCTCAGGCCTCGGGCTCGCCATCGCGAGGGACATCGCCGCGCACCACGGCGGAACCCTCGTGGTGGCGGGTGGGCCGCCCGGCGCTGGTCTGCGAGCGGTTCTCCCGATCGGGTGATCTTCGGGCCTACGATTCGGCCATGCTGTCGTCACGGACCCGCTCGTTCATCGCCGGGGTGCTCGTCGGGAACAGCGCCCCACACCTCGCCACGGCGGTCACCGGGCACCGCCACCTCACGCCGCTCGCCGGGCGCGACTCCGGCCCCGGCGTCAACGGCCTGTGGGCCGCGCTCAACCTGCTGGCGGGGCTCCTCCTGCTCTCCCCCGATCGGCACCGGGCTCCCGGGCGGTGGAACGGGGACCTCGTCGCGTTCGAGACGGGCGTGCTCGCGGTCGCGGCCTGGATGGCCGGGTCCGAACGTCTGTTGGGCACGAACACCCGCCCGTGATCCCGTCCGGGCGGCACCACCACACATTCGGGGTGGCGCGCGCGGCGGAGCCGCAGTCGCCGCCCCTACGGCCTGATCCTCCCGTCGTGCGGGGGAGATGGATGGTCGCGGCGTTGGGCACGGCAGCGCTCGGTGCGGCGGCGCTGGGCGCGTGCGCGACCCCGGAGGCGGTGCACCCACAGCCGGTACCCACCGTCGAGCAGGCAGCCGACCTGTCCCCGGAGCCCGCCGCCCCGGTGGCGTCGACGCAGCAGCGGCAGCGGCTCGTCGTGCACGGCACGGGCGACGTCAGCCTCGACCCGGGCTACATCCCGGCTCTGCGGGCGAACGGCTACGAGCACCCCTGGTCCGGTCTCGACGGCCTCTTCGCCGAGGACGACCTCACCATCGTCAACCTCGAGTGCCCGGTGTCCACCCGCGGCACGATCCTGCCCAAGGCGTTCAACTTCCGGTGCGACCCCGCGGCGTTGCCCGCCGCCCGCGCAGCCGGTGTGGATGTGGCGAACCTCGCCAACAACCACGTACTCGACTACGGCGCCGACGCACTACTCGACTCGATCAGCCATGCGCAGACCGCCGGGATCGCCCCGGTGGGCGTCGGCAGCCATCGTGACGCGGCGATCGCTCCCGCCGTCCTCGAGCGGGCCGGCTGGCGGATCGCAGTGCTGGGCTTCGGCGGTGTCATCCCCGCCCCCGACTGGCTCGCGACGAGCCGCTCCCCCGGTATGGCCTCCGGCGACGACGTCGGTGAGATGGTCGCGGCCGTGCGCGCCGCCGCTGCCGTGGCCGACCTCGTGTTCGTGTCGATCCATTGGGGCGCGGAGCTGGAGGCCGCGCCGCAGCCGGGCGACGTCGCCCGCGCCGAGGCGATGATCGACGCGGGCGCGGACGGGATCTTCGGACACCACGCCCACCGCCTGCAGCACCTGAGCACCTACCATGACCGCCCGATCGCGTGGGGGCTGGGCAACTTCGTGTGGCCCATGCTGTCGGAGGCCTCGTCGCGCACGGCCGTGGCGCAGTTCGTGGTGGAACCCGACGGGTCGGTGCGGGGCTGCCTGCTCCCGGCCCGGATCACCTCGCCGGGACGCCCCGAGCTGACCGGGGCGCGCGACTGCCCGCGACCCGGGTCAGACGGTGCCGCAGCTCAGACGGTGACGCAGGTCAGACGGTGACCCAGCTCAGACGGTGAGCACCAGCTTCCCGGTCGTGCGGCCCAGCTCGCCCGCCCGGTGCGCGTGCGAGGCCCGCTCCAACGGGAACGTCTCGGCCACCAGTACCCGCAGGCGCCGCTCGTCGACCAGGCGGGCGAGCTCCTCGAGGCCGTCGCCGTCGGGTTCCACCATCATCCCGGTGGCGCGCAGCCCACGGTCGGCTGCAGCTGCGATCGCCTCGGCGGCGGCGGCCGACGGCAGGCAGATGAGCCGCCCGTCGGGCCGGAGCACGTCGAGCGAGCGGCGCGCGACGTCGCCGCCGATGAGGTCGTAGACGAGGTCGACCGGGTCGACGACCTTCTCGAACGCCTCGGCCCGGTAGTCGACCGCCTCGTCGATGCCCAGGTCGTGAAGCAGGTTGTGCTTGCCGACCGACGCCGTGCCGATGACGTACGCCCCGCGGGCCTTCGCGATCTGCACGGCCAGGTGGCCGACGCCGCCCGCCGCGGCGTGCACGAGCACCCGCTGCCCCGGCTCGATGGCAGCGATGTCGACGAGGCACT
Source organism: Pseudonocardia aurantiaca (assembly GCF_039526725.1). Classification (NCBI taxonomy): domain Bacteria; kingdom Bacillati; phylum Actinomycetota; class Actinomycetes; order Pseudonocardiales; family Pseudonocardiaceae; genus Pseudonocardia; species Pseudonocardia aurantiaca. Next base: position 151,468 of record NZ_BAAAJG010000009.1, read on the forward strand.
GCCACGCGGTGAGCCCGGCGAGTGGCAGCGCGGCCGCCTCGACCTCGGACAACCCGGCAGGGCGGTGCGCGAAGTGCCGCGACGGCGCCGTCACGAACTCGGCGTACGCGCCCGCCTGCCGCGGGAACCACGGCATGCCGAACACGGCGTCACCCACCGAGAACCGCGTGACGCCGGGGCCGACGGCGTCGACGGTGCCCGCGACGTCCCAGCCGACCGTGTACGGAGGCGGACCGAGCACGGCGGCGACTCCCAAGCCGGCCCTGGTCTTCCAGTCGACGGGGTTGACCCCGGCGGCGCCCACCCGGACCCGGATCTCGGTGGGCAACGGCGCCGGGATCTCCGCCTCGCCGACCTCGAGCACCTCCGGCCCACCCGTCGAGAGCTGTGTGATGACGCGCATCGTTCCCACCCCGGATAACTACCACCGCAGACCGGTCCGCGCTGAAGGGGCCCGGGGACGGGCCGCCCACTTCACCGGTACGAGCGTCGCCCAGGTTCATTCGTGGCCGGTTTCGCCGCGATCAGGGTGAAGAACATCGGCAGCCGGCGGTCAGGATGCTGCGGCGGGCTCCCAGCGGTGCCCGCCGACCGCCCAGTCCTCCGGCTGCACCGGGATGATGCGGCCGTGGACGAGCCGGCGGTCCACGCCGAGAACGTCGACGAGCAGGTCGGTCAGCGCACCCAACAGCCGCCTGCGCAGGTCGACGGGCCAGTCTGCGAGCACCACTGCGGTGAAGTAGGGGGCCGACCGCCCGGCCCCCGGGATCGCGCCGGTTGCCCACAGCTCGGGGCGGTGGAGCGTGAGGTGCGCCCGCACCTGGTCGCGCGACACCTCCAGTACCTCCGCGTAGCGGGTGCTGACCGCGGTCAGCAGCTCAGCGTGCTGAGCGGGGGTGTGCGCCCCCTCGACCAGGTGGATCTCGAGGATCGGCATGCGCACACCGTAGGGAGCGGCCAGTAGGCCAACAAGATCGGTGTCGGCAGACGGCCCGATCAAGCAGGCGGCTGGTTGACGACCCGGTGCCGGTCGACCATGGTGGGCTGCTGCCGCTCCCAGGCGAGGAAACGATCGGTCTCGGCCAGGAACGCGCCGCCGAGCCAGAGCGCGACCACGGCGTCGTCGCCGAGGCCGAGCAGGGCCACGAACGCCTCGGGCACGAGGTCGATCGGCGACACCAGGTAGGCGAGACCGAGCAGGATCAGCCCGAGCCGGCCGCGACTGAGCTGCGGGTAGTGGCCCGCGACGGCCGCACGCACGAGACGCGGCAGGGCGCTCACGCGCTCCCCTACTCCCGGAGCGCCCGGCTTGCGCGCTTGGGAGACGGCGCGCCACAGCGCACGGAACGCGGCGATCCGCTGAGGTCCGACCTTCACGAAAGGGATAACGAACGCAGCGATCACGAGGTTCCCGGAACGGTATGGCGTGACAGTGGCCCTCCGCACCGCCCGATAGGGTCGTCGCCTGCCACTGGTCGGGGTCGGGGGAAGTCGATGGGTTTGCTCACGCGTGCCACCGCGCTGGTGGGCGCGGTGGTCGCAGCTGCCGTGATCGCGGGCTGCGGTGGCTCCGTCGCCGACGCCGACCGCCGCGAGCCGGTCGCCACCGCACCGCGGCCACAGACGCCGTTCTGCGCCGCGGCGGAAGCGAACGTCGAGGCCATCCGACCGCTCAACGAGCTGCTGGCCAGGGGCGTGGTACCGCCGGACGAGCTGGCCGACACCACCGCCGCGGTGCGCAGCGCGGGCGCGGCGATGGTGGAAGCCGCTCCGAACGAGATCCGCGCCGACGTCGAGCGCACGGTGCGGGCGCTGGACATGCAGCTCGACGTGCTTATCGCCAACGGCGGCGACGCAGCGGCGATGAACCGCGACCCGGAGCTGGCCGCCGGGCTCAGCTCGCCCGAGTTCGCGGGGGCGGGCGACCGCGTGCGCGCGTACGTCGAGCGGACCTGCACGACGACGACCGCGACGCGGCGCTGATCCCTCGCTGATCCCTGCCCTAACGGCCCAGCGACCGCCGGTTGCGGGCCTTGACGGCCGAGTAGCCCGCGGCGCCGACGAACACGACGGCCCCGATCACGAGCGCCCACGTGAGGAACTGGAACACGGCCCCCAACAGCGAGAACGCAACCCAGATGACCAGCACGACCCCGAGGATCTTCAGCACCATCCGGCCCACCTCCTTCTGTGAGTCCGACGAGTGAGCCGCCCGCGGAGTTCCCGCAATGCCAGGGTGCAGCGTCAGGCGTACAGGCGGAGGTGATCGAGCAGCACCTGGTTGAAGACCTCCGGCTGCTCCATGTTGGTCATGTGCCCCGCACCCGGCAGGTCCACCCGATCTGCCCGCGGCATCCGGTCGTGCGCGTCGGCGACCACCCGGAACACGTCGGACGCCTCCAGCTCACCCATCACGAACAGAGTGGGCGCGGTGATCTCCTCCAGCCGGTCGGCCGCGTCGCGGGTCAGCATGGCTCCGGCGGACGCGTAGTGGTTGCGAACGGTGCGCATCGCCATCGCGCGGCACGCCTCCCGGACGGCGGGCGCCTGCTCCGGCGTCCGGTGCGGGCCGTCCACGCCGTAGCGGAGGAACGCCTCGACGTACGCTTCGGCGTCACCGGCTGCGACCGCCTCCGCCTGCACCTGGTGGTACCGCCGGACGAACGGGTCCTCGAACCGCATCGGGTGGATCCCGGGCCCCGCGAGCACGAGGGACCGCACCCGGTCCGGGTGCATCAGGGCAAAGTCGAGCGCTGTGGCGCCGCCGTAGGAGTTCCCCACGAGGGTGCGTCGAGGCCTGCCTGCGTGTGCTGCGCAGCCTGCACACCACGGTCGCAGGGCAGGAACGCTAGGCCGTTACAGGAGGGTCGCCTGCCCGCCGTCGTAGACGAGCAGGCCGTCGGGCAGCAGCCGCGCCGCGGCAGTGGGGACGTGGCCGGCGATGCTCCCGTCGAGCATCAGGTGCCGGACGGGCACCCCGCGGGCGAGCGTGGCGAAGTCGGCGATCATCCGGCGGTGGCAATGGCGCCAGTCGCCCTCCGAGCAGAGCACCGCCGTCGGTTCGGTGGCCTCGAGCAGCTCGGCCATGGCCGCTCCGAACTCGGGCGTGCGCATGTGGGCCGCGTACCCCGCGAGCGCGCGGTGCGGCGGGGCCGTGTCGAGAGCCGGCTCGACGTCGGGCCTGCGGCCGCCGAGCCGCACGTCCCAGCGGTAGGCCACCCCCTGCTCGGGCAACCACCGCGCCATCGCGTCCCTGGCGACGTCGGGGTTGCGCCTGCTGCCCGGTTGCCGCCGGACGTCCACGAGCTGCGCGATGCCCGCATGGCGCAGCAGCTCGGCGAGCCGGCCCGCGTTCGCGGTGCCGTGGCCGAGCGTGAACAGCGCCATGCCGTCGACCTAGCACCGCGAGCGGGCGACGAGCACTCCTATAGTGAGCCAGATCACAGTGTCGTCAGGGCTATCGCGATATATCGTGATGGCACACGAGCTACTCGGTGCTACCAGAGCAGGAGGCTCGTCACGAACAGGAGAACCACGATGAACGCGATGAACCCCGAGTTCGAACCCGCGCGGTTCGGCTTCCGCGGACGCGGCCGACGTCCCCGTCCGCCCTTCGGTGCCGACGGTCCGCCCGTCCCGCCCGTCCCGCCGCCGTTTGCCGGCCCGGTGGACGACGAGAGCCACATCGGTCACGGCCGGCGCGGCCGCAGGCACCCCTTCGGCCCGGGCTTCGGCCCAGGCCCCGGCTTCGGGCCCGGCGGCCGGGGATTCCCGGGCCCGCGCGGACGGCGCGGCCGTCGCACGTCCCGCGGCGACATCCGCGCTGCGGTGCTGGCGCTTGTCGCGGAGCAGCCGCGGCACGGCTACGAGATCATCCAGGAGATCGGGCGGCGCACCGGCGGCGTCTGGCACCCGAGCCCCGGCTCGGTGTACCCCACCCTGTCGCAGCTCGAGGACGAGGGCCTGGTCCGCGTCGAGCAGTCCGAGGGGCGCCGGGTCGTCCATCTGACCGAGGAGGGCACCCGCTACGTCGAGGAGCACCGCGAGGAGCTGGACGCCGTCTGGAACTCGGTCAGCGGCGACACCGACGACGCCGCGGTCGAGCTGTGGGAGCAGCTGGGCCAGCTGCACGCGGCCGCCCAGCAGGTGATGGCGGCGGGCACGCCCGAGCAGATCGCCACCGCGACGACAGCGCTGGCGGAGGCCCGCAAGACGATCTACCGCCTGCTGGCGGAGTAGTCGCTCCGAACGCCAGGAAAGCCACATTCACGGCCCATCCCGTGAGGTTACCGACTAGGCGCAGGTCAGCGCCCCGCCAAGGGATCTTGGTAGGGCGCATGGGACGATTCCGTCCCACGCCGCGCCTCCTTGGTAACTTCCCGGGCTCCCGCCGCGCGTGCGCCGGTGCCGTCCATGACTGCGCTGATGGCGCTGTTAATGCCCCACTGAATGGACGACCGGCGGCGCGGTGAGCGGCGGAGGTGGTGGCAGGCTCTGCACACAGATACGCACCGCGCAGGCCCGTGAGATGAACACCAGCGCACTCGGCGCAAGATCCAACTGCCCTGGTGCGAATCTCACGACCCACCCGCACCCTGGCCAGTTTCTTGTCGGCCTGGCCCAGCCGGGCCCGCTTCGCCACCACGTCGATGGCGCCGGAGGTGTCGATCTCGACGTGGACCGGGCCGCCCGCCAGCAGGACGTCCAGCGCGCCCACGGTGTGGAGCGGCCGACCAGGTAACGGACGGGACCGGCGCCGTGGGAAGAACATGGGAAGAACGTGGGTCCCACAGTCCCCCTCCCACGCCTCACGGTGCCCCCGCCGTGACCCCCTGTCACACGTTGTCGCAGGTAGATAACCTGATCACGCCAAGCAGCACGTCAGGCGGGTTTGGGTGCGTGAGAAGCCACATTCAAGGCAGCTACCGCCCTGAATGTGGCTTTGCCGGCGTCCGAAGGGGCGGCCCCCGGATTTACGCGTGGACCGGGCGTGCCGCGCCGGGGCCCGGCACGAAGTCCGGGTCCACCTGGGCGGCGAGGTCGGCGCCCACCGTCTCGTTTCCCCACGCCGCCGCGTTGCGCAGGTGGAACTCGACCGTCCCGCGGTGGTAGGCCGCCCAGTCCCGCTGCCGCGCGTCCAGGGCGTCGAGCACGGCGCCGAGCACCGCGAGGTTGGCCGGCTCGAGGGACCCGACCGGGGCCACGTCGCCGCGCTCGGCCGCCCGCACCCACGCCGACTGCCCGAACCAGCCGATGAGTGCGTCCCCGACCTGCCCGCGCAGGTACTCGACGTCCTCGGCATCCGACACCTTGTTGCCGAGCACCCGCAGCTCCACGCCGTGGCCCGCGGCGTGATCGGCGTACTGCCGGTAGACCCCCACCCCGCGCCGCGTCGGCTCGCTGACGAGCACGGTGAGGTCGAACCGGGTGAAGAGCCCGGACGCGAAGGCGTCCGCGCCCGCCGTCATGTCGACGACCACGTACTCGCCGGGGCCGTCGAGGAGGTGGTTGAGGTAGAGCTCGACGGCTCCGGTCTTGGAGTGGTAGCAGGAGACGCCGATGTCGGACTCGTCGAACTCGCCGGTGACGAGGTAGCGCACCCCGCCGGCCACGGCCGAGTACCGCTGCAGCAGGTCACCGCCGGGCGAGAGGTCCAGCAACCGGGAGCCGGTCCCCGGCGGCGTGGTCTTGATCATCGTGTCGACGGAGGAGATGCGCGAGTTGGTGCCGCGCAGGTGCTCCTTGAGCCATGGCAGGTCGGCGCCGAGGGCTCGCGGCTGCGGCCCGTCGTGGCCGAGTGCCTGCGCGAGGTGCTGGTTGATGTCGGCATCGATCGCGAGCACGGGCCGGCCCAGCTCGGCGAGGTAGCGGCTGAACACCGCCGCCGACGTGGTCTTGCCGCTACCGCCCTTGCCGACGAATGCGATCCGCACCGCTGGCTCCTCCCCGTCGCCTTTCGATACTTACGGGGCAGATGATAATCATTGCCACTTCTGGGTGACACGATCGACCTGCGACAGGAAGCCCAGCTACTCGCCGCGCTCGGCGACGATCACGGAAGGTCCCGGCGCCGTGCGGCCAGCGCCTCGCGCAGCGGCGGCACGACCACACCCTCGGTCGCCATCTTGCGGCGCGCCCGGCGCCTCGCGATCAGCACGCCGGTCAACGCCAGACCCCAGACGGCGTACTGCACGGTCCACGCCATCCGGAACGCCCCTGGCGTGTACCCGGCGCCGAGCCCCAGGAGCACTCCGACGGCGAGCGACACCAGCACCGCGGCGGTGAACCCACCGACGTTCACGATCCCCACCGCGGTGCCCTGGCGGTGGCCGGGGTTGAAGGTGCGCGCGTAGTCGAAGCCGATCATGGACGCCGGCCCGCCGAGCGCCAGCACCACCACGAGCACGGCGAGCAGCCAGCGCGGCGCGGGCGGGGGCACGAGCAGCACGACCGTCCACACCGCGGCCGTCGTCCCGATCACGGACAGCACGAGCCAGGATCGGCGCAGCGGGTGCCGGGCGGTGAACTCGCCGAAGAGCGGGCCCGCGACGATCCCCGCACCGACCAGGAGCGTGAGCATCACGCTCGCCTCGCCGGGCGTCATGCCCTGCCCCGCGACGAGGTAGGGCACTCCCCAGAGCAGCGCGAACACCGTGCCGGAGAACTGCGTGCCCATGTGCGTCCAGAAGCCGAGGCGGGTGCCCGGCTCGCGCCACGAGGAGACCAGGCCGTCGATCACCGCGCGCGGGGAGGGGGCCGGCGGGGCGGGCGGGGCGCTCGGCGGCCGGTCGCGCACCAGCGCGAACGCGGCGATCGCGACGGCCACCCCGAGCGCCGCGGCGGAGACGAACGCCGGGGCCCAACCGGACGTGTGCAGCATGGCGGCCAGCGGCACGGCCGACAGCACCTGGCCGAGCTGCCCGATCAGGCCGGTGAGCTGCGTCATGAGCGGCACCCGGCGTGGCGGGAACCAGGTGGTGACCACCGAGAGCACGCTGACGAACGTGAGCGCGTCGCCGGTGCCGACCAGCACCCTGGCGAGGATCGCCTGCGGCAGCCCGCCGGCGAGCGCCAGCATCAGCTGCCCCGCCGCCATGGTGAGCGCGCCGACGGCGAGCAGCTTGCGCGCGCCGAAGCGGTCGAGCAGGGCGCCCGCCGGCACCTGCAGAACGGCGTATACCAGCAGCTGGAGCACGAGGAACCCGGAGAGCACCGCGGGCCCCGCGTGGAAGCGGGCAGCCGCATCGAGCCCGGCGACCCCGAACGACGTGCGGTGCATGACGCCGACGAGATAGGTGACCAGCCCGACGGCCCAGACGATCCAGGCGCGATGATGAACCCTCATGTCGGACTCCATGGTGCGCGGGGTCGGCCCGTAACGGGATGCTGTGCGGGAAGATTCACGTTGCATCCGTGGAGACGTGCGACGGTCGGGACCTTCCCGGTCCCGTCGACCGAGGCGGAGGTGTGCCGTGCTGGATCCGGCAGAGCTGTACGAGGTGGCGTCGGACGCGCCACAGCTCGACGAACCCGTACTGCTCGTGGCGCTGGACGGCTTCGTCGACGCGGGCAGCGCGGCGAAGCTCGCCGTGGACGCGCTGCTGGAGGCACACGAGCCGCAGGTGGTCGCGCGGTTCGACGTCGACCAGCTCGTGGACTACCGCTCGCGACGCCCGCCGCTGCGCTTCGAGACCGACCACTGGGCCGCGTACACCGAGCCCGAGCTGGACGTCCTGCTGATGGCCGACACCGGCGAGACGCCCTACCTCCTGCTCGCCGGCCCGGAGCCGGACACCCAGTGGGAGCGCTTCAGCGCCGCCGTCGAACAGCTCGTGCGGCAGTTCGGTGTGCGGCTGGTGATCAACCTCACCGCGATCCCGATGGCCGTGCCGCACACCCGCCCGATCGGCGTCACGGTGCACGGCACGCGCCCTGAGCTGACCGAGGGCCACGAGGCGTGGTTCGCCACCGCGCAGGTGCCCGGTAGCGCGGTCGGGCTGATGGAGTTCCGCCTCGGCGAGGCCGGCCACGATGCCATGGGCTTCGCGGTGCACGTTCCGCACTACCTGGCCAGGGCCGAGTACCCGCAGGCCGCGCGGGTGCTGCTGGACCACGTCGGCCTCGCCGGCGGCCTGTACCTCCCCACGGAGGCACTGTCGAAGGCCGCGGAGCGCACTGAGGCCGAGATCGCCGAGCAGGTGGAGGGCTCCGACGAGGTGCGCCAGGTCGTGCAGGCGCTGGAGCGGCAGTACGACATGGTCGCCACCGGGCGCGGCGAGCGCTCGAGCCTCGGGCTGTCCGGACAGCTCCCGAGCGCCGACGAGCTGGCCGCCGAGGTAGAACGTTTCCTGGCAGACCAGGGCGACGACGACAAGGACGGCTGAGACCCCTCGAAACCCTCAGCGGGCCCCTCACACCGCCAGGTCTAGGAGGGTCCTGAACAACTCCGCCCGTAGCGAGCGGCGTCCAGGTGGGTGCATCGCAAGGCGGACGATCGGGCCGATACCGCTGTTGTATCGGGCCGATCGTCCAACGCCGCGAGGTGCCCGCCTGGACGCCGCGCAGTAGGGCCGAGTTGTTCAGGTCGCTCCTAGGGCCGCTCGTACCACGCTGTCCGCGTCGATCCCATGGTGGCGGTAGACGTCCTCCAGGTCGCCCGACTGTCCGAAGCGCGACACCCCGAGGTGCGCCGCGCGCACCTGGTTGATCCCGGGCAGGAAGGCCAGCGTGTGCGGGTGGCCGTCGAGCACGGTCACCATCGGCGCGGCCCGCCGGGCGGGGAACGCCGCGTCGAGCACCCAGGTGTCGGCGCTCCCGTGCCCGGCGCGCGCCTGCAGCGCCTCGAACACGAGCCCGGCGCTCGTCACGCAGACGACGTCGGCGGGCACACCCAAGGCGTCCAGCCGGTCGGCGGCCGCGACGGCCTCGGGCACCATCGCCCCCATGGCGGCGATGGTCACCGCCGGGGTGCCCTCGGACCGGCGCAGCGGGTACGCCCCGGCCACCACCTGCCGGCGGCGGCGCTCGCGCGCGGCGGGGTCGGCGGGCACGGCGGCGAGCGTCTGGTCGACGGGCCGGGTGGAGAGCCGCAGGTACGCCGACGTGCCATCCGGGCGCCCGAGCCGGGCGAGCGACGCCAGCAGGGTCCATTCGACGTCGATCGCGAAGGCCGGGTCGTAGCTGACGCAGCCCGGCTGCTCGAGGCCGACCGACGGCGTGCTCACCGACTGGTGCGCCCCACCCTCCGGCGCCAGCGACACCCCGGAAGGGGTGCCCACCAGGATCGACTGGCCGCCCGAGTAGATCCCGAACGACCACGGCTCCAGCGCCCGTTCGACGAACGGGTCGTAGAGCACCCCGATGGGCAGCAGCGGCTCACCCCACCGGCTCCAGGTGGCGCCGAGCTCGCCGAGCAGCCCGACGAGGTTCGTCTCCGCGATCCCCAGCTCCAGGTGCTGGCCGTCGGGGCGCTCGCGCCAGTGCAGGATCGTCTCGGGGTCGTCGGCGAACCAGTCGACGCGTTCGCGGGCCGACCACACACCCACCTTGTTGACCCAGCCCCCGAGGTTCGTCGAGGAACTGACGTCGGGGCAGAGCGTCACCACCCGGCGGGCCACGTCGGGCGCCGAACGCGTGAGGTCGAGCAGCGCCCGGCCGAGCGCGGCCTGGGTGGTGGCGGTGCCGGTCGGGGTGCGCCCGATGTCGGTGGGCACCGCACCCACCGGCGTCAGCTGCGCCGGCTCCCGGCGCAGCCGCTCGGCCACCGACGCGCAGAGCACTGCCGCGCCGGAGCCGTCCGGGAACCGCGCCCACGGCTGGTCGACCGACGCGCCGACGGCCGTGGCCAGCTCTGCCATCTGCTCGTGGGTGAGCAGCGAGGAATGGTTCTGCGGGTGCCCTTCGCTGGCGAGGCCGTAGCCCTTCACGGTGTAGGCGAAGATCACCGTGGGGCGGGAGTCGTCGATGGCGGTGAAGGCGTCGCCGAGGGCGGCGAAGTCGTGCCCGCCGAGGTTGCGGACCGCGGCGTGCAGCGTCGGGTCGTCGAGGCCCGCGACGAGCCCGGCGATCTCGGGGTCGCCGCCGGGGAGCCGTTCGCGCAGCTGGGCCGGGGTGCACCGGAGGAGGCGCTGGTACTCGGGGTTGGGCATCTCGTCGATGCGCCTGCGCAGCGCGGGACCGCCGGGCCGGGTGAAGAGGTCCTCCAGCAGCCGCCCGTACTTGACGGTGAGCACCTGCCACCCCGCGGCCGCGAACATGCCCTGCAGCCGCGTGGCGCCGATGTTGGGCACCACGCGGTCGAGCGACTGCCGGTTGAGGTCCACGATCCAGACGACCTCACCCAGCTCGCCCACCATGGGGTCGAGGATCGCCTCCCAGCAGGCACCCTCGTCCAGCTCAGCGTCACCGACCAGCGAGTACTGGCGGCCGGTCCCGACCTCCCTGCCGATCTCGGGGCCCTTCGACGCGACGTACCGGCGGGCCAGCGCACCCCAGATCGGCGCGGTGGCCCCGATGCCGACGGACCCGGTCGAGTAGTCGACGGGATCGGGGTCCTTGGCGCGCGACGGGTAGCTCTGGAGCCCGCCGAACTCGCGCAACGACGTCAGGTATCGCTCGTCCAGCTCGCCGAGCAGGTAGTTGACGGCGTGCAGCACCGGCGAGGCGTGCGGCTTGACCGAGACGCGGTCCTCGGAGCGCAGGTGTGCGAACCACAGCGCCGTCATGATCGTCACCATCGACGCGCTGGACGCCTGGTGCCCGCCGACCTTGAGCCCGCCCGGGTTGGGGCGCACGCGGTTGGCGTGGTGCACGATCGCGGTGGCGAGCCAGAGCACGCGCTGCTCGATCTGGCGCAGCACGTCGGGCTGGTGCACCGTCGCGGCCGGCCGCGGCACAGCGCTCGTCATCGCCGTTCTCCTCATGTCAGGATGCACTCCTATGCCAGCACCGCATCCAGGTCTGCACAACCGCGACGGCGTTTGTTGAGCAGGATGCTCACATCTGGGTGGGCACGAGCCGGGAAGGCAGGGCACAGTGCGCAGTGCGGACCCCGTCGACGCCACGGATGCGCGCCTGCTGCTCGCGCTCGCGGAGAGCCCGCGCGCCACTGTGCTGGCGCTGGCCGAGCGGGTCGGGCTGTCCCGCAACACCGTGCAGGCCCGGCTGGCGGCGCTCGAGGCCCGTGGCGTGCTCACCTCCTTCGAGCGCCGGATCGACCCGGCCGCGCTCGGCTACCCGCTCACCGCGTTCGTGACGGTGCAGGTGACCCAGCGGATGCTGGCCGAGGTGGCCGACGCGCTCGACCGCGTGCCCGAGGTGGTGGAGGTGCTCGGCATCTCCGGCCAGACCGACCTGCTCGTACAACTCGTCGCCCGCGACGCCGACGACCTCTACCGGATCTCCGGCCAGCTTCTCGCCACCGCCGGCGTCGAGCGCACCACCACCTCGCTGGTGATGCGAACGCTCGTCGGGCACCGCGTGGCGCCGCTGCTGGAACGGATCGCACGCCTCTGAGGGCGGTAGCGAGCTGATCGAGACTTGGCACGGCTGGGGCCGGTTCGCGTGAGTGGCCCGCGCTGATCATGGCGGCAGTGCCGATGCCCTGCTCGGAGTGCATGACCATCAGGTCGCGATGCAGCGCTTCCGTTTGACGCATTCGCCCCCGGGACGCAGGGTGACCCCGCACAATCAGGAACACTCTCGGCGGGGGAGACCGCCCCGCCTCTACTCGCGGAGGGGGCAGGCTCGGGCTACCCGCCGGAGCCGACGCGGCATGACCGTTCACGAGACACCCAGGGGCACCGAGCCCGCACGTCCGGTGGAGCCGCCTTCGCTGAGCACATCCGCTGAGCGGCGCCACCCCGTTGACTGGTGGGTCTTCGGCACCGCCGCGGCGCTGGTCGTCGCGTTCATCATCTGGGGTGTCGCCTCGGTCGACACGCTGAGCGCCGTCTCGACGGCGGTGCTCGCCGGCGTCATGAACGTGGGCGGCTGGGCGTTCGTGCTGGTCGCGAGCGGGTTCGTGGTATTCGCGCTGTGGGTGGCGTTCAGCCGCTACGGCAAGATCCCGCTCGGCGCCGACGGGGAGGACCCGGAGTTCCGCACGGTCTCGTGGATCGCGATGATGTTCAGTGCCGGCATGGGCATCGGCCTGATGTTCTACGGCGTTGCCGAGCCGCTCGCGCATTTCACCAGCCCGCCGCCGGGCACGGTTTCACCGGGGTCTCCGCAGGCGCTCGACGTCGCGATGGCCACCACGCTCTTCCACTGGACGCTGCACCCGTGGGCGATCTACGCCGTGGTGGGACTCGCGATCGCCTACAGCACGTTCCGCCGCGGGCGCCGGCAGCTGATCAGCTCGGCGTTCGCCCCACTGCTGGGCAAGCGCCACACGGAGGGCGTGTTCGGCAGGGTCGTCGACATCCTGGCGATCTTCGCGACCCTGTTCGGCTCGGCCGCGTCGCTCGGGCTCGGCACGCTCCAGATCGGCGCGGGCCTTCAGGCCAACGGGGTGCCCGCGCTGCCGACGCAGCTCCTGCTCGGGATCATCGCGGTGCTGACGATCGCGTTCGTCGCCTCAGCGGTCTCCGGCATCGCCAAGGGCATCCAGTGGCTGTCCAACATCAACATGGTGCTGGCGGCGATCCTCGCCCTGTTCGTGTTCGTGGCGGGGCCGACGATCCTGATCCTCAACCTGATCCCCAAGGCGATCGGCGACTACGTGGGCAGCATGGCCGAGATGGCCGCGCGCACCGCGGCCACCGGCGGTGACGCCATGGCCACGTGGCTGAGCTCGTGGACGGTCTTCTACTGGGCGTGGTGGATCTCCTGGACGCCGTTCGTCGGCATGTTCATTGCGCGGATCAGCCGGGGGCGCTCGATCCGGCAGTTCGTCGTCGGCGTGATCCTTATCCCGAGCGCGGTCAGCCTGGTGTGGTTCGCGATCTTCGGCGGCGCCGCGATCGACCTTCAGCAACGGGGCACCGACCTCGCCTCGCTCAGTACCGAGGCCCAACTCTTCGGGCTCCTCCACTCGCTGCCGCTCGGCGGGGTGCTCAGCGTCATCGCGATGGTGCTCGTGGCGATCTTCTTCGTCTCGGGTGCCGATGCCGCGTCCCTCGTGACGGGCACGCTCTCCCAACGCGGCACGATCGAGCCGTCCCGCTGGGTGGTCGTGTTCTGGGGTGTCGTGATGGGGGCGATCGCCGCCATCATGCTGGTCGTCGGCGCCGGCCGCGACGATGCGCTCGCCGGGATCCAGAACATCACGATCATCACGGCGGCGCCGTTCGCGCTGGTGATGGTCCTGCTGTGCGTCGCCCTCGCCCGGGACCTGCACGACGACCCGCTCATGCGCCGGGTACGGCGTTCCGAGCAGGCCGTCGACCAGGCGATGGAGTACGGCACGCGCAACTACGGCGACGAGTTCTTCGTGCCGGTGAAGCCGCACCCGCCGGGTGACGACAACGGTATGGAGCCGCGGCGGACCTGATCAGCCGGTCTCCAGGATCACCTTCCCGGTGACGCGGCGCTCGTCGATGGTGGCGAGCGCCGCGGCCGCGTCCTCCAGCGGGAACGTCGCACTGATCACCGGGTCCAGCGCGCCCGAGCGCAGGTGCGGCTCCAGCTCCGCCCACTGCTGCCCGAGGTAGCCCGGCCGCGCCATCGCGAACGCCCCCCACCCGACGCCGACGACGTCGATGTTGTTGAGCAGGAGCCGGTTCACCCGGACCGTGGGGATCTCGCCCGCGGCGAACCCGACGACGAGCAGCCGTCCCTCCGGAGCGAGGCTGCGCAGCGAGTCGGTGAACCGGTCGCCGCCGACGGGATCGACAACGAGGTCGACACCAGCGCCGCCGGTCAGCCCCTTCACCGAGTCCTTGAAGCCGTCGGCGAGAACGGTCTCGTGCGCTCCCGCCGCGCGGGCGACCTCGGCCTTGGCGTCGGTGGACACAACCGCGATCACTCGCGCCCCGAGCGCGGCGGCAAGCTGCGCGACCGCCGTGCCCACGCCGCCCGCGGCGCCGTGCACCAGCACCGTCTGGCCTGCCCTCAGGTGGCCACGCACGAGCAGCGCGAAGTGCGCGGTGAGGTAGTTCATCGGCAGGCAGGCGCCTGCGGCGAAACCGACCTCGTCCGGCAGCGGGAGCACGTGGTCGGCCGACACCGCGACGACATCGGCGAACGCGCCCGTCGTGGTGAACGCGGCGACCCGGTCGCCCGGCCGCAGCGACGAGCCCTCCGGGGCCTCCCGCACCACGCCCGCGGCCTCGGCGCCGAGCGTGTACGGCGGGTCCGGCTTGTACTGGTAGAGCCCCTTGCTCTGCAGCACGTCGGGGAAGTTCGCCCCGGCCGCCCGGACGTCGACCAGCACCTGGTCGGGCCCCCGCTTCGGCTCCGGCACGTCCCGCACCTCGACCGCCGCCGGCCCGTCCAACCGCACCACCTGCACCGCGCGCACCCGCTGACCCCTTCGTCGACTACTCGGTTCGCGCCCATGTTCGCTCATGCCACGCCGCGAAGTCGCTCCCCCGCCCCGCCGACGATCGCGTCGCCGTGCCCGAAGCGGGCCGTGTCGACGTCCAGAGCGGCGAGCGCGGGCGCGGACACCGCGGCCCGCTCGCGGTCGAGGTTGAACGGCCCGACCATGATCCGCCCCTCGTGCTGGGCGATGACATCGCCGGTGAACAGCACACCTTCGGCCGGGAGGTGCAGGGCGACGCTGCCGTCGGTGTGCCCCGGCACGTGCACGACCCGGGCGCCCTAGAGGAGCGCCCTGAACAACTCGGCCCTACTGCGCGACGCCCAGCCGGGCACCTCGCGGCGTTGGACGATCGGGCCGATACAACAGCGGTATCGGCCCGATCATCCGCCTTGCGATGCACCCACCTGGACGCCGCTCGCTACGGGCGGAGTTGTTCAGGACCCTCCTACCCGACGTCGAGGACGTCGCCGTCGTCCAGCTCGACGTCCACCCGGGCGGCGGGCGCGCGGGTCAGCCCCGCGGCGACCTGGGCGTGCAGCTCACGCTCGAAGTCGGTGAAGTCGAGCGGCGGAGGTGGGACGACCCCGCGGATGATCGGGGCGTCCGCGCGGTGGGCCGACACCGTGACCCCTGGCCACGCCCCTATCTCCGCGGCCGCGCCCGCGTGATCGTCGTGGAAATGGGTGAGCACCAGGCGCCGCAGCGTCCCGAGCCCGGCGACGGCTTCCGCGATCGCCGGCCCGGAGCCGGGCGGGCCGCTGTCGACCAAGGTGAGCTCGTCACCGTCTCGCCAGAGGTAGGCCTGCCCGACCCAGAACCGGAGCAGGTGCAGGCGTGGGGTCAGCTCCAGGATGTCCATGCGCCGGACGCTAGGGAGCGGAACGGGAGGCCTGGGGCGTCGTTCGCCGTGGGCGGATCAGCCCTGGGCCTAGGGCGTGTCCGGCGGATCTTCGTCCGCGATAGCCGCGCCCAGGCGGCCCCTGCATCACGGCTCTCATCGAACAAGATCCCCCGGACACGCCCTAGTTTCAGGCGGGCACGCCGTCGTCGTAGCTCACCGGCCGCGGACCGTGCGTCAGCTCCTCGACGAGCGCTGTGAGCCACCCGTCGACCCGCTGCTGCACGCGTTCGAGGGCGTCGAGCTCCATGGCCAGGTCGATCGCACCCTCGGCGTCGGTCCCGTCGAGCGGGCCGCCGAGTGCCAGCTGCAGCTCGTGGCGCACCCGCTCGATTCGCGTGCGGCACCCGTCGGAGGCCTGGACGTGGGCGAGCAGGCGGGCTCGCTCGTCGGCGTCGATGCCCTCGGGCACGGACGCGACGAGCTGCTTCAGACGGTGCGGATGCACGGCGTACCCCTCACGTGACGGTCGTCACCACAGACCGTAAAGGGTGCGAGCGGCGTCACGGAAGCCCTTGCCGCCCGCACCGCTACGGTGGTGATCATGTCGGCGTGGGCGGACACGGGCCGCTTCATCCGCGAGTTCGTCCGCGACCCCCTGCACACGGCGTCGGTGACTCCCAGCTCCGCCGCGCTCGCCGCCGCGATGACGCTGCCACTCACCGTCACCGGTGAGCCCGTGGTCGTCGAGCTCGGGCCAGGCACCGGGGCGTTCACGCGAGCCATCCAGGAGCGCACCGGCGGGCGCGCGCGGCACATCGCCGTGGAGCTGAACCCGGGCTGGGCGCGGCTGCTGGAGGAGCGCTACCCGAAGGTCGAGGTGGTACGCGCCGACGCGCGCGAGCTGCCGCAGCTGCTCGCCGACCGCGACGTCGCCGCCGTCGACGCCGTGGTGAGCGGGCTTCCCTGGGTGGCGTACTCCCCCGGCTCGGACGGCCGCGGCCTGCACACCCTGATCGTCGAGGCGCTGGCGCCGACCGGCTTCTTCACGCAGTTCGGCTACTCGTGGACGCGGTGGGCCCCACCGGCCCGCAAGCAGCTGGCGGACCTGCGAGCGCACTTCGCGGAAGTAGCGACAAGCCGCACGGTCTGGCGGAACTTTCCATCGGCGGTCGTCTACACGGCGCGCCAACCCCGCCGCTGAGCGTTCAGAGGTGGGGGTGCACCAGTTCCACGTAGCGCCTCTTCATCGTTCCCAGCACCTGGTCGCCTGGCGCCGCCCATATCTCCGCGTTGAAGATCTCCACCTCCACGTCGCCCGGGTAGCCCGATGCCGCGACCGCGCGCGTGAAGGCTGTGAAGTCGACGTGCCCGTCGCCCATCATCCCGCGGGCGAGCAGGGCGTCGGCCGGGAGCGGGGTGATCCAGTCGCACACCTGGTAGGACACGATCCGCTCCCCCGCCCGCGCGATCTGGGTGTGCACACCCGGTTCCCACCACAGGTGGAACGTGTCGAGCACGACGCCGACCTCGTGCGGGGCGAACGACTCGGCGATGTCGAGCGCCTGCGCGAGTGTGGAGATCACCCCGCGGTCGGCGGCATAGATCGGGTTCATCGGCTCGATTCCGAGCGTCACCCCCCGCTCCACGGCGTGCGGGACGAGCGCGGCGATCGCCTCGGCGGCGCGGATCCGGGCGCCGCTCAGGTCCCGGTCGCCAGGCGGCAGTCCGCCGGGGACCAGCACGAGCGACTTCGTGCCCAGCTCCGCGGCCTCGTCGACCGCGCGCCGGTTGTCCTCGTGCGCCCGCGCCCGCTCGGCGGGATCGGACGCGGTGAAGAACCCGCCGCGGCAGAGCGACGATACGCGCAGGCCGGCGTCGTCCACCCAGCGGCGGGCGGCGGCGAGACCGGCCTCGGCCACCGGCTCGCGCCACAACCCGATCGCCGGGAGCCCGGCGGCCACCGCGCCGTCGATCGCCTCCCGCAGGTTCCACTCGGCGGTGGTCCGCTGGTTGAGTGAGAGCCTGGCCAGGCGGGGGTCGCCGGGTGCGGGTGTGTCGACGCGAGCAGGCGTCCCCGACGGGACGTCGACCACGGCGGTGGCCGTCATCGCACGGCCCCTGCCACCTCGAGCAGGCCGCGGAACTTCGCGGCGGCTCGCTCCGGGTCGGGGAAGAGCCGCGCCTCGTTGGCCAGCGCGAACACCTCGGACAAGTGCACGATCGACCGGGCCGACTGCAGCCCGCCCACCATCGTGAAGCCCGGCTGGTGGCCGCTCAGCCACGCGAGGAACGCGATGCCGGTCTTGTAATAGAAGGTCGGCGCCTCGAACACCTTCCGCGAGAGCGGGAGCGTCGGGGCCATCTCGGCGTCGTAGCGGGCGAGGTCGCCCTGGTCGAGTGCGGCGAGCGCCGCGGACGCCGCAGGCGCGACGACCGCGAACGCGCCCAGCAGCGCGTCGGAGTGGTGAGTGCCGTCGCCGCGGATCAGCTCGGGGTAGTTGAAGTCGTCGCCGGTGTAGAGCCGCACGTCGGTCGGGAGGGCGGCGCGCAGGCCGATCTCGTGCTCGGCCGAGAGCAGCGACACCTTCACCCCGTCGACCTTCGCCGCGTGCGCCTCCACGAGCTGCACGAACGTGACCGTGGCGGCGTCCACGTCGCCCGAGCCCCAGTAGCCGCGCAGCTGCGGGTCGAACGCCTCGCCGAGCCAGTGCAGGATCACCGGCTCCCGCACCTGCCGCAGCAGCTCGTTGTAGACGCGCAGGTAGTCCTCCGGCCCGGCGGCGGCCGCGGCGAGCTGGCGCGAGGCCATGAGGATCACCTGGGCGCCGGTGCCCTCCACGAACTCGACCTGCTCGCTGTAGGCGGCGATGACCTCGTCGATCGTCGCCGCGTCGGGCCGGTGGTCGGTGCCTGCCCCGGCGGCGATGCGCGCTCCGTGTGCCTGCGCCTGCTCGGCGCTGCGGTGCACCAGCTCCTGCACGGCCGCCCAGTCGAGCCCCATGTTCCGCTGCGCGGTGTCCATCGCCTCGGCGACGCCCAGGCCGTAGGAGAAGAGGTGGCGCCGGAAGGCGAGCGTGGCGTCCCAGTCGAGCGCGGCGGGGGCGCCCGGCACGTTCTCGCCCCACGGGTCGGCGACGACGTGCGCGGCGGCGAAGGCCACCCGCGTCTCGTACGGGTCGGGGTGGAGCGTCCAGCCGCGCGGCTCGGCAGGCTCGACGGTGCGGAAACCGCCCCCCGCGACGGGCAGCTCGATGCGGGAGGAGACCCGGGTCATCGCCCGGTCCCGGCCAGCTCGACGCGCACGCCCTCGGCCGACGACTTCAGCGCCGCGTCCACGAGCTGCAGGCCCCGCACGCCACTGGCGAAGTCGTACGGGTGCCGCTTGCCGGCATCGGCGTCGAGGAGGAAGCGCTCCCACTGCGCCCGGAACCCGTTGCCGAACTCCTGGTTGTCGGGCACCTGCTCCCACTGCGAGCGGAAGTCCTGGTCGGTGGGCAGGTCCGGGTTCCACACCGGCTTGGGCGTACACACGCGCGGCTGGATGCGGCAGCCGAACAGACCCGCGACGGCCGAGCCGTGCGTGCCGTCCACCTGGAACTCCACGAGCTCCTTGCGGTCCACCCGCACCGCCCACGACGAGTTGATCTGGGCGATGACCCCGCCCGGCAGCTCGAAGATCCCGTAGGCGGCGTCGTCCGCGGTGGCCTCGTAGACGTTGCCCTGCTCGTCCCAACGCTGCGGGATGTGCGTGACGGCCTTGGTCATCACGGCCTCGACGCCGCCGAAGAGGTGCTCCAGCACGTAGTTCCAGTGGCAGTACATGTCGAGCACGACGCCGCCGCCGTCCTCGGCCCGGTAGTTCCAGCTGGGCCGCTGGGCGGGGATCAGGTCGCCCTCGAACACCCAGTAGCCGAACTCGCCGCGCACCGACAGGATGCGGCCGAAGAACCCGGAGTCGATCAGCCGCTTCAGCTTGATCAGGCCGGGCAGGTAGATCTTGTCGTGTACCACGCCGTCGACGATCCCTGCGGCGCGGGCGGCGTCGACCACCTCGAGGCCCTCGGCCACCGACTCGGCGAGCGGCTTCTCCGTGTAGACGTGCTTGCCGGCGGCGATCGCGCGCAGGATCGCCTTCTTGCGCTCGCTCGTGACCTGGGAGTCGAAATAGATCGACGCCCCGTCCTCGGCGAGCGCGGCGTCCAGATCGGTGTGGACCACCTCGATGTCGTGGCGGCGGGCGATGTCGGTGAGCTTCTCGCGGCTGCGCCCCACCAGCACCGGCTCGACCTGCAGGCGCGAGCCGTCCGGACGCAGCACGCCGCCGTCGTCGCGGATGGCGAGCACGGATCGGACGAGGTGCTGGCGGTATCCCATCCGGCCGGTGACGCCGTTCATGACGATGCGGACGGTGCCTTCTGGCATCGGCTGTACCTGCTTCCTGCGACTGCTGGGCGGGGCGGGCGCGCCCCAGTGGCCGTCGGCACTGTAAGCGCTTTCCAGAGGATAGGCAGGGCAACCGCCCAGCGGCAAGGAACAGTCGCGGGTCGCATCGCACCCTTGTGACCAGCCCGATCCGGTCATCCGCCCCCCGCCGCAGCGGAGGAGGGCCGGGGCTGAGAGGGTCGGTCAGTGCGACTCGTGTTCGGCCCCGACGATCTGGAGGAGTACTCCGCCGTCCGCGACCGCCTGCGTCTGCACATCGTGGCGTGGGCCCGCAGAAGGGGCATCGAGGTGGAGCCGTCGCTCGTCGCGGCGGCGCTGGACCACAAGCACAGCGTCGACGGCCGCCTTGCGCACTGGACCCGGCGGCACGTGGCCGACGCGCTCGCCGTCTGGTTCCCCCGCACGGTCGCTCTGCTCGAGGACGACCGCGAGGCCGTCCCCACCGCGCTGCACGCGCTGATCGGCTTCCTCGCCGAGCGCGACTGGCTGGACTCCCGCTCGGCGCCCGCCGCCGAGCTGCACGCGCAGATCACCGACTCCACGCCCGCCCTGCACGACGCCCTCGACGACGAGCGCAACCACGACCTCGGCACGTTCTGGGCCGTGCAGATGCTGCGCCACGGCGTCGCGACGGCCGACCCGAACTCCGTCTCGCGGTTCCTGGAGCAGGTGCGCCTCGGGGAGCTCGAGGTCGACCGTGCCGCGCTCGCCGAGATCCGGCGCCGGCACGAGATCGAGACGCAGGAGCCGCCCCGGCCGGAGCTGCCGCCCGTGCTGCCACCCAACGCGACCCAGATGCTCGCGGCCGCCGACTCGTCGGTGGCGCTGGCCCGGCTGCGCGCGTTCACCCGCTGGGTGCGGGCCGGGCGGGCGGTGACCCGCGAGGGCAGGCTGCTGCTGAGCGACGCGCGCGCCGTCGCGGACGCGCTCGACCTCGACCACTTCTCCCGTGACCGCGCCCGCACCAGCGACGAGCTACCGGAGATCACCCTCCTGATGGCGTGGGCGCGCCAGGCGCGGCTCGTGCGCGTGCAGCGGGGCCGGCTGGTGCAGGTGCGCAGCTCAGCGGCCCTGCTCTCGCGGCCGATCGAGCTGTGGCGGCGCGCGTTCGAGGCCGTGGGCGGCATCGGCGAGCACTTCGGCGGCAGCAACGTGTTCGGCGCGCCGTCGCTGTTCGGGATGAGCCTCGGCGAGGCGTTCCCGATCCTGCTCCACCACCTCTACGCCGCAGGTGGCGACCCGATCCCGGTCGAGCTCTTCCACCGTGTCGTCCGCGAGACCGTCAACGAGCGCATGGGCTGCGTCGTCGACGACCTCGCGGGCGACGTCGAGCACCGGCTGTGGCGCCGCGACGTCACCGCGCTGCTCGACGCACTGGAACTGCTCGGGGCCGTCCACCTCTCCGAGAGCCTCGACGGAGAGGACCACGAGGAGCTGATCGCGCTCGCCGGCCGCGACGACCCGGACCCCACACTCGTGGCGCTCACCCCGATCGGCATCTGGGCCGTGCAGGAGATGCTCACCGAGCAGGGGGTGCACGCGCCGCTCGTCGGCGAGCTCGCCGAGGAGGACATCGAGTACGTCTGCGTGCGGATGAGCGCGGTGCGCCCGGAGGTCGCCGAGGCCGAGCTGACGGCGTGGGTCGACGCGCGCCCCGGACGCGCGGCGGCGCAGGAGATCATGCGGTACCTCCAGCGCGTCGAGGACCCGCGGCACCGGTCACTCGCGCTCCTCGCCCTTTCCCGCGCAGGCGCGCCGGGGGGCGAGGTGGCGAGGTGGCGGGCCCGCGCCAGTATGGCGCTGCGGGCACCGGCGAGCGGGGCGCAGCCGCGGGTCGAGTGCGACGCGCGAGCCCGCCGTCCCTGATCGCCGTATCCGCAGGCCACCTTCGGGTGAACCGGCGCCCCATCCGTCACACCGGCGCCATGCACGGCGAGTACCAGGTGAACGTTCCGTTGCCGTCCGTGGAGTGAGTGGGAGCGCCGGCTGTGGCCCAGTCCAACCCCGACCAGCCCAACCCCTACCTGAGCTGGTCCTGGGCACCCAAGCACTGGGCGGAGATCCCCCTGCCGCGGGTCCCCGCGTCCGTCCCGGCGCGCGTCCACGTCTCCGCCCGGGTCACCCGCGCCCGCAGCGCAGGCGTCGCGGTCGGGCTCACCGTGGTTGCCGCCGTGCTGCTGGTGGCCGTGATCGGGCAGGAGAGGTCCGTGGCGGGGCTGGACGGCCCCGGTCCCGGTGCGGTGGGCACGCCCTAGGAGCGGCTCAGCGGAGCGCCGCCGTCACGACCTCCTGCGCCTCATCCTGGATGCGCCGGAGGTGCTGAGGGTCGCGGAAGCTCTCCGCGTAGACCTTGTAGACGTCCTCCGTGCCCGAGGGGCGGGCCGCGAACCAGCCGCCCTCCGTCACGACCTTGAGGCCACCGAGCGCCGCGCCGTTGCCGGGAGCGGAGGTGAGCCGCTCGGTGATCGGGTCGCCTGCCAGCTCAGCCGCCGCGACGTCGCCTGCCGAGAGCTTCCCGAGCTTCGCCTTCGCCTCCGGGCCGGTGGCGACGTCCGTGCGCGCGTACGCGGGCTCGCCGAAGCGTGCGGTCAGGGCCCGGTAGCGCTCGCTCGGGGTCTCCCCCGTCACCGCGGTGATCTCCGACGCCAGCAAGGCGAGGATGATCCCGTCCTTGTCGGTCGTCCAGACGCTGCCGTCCCGGCGCAGGAACGACGCACCCGCGCTCTCCTCGCCGCCGAACCCGATCGAGCCGTCGAGCAGCCCGGACACGAACCACTTGAACCCGACCGGCGTCTCCACGAGCTTGCGGCCGAGGTCGGCGGCCACCCAGTCGATCATCGACGAGCTGACGGCCGTCTTCCCGACGCCGGCGTCGGGCGACCAGCCGGGACGGTGCGCAAACAGGTAGCCGATGGCGACGGCGAGGAAGTGGTTGGGGTTCATGAGGCCGTCGGCGGTGACGATGCCGTGGCGGTCGGAGTCGGCGTCGTTGCCGGTGGCGATGCGGAACTCGCCCCGGCGCTGCACGAGCGAGGCCATCGCGTACGGCGACGAGCAGTCCATCCGGATCTTGCCGTCCCAGTCGAGCGTCATGAACCCGAACTGCGGGTCGACGGCCGGGTTGACCACGGTCAGATCGAGGCGGTAGCGCTCGGCGATCGCCTCCCAGTAGGCGACGCTGGCCCCGCCGAGGGGGTCGGCGCCGATCCGGACACCCGCTTCGCGGATCGCGTCGAGGTCGAGCACCGATGGCAGGTCGGAGACGTACTCGCCGATGAAGTCGTAGCGCGCGAGGCCTGAGCGGTCGAGCGGCCGGCGCCGCACCCCGTCGAGCTTCGCGGCGAGCAGCTCATTGGCCCGGTCGGCGATCCAGCCGGTGGCGTCGTTGTCGGCGGGGCCGCCGCTCGGGGGGTTGTACTTGAAGCCGCCGTCGGGCGGCGGGTTGTGCGACGGGGTGACGACGACCCCGTCGGCGATGCCGCTCACCCCGGCCCGGTTGTGGGTGAGGATCGCGTGCGACACGGCGGGCGTCGGGGTGAAGGCGTCGTCCGCGTCGGCCTCGACGTGCACGCCGTTGGCCTGGAACACCTCGATCGCGGTGACCCACGCGGGCTCGGACAGCGCGTGTGTGTCGCGCCCGATGAACAGTGGCCCGTCGATGCCCTGCTGCGCGCGGTACTCGCAGATCGCCTGGCTCGTGGCGGCGATGTGGTCGTCGTTGAACGTGGTGCGCAGCGACGAGCCGCGGTGGCCCGCGGTGCCGAACGAGACGCGCTGGCCCGGGTCGTCCGGGTCGGGGTGGCGGTCGTCGTAGGCGGCGAGCAGGTCGCCGACGTCGACGAGGTCCTCCGGCAGCGCGGGGGTTCCGGCACGGGGATGGGTCGGCATGCAGGTGCTCCCGGGATGCGGCGATCTGTACGTGCAGCGTCGTTGACCACACTGCCACTGCGGCGCCGTGCTCCGCAGGGCCGGGCCGGGGGCGTGGGGTTGGCCGTGAGATTTGCACCCGGTGTCCAGCTCCCGGCGCGTATCAGTGTGCAGAGCCTAGGGGCGTGCGGTGCCACCCCCCGACTGGCGAGCATCTCCCGCGGTTCGGGGTGTGAGCACGCCTGTTCTACAGGCTCTGCACACAGATACGCGTCCAGATCGCGAGATCCACGCTGGGGCTGTCAGCGCTCTGCGGTTCGGCCCACGGGCCTATCGGGTCGGTGGCCGGACGAGGGCTGGGGTGAGGGCCGGGGCGAGGGCCGGGGCGAGGGCAGATCAGGCCGTCATCGACCCGCGCTGCTGGGGGATGCGCAGGTGCAGCGGCAGGTGGCCGGTGCGGGACGCGTCGGTGGTGAGGTGGTAGTGCCCGCCGCGGGAGCGACCGCACGGGTAGGCGCGCAGCGCGCGGGCGCCCAGCGACTCCAGCTCGCGGGCCGCGGCCTCGGCGGCCTCGCGCGTGGAGTAGATGACCTTGCCGTCGGAACCGGGGTCCTGCCGGGACGGCATCCATCCCTCGATCTCCGCCCGGGCGGGCCCGCAGAAGATCGGGCGCCCGTTCTTGGTCAGCCGCGCGTGGCGGTGCAACACCTCGCTGCGGGCGTGGTCGCGAACTCCGCGCTGCTCCGGCACCACGGGCCCGGTGGTGGCATCGCTCATCTCGGCGCCCTCCTCGCTCCTGTACCGGGGTGATCGCGTTGGGCCAAGCTTGCCGTTAACAGGGCCCGAACGGGATGACACCATCGTGTTGTTTCGCGCCGCACGTGACGCTCCGTGACGGACTCGGGTGCCCGCGACCCGACCCGGGCACCATCTCGGCACCCGTCCGCGCTGCGGCACCGGATGCGGGGTGCCGAGCCGCGGACCTGCTGATCACGTCACCCATGGTCACCTGTGGACAAGTCCGCTCCCCCGTCGATGCCTGTCGGACCGGAGCCCTACCTTGTCGACATGACCGAGTTACGGGCGCCTGCAGAGGAGGTGCGCTGATGCTTCACGTACATCGGGCCGAGCGCGCCGACGCGCTGGCCGACGCGCTCGGTGAGCTGCTCTCGTCGCCGCAGGAGGACGCGTTCGCCACCGAGGTGGTGGCCGTGCCGGCCAAGGGCGTGGAGCGGTGGCTGGCGCAGCGGCTGTCGCATCGGCTCGGGGCGGCGGGCGGACAGGCCGACGGCGTGTGCGCCGGCATCGTCTTCCCGTCCCCGGGGCGGGTGGTCGCCGCGGCCGTCGGCGCGGCGGCGGGTGTCGAGCCCGAGCTGGACCCATGGCGTCCCGAGCGGGCCGTGTGGCCCCTGCTGGAGGTCCTCGACGAGAGCGTCGGGGAGGCGTGGTGCGCGCCGCTGCGGGCTCACGTCGCGGGTATGCACCGCGGGCGCCGCTACGCCACCGCCCGCCATCTCGCCGACCTGTACGCCGCCTATGCGGTGCACCGGCCGCAGCTTCTCACGGCATGGCTCGACGGCGCGGGGGTCCCGGGCGAGCGGGCGGCCGACCTCGCGTGGCAGCCGGAGCTGTGGCGGCGGCTGCGCGCCCGGATCGGCGTGCCCGGCCCCGCCGAACGGCTCGCGGTCGCCTGCGCCGCGCTGCGGGTTCGGCCGGAGCTGGCTGCGCTGCCCCCGCGCATCTCGTTGTTCGGCCCCACCCGGCTTCCCGCCGAGCACCTCGCCGTGCTGAGCGCGCTCGCCGAGCACCACGACGTGCACCTCTGGCTCGCGCACCCCTCCCCCGCGATGTGGACGGCCGTCGAGGGCAGTGACGTAGGCAGCAGGGACGCGGGGGCGGCGCCACTCCGGCGCACCGACCCCACGGCGGCCGTCCCCCGCCACCCGCTGCTGGGCTCACTCGGCCGCGACGTGCGGGAGCTTCAGCTACGACTCACGGCGGCAGCGCCCGGGCGCACCGACACCCACCACGAGCTGCCGGAGCCTCCCGCCACGCTGCTCGGGCGGCTGCAGGCCGACCTCCGCGACGACCGGCCGCCCGCCGGCGATCATGTGCAGGCTGCCGACGACCGCAGCGTCCAGGTGCATTCCTGCCACGGGCCGGACCGGCAGGTGGAGGTGCTGCGCGAGGTGGTGCTCGGGCTGCTGGCGGCCGACCCCACGCTCGAACCGCGCGACGTGCTGGTGATGTGCCCCGACATCGAGACGTTCGCCCCGCTCGTCTCGGCGAGCGTCGGGCTCGGCGCGGCCGCGTCCGGCGAGGAGGGCACGGCCGGGGGCTCGGCTGAGAACCTCGCCCATCCCGGGCAGTACCTGCGGGTCCGGCTGGCCGACCGGGCGCTGCGGCAGGTCAACCCACTGCTCGACACGGTGGCGCAGCTGCTGGAGCTGGCCGACTCCCGGCTCACCGCCTCGCAGGTGCTCGACCTGCTCGGGTCCGGCCCCGTCCGCCGTCGCTTCCACCTCGACGACGACGACCTGGAGCGGCTGCGCGACCTGGTGGTCCGATCGGGCGTGCGATGGGGCCTCGACGGGCCGCACCGGGCGCCGTTCCACCTCGACGGGTTCGCACAGAACACGTGGTCGGCCGGGCTCGACCGGCTGCTGCTCGGCGTCACGATGGGGGGCGACGGCTCCGGGCCCGGCTCGGCGTGGCTCGGCACGGCCCTCCCGATGGAGGACATCGACTCCGGCGACGTGGAGCGGGTCGGGCGGCTGGCCGAGTTCGTCTCCCGGCTCGCCGCGGTGCTCGGCGCGCTCACGGGCGAGCAGCCGTTGGAGCGCTGGGTGGAGGCGCTCGTCACGGGGCTCGACGTGCTCACCGACGTGACGGGCGACGACGAGTGGCAGGCCGTCCAGGCCCGCACGGAGCTGGCGGATACCGCACGCGCGGCCGGGCCGCATGCGGCCACCGTCCCGCTGGAGCTGGGGGATGTCCGCGGCCTCCTCACCGAGCGGCTGCGCGGCCGGCCCACCCGCGCCAACTTCCGCACAGGCACACTCACGTTCGCCACGCTGGTGCCGATGCGGTCGGTGCCGCACCGGGTGATCTGCCTGCTCGGGCTCGACGACGGCGTGTTCCCGCGAGCCGGTGTGCCCGACGGCGACGACCTGCTCGCCCGCGACCCGGTGGCCGGCGAGCGCGACCCGCGCAGCGAGGACCGCCAGCTCCTTCTCGACGCGATCTGCGCGGCCACCGAGCACCTGGTCGTCGTGCACTCCGGCGCTGACGAGCGCACCGGCGCCCGGCGCCCGCCCGCCGTACCGCTGGGCGAGCTGCTCGACGCGATCGAGGCCACCGCGGGCCCCGACGGCCGCGACTTGGTGGTGGTGCGCCACCCTCTGCAGCCCTTCGACGCCCGCAACTTCGCGCCGGGAGAGCTCGGCCCGGGTCCGTTCAGCTTCGACCGCACCGAGCTGGCCGGGGCGCGTGCGGCCACCGGCCAGAAGAGGCCGCCCGCGCCGTTCCTGGCCGAGCCGCTCGCGCCGGCGCACTCAGCTGTCGTCGGGCTCGACGACCTCGTCACGTTCCTCGAGCACCCGGTCAAGGAGTTCCTCCGCCAGCGCGTCGGGCTCTCCCTGTTCGCAGGCGACGACGACCCGGCCGACGCGCTGCCCGTCGATCTCGACGGGCTCGCCAAGTGGTCGATCGGCGACCGGCTGCTGCGCGACCGACTCGCCGGCCAGCCGCTGGACCGCTGCCGGCAGGCCGAGTGGCGCCGCGGCGAACTGCCCCCAGGTGCACTGGGCGACGCCCTGCTGGCCGGTGTGCTCGACGACGTCGAGCCGCTCGTCGCGGCCGCCGAGCCGTACCGCGCAGGCGAGGCGGCCGACCGTGACGTCGACGTCGCCCTGCCCGATGGCACACACGTGGTCGGCACGCTGGGTGGGTTGTACGGGCAGGTGCTGCTGCGCGTCGAGTTCTCGCGGCTGGCGCCGAAGCAGCGGGTGCGGGCGTGGGCCCGCCTGCTGGCCCTCACTGCCGCCACCGGCGAGCCGTGGCGCGCCATCACCCTCGGCCGAGGCGCGAAGTACGGGCTGGCCAAGGCCACAGCGGGCCCGGTGAGCGCCGCCCAGGCCACGGCGACTCTCGCGGAGCTGGTCACGATCTACCGCGCCGGCCTGCGCGAACCGCTGCCACTGCCCACCGTCGCCGCCCACACCTACGCCACCGTCCGCCGGGGCGGGGCCGAGGCGTCGGCAGCTCTCGACGAGGCGCTGCGCAAGTGGACGGCGGGGGCGGGCGCGGAGCGCGGCGACGACGCGCACGTCCGAGCGTGGGGTCCGGCTGCCGGCCCGGAGATCCTCACGGCCGGAGCCGAGCCGGGCGGCGAGCCCAGCCGGTTCGGGTCGCTGGCGATGCAGCTGTGGTCGCCGCTGCTCACGGCGGAGGACGTGGTGCGGCTGTGAGCGCAGCCATCGGAGCCGCCGTGCTGGCCCCTGCCGCGTTCGACGTCTGCGGCGAGCTGCCCACCGGCACCACGGTGCTGGAGGCGAGCGCGGGCACCGGCAAGACGTTCACGATCGCCGCGCTGGCCACCCGGTACGTCGCCGAGGGGCACGCCACCCTGCCCGACCTCATGCTCGTCACGTTCGGCCGGGAGGCCACCCAGGAGCTGCGCGAGCGGGTGCGGGAGCGGCTGGTGTCGGCCGAGCGGGGGCTCGCCGATCCGGCCACGGCCCGTGCGGGCCTCGACTCGGTGCTCGCGATGCTGGCCGACGCCCCGGACACCGAGGTGGCGGCGCGCCGGGCGCGGCTCCGGAAGGCGCTCACCCAGTTCGACGCGGCCACCATCGCCACCACCCACCAGTTCTGCCAGCAGATGCTGGCCGGCCTCGGGGTGGCGGGCGACAGCGACCGCGACGCGATGTTCGTGGAGTCGATCGACGACCT
Organism: Pseudonocardia aurantiaca; assembly: GCF_039526725.1. Classification (NCBI taxonomy): domain Bacteria; kingdom Bacillati; phylum Actinomycetota; class Actinomycetes; order Pseudonocardiales; family Pseudonocardiaceae; genus Pseudonocardia; species Pseudonocardia aurantiaca. The sequence continues at coordinate 180,057 of NZ_BAAAJG010000009.1, forward strand.
GGTGGCCGAGGTGGTCGACGACTTCTACGTCCGCAAGTACGGGGCGCACGGCTCCGGCAGCCCAGCGTTCACCCGGGCCGAGGCGCTGGCGCTGGCCCGGCGGGCCGTCGACGACGGGCAGGCCCGGCTCGAACCGGCGGGCGCGGAGCCCGGCAGCACCGCCCACGTCCGCCACCGGTTCGCCACGGCGGTGCGCGCCGAGGTCACCCGCCGCAAGCACGTGCGGCGCATCTACACCTACGACGACATGCTCACCCGGCTCGCCGACGCGCTGGGAGATCCAGACCGGGGCTTACCCGAGCGCGGGGCGGCGGAGCGCTTGCGCTCGCGCTACCGGGTGGTGCTCGTCGACGAGTTCCAGGACACCGACCCGGTGCAATGGCACATCCTGCGCAGCGCCTTCCACGGCCACACCACGCTCGTCCTCATCGGCGACCCGAAGCAGGCCATCTACGCCTTTCGGGGCGCCGACGTCGTCTCCTACCTCGAAGCCACGGAGGCGGCCACCAACCACGCCACCCTGGCCGTCAACTGGCGCAGCGACGCCCCGCTGCTCGACGCTCTCGACACGGTGTTCAACGGCGCGGCTCTGGGCGACCGCCGCATCACCGTGCACCCGGTCGAGTCGGCGCACGAGGGCAGGCGGCTGCGCGGGACCCCGGTGGACACGCCGTTCCGGCTGCGGGTCGCCACCCGCAACGGGCTGCCGCGCGCGCCACGGCGCGACCTCGCGGTCGTCGGCGCCGCGCGCGAGCTCGTCGCCCGCGACCTCGCCGCCGACCTCGCTGCGCTGCTGGCGAGCCCGGCCACGCTGGACGGCCGCCCCGTCCTGCCGGGCGACGTCGCCGTGCTCGTGCGCACCAACGATCAGGGCGGGATGATCCGCGACGCGCTTGCCGCGGCGGGTGTGCCCGCAGTCCTGTCCGGCACCACGAGTGTGTTCGGCACTCCGGTGGCGAAGGAGTGGCTGCTGCTGCTCGAGGCGCTGGAGCAGCCGAGGGCGTTCCGCGTGCGGGCCGCGGCGCTCACCTGCTTCCTCGGGCACAGCGTCGCCGACCTGTGCGGTCCCGACGCCGACGCCCTGCTCGACGAGCTCGGTGCCACCATGCGCACCTGGGCGGGCGTGCTGCACGAGCGGGGCGTGGCGGCGCTGCTGGAGGCGGTCACCACGGGCACCGGCCTGCCCCGGCGGCTGCTTGCGAGCACCGAGGGCGAGCGGCTGCTCACCGACGTGCGCCACGTCGCGCAGGCTCTGCACGCTGCGGCCGTGGCCGATCACCTCGGGCCCGCCGCGCTGGTCGACTGGCTGCGCCACCGCGTCGCCGACGCCGCGGGCGACGTGGTGGTGGAGCGCAGCCGGCGGCTGGAGTCCGACGCTGCCGCCGTTCAGATCATCACGATCCACCGGAGCAAGGGCCTCGAGTTCCCGATCGTCTACGTGCCCTTCGCGTGGGACCGCAACGTGCGCGACCCGGACGTCCCGCTGCTGCACGACGAGCGGGGCGCGCGGGTGCTCGACGTCGGCGGGGAGACCGGCGAGGGGTGGAAGGAGAGCGTGTCCCGGCACCGGGCCGAGGAGGCGGGCGAGGACCTGCGTCTGCTGTACGTGGCCCTCACCAGGGCGGGTTGCCAGGTGGTCACGTGGTGGGTGCCCGCCACCACCACCTCCACCTCACCGCTGCACCGGCTGCTGGTCGGACGGCCGGCCCCGGGCACCGAACCTGCCGGGGCGTACCGGGTGCCGTCCGACCGGGCCGCGGTCGACGGGCTCCGCGCCCTCGCCTGCGCACACATCGCGGTGGAGGAGGTCAGCGGCACCACGCCCGCGCCTGCCGGGTTCGCCGGGCGGTCGGAGACGTCGGCCGAACTGCGGGCTGCGGAGTTCACCCGGCGGCTCGACATCGCGTGGCGGCGCACCTCCTACAGCGCTCTCACCGCCACGTCGGGGCACGGGCCGGGGGTGGCCAGCGAGCCCGAGGAGCCGGGCGTCGACGACGAGGCGCCCGTCGAGCTGGACGGGGGTGGCGACGGGAGCCCCGCGCGCGGCGCGCCGGCGCCCGCCGGGTCCGACCCCGCCGCCGTGCCGTCGCCGATGGCCGGGCTGCCGGTCGGGGCCGCGTTCGGCACGCTCGTCCACGCGGTATTCGAGGCAGCCGACTTCAGCGCCCCCGACCTGCTCGGCGAGCTCACCGGGCACGCCCGCGAGCAGCTCGCCCGCCACCCCACCGCAGGCGTCGACCCGGATGCGCTGGCCGCAGCGCTGCTGCCCGCGGCACGCACGCCACTCGGCCCGCTCGCCGGTGGGCTGCGGCTCGCCGATCTCACCCCGCGCGACCGGCTCGCCGAGCTCGACTTCGAGCTCCCGCTCGCAGGCGGCGACTCGCCCGGCGAGCCGGTGCCGCTCGCGGCGCTCGCTCCGCTGATCAGCAGGCACCTGCCGGCGGGCGACCCGCTGCGTGGCTACCCCGACGTCCTCGCCGCGCTGCCGGAGCAGCAGCTCCGCGGCTACCTCACCGGGAGCATCGACGCCGTGCTGCGGCTCCCCGGGGAGCGGTTCGCGGTGGTCGACTACAAGACCAACTGGCTCGGCCCGGTCACCCCGGAGGGCCGCGAGCCGCTCACCGCCGCCCACTACACGCCCCCGCGGTTGGCCGACGCGATGGTGGCGGCGCACTACCCGCTGCAGTCGCTGCTCTACGCGGTGGCCCTGCACCGGTATCTGCGCTGGCGGCTTCGTGGGTACACCCCAGAACGTCACCTCGGTGGGGTGCTGTACCTGTTCGTGCGGGGCATGTGCGGGCCGGACACGCCCGTCGTGGGGGGCGTGCCCTGCGGCGTCTTCAGCTGGGCGCCACCCGCGGCGCTGGTGGTGGAGCTGTCCGAGTTGCTGCACGGAGGTGACTCGTGACGGCGACACTCGGGATATCGGGCGCTGGGCCGGCGCCGGAAGACGCCGGGGACGTCCGGCTGGCGCGCTCGGCCACCGGGCTGCTGGCCGTGTTCAACACGGCGGGGGTGCTGGACCCGTCGGACGTCCACGTCGCGGAACGGGTGGGGCGGCTCGGCGGTGAGACCGACGAGAGGGTGCTGCTCGCGGTGGCCCTGGCCGTGCGCGCGGTGCGGCTGGGGTCGGTGTGCGTCGACCTCGCCGCGGTCAGCCGCACGGTGCTGGGCGAGGCCGACGAGCTGGTCGACGTCTCGGCGCTCCCGTGGCCCGAGCCGGCGGGCTGGCTCGCCGCCTGCACCGCCGGTCCGCTCGTCGCCGACGGGGCGGACGCACCGCCGGGGCGGCCGCTGCGGCTGGTGGACGGGCTGCTCTACCTCGAGCGGTACTGGGGCGAGGAGGAGGTGGTGCGCCGATCGCTGGACGAGCGAGCTGCCACCGGTGCGCCCGAGGTCGACCTCCCGCGGCTGCGGGCGGGGCTGGACCGGCTGTTCGTCGCCCCCGGCTCGGAGCGGCAGCGGCTCGCGGCGGCGGTCACCGCGCTGCGCCGCGTCACCGTGCTCGCGGGTGGGCCGGGCACCGGCAAGACCACCACGGTCGCCCGACTGCTGGAGCTGCTGCACGACCAGCCCGGCCCGCCGCCGCGCGTCGCGCTCGCCGCTCCCACGGGCAAGGCCGCGGCGCGGCTGCAGGAGGCCGTCGCAGCCGAGCTTCCGCCGCAGCTGCGGGCGAAGGTGCCGGAGGCGGCCACCCTGCACCGGCTGCTGGGCTGGCGCCCGGGCAACCGCCGGTTCCGCTACGACCGCACGCAGCGGCTCCCGTTCGACGTCGTGGTGGTCGACGAGACGTCCATGGTCTCGCTCACGATGATGGCCCGGCTGCTCGACGCCGTCCGCCCGCACGCGCGGCTGGTGCTGGTCGGCGACCCCGACCAGCTCGCCTCCGTCGAGGCCGGCGCGGTGCTCGGCGACCTGGCCAGGGCCGCAGGTCGCCCCGAACCCGCGCTCACGGCCGCCTTGGAGCAGTGCGCCACCCCGGCGGAGGAGCCGGTGATCAACGGCGTGGTCACGCTGCGGCACGTCTGGCGGTTCGGCGGCACGATCGCCGAGTTCGCGAAGGCCGTGCAAGCGGGCGACGCGGACGCCGCCGTCGCCATCCTGCGCAGCGGTCAGCCCGACCTCGCCTTCGCGGCCGTCGAGGAGCCTGCCTCCGCGTTCGACGCCGTGCGCCCCGACGTCGTCCAAGCGGGACGGGCTCTCACCGATGCCGCGCTCGCGGGCGACACCGCCGCCGCGCTCGCCGCCCTGGAGCAGCACCGGGTTCTCTGCGCGCACCGGCGTGGCCCGTTCGGAGTCACGCGGTGGAGCGCCGAGATAGAGCGGTGGCTGCGCGCGGCGCTGCCGCCCGCCCCCGCCGGATCCGGGCTGTGGTACCCCGGCCGGCCGGTGCTCGTCACGGCCAACGACTACGACATCGGCCTCTTCAACGGCGACACCGGCGTGGTGGTCATGCGGCCGGAGGGGCCGCGGGTCGCCTTCGCCCGCGGCGGTGAGCCCACGCTGCACCCGCCGTCGCGGCTGTCCGAGGTGGCCACCGTGCACGCGATGACGGTGCATCGCGGGCAGGGCAGCCAGTTCCGCCGGGTCACGGTGGTGCTCCCGCCCGCGGAGTCGCCGTTGCTCACCCGCGAGCTGCTCTATACGGCAGTCACACGGGCGCGGGAACTCGTGCGCGTGGTCGGAACAGAGGATGCTGTGCGGGCTGCGGTGCAACGTCCGGTCAGCCGGGCGAGTGGACTGCGGCAACGGATTGCCGGCTGACGGGGAGGAGCACCACATGGCCGAATCCGCGCAGCAGCGCGTGCTGGAGTGGCTCTCCGCGGACGGGCGCGACCCGGCGGAGTGCAGCCAGGCCGAGTACCAGCAGTTCGCCTGGCACACCGTGCCGTACCGGGGCGACGGACCGTCCGCGGAGGTCGCGGAGGCGTGTGCCCAGCTGCTGGAGCAAAGCGGGCGCCCGCGCGCGGCCGCCGCTATGCGCCGGCACAACCCGGAGGTACTCGCCGCGTGGGAGCGCTCCGACTCGGCGGGCTTCCGCGCGTTCGTGAAGGCCAACGACGCCACCGGCATCACCCCGCCCGACACCCCCCAGCTCGCGTGGGCCGCGGTCTTCGGCACCGTCGAGGCCGAGATGCTCGACAGCGCCGAGCGCCTGCTGGAGGAGGCCGTCGAGGAGGGCAGGCTGGTCCCGGGTGGCCGGCGCTGGCGCAACGTGCAGCGCGAGCTGCTGGAGCGCTGGCTCAGCGCACCCGTCTCAGCGCACGGCGGCGCGGTCCCGGTCGATGCGGTGCGGGCCGAGCGGCGCGACCGCTGGCTGGACGCCGGCACCGCAGTGAGAGGTGAGCTCCTGCGGCGCGCCCTCGGGGTGATCGAACCGCCGCCGGAGCGGCCGGAGCCGCTGCAGGCGCTCCTGGACGTCGCGGCCCGCAACATCACGCTCACCGAGGCACAGCGGGTGCCCCCGGCGATCATCCGGGAGATCGCGGCCCGCCTCGACTGGACCGCACCCGGCATCACCGTGCGCAGCGAACGCCACGTCCCCGCGTTCGTCACGCTCCGGCGTCTGGCCGCCGACGCCGGACTGCTGATCCGCCGCGGGCGGATGCTGCGCCTGAGCCCGGCAGGGCGCGCCGCACAGGCCAACCCGGCCGTCCTCGCCGAGGCGTCCGCCCGAGCGTGGTTCGGTACGGAGGAATTCCAGATCGAGGTCGCGGAGGTCGCGGCGGCTGTGCTGCTGGAGGAGGCGGCTCCGGTCGCGCGGATCGTCGAGGTCGTCCGGTCCGCGGTCGCCCCCGGATGGCGCCGCACCGACGGCACCCCGCCCGACCCGGAGGAGCTGCGGGACGCAGTGCACGAGTGGACCCATCGCGGGCTGGTGCTCGGCTGGCTCACCGTCCCCGACGACCTGGACTATGAGCTGACCGGCACCGGCCGCCGCGCCGCGATCGCCGGCCTCCTGCGCTGCGCGTACGCTCCCCGCTCGCGGCCGTGACTGCGGCCGGCCCGGCCGCAGCACACGGTCAGCGAGCCGGCGGAGCCCTCTTCGCGCAGCGTCTGCGCGAGCTACGGCCGACGTCGCTCTCACGTAGCCAGTCGACGGCATGGCGGCTGCCTGCAGTGTGAATCGGAGCGCCGCCCGTCCGCGCAGGTCGCTCGTCCGACGCCGGGCCGACCGGCGAGACGAGCGTCGGCGCCCCTTCCCACTAGCAGGCATGCCAGGGGCAGTGCTGACGGGAAGGGCAGATTCATGCTGACGGTGAGGACAAGGGCCAGCGGAAAGTCGACCCTGGGGCTCATCCGTGCACTCTCGCCAGGTGAAGCACGCGAACCCACCCGCACGGACCTCCGCATGCGCCACCAACTGGAAAGGCAGCAGCATCGATGCCAGTGATGTTCGCGACAACGCCGTTCGCGCCGGTTGTCCTGGGATTCTTCGGGCTGGGCACCGGCTATCTCATCTACGGCCCTCAGGAACTGTTCGGCTCGCTCCGCCGGGACCCGTTGGTGGACCGCGCGAGTGGGATCTGGGGCATTTGGATGCCGGGCTTCTGCCAGTTCATCACCGGCGTCTATCTGTTCGTTGCCCTCTCCTGGCTGGAGACTCTGACGCAACCGATCCTCTACACCGCGGCACTGGCGTTCTCCGCCTACGGCATCCACTGGTTCGCGATCGGGTGGAACCGCTACCACGGAAACGACGGACGACCCATCGGCCTCATGTCGATCCCGTTCACCATCATCTCGGTACTGGGCGTGGTGGTGTTCTTCTCAGCCGGAGCCTGGCCCGTCGGAATCGTGTTCGCCGGGCTCACCGCAGTCTACATCTGTGAATTCTTTGCCAGCTTCCACATCGGCTCCAGTCTGTTTCCGGCTACCCCACCAAATGGGCCGGAGGTGGGCGAGAACCGCAGCAGCGCGGTCAGTGTCGGTGCCGCGGCCGCGCCCGCATTGATCAACCCGGCGGAGCGTGCGCTCGGGTTCACCCGGATCGTCACCGGCGTCTGGCTGATGTACCTCACCTTCGCCACCACCCTCAACATCTCCTTGGGCTACGGCTTGCCCGGAGCATGAACCGGAGCATGAAATCGTCTCCCGGCGATGGTCCCGGTCCGCCCGATGGGCCGGCCGGGCGCCGGGACGTGGATCATGCGTCGCATCGCCGCTCCCGGCCACGAGTGCATTGCGCCGATGTCTCGACTGCCGGGCGATTTTCCGGTAGCCGAGGCATCGGCCGGTCCGGGGACGGCGTCGCGCGCTTTCGCCGTGATCGAAGACCAACGGGAAAGATCGCAGCGGAATCAGTCACCGCTGAACCATGATCTCGGCAAGCCGGCATCCGCCGATCGGCCGCGTCGGCGGCGATCGAAAAATCCTGGCGAGCGATATTGACCATTGCTGTCATGTCGTCTCGCTGGCACGCTGGCCGCACCCTCCATGCGGGGCGCCACACAATCGCGATCCACCCAGATCAATTGTCCGGCCCGCCTGCCGAGGTTGGACATCACTACGTGGCCTGCCCGGCGGGACCCTGTTCACCACGAAGCGGAGGCAGAAATGACGACCACGGATGATCGGGCCGGCGTGTCGGTGGCGGTGCTCGGTACCGGGATCATGGGCTCCGCGATGGTCCGCAACCTGGTTGCGGCCGGTCTGTCCACGACCTGCTGGGACCGGTCGGCAGAGGCGCTTGCGCCACTGGCGCAAGCCGGGGCGCGGCCGGCCACGTCCGTGGCGGAGGCGGTCCGGGATGCCAGTGTGGTGATCACCATGCTCCCCACTGCCGAGGCCGTGCGCTCGGCGGTCCTCGACGACGGCGCGGCCGAGGCGTTCGCGTCGGGAGCGGTGTGGGCGCAGATGGGCACGATCGGCATGACGGCGACAGCCGAGCTCGGCGTGCAGCTCGCCCGGCTGCGGCCTGATGTCCGGCTCGTGGATGCGCCGGTCTCGGGCAGCAAGGGTCCGGCCGAGGCCGGCCAACTGCTCATCCTGGCCTCCGGGCCGATTGACGCCGAGCCTGCTGTGCGCCCGGTGTTCGGGGCGATCGGGCGCAAGACCGTGTGGCTGGGCAAAGCCGGCCGAGGCAGCGCGATGAAACTGACGATCAATGCCTACATGGCCATCCTGATCGAGGGCGTGGCCGAGGCGTCGGAGCTGGCCGACCGGCTGGGCATCGACGCAGCCAAGCTGGGCGAAGCGATCGAGGGCGGCCCGCTGGACGCACCGATCGCCGACGCCAAACTGCACAAGATGGAACACGGCGATTTCACGCCCGAGTTCCCGCTGCAATGGGCGCTCAAAGACGTCGACCTGGCGCTCGAGGCGGCGGACGGCGCCACCTTGCCGCTGCTGGCCGCGTTGTCGCGCCAATGGCGGGCCGCTGTCGCCGCCGGCCATGGCGGGGAAGACGTGAGCGCCGCGCGCCTGGCACTGAGCGGCCGCCAGTGACTCCAGAGCGGGAGGTGATCCCGCAGGCGGTACTGAGTCCGCTGACGCGGGCGGCGATCTTCCTGGTGGTGACCATCGATGCCGGGGGCGAGTCGACGGTGCGGGAACTGCTGCCCGAGCTGTCGGGGCTGCAGCGAGCCGTCGGGTTCCGGGCACAGCAGGCCACGTTGAGCTGCGTCACGGGGATCGGGTCGCATGCCTGGGACCGGTTGTTCGCCGGGTCTCGCCCGGCCGAGCTGCACCCGTTCCGCGAGCTGACCGGTCCCGTTCACCGCGCCGTGGCCACCCCCGGCGACCTGCTGTTCCACATCCGGGCCCAGCGACCGGACCTGTGCTTCGCGCTGGCGGCGGAGATCATGGACCGGATCCGCGACGCGGTCAGCGTTCGCGACGAGGTGCACGGTTTCAAGTACTTCGACGTCCGCGACCTGCTGGGATTCGTCGACGGCACCGAGAACCCCGTCGGACCGGTCGCCCACGACGCCGTCATGATCGGCGCCGAGGACCCGCCATTCGCCGGCGGAAGCTATGTGATCGTACAGAAGTACCTCCACGATCTGCGCGCGTGGAACGCCCAGCCGGTCGAAGCCCAGGAACTGGCGATCGGCCGCCGAAAGCTGTCCGACATCGAACTCGACGACGCCGTCAAGCCACCCGACTCCCACGTCGCATTGACCACCATCGAAGACCCGGACGGCACCAAGCACGAGATCCTGCGCGACAACATGCCCTTCGGCGAGGTCGGGCCCGGTGAGTTCGGCACCTACTTCATCGGCTACGCCCGCACCCCGACCGTCACCGAACTGATGCTGGAGCGAATGTTCCTCGGCGCCCCGCCGGCACGCCACGACCGGATCCTGGACTTCTCCACCGCCGTCACCGGCCTCCTGTTCTTCGTCCCGAGCGCGGACTTCCTCGACGACCCGCCCGATCCGCCCGCCATCGCGGCGACTCGGGCCGAGGACCGGGTGTACGTCCACCATGCGCCCGCCGAGGCGGTCGACTCGAACACGCCACTTCCGCGATCCCTCGGCATCGGTGATCTCAGAGGAAGTGACGTGTGATGGACAACCTGCATCGTGAGCTGGCGCCGATCTCCGCGGCGGCATGGGCCGATCTGGAAGACGAGGCGCGGCGCACCTTTCGCCGGAACGTGGCCGGCCGCCGCATCGTGGATGTCGCGGGCCCGGACGGTGTTCAGTTGTCGGCGGTCGGCACCGGGCACCTGCAGGCCGTCGATCCCCACACGGACGGCCTCATCGCCCGTACCCGCCGGTCACAGCCGATCGTCGAGCTGCGCGTCCCCTTCACCGTCGACCGGCGGCAGGTCGACGACGTCCAACGCGGAGCCAAGGACGCCGACTGGCAGCCGGTCAAGGACGCGGCCCGCCGGCTCGCCTTCGCCGAGGACCGCGCGATCTTCGACGGATACCCGGACGCCGGCATCGCCGGAATCCGCGCCAGCTCGTCCAACCCGGCCATCACGCTCCCGACGGACGTGCGTGAGTATCCCGACGCCATCAGCCACGCCGCGACCGCACTGCGACTGGCCGGTGTGAACGGCCCGTACACACTGGCGCTCAGCGCCGACGCCTACACCTCCGTCAGCGAGACCTCCGACCACGGCTTCCCGGTCTACGACCACATTGCCCGGCTCATCGACGGCGAGATCATCTGGGCGCCCGCCGTCGACGGCGCGTTCCTGCTCACCACCCGCGGCGGCGACTTCGAGCTGCACATCGGCCAGGACGTCGCAATCGGCTACCTCGCCCACAACACCGACAGCATCCAGCTCTACTTCCAGGAAACCCTGACCTTCCTGGTCTACACGACCGAGGCTTCGGTGACGATCACGGCACCGAACCGCGGCACATCGGACGCCTGACCCGCCACTGCGCGCACCTCGAGGAGAGTTCCCATGACCACCTCCGCGCCCGTCACCAGGATCGATCTGGACACGGTGGCCGAGCTGGCGGCGCAGCTACGGGTCGACTCGATCCGCTCGTCCACCAGCGCCGGCTCGGGGCACCCCACCTCCAGCATGTCCGCTGCGGACCTGATCGCCACGCTCGTCAGCCGCCATCTGCGCTACGACTGGGACGACCCGCGCTCGCCGTCCAACGACCATCTGATCTTCTCCAAGGGCCACGCCTCGCCGCTGCTGTACTCGGTCTTCAGGGCCGTGGGCGTCGTGTCCGAGGACGAGTTGCTGACCGGCTACCGCCGCTTCGGGCAGCGCCTGGAGGGCCACCCCACGCCGGTACTGCCCTGGGTCGACGTCGCTACCGGGTCGCTCGGCCAGGGGCTGCCCGACGGCGTCGGCGTCGCACTGGCCGGCCGGTACCTGGAGCGGCTGCCCTACCGGGTGTGGGTGCTCTGCGGGGACAGCGAGATGGCCGAGGGATCCATGTGGGAGGCGCTGGACAAAGCCTCGTACTACCGGCTGTCCAACCTCATCGCGATCGTCGACGTCAACCGCCTCGGGCAACGCGGGCCCACCGAGCTCGGCTGGAACCTCGACGCCTACGCCCGGCGGGCGGAAGCCTTCGGCGCCCGCGTCTTCACCGTCGACGGCCACAACCTGAACGCCATCGACGACGTCCTCACACTGGCGGCGGAACCGCCCGACGGCCAGCCCGCGGTGATCCTGGCCAGGACCATCAAGGGCTACGGGTTCTCCGAGGTCGAGGACCGCGACGGCTGGCACGGCAAGCCGTTCCCGCCCGACATGGCCGAGCGGGCGATCGCCGAGCTCGGCGGCGTCCGCAACCTCACCATCCGCGGCCCGCGGCCCTACCGCGTCCCCGAGCCGCGGCCCGAGCCGCCCGCGCCCGGTGCCGCCCTGCCGGAGTACGGCGTCGGTGAGAAGGTCGCCACCCGCAAGGCCTACGGGGACGCCCTGGTCGCGGTGGGCGGACGCGACGGCCGAGTGGTCGCGCTCGACGGGGAGGTGAGCAACTCCACCCACGCCGACGAGTTCGCCCACACCTATCCGGACCGGTACTTCGAGATGTTCATCGCCGAGCAGCAGATGGTGGCCGCCGCAACCGGCCTCGCCGTGCGCGGCTACCGCCCGTTCGCCTCCACCTTCGCCGCGTTCCTCACCCGGGCCTACGACTTCATCCGGATGGGCGCCATCTCCGGCGTCGACCTGCGGCTGGTCGGCTCCCACGCCGGTGTGGAGATCGGCGCCGACGGCCCCTCGCAGATGGCGCTGGAAGACCTCGCCATGCTGCGCGCGGTGCACGGCTCGACGGTGCTCTACCCGGCCGACGCCACCAGCACCGTCGCGCTGGTCGAGGCGATGGCCACCACCCCGGGGATCAGCTACCTGCGCACAACCCGCGGCGCCTACCCCGTCCTCTACCCGGCCGGGGAGCCCTTCCCCGTCGGCGGCTCGAAGGTCCTCCGCTCCAGCGACACCGACGACGTCACCCTCGTCGGCGCCGGGGTCACGCTGCACGCCTGCCTGCGCGCAGCCGAGCTCCTCCGGCAGAACGCGATCTCGGCCCGCGTCATCGACTGCTACTCCGTCAAGCCGATCGACGCCGCCACACTCGCCGCGGCCGCCACCGCCACCTCGGGCCGGATCGTGGTCGCCGAGGACCACCACCCCGAAGGCGGGCTCGGGTCCGCCGTCGCCGACGCCCTACTCGCCTCCGGACCGGCCGCCCTGGAACTGGCCCGCCTCGCCGTGAGCGGCATGCCCGGCTCCGGGTCCGGGGAGGAGCTGATGGCCTGGGCCGGCATCGACGCCGAGCACATCGCGGCCGCCGCCCGGAGTTTGACGGGCTGAACGCTCGGCCTCGGGCTGCGGCCCCGCTCCGACCCCGAGACACACGGCCGGAGCCGGGTAACCAGTCTCGACCAGATCGAAGGGGACGACCCAATGCAACGACGCGACGACGAGCGCCCGCCCGAGCACGACTACGAGGCGCAGCCCGAGTCGGCCGAGCTGGGCGAATCGGTTCAGGAGGACCCCGAGGAGACGCTGGTCGGGCCGCCCGGGACCGATCCGCTCGACGCCGGCTACATCCCGCCGGACCGCCCGTACGGCCTCGACGACGTCGAGGTCACCGGCGCGCACGAGTCCCTCGACGACCGGTTGCGCCGCGAACAACCCGAGGAATCCTTCACCGACATCGGGCGTTCCGGTCGGCTCGTGATCGCCGATGCCGGCGCCGGTGAGGAGACCTCGGACTCGCTCGAGGCCATCGACGTGGGTATCGACGGCGGCGCCGCCTCCGCCGAGGAGGCCGCCATGCACGAAATCGACACCGGGATCGATCCCGAGTATGGCGACGACGATTGAAGCGGTGCCGTTGTGTCGGCTCGCGCTCCTGACTGATCCAGCACACGAAGCTGCGTTACAGCGCTGATCACAGATGGGCCGATCACAGATGGGCCGATCACAGATGGAGGGAGCACGTTATGGCTGGCACGGTGGCCGATGCCATGGTGGCGACGCTGAAGGCGTCCGGGGTGCGCCGGGTGTATGGGATTCCCGGTGACTCGCTCAACGGGTTCACGGATGCGCTGCGCCGAGATGGCGCGCTGGAGATGAAGGCGGGCGGGATAGTCACCTTCGGCACGGATCTCACCGATCCCGACTTCGCCGGAATCGCCCGCTCAGCCGGGCTGTTCGGCGCGCGGGTCGAGGCATCCGACGAGCTCGGGGACGCGCTACGCGCGGCGTTCGATCATGACGGCCCCGCCCTGGTCGACGTCCGCACCGCTCGGCAGGAGCTCTCGCTGCCACCCAAGCTCACCTACGGCCAGATCAAGGGCTTCACGCTCTACGCCACCAGGACGATCCTGTCCGGAGGAGGCCAGGAGCTCATCGAGCTCGCACGGACCAACCTGCGGGAGCTGGACATCGAATGACCGCGTGGCGCCACCCCGCAAGCGCAGAGATCAGAGCCGCCGTCGCGGCCAGCGCCGTCCTCGCCATCGCGTGCCTGCTCACGTTCTTGCTCACCACCAACCTGTTGGCTCGCATCTATTCCGTGTCCTCCGACGATGACCTCCTAGAGGAGCGCCCTGAACAACTCGGCCCTACTGCGCGACGCCCAGGCGGGCACCTCGCGGCGTTGGACGATCGGGCCGATACAACAGCGGTATCGGCCCGATCGTCCGCCTTGCGATGCACCCACCTGGACGCCGCTCGCTACGGGCGGAGTTGTCCAGGACCCTCCTACGCGGCATGTGGGCGGTGATCGCCACGATCTTCGTCTGCCGGGACAGCATTCAGCAGAGCACAAGCGCCGCGCTGTCCCGGATGGCGGCGACGTCAGTGAGCTTCGTCCTCTGTCTGGCTTACCTGATTTTCCTGCCCTTTCACACGTGGGCCCTGGTGCTGCTGATCGGGCTCAGCGCCCTGGCCGCCACGCTGATCGGCCGCCCAGGCGACGCAGTCACGGCCGCGATCACAACGACGGTCATCATGGTCGTGGCCGCGGTAAGTCCGCAGCACGCCTGGCAGCAGCCCATTCTCCGGTTCATCGACACGGTGATCGGCGTCGTCGTCGGTATGGCGGCCGCGTGGCTCAGCGTGCGCGCCATCCGCCCGCAAGGATCTCCGAACCGCTGACCTCGGCAGCGGCTACGCCGCGGCAGCGACGGCAGCGCGCCGCAGGGCCCGGTAGAGCAGGTTCGGCTCGCCGAGCCGCCTGCGCAGCTCCCGCTCCAGCCCCGCGATCGGGTAGAGGTTCTGCGGCGCGCGGGAGTCCTTGTACTCGGTGGAGGCGAACCGGCCAAGCGTCACCTGGCTACGCGACGCGAGCGCGATCGCAGCGTCTGCGGTGAGCTCCGCGCTGCACTCCACCCGCACCACCCCGGCCCACGGCGCGCCCGGCCGGCACGGGAGCCGCAGGTACCAGGTGTAGCGCTCCCACGAGCTCCCCAGCCGGAACACCGGGGTGCGCTGCCCGCTGCGCAGCTCCGCGACCACCCCGGCCGCGTGCGGGGGCAGGTACTGGCTGCGGTGGGTCTTCACGAACCCGATCACCCGGGGCAGGTGCTGCCGCCCGCGCAGCGGCCCGTCGACGACGAGCAGGTCGTCCTCGATCCCGTGGCCGCCTCTCGCGAGCGCGGCGGTCTCCAGCTCGGTGTCGCCCAGTTCCCGCTGCACCGCGAGGCTGAGCACCTGGGCCGGGCCGACGTCGGGCAAGAACGCCGTGTGGTTGGCGCGGTAGGTGCCCGCGGCCGTGGGGACGTCGGTGGCGCTGGTGGCGGTGGTGAAGAGCCCCCGCCGGACGTGCGCGGCCACCAGGTGCGCCCCGTCCGTCCGGCAGCAGCAGACCACTCCCGCGGCGTAGGAGGCGCACAGCGCCGGTGAGGCCTCGCCGTCACCATCGGTCTCTTCGACCCAGACCTGCGCGTCGATCCGCCGCACGCCGTCGACGAAGAGCACGGCCTCGGGCGGCGTGAGCGTGGGGTCCGGGTCGAGGGGCCGCCACTGCGCGGCGGGAAGCTCGACGTCGAGCGCCACCTGCGCGGCCGACTCCCCCAGCTCGGCGTCGAGGCTCGTGCCGTAGGAGGGGTCCCAGGGGTCGACGGCGAATTTCACAGGTTCTCCCGCACGATCGACGAGGTGCGCTGGTCGCGGCTCACGACGAACCGCACGGGCACCCGCTCGGCCAGCGCCGGCACGTGGGTGATCACGCCGACCATGCGGTCGCCGCGGGAGGCGAGGCTCTCCAGCGTGCTCGCGACGGTCTCCAGGTTGGCCTCGTCGAGGGTGCCGAAGCCCTCGTCGAGGAAGATCGACTCCAGTCGGGCGGCACCCTGCGCGGCGAGCCCGGACATCTGCGCCGACAGGGCGAGCGCGAGCGCGAGGCTCGCCTGGAACGTCTCTCCGCCGGAGAGGGTCTTGACCGGCCGCCGTGCGTCGGCGTCGGTGTGGTCGATCACGAGGAACTCGCCGCCCTCGTGGGTGAGCTCGAACTGGCCGCCGGAGAGCTCGGCGAGGCTCCGCGACGCGTCGGCGACCAGCGCGTCGAGCGCGGACGCCACGAGCCACCGGGGGAACCCGTCGGAGCGCAGGAGGTTGCCGAGCAGCTTCGCAACCTGCTGCGCTGACTCCGCCTCGTCCCGATCGGCGCGCAGCTTCTCGGCGGTGGCCCGCCGCTCCGCGATCCGTTCCTGCACCGAGCGGGCCCTGGCGAGCGCACCGGCGACGGCGGCGGATGCGGTGCTCCCGAGCGGCGGCGCGGCGGCGACGTGGTGCGCGTCGAGGTCGTCCGCGATGCGGCGCTCCACGGCGGCACGCGCCTCCCGGGCGGCCCGCGCGGCCGTCGTGGCCTCGTCCAGCTGCTCGGCCCGGACGGCGGCCGCTTCCCGCGCCCAGCCGGTGAGCGCCTCCCACGCCGCGAGCAGCTCGTCGCCGCTCACGGCGGGCGCACCCAGCGGGACGAGCGGGTCGCGGGCGGCCCGCAGCGCGTGCCAGGCCGCGGTGACCTCGCGGGCGACCTCGGCCTCGGCCCGCTCGGCGGTGCGCAGCGCGCCCCGCGCCGTGCGCAGCTCGGAGTCGGCCTCGCGCACCGCGGCGTCGAGCGCGTCGAGACGCCGCAGCTCGGCGGCGGCCTCGTCGTCACCCGGCGCACCGGCGAGGGCCGATTCGAGCTGTGCGATGCGCCGATCCACGGTGTCCACGGCGCCCCGCGCCTCTTGCTCGGCGCGGGCCGCGGCGGTCTCGTCGCGGCGGCGGTCGCCCGCGGCCCGGTCGGCTGCGCGGAGCGCCTCGTCGGCGATGGCCCGGTCGCGTTCGGCGGTCGCAGCGGCGGCCAGCGCGGGCGGCAGC
>NZ_BAAAJG010000010.1:0-799 GCF_039526725.1 Pseudonocardia aurantiaca
GTCCTCGCGGCCGTCGCCCAGGAGGTCAGCAGCGTCCTCGGTGCCGACGGCGCGAACATCGTCCGCCTCGATCTCGACGGCGCGGTGACCGTTCTCACCCGCGTCGGCGACCATCAGGGCGAGCTACCGGTGGGGAGCCGATGGAGGCCTGAGCCGCCCGTGGCCGTGGCGGTCGTCCTGCGCACCGGCCGCTCGGCGCGCTGCGACGACTACAGCCAAGCCTCCTGCGCGTTCGCCGACGCCGTCCGCCAGATCGGACTCCGGTCGGCGGTCGCAGCGCCGATCGTCGTCGAGGGGCATCTCTGGGGCGCGATCGCCATCGGGGGGGTGCTCGAGCGTTTGCCGGCCGACACCGAACAGCGCATGGCCGGCTTCACCGAGCTCGTCGGCACCGCGATCGCGAACGCCGACAGCCGCGCCCAGCTCACCGCCTCCCGCGCCCGCATCGTCGCCGCCGCCGACGACGCTCGCCGACGCATCGAGCGCGACCTGCACGACGGCACCCAGCAGCGACTGGTCTCGCTCGGCCTCGAGCTACGCCTGGCCCAGTCCACAGAGCCCGCGGACCGCACCGCCCTTCAGACGCAGATCGGCCGCGTCGCCGACGAGCTCCATGTGGTGATCGAGGAGCTGCGCGAGATCACCCGCGGCATCCACCCGGCGATCCTGTCCGAGGGCGGGCTCGGCCCGGCCCTGCGCACCCTGGCCCGCCGCGCGGCGATCCCGGTGGAACTCGACATCCGGACCGACACCCGCGCCGCGCCGCCGATCGAGGTGGCGGCCTACTACGTCGTGTCCG
>NZ_BAAAJG010000010.1:900-430525 GCF_039526725.1 Pseudonocardia aurantiaca
GCATCGGCGGCGCCGACCCCGCGGGGGGCTCGGGTCTGATCGGGCTGCGTGACCGGGTGCATGCCCTGGGCGGGGCGATCGAGGTCAGCAGCCCCCCCGGGGAGGGGACGGCGATCGTCGTCGAGCTTCCGCTGCAGCCCGACTAGGGCGTGTCCGGTGGATCTTGTTCGATGAGAGCCGTGATCCAGGTGGTTCCTGGCGGCGCCGCTGGATGGCCCTCATACCGGGCGTATCCGGGCGATCCGGCGGTGTCGCCAGGGGCCGCCTGGGCGCGGCTATCGCGGACGAAGATCCGCCGGGCACGCCCTTAGTGGCGATCTGTTCCGTCCGCGGCACGGGCGCCGTCCTGGTCGGTGCTGTGGGCGGACCACTGGAGGAGGAATCGCAGCGCTTCCTGGGCCGGCGAGCCGGGCGGGGCGGTGTAGGCGACCAGGTGCTGATCGGGCTGGGTATCGACGGACAGCTGCTGGACGTCGAGGGTGAGCGCGCCCACGACCGGGTGGCGGTAGGTCTTGGTGAGCTGGCGCGGACCCCGCACCTGGTGACTGCCCCACCAGGCCCGGAAGTCCGGGTCCTGTACGCACAGCTCTCCCACCAGCGCCGTCACCCGGGGGTCACCGGGGTTGCGGCCGGCTTCCATCCGCAGCACCGCGACGCACTCGCGTGCGGAGCGCTCCCAGTCCGCGTACAGGGATCGGTACGCACCGTCGAGGAAGGTCAGCCGGATCAAGTTGCGCTCCCCCGCCGTCAGCGCGCCGAAGTCGGTCAACAGCGCGACCGCCGCACTGTTCCACGCCAACACGTCCTGGCGCCGGTTCAGCACCATCGCCGGGATGTCGGGCATCCCGTCAAGCACCTGCTGCAGCGCCCGGTCGACCTTCTGGCTGCCCGACGGTGGCCAGGTGGGAACGGCCGGCGCGACGTCGGTGTGAAGAGGTATCCGCGCGCGTCCGCAGCGAGTTGCAGCGCGTCCGCGAGGGCGTCGAGAACCGGGCGGGAGACCCTGAGGGTCCGGCCCTGCTCCAGCCGCACGACGTAGTCGGTGCTCACGTTCTCTTGGCAAAGAGGGTCCCGCCGTCGTCGTCTCCCACCCGATGAGCGGAGTGAAGGAGCAGACCGCGGGCCTCTACGCCGAACGCCTGGCCCGCGCCGGCTTCGTCGCCCCCGCCTTCGACGCCGCCTACCAGGGCGATAGCGAAGGGGTCCCACATCTGCTCGAAGACCCCGCCCACCGCTTCGAGGACATCAAGGCGGCCGTCACCTACCTCGGCCTTCGCGACGACGTCGCCCCCCGACCGCATCGGGGCACTCGGCATCTGCGCATCGGGCGGCTACGTCGTCCCCGCCGCAGCGACCGACCACCGGATCAAGGCCGTGGCGACGGTCAGTGCCGTCGACACCGGCAGCCTGTTCCGCGACGGCCTCGGCCGCACCCAGGACCCTCAGATCCTGCAGGGCATGCTCGACGCCTCAGGCGAGGCTCGCACCGAGGAAGCCCGCGGCGCGCCGGCGCGTCTCCAGCAGATCCATCCCGACACCGGCGAGCAGGCCAAAGCACTCGGGCAGCACGTCTACGACGGCTGGGAGTACTACCGAACCCCCCGTGCCCAGCACCCACGGTCGGAGAACCACTTTGTGCAGCGCAGCATCGACCTGATCGCTCAGTTCGACGCCTTCGGCCCCCTCTCTGTCAACGTTGGGCGAGTCACCTGATCGCACCCCGCCCACTGCTGATGATCGCCGGAACCAGGGCTGCCACCCCGTACCTCACGAGCGAGGCGATCGAGAAGGCACAGGGGCCGAAGGAGCTCTTCTGGATCGACGGCGCCACCCACGTCGACCTCTATGACAAGGACGAATACGTCCCCGGTGTCATCCCGAAACTGGCCCGATTCTTCGCGGCATAGCGGAGACGGCCGCCGGGGCCGCGGCGGCGCCGCCGGCATCGGTATCCCGCGCGACCCGGACCCCGGTAGGGCGTCGACGGAGGGTTCTCCCCACATCGGAACGCGGGTTGTCCCGGACAGCTGTAGGGACTGCTCGGTGTATCGAACCGCTCGTGCGGCACATCCTTCTGGGGTCGGAGTAGTCAACGGTCCGACCCGGTACCCGGAAGGAGCGGCGATCATGACCACCACAACTCTCCCCGCGTTGAGCAACCGGGACCGCGCCGTGCTCCGGGCGATCGCCGCGGACCGCTGCACCGTCACCGATGACGCCGGGCACGCGCTGACCGTCGACGGCCTGTCCTTCTGCGACCAGTTCGCGGGTGTGCGGCTGGCCCTCGCCGGGCTCGTGTCCGTTTCCGGCCCAGCGCCGCTCCGGCCGCGGCTCACCGCCGCCGGCGCGACGATGCTCGCCGCCGCATGAGCTCCCTTGCAGGAGGGGGTTGGCATCGGGTGAGCCGAGGACCGACACTGAGGCCCCAGAGCGGGGGCGACCCGCCCGCCGTGGAGTCGTCGGCCGGAGGACCGCAGCGCGATGAACGACCATCGCTGTCTGCCGCCGGCACCCGTCCGCGTCGGAGACGAGTACCCCTGCACGTGCCGCGCGCGGTACGTCTCGGTGCCCGCGTCCTCCGGGCCGGGAGCGGCCTCATGAGCAGGCGCATCCGGCCCGACCCGACGCGGCGGGCGCTCGTGACGGGAATCTGCGGCGCGGCGACGCTCACGGCCTGCGGCAGCGGGGGCGGGCCGACCAGTCCCCCGTCGGCGCCCGGTCCGGGCAGCCCCGCACCCAGCCCGACCCAGGCCGGTGGCTCGCCGTCGGTCGTGGCAAGGTCGGACATCCCGATCGGCGGCGGCACGGTCTTTCCCGACTACCGGCTCGTCGTCACCCGGCCCACGGCCGGGGACGTGCGGGCCTTCACCGCGATCTGCACCCATGACGGTTGCCTGCTCGCCACCGTCGCCGACGCGACGATCCAATGTCCCTGTCACGGGAGCAGGTTCGCCATCGCCGATGGCGCGGTCGTCCACGGCCCGGCGTTACGAGCGCTGACCCCGCGCAACATCGAGATCCAGGGCGACTCGATCATTTTGAATCCGTAAGTCGCCGGGCCGGGGACGCGCCGGGCGCAGATCTTGGATTTACCTTGAATATCTCTTCTACCGCCGATTACTGGCGGTACTCTTACCTGATTCCGGGGGGGAAAGGCGCCCGTGACATGACATACAGCCTTGGGGTCGATCTCGGAACCACGTTCGTGGCGGCTGCGGTGGCACGCTCGACCGGAGTCGAGATGTGCACTCTCGGTGACCGCACCGTGGTCATGCCCGCGGTCGTCTACGTGCGTGACGACGGCGGTGTGCTCACGGGAGACGCCGCCAACCGTCGTGCGGTCAGCCATCCGGACATGGTGGGCCGCGAGTTCAAACGCAGGCTGGGCGACCCCACGCCGATCATGCTGAGCAGCGTGCCCTACCCCGTCACCACCCTGCTCGGCGCGCTCCTGCGCGATGTCGTGCACAAGGTGGTCGCGATCGAGGGCGAGCCTCCGGAGCGGATCGTTCTCACCCACCCGGCCAACTGGGGCCCGTTCCGCCGTGAGCTGTTCGACGAGGTCCCGCTGGCCGCCGAGCTGCCGCCACCTCACATGGTGACCGAGCCCGAAGCCGCGGCCGCCTACTACGCCTTGTCCGGGCGGCTGGACGACGGCGAGACCGTGGCGGTCTACGACCTGGGCGGCGGCACCTTCGACGCCACGGTCGTGCGCAAGCAGGACGGGGCGCTCGGGATCCTCGGGACGCCGGAAGGCGTCGAACGGCTCGGCGGCGTCGACTTCGACGAGGCGATCCTGTCCTACGTCAACTACACCGCCGGCGGTGCGCTGAGCGAGCTCGACATGGGCGACGAGCAGACGGCCGTGGCGCTGGCCCGGCTCCGTCAGGACTGCGTCCTGGCCAAGGAGGCGCTGTCGCTGGACACGGAGACCGTCATCCCCGTGTTCCTGCCCGGCCGGCACTTCGACGTCCGGTTGACCCGTGCGGGCTTCGAGGAGATGGTGCGGGCTCCCATCGAGTCGACGATCGGGGCCCTCGCCCGGACCGTGCAGTCGGCCGGGCTGGCTCCTACGGACCTCAGCTCGGTGCTGCTGGTGGGCGGCTCGTCGCGCATCCCCCTGATCGCCGAGATGGTGTCGAAGGAGTTCGGTCGCCCGACCGTGGAGGACGCTCACCCGAAGTACGCGGTGGCCCTGGGGGCCGCGTCGATCGCGGCCGCGTCGATGCCCGCGCTACAGGGCGCGCAGGGCGGGCACGCCGCCCCGGCCATGCGCGTTGACGGCGTCCGCGCCGCTCCCCCGGACGGGGACGGCGCCCCCGCGCGGCCCGGGTGGGGTGCCGCCGGCGGTTCGGCACCCCGGCCACCTGCGAACGGTGCCGGTCCGATCCCGGCTCCCGCCAGTCCTCCCGTCTCCCCAGACGGGACCGGCCACGGCGCGGGCCCGGTGCCCGGCCCCGCGCGCGCGGGCTCGGGTGGGCCACCCCCGCGCGACCCGCCGGAGATGCCGGGCTTTCCCAGGTCAGAGCCGGAACCGCCGGCCCAACCCCTCGGGAAGCGCACCGGCATACGCCGCGTCCCCCTCGTGGCGGCGGCCATCGTCGCCGTGCTGGGCATCGCCCTCGTGTTCCTGCTGGGGCCGGGGCGCACCACGGAGACGCCCGTGCCGACTGACCAGGCCCAGCATGCTGGACACGCCCCGCCCGCAGTGAGCCCACCGGCGGCGACGCCGACCGTCGCGCCCGTCGCCAGCGTCGCACAGCCCACCGCGGCCGGGGCGATCCGCGTCGCGACGGGACCGCAGGCCGGAGCGGTGACGCCGGACGGCGCGTTCGCCTGGGTCACCAGCACGGGCAAGAAGGTGATTCCCGTGATCGACCTCGCCACGAACAACGTCGTCACGGAGATCCCGATCGCCGAAGGGCCCCCCGTCTACGTCGCGTTCACCGCGGACGGGCGCCGCGCGTACGTCAGCGTCCACGACGAGGCCAACCGGTCCCCCAACTCCGTTCTGGTGCTGGACACGCAGACGCGCGCCGTCATTGCGAGGATCCCCTCCGAGAGTTACCCCTTCACCATCACGGTCAGCCCGGACGGCCGTCAGGTGTACGTCCCCAACCACGACGCCGACCTGGTCTCGGTCATCGACACTGCCACCAACGAGGTGGTCAGGAAGATCAGGGTCAAACCCAACCCGCACGACGCGGCGTTCTCCGTCGACGGCCGCCGCGCCTACGTGGCCAATCACGCGTCCAACCTGGTGACGGTGCTGAACACGAAGAACGGGGCGATCCTTGCGGAGATCCCGGTAGGGCGCAGCCCGCACAGCATCTCTATGTCCCCGGACGGCTCGCGCATCTACGTCGCCCAGTACGACGCCGACTCCGTCGCGGTCATCGACCCGGCGGCCTACACCGTCACGGCGACGATCCCGGTGCAGCGGGAGCCCCAGTCCGTGGCGTTCGCGCCGGACGGCAAGCACGCCTACATCGCCAACTCCGGGAGCAACACCGTCTCCGTCATCGACACCGCGACCAACCAGGTCACCGCGACCGTCGGGGTCGGGCAGACACCGACCGACGTCTTCGTCGCGCCCGATGGGAGGCACACCTACGTCACGAACATCAGCTCCAACGAGGTGACGGTGCTGAACACCGGCGCGTGAGCCGGAAGGGGGCTGTTATCCGACCCGGGCGGGGTGGCGACGCCAGGACCGAAAGGAGAGGTCCCGTGGACACCGCGACCACCCGGAGCCGCCCGGACTGGACCGTCCCCCGCGCCTGGGGAGAACCCGACCTGAGCGGTGGGGTGTGCCCCATTCCCGTCCGGCCCGCGGTGCCCGACGATCGGGTGATGATGCTCGAGCCTGCGCAGGGCGCCGGCGACGCTCCCCCCACCGCCGCCGAGCACGGCACCGCCCCCAACCATCGCACCTCCACCCGCCTCCACGCCCCTCGGGAGGCGCGCCGCCAGGCGGAGCAGGAGCACTGGCAGCGCCGCCGCCTCCTGGAGCGACAGCTGCACGACGGCGCAGCACTGCGGATCTCCGCCCTCTCCCTGCAGCTCGGCTTGATCCGGCACCGGGTTCCCGACGCCGAACCCGACCTGCGAGCGTCCATCGACGTCCTCCAGGACGAGCTGCACGCCGTGCTACAGGAACTGCGCGACGTAGCAGGCAGGATCTACCCCCCGCTGCTCGACGAGGCCGGGCTCGGGCCCGCCCTGCGCGAGGTGGCCGACCGGGTCGCCACGCCGGTGCGGATCGACGCCCCGGAGGCGCGCTTCGGGCCGGCTGCGGAGGGAGCGGCCTACTTCGCTGTCACCGACTGCCTCGACGCCCTCGACGAGGGTGTGCCGCCGGTCGAGGTGCTCGTCTATCGGGACGGCGACGTTCTCGCCGTTGATGTGGCGGGCGTCGACGTCCGGCACGGCCCGCTGATGCACGACCGGGTCCATCGCATGGGCGGGACGATCGACGTGGAAGGCGGCCCCGGTATCGGAACGATCATTGCGAGGATCCCGTGCGAGTAGCGCTGGCCGAGGACGGAGCCTTGTTCCGCGAGGGGCTCCTGATGTTGCTGCAGGCGGCGGGCCACGAGGTGGTCGGTTGCACGGCCGACGGGAACTCGCTCGTCGACCTGCTGTCGACCCGCCCGGCCGACGTCGCCATCCTGGACATCCGCATGCCCCCCGAGCCCGACGGCGGCCTCGTGACCGCCGAGCGGTTGCGCGCGTTGCACCCCGACATGGGGTTGCTCTTCCTCTCCCACTACGCGGAGTCGCACTACCTCATGCGCATCCTCCAGATCGGCACCGACGCGATCGGCTACCGGTTGAAGGAGAAGGTGGGCAGCGTCGACGTCCTCACCGACACCCTCACGCGGATCGAGAGCGGCGAGATCGTCATCGAGCCGGTGCTGGCCAAGCGGCTGGTGGAGCGTCCCCGCGGCGACAAGAAGGGTGTCGTCGCCTCGCTGTCCGAGCGTGAGCTGGACGTGCTGCGGCTGATGGCCGAGGGCCGGTCGAACAATGGGATCGCCGCGCAACTCTTCGTCACGCCCAAGGCCGTGGAGAAGCACATCGCGAACATCTTCGGCAAGCTCGACCTGCACGCCGACACCGCTGAGCACCACCGACGGGTCCTGGCCGTGCTGACCTACCTGCGGTCGCAGCGCGACGGAGACTGAGGCTTGGCCTGGCTCGCCGGGGCCGTTAGCGTCATCCCGCGGGGCCGGAAAGGCGGGGCCGGAAAGGCGTCGGCGGGAACCGGTGGGCGTGATGAACCGGACGATCAGCGCGAGGATGCTGCGGGTACTCCTGGTCGCCTGCGGTGCTGCCTTCCTGCTCGTCGCCGTGGTGAGGGCAGGCGCCCTGATCCATGGACCCCAGCAGCTCGTGGTCGTGCTGCCGTTCGTGGCCGCGGGCCTCGCGGTGGTCGGGCTGGGCCTGGTGCTGCCCGTCGTCGATCGAGTCGTGGAGCGGCTGACCGGCCACCGCGAGGTGACCGCCTACTCGGCGCTGGCGGAGGCTGCCGCCCGCATCAGTGCCGGGTCACTGGAGCAGGCGCTGCCCGGGGTCGCCGAGGTCGTGGCGGGAGGCACGGGCGCCACCCGGGCAGTGCTGTGGCTCGCGGTCGGTGAGCGGCTGGTCGCGGGGGCGGCCTACCCACCCGCGCAGCCCGGTTCCGACAGCGGCCGCGGGCCCCCCTCGGTGGCCAACCTCGCCGTCCTGCTGGCCCGACCGGACACCGACCACGTCGTCCCCGTGCTCGACGGCGCGGTACTGCGCGCGGCGCTGGCCATCGAGAAGCCGAACGCTCCGATCACCCGGGCCGACCAGCGCCTGATGCAGGACGTCGCGAACGGCGCCGGTCTCCTGCTGCGCGGGGTGGCACTGAACGCCGAGCTCGCCGAACGGGTGCGGCGCGCCGACGCTCTCGCCGCCGAGCTGCAGGCCTCCCGGCAGCGCCTCGCCACGGCGCGCGAGGTCGAGCGCCGCCGGCTGGTGATGGAGCTCTCCCACGCGACGACCGACCCGATGGCCGCACTCCGTGCCGAGGTGGGCGGGGCCCGGAGGACCCTGGGCTCGGAGCCCGACGAAGCACCGGACAAGGCAGCATCTGCGCAGGAGATGCTGGCGCGCGCGCTGGTCGGGCTCGACGACCTGCTCGACCGCTTCCGGGTGATCGTCCGCGGCGTGTACCCGGCGGTGCTGCGTGACCAGGGCCCGGCCGCCGCGCTCGACGAGGTGGCCGCGGACCTCCCGCGGTCGGTGCGGCTGACCGGGGGGCTGACCGCGCGGCTGGACTGGGAGATCGAGTCCGGCATCTACTACGTCGCCGCCGCGGCCATGCACGAGCTCGCCGGCCGTCCGGCCGAGCAGGAGCTGGTCCTGCACCTCGAGCAGGCCGGCGGCCGGGTGACCGTCCTCGTCGAGGACCCGACGCCGCCCGTCACAGCCGAGCACCTGCGCACGGCGCTCGCCGACGACGTCGAGCGGCTCGGGGCGCTGGGCGGAGACCTGGAACTGAGCTCCTCCGGTGGAGCGGACCCTGAGCGTCCGGCCGCGGTCATGTTGCGCGCCTGGCTGCCCGAACGGCTCGAGCCGCTGGTCGAGAGCAGCGCCCGAGCGGAGCTGAGGGCATCGTGAACCCGGCGACGGCGGTCCGGACCGGGGCCGGCGCGGAGGTCGACGAGGGCTCTACCGTCCACGACCGGCGCCGGTCGCGGGCCGCCACCCTGGGCTACGCGGTGCTGCTGGCGGCCTGCGCCCTCTTCTCGCTGACGTGGCTCACCGTCGGCGCGATCGTCGCTGTCGCGGCACACGTGCCGCCGGTCGCCGCACATGTTGCCGCCGTCGCCGCAACTGGGAACGAATGGGCACGTGGCCTGGAGGCCGCGATACCGCGGGGCGAGCCCGCCGCACAGGCGATCGTCGACTATGCGTTCAGCCTGGTCAACATCGGCCTCGCCGCCGTGCTGCTGGCCTCCCGACGATCGAGCTGGTCCGCCCGGCTGCTCGCGCTCGCCCTGATCGGATCGGCGGGGGCGTTCAACCTGCAAGCGCATGCCGCGGCGGCTGCAGTGCAGGTCGCCACCGGTTTCGCCATCGGCGGGCTGCACCAGGTGGTCCTGCACGGTGTGGCCTGCGCGGCGTACATCCTCGCGCTGATGCTGTTCCCGGCGGACCGCATCCCCGGCTCCGGCGCGAGCGCCGCCCGCAACGTCGTCGTCGCCGCCGGTGTCGGGACGCTGCTGCTGGTCGGCGTCGGGACGGCGCTGCTGGCGCACACCATCAGCTGCGTGCTCTTCTTCGGCTTCGGCGTCCCGGTGGCCGGGCTGCTGGTGCTGCCCCGGCGCATCCGGCACGGGACGACCGTCGCGGAGCGGACGCAGGCCCGCCTGCTCTTCAGTGTGCTGGTGGCCGCCTTCGCGATCGTGATCGTGCTCGCGAGCATCTCGGTGCTGCTGTCGTCGATCGGCTGGACCGGCCTTGCCCTCGTCGACCCGACCGCGCACCCCGGCACCGCGCAACCGATCGCGCTGCTGTTCTGGTTCTCCCGGCTGGCCTGCGTCGCGGTCGCCGGGGCCATGCTCGTCGCGACCCGTCCGGGCGCCCTGTGGACCGCGGAACGGCTGTTCAGCCGGGGCCTGGTCGCGCTTCTCGTGACCGCGCTGATCGGCGCAGGCTACATCGTCGTCAACACGGTCGCCGGATATGCGCTCGACCCCGGAGCGGGCGATGGCGGGATCGCTGCGGCAGCGCTGGCCACAGGGTCCGCGGCGCTGGCGTTCCTGCCCGTCTACGTCTACGCCGAACGGCTGGTGGACCGGCTGCTCTACGGAACGCGGCCCGCCCCCTACAGCGTGCTCGCCGGCATCACCGCCCTCTCGCAGTCCGGCACCTCCGACGCCCCTGACCTGGAACGCGTCGCCGAGGCCGTCGGTCGTGGCCTGAGCGCCTCGACGTGCCGGCTGACCGTGATCAGGCCGGGCCTGCGCGACCGGACGTACACCTGGGCCAAGGGCGGAGCGCACGCATCCGACGAGCTCGTCGAGGTGCCGGTCAGACAGGGTGTCATGCGGATCGGGACGATCGAGGTCGACCACGCCGCCATCGCCGGCCTGCAGGAGCAGCGCCGGCACCTCCTCGAGGACATCGCCGACAGCCTGGGTGCCGTGCTGCAGGCGAGCCGGTTCGGGATCGAGCTGGAGCGCCAGCTCCGTGCGGCGCTCGCGCACGCCACCGAGATCGCCGACGCACGCCGAGCGGCCGCCGCCGAGATGGACGGCGAGCGACGCCGCATCGAGCGGAACCTGCACGACGGCGCCCAGCACCACCTCGTCTCGCTGCGGCTGACCCTCGGGCTGGTCGAACACCAGGTGTCCACAGGTCAGCTCGACCTGGCGCGCGGCCGGCTCGACCAGGTTCTCGAGCAGATCGACACGGCCGAGTCGGTCCTGGCCGAGACCGCGATGGGAGTGTCGTCGCCGCTGCTGGCCGAGCGAGGCCTCATCGGAGCGCTCGCCACGGAGCTCGGGGCGGGGCACCCACCCGTCATCGTGGACTCCGACGGCGTGGCTCCGGGCCAGCGGTTCCCCGCCGACATCGAGTCCGCCGTCTACTTCTGCTGCCTCGAAGCCGTCAACAACGCGCGCAAGCACGCGCCGGGCGCAGCGATCGGTGTGCACCTCTCCGTCGCCGACGCCCGCCTGCACCTCGTCGTGCGCGACGACGGGCCGGGCTGGGACCCGGCCGCCGCTTCCGGCTCGCCCGGGCACGGGCTGCGGAACGTGACCTCCCGTATCGGCGCCGTCGGCGGTCTGGTCCGGGTCCGCTCCGCGCTGGGCGCAGGCACGACCGTGGAGGGCTCCGTGCCGTTGCCGGACGGGTACGGCGACGACGGGCGCGCTCCCGCTCCGCACGCCGTCCCGGAGACGGCGTCCACGGACCTGCTCGACCAGGTCCGTCACGCGGTGCGCGTGGCGCATGGCCTCTACCAGGCCACCCGGCACGCGGAACCGCTGCGGGCGCTGGGTGCGCGGCTCGACGGGCCGGTGCGGGTCGCGGTCGTGGGACCGGCAGGCGCAGGGACGTCCACGCTGGTCGAGGCCCTTCGGCCGCCGACCCCGACGACCGGGCCCACGCTGATCGACCTGCCTGGGCTCGCCCTCGACGGTCGGGCAGGTCAGCCCGCCGATGCGTTCGTGGTGTTGCTGCGGCACCGCCGCCCCGACGACGCCGCGCTGTTCTCGCGACTGCTCGTCGGCGCCGGCGGGCACCGGCCGCCCCCGGCGGTCGGGGTGCTCGCCCGCGCCGACGAGGCCGTGGGCACGGCTCTGACCGACCCCGGCGTCGCCGAGCGTGCCGCTGCGGAGTGCGGAGCCCGGGCCGACGTGCGCCGCATCTGCCCCGTGGTGGTGCCGGTAGCGGGCCTGCTGGCGCGGGCGGCTGCCGCGACCCGGGAGGCCGACTACGCGGCGCTCGCGAGGCTCTCCAGGTCGTCCGACACCGCGCTCGCGCGGCTCGGTGCGGCGCAGTTCTCGCCGTCAGGTACCGGCCTGCCGGCAACGCACTCCCAGCGGGCCGACGTCGTCGCACCGGCACCCGCTGCGACCGTGCTCGGCGGCCCCGAGCTCACCCACCGGGAGCTACTCGACCGGTACGGGCTGGTGGGCGTCCGGCTGTCCATCGAGCTGATCCGGTCCGGGCGGGCCCCGTCGGCGGAGGCGCTCGCCGCGGCTCTGCTCTCGCTCAGCGGGTTGCCCCGGTTGCGCGAGCTGGTCGACACGCGGTTCGTTCGGCGGGCCGAGACGCTGAAGTCCCGGTCGGCGCTGTGGGCTCTGGACACCCTCGTTCGCAGCGATCCACCCCCCGGCGACTCCCGTCCACTTCTCTACCTGCTCGAACGGATCCAGTCGGGCGCGCACGAGTTCACGGAACTGGACCTCGTCGACGCGTTGCAGGCCGGGGAGCACGATCTGCCCGAGAAGGAGCGCCAGGCGGCCGAGACGCTGCTCGGCAGCTCGGGACCCGACCCGCGAACCCGGCTCTCGCTGGCTCCGGACGCCGGACCGCAGGAGGTGGCCCGGGCGGCAGCTGAGCAGCTCGCCCACTGGCGGCGCGTGGCCTCGCACCCCGCGGCGTCCACCGCCGTCCGGACCATGGGGCCGGTGCTGGTGCGCACGTGCGAGCGGCTGCTGGCAGGTGCGCAGTGAGCCTTTCCCAGTAGCGCCACCGCCGGCTCACCCGGGACCACCTTCAGCGGTTGAACGTTCGCGGACGATCTGGGTGCTCGAGTGTGCTGAGGAAGTCGGAGAACGCCCTATCTGTACGGGTGCTGTCGGCAGTGGCATCGAGGTCCATGAGGAGACCACGAATGACCGCGAGGACGAGGGTAGCGAGCTCCGGCCGATCGATGCTGCGCAGGCCTTCTTCGAGCGGCCCGAGCCAGTCGGTCGTCGCTACTCGGCGAAAGTCGGGCAACAGCTGCTGCGCCGCGCTTTCCCGCAACTGCCCGAACATCCGCAGATAGGGCCGCCCTTCGGGACCGGTTATGAAGGTCCAGGCGTTCGTCAGCGTGACGGTGTAGGGCTGGTCGGTTCGCACGCGCAGCAGGTCGCCGAAGGTGGTGAGCTGGCGTTGCCGCGCGTGCCCAAGGACGGCGCGCAGCAGGCCGTCGCGGGTGCCGAAGTGGTAGAGCAGCATGCGGGCCGAGGTGCCGGCGGCGCAGGCCAGCGGCTCGAGCCTGTCGGGCAGGCCGTGCTCGAGCGCGTGGTCGGTGCAAGCGTCGAGCAGCCGCTCCTTGATCTCGGGTTGCGGTCGCCGTCCCACCGGCGCACTTTTTCACGTAACTGCTGGTACGTCTACCGTTGATTGAACGGCAGTCGTGGTGAACGCGGAGGTGGCGATGAGGGTCGTGTTCGTGCACGGGGCGTGCGTGCAGGACGGGGGGTGGTGGTGGCACCGCATGACCGGGCTCCTGCAGGAGCAGGGGGTGCCGAGCGTGGCCCCGGCGCTCCCAAGCTGCGGAGAGGCCGGCGTGCCGGGAGGTGCTGGTGGCCCAGGGTTGACCGAGGACGTCGGCGCGGTGCGGCAGGTGCTGCAGGACAGCGACGAGCCGACTATCGTGGTCGCCCACAGCTACGGCGGCATCGTGACGGCAGAGGCGGCCGCGGGCGTAGCGTCGGTGCGCCACCTGCTGCTGATCTCTAGTTACCTGCCTGAGGTCGGGCAGAGCCTTTCACAGTTCGGCGACGGCACCCCCGCCCCGTTCCTCGACGTCGACCTCGACGCCGGGACGTTCGGGGTTCGCCCCGAGCTGCTGGTGGACACATTCCTGCAGGACTGCGACGCCGACGTCCAGGCCCAGGCGGCGGATCATCTCGCCGTTCAGAACGTGCAGGTGACCGGGCAGCCGGTTGGGGCGGCTGCCTGGCACGACGTCCCCTCGACATACCTCGTGTGCGCCCAGGACGCGGGCACCCCTGCCCGGTTGCAGCGCGAGTTCGCCCGCGGGGCCGGCCGTGTCGTCGAGCTCGACGCGGGCCATCACCCGTTCCTGTCTCAGCCCGTCGCGGTCCGCGACCTACTGCTTAGCCTGTAAAACGCCCGCGCCGGACAGCCGCCCCGCGCTACCGATAAGCTCAAACGTTTCCAGTCAGAAAGTGGACGTAGTAATCATCAGCTCCCGAGCCCGACGACGCAGCGAGTGTGGGCGGCGACCAGCTCGGGGGCATCCCAGCCGCGAGTCGCGGTGTCCGCGCCGGTCATCCCACATCTGGCGCAGACCCCGGACGCGTCGTGGATGACTTCTCGTCGCAGGATCGTCCAGCCGCCTTCGGCGTCGTGCGCGAACCTGTGGGTCTGGATGGCGTTCATGGCGGCTCTCCCGGCATGGGCGGCGAATCGGAGTCGCCGGCGGCGTGGCTTGATTTGCCTTACCTGGAGATTCTGGAGCGGGCCGACGCCGCGCTCGATGGTGTGGTCCCGCCTTCGGCCGACCTGGTCCCCCGACCTCGAGTAGGGCATCCCCCACCGTGCGGGCGTCACACGGGGTGTCGCTGCCGCGCAGAGAGGGTGTAGTAGAGGTGTGCGACGTCGTCGATGGGCAGCCGGGCGCCCTCTGCCCTCGCCGACTGTGCGACCTCGACGACGTCGAGCAGACCGACACCCTGCAGCATCGCCGCGGTGCGGAGCGCCAGCCGATGCGGCACGCCACGCTCGGTCAGTTCCGCGGCGTGCGAGCCGACCGACTCGGCCTCCTGCCCGATCAGAAGGTCGGGGAGCCGAGGCTGCAGGGTGCGTACCGGCGGACCGAACCGGACGGTCTCGGCCTCCACCAGGATTGGCTGCGGCCGATGGACGAGCAGCCAGTGCGTCGCGCGGGCGATCAGCTGGTGCGACACGCGGACGACCTCGTCGGCCACGGCGGTGGGCACGGTGCTCCGCAGGGCGTCGATCTGCCCCCACAACTCGGGCAGGTCGAAGATCGCGGTGGTGACGAGGTAGGCGCGCAGGACGTCGGCGGTGGAAGCCGACGTCTCCTCCCGCAGGAGGAACGCGCAGGTCATCCCACCGCGGTCGACCATCTCGTTCACGAGCGAGGTGGCGACGATCTCGCGCAGCAGCGGGTGCTCTCCCAGCGCGACGGGAAAGCGGTGGGTCAGCGCGGGCGGGAAGTAGCCGACGATCCGATTCGTCACGGCCGGCAGATCTGGCAGATCGGACTGCAGCATCTCGGCCTTGAGATCGAGCTTGACGTGCGCGAGGAGGGTGGCCAACTCGGGCGAGCTGAGCCCGGCGCCGTCGCCGGCCGTCTCGGCGAGGTTCGCTGGTTCCGGTAGTCCCTCGAGCGCGGGCTGCATCCCACGCCGCGCAACGAGGTCGGCGATCATCCGCGCGTGCACCGCGGCGGCATCCGCAGCATGGGAGCGGCCGATCCCGAGCACCACGTTCTGCGTCCGGTTGTCGGCGAGCACGAGCTGGGCGACCTCGTCGGTCATCGAGGCCAGCAACGTGTCGCGCGCCTCCCGCTCCAACTCGCCGGCGGCGACCAGCCGATCGAGCATGATCTTGATGTTCACCTCATGGTCGGAGCAGCTCACTCCGGCCGAGTTGTCGATCGCATCGGTATTGATCTTCCCTCCGGCCGCGGCGAACTCGATCCGCGCACGCTGGGTCAGTCCGAGATTGCCACCCTCCCCGACGACCTTGACACGCAGTTCCCGTCCGTCGACCCGCACCACATCGTTCGCCTTGTCCCCGACATCGGCGTGCGACTCCCCAGTCGCCTTGACGTACGTGCCGATACCGCCATTCCAGAACAGATCCGCCGGTGCCTGCAACACGGCCCGGATCAACTCCGGGGGACTGAGCGTCACGACCCCCTCGGCGATCCCCAACGCCGCTCGCATCTGCGGCCCGACCGGCACGGACTTCGCCGTCCGCGGCCACACCCCACCACCCGGGCTGATCACAGATCGGTCGTAGTCGCCCCACGACGAGCGCGGCAGTACCGCCAACCGTTCCCGCTCGGCATGGCTGCGATGCGGATCCGGATCCGGGTCGACGAACACGTGCCGGTGGTCGAACGCGGCCAGCAGCCGGATGTGGCGGGACAGCAGCATCCCGTTGCCGAACACGTCACCGGACATGTCCCCCACGCCCACGACACTGATCGGCTCCTGCTGGGCGTCCACCCCCAACTCCCCGAAATGCCGTTTCACGCTCTCCCACGCACCCCTGGCAGTAATGCCCATCGCCTTGTGGTCGTAGCCGACGGATCCGCCCGAGGCGAAGGCGTCACCGAGCCAGAAACCGTAGGACGCGGCCACCTCGTTCGCCAGGTCGGAGAAGCGCGCAGTCCCCTTGTCCGCTGCCACCACCAGATAACTGTCGTCACCGTCGTGACGCACCACCCCGGGTGGCGGCACCGTCTCCTCGCGCCCCGCGACCAGCGCCCGGTTGTCGGTCACATCCAGCAATCCGCTGACGAACATGCGGTAGCACGTCGCCACCTCAGCAGGACCCACCTCCGACCGGCGCACCACGAACCCACCCTTCGCGCCGACCGGGACGATCACCGCGTTCTTCACGGCCTGCGCCTTCACCAGGCCGAGGATCTCCGTCCGGTAGTCCTGCGGCCGATCCGACCAGCGCAGCCCACCGCGCGCGACGGCACCGAACCGCAGATGCACACCTTCCATGCGTGGCGAGTACACGAAGATCTCGAACATCGGTCGCGGTGCGGGCATGTTCGGCACGGCGCCGGAATCCAACTTGAACGAGAAGAACGGCCGCTCCCGGTAGTAGTTGGTGCGGAGCGTCGCCGTGATGACGTTCAGGTAGGCACGTAGGATCCGGTCCGAGTCCAGCCCGGGGACCTGGTCGATCAGCGCGGACGCCTCGGCGAACGCCTCGGTCTGCACTCGGTGCCGCTCGGCGGGGTCGGGCCCCGGATCGAAGCGGGCGTGAAAGAGACGCACCAGCGCAGCACTCACCTCCGAGTGCTCCATCAGGGCGTCCACGACGTAATGCAGCTCGAACGGGCTGCCCACCTGCGCCATGTACCGGGCATAGGCGCGCAACATCGCCGCGTCCCGCCATCGCAGTCCTGCGCGCAGCACCAGAGCGTTGAAGCCGTCGACCTCCGCGTCGCCCCGCCACGCAGTGAGGAAGGCCGTGCAGAACAACCGCTGCGTCTCCTCAGGCTTCCGCTCGGCCATCGCATCCCAGGTCGCGGCGTCGAGCCGCAACCGGAAGTCGTAGATCCAGCACCGGCTCCCGTCGGGCCGGCTGATCACATAGGGCCGCTCGTCGAGCACCTCCACCCCGAGGCTCTGCAACACAGGAAGCACCGTGGACAACGTGACACCCTCGCCGAGCAGGAAGAGGCGGAACCGCGGCTCGACCCCGTGCCTGCCGTGCTCGATCGACAGCTGCAGCTCCGGTTCCTCACCCAGGTCACGAACGATTCGCAGATCGGCGAGAGCCTGAACGGGGTCGACGTCGTCCTTGTAACCCTCTGGCACCCCTGCCACGTAGTCCGCGATCTCGGCGTCGTCGGCGCCGGCTACGTCGAGCACCCACTCGTCCCACGTCATGATCGCGGCGGCGAGCTGACCCTGCAGCCGGACCTGATCGGGTTGTGCGTGCGCCGGGTCGCTGTGCACGGTGAAATGGACCAGCGCCAGGCTCGATCTACCGACCCGGGCGCTGTGCTCGATCCGCCACCCGTGCAGCTCGTGCATGAGCACTTTCTGCATGGCCAGCCGCGCACGGGTGGAGTAGCGGTCGCGGGGCAGGTAGACCAGGCAGGAGAAGAACCGCCGATAGGGCTCCCGGGCCAGGAACAGGCGCAGCCGGCGCGGCTGCGTGAGCGCCACCACTCCGACGGCAGTATCACGCAGGCTCTGTTCACCGGCCCAGAACAGCTCCTCACGGGGATGCTCGGACATCACCTCGAGCATTCGCTGCCCCGCGTACGACTCCAGCGCAGCGCCTGCCTCACGGATCGCGATACGAACCCGCCGGTCGATCCCCGGAATGTCCAGCACGTGCTCGTGCAACGCAGCCACCGTCAGCGCGCCGAGGAACCGGTGTTCCCCCACAAGCCGCCCCGTCCTATCGACCAGGCGGACCACGACCAACGACGGATACACGGGGCGGAACACCCGACCCTGCGCGCTCGCCCGGGTGAGCACGAGTACCTGCTGGGCGGCGGGGCGGTCAGCTTCCAGGGTGTCGCGAAAAACGAGGCCGGCAACGTCGTCCCTGCGGAGGACACCCAGGCTCGAGTCCGACGCTGCCCGTAGCTCGAACCGTTCGCCATCGATCCGCTCACTGTCATAGCGGAGGTAGCCGAGGAACGCGAAACGCCCGTCGGTCAGCCAGAGCAGCAGTCGAACCGCATCCTGTATCTCGGGGCGAGGCGCTCCCTCGGACAAGTCCGCCAGATCAGCAGCCGCCGACCGCGCCGCATCGAGGAGCCGAGCCCGGTCCAGAGCCACGTCACGCACGTCACGCAGCACCAACCGCAGCTCTGCCCCCAGCTCGTCGGCCTCGTCGGCGGGGAGCGGATCCAGCTCGACGCGTATCCACTCCTCGGCGAGGGCGCCCGACGGCAGGTGATCCGTCACTGCCGAGCCCGGCAGGCCGGTGAGTTCGCCGAGGCCGTTCCGAAGCACCACCACCGTCGGATGGATCACCCGGCGGACCTTGGCCTCGATTCTGTCGAGGCCCGCGAGGAGCGACTCCACCACGAACGGCATCTCGTCGGTGACGACATCGACGACCAGCCCGTCGTCCGGCGGACCAGATCCGCTGACCTCGATCAGGGAATCGCCGGGTGCCCGACGCGCAGCCAGCCGCCGGTGCGCATGCACAACGGCGAGGAGCGCGGCATCGACTGCGGGCGGCTCGTCCGAACTCAGAGCGTCGGCCTGGAGGTGCCAGGCGTAGAGCCGGCACAGCTCGGTCAGGTCGGAGTCGGTTGCGTCGCTCGCAGCGATGGTGTCGTCACTCGGCTGGCCCATCACCTTCCTCCGAGCTCATTCGACGTCGGAGTCTGGCCACCCTAGCGGAGTAGACCCCGGGTGATGCTCGTCCCAGCCGTCAACAGATGCCTGAGTTCGCTCGTCGCATGTGCACGTCCCGGTCGGCGAGGGCGCGACCGGCAGCAGCGATGGCCCTCAGCTCGCCGGGCGTCCGGCGGCCTGCGACGGTCGGCAAGGCGGCGCGGAACAGCTCGACGCCGGACGCCCGGACGAACGGGACGCGAACCCCCGCTCGGGCGCGAGGTCGGACAGCTCGTCCCGCATCTGCCGGCGTCCGCGGTGCAACCGCGACATCACCGTGCCGATCGGCGTACCCATGATCTCAGCGATCTCCCTGTACGCGAAGCCCTCGACGTCCGCGAGATAGATCGGGATGCGGTACTGCTCCGGCAACCGGTGGAGCGCATGCGTCACCTCGTTGTCCGGCGACCGGTCCAACGCCTCGCTCTCGGCCGACCGCAGTCCGCTCGAGGTGTGGTTCTCGGCCTCGGCGAGCTGCCAGTCGGTGATCTCGTCGGTGAGTGACTGGATCGGCCGCCGCTGTTTCTTGTGGTAGTCGCTGATGTGGCTGTTGGTCAGGATCCGATAGAGCCACGCCTTGATGTTCGTTCCCTCCGAGAAGGTGTTGAACGCGGCGTAGGCGTTGAGGAAGGTGTCCTGGACCAGGTCCTCGGCGTCCGCCGGGTTGCGGGTCATCCGCAGGGCTGCCGAGTAGATCCGGTCGTGCAGCGGAATCGCATCGCGCTCGAAGCGTGCAGTGCGATCGGCGGATGTCTCGCCCTCGACGATCTTGATGTCGGCAACCGGCATGGCGTCCTCCTGCTCTGATGGCGCGGCGAGCCGCGACGATCGGCTTCCCGATCCCCGGCGGCACGGCCCACAGTTGTGTCGGGTGGAACCCGCAGACCCGCCTACGGCACGCGAGAAGGTGCTTTCCGCTCGCGAGAGAGCCTCCCGCCTGCACCCCGGGGGCACATCACCGCCAGTCCCCATCCGCGCTAGCGAAGTAGACCCCGGGTGGTGCCCGTCCCAGCCGTCAAGAGATGGCTGAGTCCGCTCGTCGCATGCGCATGTCCCGGTCGGCGAGGGCGCGACCGGCAGCAGCGATGGCGAGGTCGAGTGCAACGCGGGCGTCCAGCAGCGCGTCGGCGGTCCTGCGGGCGCCGGTGTCGTTGATGCCCTGGACAGCAGCCGCGGCGACGCAGTTCTCGAGCACGGCGAGCAGCGGCGCGGTGGCCACGTGGACCAGCGCGGAGGCCTGTGTCGCGTGCTGGCGGCCCGCCACCCGACCTGACGGGTGGGCAGCGTCGCGTGGACCGGCGCGGACCGCGTCCGCGGTGGGGAAGGCGATGACGGTCATGGCTGTGAACTGCTCTCCGTGGGAAGTCGAATGGTCCGTCGCCGACTGCACCGAGTTGGCGATCGCGGGCGCATTCCTGGTCTCCTGGTTCCACGTGAAGACTCCGCCGCGCGACACGCCCGGACCATCTCGCTGTCCCTACCGACTCGCGGGCAAACCCCCCGCCGGGGGTGGGAAAACCCCCTGCCGTCGATTCGCCTCCACGGGACCCGGCCCTCAGCTCGCCCGGCGTCCGGCTTCCTGCGACGGTCGGCAAGGCGGCGCGGAACAGCTCGACACCGCACGCCCGGACGAACGGGACGCCACCGCGCCACGGCTGGTGCGCCGGAACCCCCGCTCGGGCGCCAGGTCGGACAGCTCGTCCCGCATCTGCCGACGTCCGCGGTGCAACCGCGACATCACCGTGCCGATCGGCGTACCCATGATCTCAGCGATCTCCCTGTACGCGAAGCCCTCGACGTCCGCGAGATAGATCGGGATGCGGTACTGCTCCGGCAACCGGTGGAGCGCATGCGTCACCTCGTTGTCCGGCGACCGGTCCAACGCCTCGCTCTCGGCCGACCGCAGTCCGCTCGAGGTGTGGTTCTCGGCCTCGGCGAGCTGCCAGTCGGTGATCTCGTCGGTGAGTGACTGGATCGGCCGCCGCTGCTTCTTGCGGTAGTCGCTGATGTAGCTGTTGGTCAGGATCCGATAGAGCCACGCCTTGATGTTCGTTCCCTCCGAGAAGGTGTTGAACGCGGCGTAGGCGTTGAGGAAGGTGTCCTGGACCAGGTCCTCGGCGTCCGCCGGGTTGCGGGTCATCCGCAGGGCCGCCGAGTAGATCCGGTCGAGCAGCGGAATCGCATCGCGCTCGAAGCGTGCAGTGCGATCGGCAGTTGTCTCGACCTTGGGACCGGCCTGCGCCTGGGAGCCGGCGTGCCGGGTCAGCACGTCCGTCATGTCCGTGGCCGGGGCTTGTCTCTGCACCTCGGTGCAGCCGCCCTCGACGATCTTGATCTCGGCAACCGGCATGGCGTCCTCCTGCTCTGATGGCGCGGCGAGCCGCGACGATCGGCTTCCCGATCCCCGGCGGCACGGCCCACAGTTGTGTCGGGTGGAACCCGCAGACCCGCCTACGGCACGCGAGAAGGTGCTTTCCGCTCGCGAGAGAGCCTCCCGCCTGCACCCCGGGGGCACATCACCGCCAGTCCCCATCCCGCTCTTGGTACTGACCCGAAGTCCCACTACCTGCTACCCGGTAGTGCACCGGTGACCCCGGCGCGTGCCACGAGCACCGGCCGGCGGAAGCAGCGGAAGCGCTCGCCTGCCGACATCCGCTCACGCGGGTGCCGACGTGCGCCGGCGTGACGGCGTGGTGCTGCCGCCATGAGCAGCGGCTCTATCTCCTCCGCGACGTGACCAGGTCGTGGCCACGAGGCGGGGCCGGATGTTGCCGTTGGCGAGGCTGAGACTGGCACGGCAGGCGGCCGACAGGCGGGCAGTCGCGGCGCTGCTCCCCTGGCTGCACCGCGGGCAGCGCATGGTCACCGTTCCGGCGAGTTCGTCCACTGCAACGGTCAGTTCCGCTGCGCAGTCGCGACACCAGCGATGCCGCGTGACCGGGTTGACGTGCACCGGGGAAGAGACGCACTGGTGGATCCACCGGCCGTGCACGTGGCAGGTCAGCCGGTCGTCGGGGTCGAGCCGCCCGGCGTCCTCCGCCCGGTCCTCCGCGGCCAACCAGCGCGCCAGGACATGACCCGCCAAGCTCCGCACCTGACCCCGAAGCTCCCTCTCGTTCATGCCGAGCTCCCCACCATTACCGACCGCCGCCACCACGGACGAGGAGCGTGATCGGCAATTTGCTGCACGGATCGAGCCTCGCGGTGACGGCCACCGTGCGCATCACCGCCAGCGGCTGTCGTGCCCGGGCGGTGGCTGGAGTCCTCAGACTCATGCTGGCAGGTA
Organism: Pseudonocardia aurantiaca; assembly: GCF_039526725.1. Classification (NCBI taxonomy): domain Bacteria; kingdom Bacillati; phylum Actinomycetota; class Actinomycetes; order Pseudonocardiales; family Pseudonocardiaceae; genus Pseudonocardia; species Pseudonocardia aurantiaca. The sequence goes on from NZ_BAAAJG010000010.1 coordinate 22,765, forward strand.
TCGCCTGGGGCGCTGACCTTCGCGAGAGCTGGGGGTGCCGGTCGACCCGGCAGGCTCCGTTCAGACGCGGCGCAACACCGAGACGATGACGCCCAGCACAACGGACTCGTCGCCGTCGATGACGTCGTAAGCCGGGTTGCGCGGCTCGAGGTAAACGTGTCCGTTGCGGCGGCGGTACACCTTCACCGTGGCTTCACCATCGATCATCGCGGCGACGATCTGGCCCGAATGGGCCTCGGACTGCTGGCGCACCACGACCGTATCGCCGTCGCAGATCGCAGCGTCGATCATCGAGTCACCGCGGACACGCAGAGCGAAGACGTTGCCGCGCCCGGCGAGTTCGCGGGGCAGCGTCAGAAAGTCATCGACGTGCTCCTCGGCCACGATGGGAGTCCCCGCAGCGATGTCGCCGACCACGGGCACGGAGACCGAGTCGTCGGCGGCCCCCCGAGCCTGGGGCTCCTGCAGGAAGACGCGCACGTCGATCGGTCGGCACATCGCCGTGCCACGCCGGAGGAAGCCCTTCTCCTCCAGGCTCGCCACGTGCTTCGACACCGACGACGGTGACCGCAGCCCGACGGCCTCACCGATCTCGCGCGTGCTCGGCGGATACCCGTACCGGACCACCCAGTCTCGGATCGCGACCAGGATCCGCTGCTGACGCGGCGGCAGCGTCGAGGTGTCCAGGTGCTCGAACGCATCAAGGTCATCGGAGACGGGCACCTGCGGATGGTAGAGGCGGGCACTCGAAGCGCCGGATGCCAGGTGATCGCACAGGGGCCGCCCAACCGGGCCGGCGGCCGGAACGCGGTCCGCCGGCGTTCGCCGCGGCGGCCAACCGGCACGTCAGGACGTTGCGGCGGCGTCCACTGCGACCTCGGCCGGCTGCCTCCGGGCGTGCCGGCGGCCGAGCAGGCCGTAGATCAGGAAGAGACCCGCAGCGAGGACGCAGAGGGCGGCGCCGACGATGCAGGCCGCGGCCCAGGATCCCGTGCTCTCACGCAGACCGCTGAACACGTACGGGACGATCAAGATGCCGATCCCGGACGACGCGATGCACACCGCGAAGAGGACACCGAAGACCTCCGACCGTAGTCCTTGAGAATGAAGTAGGCGATGACGTCGCTCTCGGCGCCTGACGCCAAGGACAGCAGGAGCACAGCTACCCCCACCATCAGGACCGGCAGAGCCGAGATCTGCGTCAGCAGGAGCGCACCGGCCGCGGTGAACAGCAGAATCCCGACCACGACCTTGGAGCGCGAGATCAGGTCCAGCAGGGCGCCGCCGACGATTCGACCGAGGAGGCTGCCCAGGGTGCCCATCGACATCATGGCGGTCGCCACGGCGATGCCGAGTCCGCCGTCGAGCAGCAAGGGCTGCATGTTGACGCCGAAGGCAGCTTGGATGCTGTACATGACCAGGACGGTGAGGGCGAAGACCCAGAAGCGAAGCGACTTGAATGCCCCCCGCGCGGTGACCGAGGTGCCGACGCCCGGCACATCCGGGTTCGCGGCCACCGAGGGGACAGGCTTCTCGACCGCGGGAACCTGCACGCCGAACAGCGCGCAGGGTAGCGCGATCACCAGGGCGAAGGCCGCGAGGACGAGATAACCCGCCCGCCAGCCCAGCGTGTAGACCGCCTCAGGTTCGGCGGCTGCGCCCGCATCACCGCCTACACCGCCTTACTCCCCCTCCGCCACCTCTCGAGAGGATTTCGGCGCTCGCCAGAATGCCATCCTGTCCAGCGCCCGGTCCCTGATCACGATGGTGTGCAACAGCACGCCGGCCAGGTGCGCGGCGAACGTCAGGTACAGCAGGTAGGCCGCGATGATGTGCGCGCGGAGCAGGATGGCGAACAGGGTGATGTTCTGCGGGACGATGGCCGGGAGGTGCAGAGATCCGAAAAGGACGATCGGCAGCCCGGACGCGGACACCATCGCCCAGCCGATCAACGGCTGACAGATCAGAAGCGCGTAGAGCAGGCGCTCGGAGTACTTCGCCGCGAGGCGGTCCAACGGCCCCATCCCGGGCGGGAACGGCGGCAGGACGTGCGTCAGCCGCCAACCGATACGCACCAACACGAACACGAAGATCGCGATACCCAGCGGCTCGTGAATGGCGACCAGGGCATGGAAGTCGGATATCGAGTTCACCATGAACACGCCGATGAACAGTGTGGCGATCACCATCACCGCCATCGTCCAGTGCAGCACCCGCGCGACCACGGTGAACCGCACCGGAGCCGGCGTCGGCTCAGTGCTCATAGCTCGCCTTCCTCGTTTCCACTGTTGTGACGTCGACCGCGCTGGGCGTATGGGGTTCGCGGGTTCTGCGCTCGTAGGACCGCGCATATACGGCCGACCGCGCGGCGAGCAGTGGGTCGTCGGACGGGGCGATGCCCGCCGGCAGCACGAGCGGGTCGAAGTTGACGTCCCGCGCGTTGCCGGGTGCCTCGGTCTGCAGCGAGTCGATCATGAGCGCGCCCACCTCCACCTGGCGTCGGTCGGCGGGCCATGGCTGCGTGGCGTCGTTCGTGGGGTCGCCGGGCTGACCGACCGTCACCAGGAACCGCCAGCGCACCGGACCCTGCGCCACCTTGGCTATCAACGCGTCGAACAGGTAGTCCCGGCCGGGTGGATGCGCTGCGCCCGCCACGGGCTGGAACGGCTCGTCGGGCATCACGGTCCAGCGCACCGGCACGGTCGTGCCCGCCGAGTTCGTGAACCAGAAAGCGTTCAAACTGTGGAACGGGCTGTTGTAGAGGTCCGTCGACGGCGGCGTCTTGTTGATCAGCGCCATGGCCCGTGCGGTCTCCGGATACTTCGCCAGGAACGCCGCGAGCTTCACCGGCTCCGGCTGGCCGGTAGCGGGCACCGGCTCGGTCGCCAGCAACCGCTCGTAGAAGCCCTGCGGCACGCGGTCGGTGAACACCGGCGTGTTCACCATCGCGGTGCGCCACTGCTCGCCGTTGGGCATGTGGAACAGCACGCCGAGACCCCGAACGGTGGCGTTGGCGTCGGCGACGGTCGGCACCCCGCCGGAGAGGGAGAACCGTGCGGTGACAGGTGTCGTGCCGGGCCGGAACACGGTCGCCGTGGACAGCACGGTGCCGGCGCCGTTGCTGGTGAAGACCCCCGTGGCACTGACACCCTTCGCGTGGTTGCGGCGGAATCCGTCGTGCCTGCCGAACACCTGCTCGAAACGGTCAGTGAACCGCGTCGTGGTGAGGGTCTCCGGGGTGAACCAGCCACCTGCCCAGAGAAACCCGCCGACGTTAACTGCGCTTATCCCGCCGATTGCGGCCAGGCCGCCCAGCACGCGCCGCCGGGACAGCGGCGTCCGGCCGATAGGCGGCTCGGCGGCAGGTGGCTCGGCGGCAGGTGGCTCGACCGGTGGAGTTGGTGGATCGGTCGTGTCGTCCATCGGGTCTGCTTTCTCTCCTTCTTCGAACGGCCACGCGTGCGCGCAGGCTGGGTCCGACGAGGGGGGACGCGCTCGGCGTCGAGCACGGTCACGTCTTGGAGATCGATCCCAGCCATGGCCGCCACCAGCCCGGCGATTTTCCGCTGCGACGTTCGCGTGATGCCGCCGACGATCAATGCAGACGTCATGACCGAGACGATAAGCAGACGGTACGGCGAGACTCCACGAACAGTCCACTCATCGGACTATGTTGTCCAGCATTGCCGGATATGAGCCGAAACGTCCCCCCCGCACGGCCGTGCCCTTGGCACTTCAGCCCTCAAGAATTCCCGATCCCGCCAGCCGAACCGTCGACGCTGCGGCCGACCCCGATGACCGAGAGCTCAACGAGCTCGTCGGCGAATCGACGGTGAAAGTGCGGACTTCCGCTCGGTCTGGTGCGAGCACCGGGTCTACGAATGCACCTCCGGCACCAAGCGGTTCACCCATCCCGTCGCCGGACCGATGAAGCTGGACTACCAGGCCCTCGCCCGCAGGCGGGGTCGACCGGTCAGTCGGGCTGCAGCGGTAGCTCGACGACGATCGCCGTCCCGTCACCGGGGCGGCTGTTGATCTCGATCGAGCCGTCCAGGGCCTGCACCCGGTCACGCATGCCGATCAGGCCAGTGCCTCCGGCGGGATCGGCGCCGCCGTTGCCGTCGTCGCGGATCGAGAGACACAGCATGGCGTCGCGCTGCTCGACGGTGACCTGGGCGTAGGAGGCGCGGGCGTGTTTGGTGGTGTTGGTGAGCGCCTCCGACACCACGTAGTAGGCCGCCACCTCGATCCGCTCCCGAGACCGGTTTTGCGCCCGAAACTCCAGCTCCACCGGGATCGCGGTGCGGCGGGCGAGGGTGCGCAGGGCGGGGCCGAGCCCGCCCTCGGACAGGATCGCCGGGTGGATGCCGTGGGAGATCTCGCGCAGCTCCTCGATCACCCCGATGAGCTCGTCGGCGACCCGACCGACCTGCACCTGAAGGGCGGGCAGGTCCGCGGGCACCGCGGACTGGGCGACGCGCAGCTCGAGGCCGAGCGAGACCAGTCGCTGCTGGGTGCCGTCGTGCAGGTCGCGCTCGATGCGTCGGCGGGCGGCGTCCGCGGCGGCGACGATGCGGGCGCGGGAGGCGGTGAGCTGGGCGCGGCTGTCGGCGTTCGCGATCGCGGTGCCGATCAGTTCGGTGAAGCCGGCCAGGCGCTGTTCGGTGTCGGCCGGGAAACGCTCGCGCCGCGTCCCGACGCCGATCCCGCCCCACAGACGTCCCTCGACGACGATCGGGGCCGCGACCCCCGACCGGATTCCCACCCGGCGGACGACGTCGCCGTAGGCGCCGGAGGGCCGGTCGTAGTCGTCGAGGCGAGCCGAGCGGCCCGTGTTCAGGACGGCCGCCATGGCCAGCGGTGGCTCAAGCTCCCAGCGGCTGCCCACAGGCAACGCATCGGCGTATGCGCCGGTGCCGGCGGCGACGGTCGCCGCGCCGTCGGGATCGAGCCGGAGGATGACCGTGGCGTCGGAACCGAGGACCCGCCCGACCTCGTGCGTGACGGCCGCGATCACTTCGGCCGGAGGCACCCCGCGGGCGACGAGCATGGCGACGCGACGCAACGCCGCCTGCTCGTCCGCGAGCACGCGCAGCTCCTCGCGGCTGTCGGCGTTCGCGATGGCGGCGCCGACGAGTTCGGTGAATCGAGCCATGCGCTCCTCGGTGTCGGCCGGGAGGCGCTCGCGCCGCGCCCCGACGACGATCGCGCCCCACGCATGCCCCTCGACGACGATCGGAGCCGCGACCGCCGACCGGATTCCCAACCGGCGGATGGCGTCGCCGTAGGCGCCAGGCGCTTGGCTGATGTCGTCGAGGCGAGCGGGGTGGCCCGTGCGTAAGGCGACCGCCAAGGCCAGCGGTGGTTCAAGGGTCCAGCGGCTCCCCACCGGCATCGTGGCGGCGTATGCGCCCGTGGTGGCGGCGAGGGTCGTCGCGCCGTCGGGATCGAGGCGGACGATGAGCGCGTCCTCGGCACCGAGGACGCTGCCGACCTGGTGCGTGACGGCCGCGAAGATCTCGGCAGGCGGCAGCCCACGAGCGACGAGCGTCGCTACCCGCCGCAACGCGGCCTGTTCCTCGGCGAGAACGGCGTTCGCGTTCGCAAGGGCTTCGGCCTCGCGGGTCCGGCTGTCGGCCACGCCGACAACCGAGCTGACCGCGCCCGCGACGAGGAGGAACCCGACCACGTCCACCACGTTGTTGAGTTCGGCGGCGCCGAAGTCGCGCATCGGTGGGATGAAGTAGTAGGCCAGCAGCAACGAGGCCGCGACCGCGGCGGCCAGCGCCGGGATCAGCCCCCCGACCAGCGCTACCACCACGACCACGAGCAGGTAGAGCAGCATCTGGCTGGGAATGTTCAAGCTGCCGCGGAGAAGCTTGTCCATTCCGAGTGTCAGCAGGGGAAGAACGACCAGCCCGGTCAGCGCTCCGGCGAGCCGACGCCGCCGGGAGGGCCCCGCGGACAACGCGTGCAGCCATCGTCGGGTCGCGACGGGCTTCGTGGGTGACGATGTTTGCAACGTCAAGGTCGCCCTTCCCGTGAGGCGGGTGGTGGTGGCGCGATGCCCGGTCCCGTCAGCAACCGGCCCCAGGTGCGACGGCCTGCGCCCAGTGGCGTGCTCGGCACGGGCAAAGTGCAGGCAGCACGGTGGGAACGTCGTTGCCGACCACAGCATGGTAAGGCCCGCCACGCCGGGCGGTGGCACGCCTGCGAGCCGGCTACAGCGGGGGCGGCGCCGGGGACCTCTGCTCGCGCCCGGTACCGCCGCCGATCACATCATCGACTTCCCTTCGGGCCATGAGCTACCTGGAAAATCCCGACGGAATGACCACCGCCCGAATCCGCCAATGATGTGTATCGCCCCTGCCACGCTGCGGAGCCTGAATTCAAGTGCTGTAGTCAGGCGGCGGTAGTGTGCGAGCCGGGGCGCGGCGCGGGGCACAGCGCATACGCCGCAGATCCGTCGGCGTGGACGAATTGGATCAATACCGAGACTCCGCATTTTTGCCACGATTTGCGCGAATCCGGCACCCACTGCCGTCGCCGAGGTGCGCATCACGGTGTGATCGCACCCACCATCCCTCCGGTGGTCGACCCCTGGACCAGCCCAGATGATTTCCCTTCGGCACCCGCCGAGCGACAATAGATCATTTAGTTGGCCTAGCCAATGAGGCGCTCCTACGATCGAGTTGTTTGTTACCGGGATATAACCGGGCGACGCGGGAGGCGAAAGATATGTGTGGAATCGCGGGACAGTGCGACTTTCGGGGCGACCTCGAGCGCGAACGAGGTCGCGTGCAGCCGATGGTCGACACCATGGCCTGCAGGGGCCCGGACGACGAAGGGCTCTGGACGAGCCGGCATGCCGCACTCGGTCACCGCCGGCTGGCGATCATCGACCTGCCGGGCGGACGGCAGCCGATGACCGTGGAGGAGAACGGCGCGACGCTGGCGACGATCGTCTACAGCGGCGAGGTCTACAACTTCACCGAACTGCGCGCCGAGCTGCAGGGGCGCGGCCACGTGTTCCGGACCGACAGCGACACCGAGGTCGTCCTGCGCGGGTACCTCGAGTGGGGCGAAGCCGTCGTCGAACGCCTCAACGGCATGTTCGCCTTCGCGCTGTGGGACACCAGGCGCGAGGAGCTGTTCCTGGTCCGGGACCGGATGGGCGTCAAGCCGCTGTACTACTACCCGACGCCCGACGGGGTGCTGTTCGGATCGGAACCCAAGGCGATCCTGGCCCATCCGTCGGCACGCGCCGCGCTGGACACCGACGGCCTGCGCGAGCTGCTCGCCTTCGTGAAGACGCCCGGCCACGGGATCTACACGGGCATGCACGAGGTCCGGCCTGGCTCCCTGGTCCGGGTGAACCGCAACGGCCTCACCGTCCTGCGCTACTGGAAGCTGGAGGCCCTCGAGCACACCGACGACCTCGACACCACGGTGGCTCACGTCCGTGAGCTGCTCGACGACATCATCGCCCGCCAGCTGATCTCCGACGTGCCGCTGTGCACGCTGCTCTCGGGGGGTCTGGACTCGAGCGCCGTGACCGCCCTGGCCGCGCAGAAGCTCGCCGCCGTCGGAGCCGGGGCCGTGCGCTCGTTCGCGGTGGGCTTCGTCGGCTACGAGGAGCATTTCAGCGCGGACCCGCTGCGCGACACCCCGGACGGTCCGTACGTCCGTGAGCTCGCCGAGCACGTCGGCGCGAACCACCGCGACATCACCCTGTCCAACGATGACCTGATGGACCCCGACGCCCGGGCGGCGGTTCTCCGCGCCCGCGACCTGCCGGTGAGCTTCGGGGACATGGACACCTCGCTCTATCTGCTGTTCAAGGCGATCCGGGGTCGGTCGACGGTGGCTCTCTCGGGGGAGTCGGCCGACGAGGTCTTCGGCGGGTACCGCTGGTTCCACGACCCGAAGGCGGTCAACGCGGACACCTTCCCGTGGATGGCGGCGTTCGGCAGGGGCGCGGACGACCGCGGCAGCCTGATCGAGCCGGGCCTGCTGCGGAAGCTGGACCTGCCCGGGTACCGCGACGCCTCCTACCGCGACGCGCTCGCGGAGGTGCCGTACGTCGACGGTGTCTCGGCGCGGGAGCGCCGGATGCGGGAGGTGTGCTATCTGCACCTCACCCGGTTCGTGCAGATCCTGCTCGACCGCAAGGACCGGATGAGCATGGCCAGCGGTCTCGAGGTCCGGGTGCCGTTCTGTGACCACCGCCTGGTGCAGTACGTGTTCAACACCCCGTGGGCGTTCAAGACGTTTGACGGCAGGGAGAAGAGCCTGCTGCGCGCCGCGACCCGCGATCTGCTGCCGAAGTCGATCGTCGAGCGGGTCAAGAGCCCGTACCCGTCGACGCAGGACCCCGGCTACGAGCGGATGCTGCGCGACGAGCTCGCCAAGCTGCTGGTGGCCGAGGACGCACCGGTGAAGCCGCTCATCAACCGGGAGGCCGCCCAGACGCTGACCGAGCAGGAGGTCGGGTCCCGCAGCCTCGAGAATGCCCGCGCCAGGATCGAGAACGTTCTGCAACTCGACGCTTGGCTGCGCCGCTACCAGCCGACCCTCGACATCGCCGCCTGAGCCCGCCCGCTGCCAGAAGACGCGCCGAACGGTGGCGGGAGGTGGATGCCGGCCAGCGAAACGGGCGCGTCGTGCTCAACGTCGCCAGGACCAGGGACCACCCCGACAACGAGAGACGGCATGAGCCGGCTGCCTGATGCTTGACTTGATACCCGTGAAGGCTCCGGAGTTGATGCTCGGCATCGATGTCGGGACGACGGCGGTCAAGGTCGCCGCGTTCACGGTGCAGGGAGACCTGGTCAGCGCGCACACGACGGATCATCCAATTGGGCGACCGCGGCCAGGGTGGGCCGAACAGGACCCGCTCGACTGGTGGCGCGGATGTGTGACAGGTATGCGCGCCGTCCTTGCCGGGCTCCCGGCTGGCGCGCTGCGGTCGGTCGGGATCGTCAGCCAGGTGAACACCCACGTCTTCGTCGACGAGCACCTGCGGCCACTGGCATCAGCGATCATCTGGCAGGACCAGCGCTGCGCCGACATCGCGCGAGAGCTCGACGCCAGGTTCACGACCGACGAGAAGGTCAGGATCTGGGGCGGCCCGATCGTGCTCGACGCTTCATTCGTCGGCGCGCGGGCGGAGTGGTTCGCCCGCGAACGGTCTTCGCTGTGGGAGCGGACGCGGTGGGTTTGAGCCCGAAGGACTTCGTGGTGGCGAAACTGACCGGGGTGGTGGCGACCGATCAGCTGTCCGGGGTGCGGGTGGCCGGGGCAGCGGGCTATCTTCCGGAAGCCGTTGGGCTCGTCGACGGGCTGGCTGGCAAGTTGCCGCCGATCTTGGAGCCCGAGGCGACACTGGGCCGCACGACGCTGCCCGAGCTCGGCTCCGCTGACGCGGTCGTCGGAACGATGGACGCCTTCGGCGCGGTTTTCGGCACGCGAACGACGGAACCGAGGCGTGGCATGGTGTCGTGCGGTACTTCGCTGGTTGTCGCAGGAGCATCGAACGATTCAGAACCCGCGCAGGGAATCGTCACCTTTCCTCCGAGGAAAGGGCTCTTCGTGCACGCTGGGCCGACGCAGGCGGCGGGGGACGCGGTGCGCTGGTGGAGCCAGGTCGTTGGGCTGAGCATCGAAGAGGTGCTCCTGTCGGCGGCGGCCGGCATGCCGGGGGTGATCTTCACGCCATATCTCATGGGCGAGCGGGCGCCGCTCTGGGACTCCGAGGTGCGAGGGAGCTTCTTCGGTCTGAGCTCGGCAACGTCGCAAGCGGACATGTCCCGCGCGGTCCTCGAAGGGGTGGCGATGTCGGGGCGGCATGTCCTGGGCGTGGTGGAGCAGGCGTGCGGATTCCCGTTGCCGTCCATGACGTTCTCCGGTGGTGCGGCGCGAAGTGACCTCTGGACGCAGATCCATGCGGACGTGCTGCAGCGCCCCGTCGAACGGCTACGGGTGCACGACAGCGCCGCGCTGGGTGCGGCCCTGCTGGGCGCCGTCGGCGCCGGGATCTATCCCGACGTGGAGACAGCAGCCGCCGCGACCGTCGCCGTCGACTGTGTCTTCACCCCCTCCCCCGACGCCGATCGGCTGGAGCCCCTCTATGAGGCGTACCGCACGTCCTACGCTGCCCTGCGCGACCTGCACACCCGTCTCGCCTCCTGGCGCACCGTTTCCGCGGCTGCGTGAGCGCCTCACTTGAACAACCGCGGCGACTTGCGGAGAACGTACTGACCTGCAGCAGGCTCATCGCGCGGGCACGCGGCGGCCGCCGAACAGCACGGCTCGCACCGGTGTTGCCGGGAGCTCCGCGAGCGCGACGGCGAGAGGATCGCGGAGCAGTACCAGGTCTGCCGGTGCTCCTGGGCGGATCCGGCGGCGCGGGCCGCCGGGATCGTCGGGTGGGGCGAGGTAGGCCGCCAGGGCAGCGGCCGGGGTCAGCCGTTCGGCCGGACCGAGAATGGCACCGGAGGAGGTGCGGCGGCGGGTCGCGGCGGTGATCACGGTCCACGGGTCCAGTGGGCCGTAGGGGGCGTCGCTCGACAGCGCCAGGGGCACTCCGGCGTCGAGCAGGCTGCGGCAGCGATAGAGGTCGGTGTGCTCGGTACCGGGGATCTCGCGTATGTAGTCGTCACCCCGGTCGGCGAGGAACCCGGGTTGGGTGACGACCCGCATGCCGCGTCGTTCGAGGTCGCCCAGCAGCTCGGCGGGCACCAGGGCGGCGTGCTCGACGCGGTCGCCACGGACGGAACCCGCGTCCTCGAGCGCGGCGAGGAGCAGCACGAACGCCTCGCGAGTGACGCAGTGGGCGGCCACTGGACGGCCGAACGCGTGCGCTGTGCGGATCGTCTGACTGAGCGTGTCGAGGTCGGGCAGGCCCGAGTCGGCAAGCACGATCTTGTACGGCCCGGCTGTCAGCGGGGCGGGAGGTGCGGTCCCGAGCGGAGCGCCGAGCACATGCACCTCCTGAGGGAGCGCCCCGTTCGTGACGGCCCCCGCGAGGGCATCGAGTGCTGCTGGATCGAGGTCCGGAGTGGCGTCGGTGACTGAAGTGATCCCGAATGCGGCGAGGCGGGCGCCGACAGCGGAGAGGTCGGGTAAGCCGCGGTCGGGCAGGCGGGAGCGCAGCCAGCCGTCGGCGCGCCAGAGCCGTCCGGTGGGGGCGCCGCCGGGCGCACGTTCGATCCCGGGGTGCTCGGCGTCGGGGAGGCCCAGGCGGCAGGCGGCGGCACTGTTCACGATCCACAGTGCGCCGCTGCGGTGCTGGAGGCGGACCGGGCGGGACGGGTGGAGCGCGTCCAGCGCGGCGGCGTCGAGGTGGCCCGCGACGGTCTCGTGGTAGCCGACGCCGCGGACCCAGCCGTGTTCGTCGGCGGGGGCGGCGGCGAGCGCGGCGGCGAGGGCCGCGGCATCGTGCACTGCGGGGGGACCGCACGCCGCGGAGCGTCCGGCGGCGGCCAGCGCGTGCAGGTGCAGATGGTGGTCGACGAGCCCCGGAATCAGCGCGGCGCCGTCGGCGTCGAGCACCTCCTCGCCTGCCCGGTGGACGAGGCCGACGCCGACCTCGGTCACGCTCCTATCGGCGATCCTGACGTCGACGCGACGGTCCTCGACCTCGGCGTCCCGGATGAGGATCACGGTGCGGTCATCACTGGGCTGTCATCACTGGGCAGGCACGCCCACCGCGGCGAGGACGGCGGCCGTGTCGGCGCCGGCGGCCGGGGCGGCTCCAGCGACGGTGCGCCGCTGTGGAACGGCAACCGGAACCGGACCGGTCGGGGTGTCGAGCATCCAGCCCGAGCCCTCGGGTCGGGCCGCGACGGCGGGGGCCGACGGCCCGGCGTCGAGAGTGGCGGCGACGACCCCGGCCATCGCGACGTCCCACAGCACGCCCGAGCCGTCGGCCGGGGCCGTGAGAGCCAGGGCTGCCGCGGTGAGGCCGGTGAGCGGGTCGGCGATCGCATCACCGCAGAAGACCGGGCCGGCCGCGTCGTACACGACCAGGCCGGCGGCGGCGGCGACGTCGTCGCCGAACCCGACCCGCTGCGAGGACCGGCCGGCCGCGGTGATCGAGATCCAGGTCGTCCCCGCGGCGACGGCGGCCTGCATGTCCAGCCCGAACCCTGCAAGAGCCCGCGGCCGCGAGGCTTCGATGACAATGTCGGCCGCATGGACAAGGGCGGCCAGCCCGGCCCGGTCGGCGGGGAGGCTCGGGTCGAGCACGACCGAGCGGTGGCCGGCATGCAGGAGGCGGTAGAAGCCGGGGGAACCGAGGCGGGCCCCGTCGGGGCGGGTGGGGGTCTCGACCTTCACTACCTGTGCGCCGCCCAGGCCGAGGAGGTGCGCGCAGAGCGGGCCGGCCCACAGCGCGCTGAAGTCGACGACGAGCAGCCCTTCGACGGATCGCGGCGGGAGGTCCGGGAACACCTGGGGTGGCGGTGGGTCCACCGGTGCAGCGGCGAGGCCGAGCAGCGTGGCACGCTCGGCGAGCTCAGCCCCCAGGTGTGCGCGGAGCCAGGCCGCCAGAGCCGGCCACGGGTCGCCGGTGAGGTCCGCGCCGACGAGCGCGCCGAGCAGGAGCGGGTCGTCGGGGCGGGCGCACGAGACGGTTGCCCATCCGTCGGAAGTCGGCAGCAGGCGGCAGCGACCGCCCGCGGACACCGCGCCGCCGCGGGTGTGGCCGGTGAACGCAGCGCGTTCGGACAGCAGGCGCGGCCCGTCCACCCGGACCCGGCCCCCGCTGGCCCGCCCGATCCGCTCGGCAAGCTCGCGCGCAACCGTGGCCGCGCGGCCCGGCGGCACAAGCGGCGGTCCGTCCGCCCGTCCGGTGAGTGCGACGACCCCGCTGGCAGCCCAGTCTGCGACCCGGTCGGACGCCGCAGGTCGCGCGCGGTGGTGCGGCACGGCGCTGACGATACGCTGGGGCCGCGATGACGATCAGCAGTCCGGCGGGTGCGTCGCTGTACAACCTCACTGAGTTATATGGCCGACCCGACGCGACGATCTATCGTCTTCGCATCAGAAGCCCACGGTGACGCACGCTGCCCGACCTCCCGCGGTTCCGGCCATTCCCGGCTCGGTCGAGGTGTGGTGCTCGTGCACGACCACCGACCGCGGGTGGGCGCCGTCGGTGAATTCCCAGTTCACTCTGGAAGTCGCGGTGGCCTTGCCTCCGGCGTCGGTCTGGAAGTCCAACCAGATCTCGTTCTGCGCGTTCGCGTAGGCCGGGTCGACGCTCGGCGTGACCGGGTCCTTCTGATGCTGGAAGTGCGGTCCGGCATCGGCGCCTGTGGCGCCGCAGTCCATGGTGTGGGCGTGCGCCCCGTAGGCGCGGTTGGGGACCAGTCCGCTGACGTCGAGCTTGACGGTCGACGCGCCACCACCGGAGGCCGACGTGACGTTCGCGGTGGCGCCCGCAGGCACGAGTGCGGGCATGTAGGTGAGCGCGATGCCCGGCCCCTGCGCGAACGTCGCCTGGACGTTCGCGGCACGCGCCGCGTTGCTCTGGATGGTGGCAGGGATCGCCTGGGCCGCGGGGGGCGGCGGGGCCGCCTGGCCCGAACACGCGGAGAGCGCGAAGACCGCGAGGAGGGATGCGGCATGGATCCGGTAGTCACGCATCTGTGGAAGATCGCTCGTGGCAATGCGTCGCATGAGGTGCTCCCGGGTGAGGTGACGGGATCGAAGGGTGGTGAGACGCCATGCCGGATGCCGGATGACCGACCGGCGATTATATTGATGCCCCTGCGATCCCATTGTTCAGGATCATCTATTTATTGATTCAGCACACAGTCAGCTCGATCAACTCTTACCCACTACCGCAACTTCGATATTACGGCGGGTTGCCGACCCAGCGCAAGCCCGTCCGCTTCCCCGACTCCCACTTGATCCAATTAGGACCGCCGGATGTTGACCGTCCACAACGCGGACGACAATTCCCGGCCATTGGTGGATATCGCACGCTGCTCTCCGCCCATGGGCTGTTCCGGACGGTGAAGTCGCCCAAGACGTCCGGCGCGCCGATGTGCAGGTCGCGGGCGACAGCGGCGCATGCATCCCGGGGGTCACCGCCGCCGCGGTGGACACGCTCGGCCGCGTCGACTGCGCCGTTGCGCCACGACGTCCGCCGCGACCAGGAGCTCGTCGACCCAGTGTTCGCCCGCGGGCTGCGCGAGCTCGCCGACCGGACCGGCGCCGTCCTGATCCTCGACGACCGTCCGGTGCACTCGGCGCGGTCACCGGAACCGACGTCCTGCGTGACGCGGCCCGCTCGATCTACGTGACGGGCTCGCTGCGCGAGGGGGTTGCGGTATCAGATCTGCGCCCTGCCGCCGTCGACGAAGAGCTCGATGCCCGTGACGAAACTTGAGTCGGCTGAGGCCAGAAACAGCGCCGCCTTGGCCACTTCGTCGGGCTCACCCATGCGGCCCATCGGAACGGCGGACACGATCTTCCCGATGGCTTCTTGGGGTTGCGCCGCCGTCATTGGCGTTGCGATCGGACCGGGGCTGAGTACGTTGGCGCGGATACGCCGGTCCTTCAGTTCGACGGTCCATCCGCGTACGAAATTCCGGATAGCCGCCTTGCTCGCGCCGTAGACCGCCAACCCCGGGGTTCCCTTGATGCTCGCGACGGAACCGGTGAGGATGATGGAACCGCCGTCCCTCATCACCGGTAGCGCCTTCTGCACTGTGAAGAGCACCCCCTTCACATTGATGTCGAATATTTTGTCAAAGTGCTCTTCCGTGACACCTTCGAGCGGAGCGAACTCTCCCACGCCGGCGTTGGCGAAGACGATATCGATCTGCGCCGTGGCTGCTTTGACAGTCTCGTAGAGGCGGTCCAGGTCGGCCAGATTGGCAGCATCTCCCTGAACACCGATGACGTTGTCGCCGATATCCTGCACGGCGTCGTCGAGTTCCTTCTGGCGGCGCCCCGTGACGAAGACATAGGCACCTTCTGCGACGAAGATCTTTGCCGCGGCAAGCCCGATCCCTGCGGTGCCGCCAGTGATGACCGCCACTTTCCCCTGCAACTTGCCCATGCTCATTGCTCCAGATAGAGGTGGATGTGGGTGGCCGGCGACGTCGATCTGCCCCGGCCGCTGAGGGCGTCCCAGCGCGTGTGCCCGGTCGGGTGTGGGTTATCACGAAGCAGCAGGCAGCGGATAACCACGAAACGATCGTCGCCGTCGCAGACGGCCTGTTCCGTGACCGTGGCGTCGACGCGGTGGCCTCAACGAACTGATGGGCGCGGCCGGACCGACGCGCGGCGGCTTCTACAACCACTTCGCCTCGAAGGACGCGCTCGTAGACACCGTACTCGCAAAGGCCATGGCGGACGGGATCGACAACCTCGACCGGGCCATCACCGCAGCCCAGGCATCCGGTAGCGATCCGCTCACCGAACGCATCGACTGGTATCTGTCGCCCGAACACCGCGCCGGCATCGAGCATGGCTGCCCGAACGCGAGCTTCGCCGGCGACGCTCGCCGACTGGACCCGGCCGCCCGCGCCCGCTACGCCAAGGGGCTGGCGGAGAACCTCGACCGCCTCACCCAGACCGTCCACACCTCCGGACTCACCGAGGGCGAGCGGCGAGCGCGCGCAATCGCACTGTTCAGCGAGATGGCCGGCGCGCTGCTCCTCTCACGTGCCGTCGCCGACGCCGACCCCGCCCTCGCCGACGAGATCCTCGAAAGTGCCCGCACCGACCTGCACAACCGCACCGGTGCTGCGCGATAGCAGGCACCCCCACGGGTCGCGCGGCGGCGCCGGACACCGGGAGGCTGCCTACTTCGAGCACGACCCGGACCGCCTGCGGGAGATCGCCTGGTGGCTGAGCAGGGCGGAGGGGGCGAGGCTGCGGTAGGAGCCGGCATGCCAGACCAGCGGCTCTCCGTGCGAGCGGCCGGTGGCGGTAACCGCGCCGACGACGATGGTGTGGTCTCCTTCCGGATGGGCTGCATGCACGCGGCAGCTCAGCCAGGCCAGGGCATCGTCGAGTACGGGCAGGCCATCGGCATAGGAATGAGCCAAGCCGGCGAATCTGGGACCAGGCCCGGTGAAGGCTTCGGCGACTTCACCGTGGCGATCACGCAGGATGTTAACGGCGAACCGGCCGCAATCTAGCAGCGTTGCCAACGTACCGGACCGGTTGTCGATGCAGACCAGGAGCAGCAGCGGGTCCAGCGACAGGGAGCAGACCGCGCTTGCGGTCATTCCCCGTGGGCTCCCGGAAGGCGCCACCGTGGTGATCACGGTGACACCCGAGGGCAGCTGGGAGAAAACTGATCGGAACGTCTGGCTGTCCGGCCTGCCGGAGAAGTCGATTGTGGACAGTGACGTGCCTTCTCCGCGCCGCGCCAATGCAGAAGTCGCCATGTCAGGCGCTCCCCGGCGAGGCCGACGGTGCTGTCTCGGCGGTGAACAGGACCTTGTTGTCACCGAGCAGTCCCCGCAGGATGGCTTCGAGGTTTTCCCGCAAGGCGCACTCGGCGATCGGGTTGATCAGGTCGGCGATGCTGGGCATACCCAGGTCGAACTCGGCGGTGAAGACGACGCGAGCATCCTGGCCGGCGGGCGTCACCGTCCACTCTCCTGAAAGTTCCTCGAAGTCTCCATCGAGCTGTTCGAACCTGATCACGCGCCCTGCAGGGTCAACGTGATCTCGCTCCGACCAGCACAGGATTCCGTTACGGAAGTTGACCGACCACTCCGACTCCACAACCCCGTTTCCCAGCCGACGTAACGTGATCTCGCGGACGGCGTCGGTGTAGTGGCTGTAGCGTTCGAAGTCGCTGATACGGGCGAAGACAGTGTCGGCGTCGGTGTGCGGGACGAGGGCTCGGACTTTCACCTGCGGCACGTCAGGCGCTCCTTTCCAGAGAAGTGGTGCGATGAGTGATGTGTCGGGCGGTACCGACGGCGCGACCGGTGCGAAATGTGGGTCAGGGCTTAGACAATCGACAGCGGGCCGCCGGCGATGTAGCCGCACAGCGGTTCGGCCATCCGGCCGCGGGAAGGTGGGTGGAAGGCCAGGGCAGTCGAGGCGGCGGCGAGATAGGTGACGTCGTTGGAGGAGATGTAGGCCATCCCGCCGAGCGCTTCGACGCACTGGCGGACAACCAGGCCGATCGTGTCCTGGGCGTGGTAGCGGCAGACGAGCGCATCGACAAGGGCGTCCTGCCCCGCGCGTTCCTGGCTGATCGCCCGGGCCACACCTTCCACGCCGCGCATCGCGGCCTCGATATCGGTGAATACTCCGGCCCGCAGCGAGGCGTTTACCTTGCCAGCAAGCAGGACCCGCTCGACCAGGGCGCTCGCCACACCGATGTAGCAGGCTGACATCAGCAACTCGAACCACACGAAACCGGCGGTCTGGAGCTCGTCGAGTTGCTGGTCCGGCGTGATCTCGGTGCGTACAACGAGATCCATGGGCACCTCGACGTCGGTCAGGACCACTTCGTCGCTTTCCGCTCCGGCAAGGACGGCATTGTTCCAGAATGGGCGCACCTGCAGGCCGGGGCTGTCCTTGCCGACCAGGGCCACTGCCATCCGCTCACCTTCGTCCGTGGGCAGGGCCACCGATGCGGTAAGCAGGTCCATGGAGTGCGCCAGGCTGCACGGCTTTTTGCTTCCGTTGATCACGACCTTGCCGCCGCGCACTTTCGCACGCATGGTCGGCGACAGAATCGCTTGCCCCGTGCGGCCTTCGGCAAAACCGGAAGCGACCAGCAAGCTCCCTTCAGCGATCGCCTGCAGCAGCATCCACTCGAGTCCCTGCGCGTTCGCGCTGACATCGACCAGACTGGCGATGGAAAAGTGGTGCATCGTGGTCGCAATCGCCAGCGACGGAGAACGGGAGGCGATCGCGCGTTGCACCCGAACTGCTGAGACGGCGTCGGCACCGAGCCCGGAGTGCTCAACGGGAACGAGCAGCGCCGGCCCACGAGCGTCCTTGAACAGCTTCAGTCCTGGGCCGCGAGCACATTCCAGATCGCCCAACGGCATGGCGGACAATTCGGCGTCCAAGCCCGGAAGAAGCTCATTCAGCGTAGCCCTCTCGCGCTGCATGAATCGCATGTCCGTTCCCCTTTCTGTTCGAGCACCCGGTTGCGAATTTTGATCAACAGCTATGACGCACAAACGACTTCTCCGGCGTCACCTCGGCGGCGTCTACCCCGGCGATCTCCTCGATGATCCCGGCAAGGGCGGGGAGGATCTCTTTGTTGCTCACGTGGTTCCCTTTCCCTCCTCGAACGCCACCTTTTCGGTGTGCAATCCGTGACGGACCGGATCCGCCGGAAATACATCGAAGGTGCGTGTCACGGGTGCCGACCACCTGACCGGAGTAGCTCGGTCCAACGCCGTACCCGGAGGAGTCCGTCCGGCTCGATCTGCGCTATGTCGAGAACTGGCACTGACCGACGCCACCACCGCGACCACCACCGTGCCCGCCAGCAACCACAGCGTCCAGCTGCGCAGGCCGTCGGTCAGCACCGCGTAGACGGCGCCGGCGGCGTCCCGGCCGCCCGGCTCGACGTGGGCGAGCACCGACGCGCGGGCCCACGGCAGGGCGATCAGCAGCAGCCCCAGCCCTGAGGCCGTCACCGCCCAGGCACGGACCGTGGCCAGCGGGCGGCGGGAAACCACGAGGGCGCCCGCGAAGGCCGCGATCGCGATCAGAGCGGTCCACAACCACAGCAGCTTCAGCAGTCCGACCGCCGTGTAGACCAGCGGCGCGTCGTGCGGGGTCAGCACGGTCACGCCGATGTCGTCCGGCACCAGATCGAGCAGCCGGGCCGCGAGTCCGACCGGGTCCTGCGTCGAGACGGCCAACGCGGCCTGGCCGACGGTGAGCCGCACCGGACGGCCCTCCACCAACTGCGCGTGCGCCGAGGCGAGGGCCGTAGTGCTGAATAGATCGGAGGTCAGCAGCGCGTGCACACCCGCGCCCACCATCGACCGGGCTCCGCGCTCGACCGCGGGCCGGAAGCCTCCCAACGTGGGCGGCAGCAGCGCCGCCGTCTCGTCGAGCGCGGGCTGGACGACCGTGTCGGCCACCCGGGAGCCGACCCAATCCTGCACCGCCGGCTCGGCGAGCACCGCCCGCGCCCCGGAGACGAAGACCTCGGTGTCCACGACGTAGCTGCGTGCCCACAGCGACGTGCTGGAAAGCACCAGGCACAGGGCGCTGACGGCGACCAGCAGGCCGGCGACGAAACGGCGCATGAGCTCTACTCCTCCTGGTCCTGTTGCGCCGGGCGGTGGTGGCGGGTCACCGCGCCGGAGCGGGTCGCGGCGTCGCGCCAAAGCAGAAGTCGCCATGTCAGGCGCTCCCCAGCGAGGCCGACGGTGCTCCCTCGGCGGTGAACAGGACCTTGTTGTCACCGAGCAGTCCCCGCAGGATGGCTTCGAGGTTTTCCCGCAAGGCGCGCTCGGCGATCGGGTTGATCAGGTCGGCGATGCTGGGCATACCCAGGTCGAACTCGGCGGTGAAGACGACGCGAGCATCCTGGCCGGCGGGCGTCACCGTCCACTCTCCTGAAAGTTCCTCGAAGTCTCCATCGAGCTGTTCGAACCTGATCACGCGCCCTGCAGGGTCAACGTGATCTCGCTCCGACCAGCACAGGATTCCATTGCGGAAATTGACCGACCATTCCGACTCCACAACCCCGTTTCCCAGCCGACGCAAGGCGATCTCACGGACAGCGTCGGTGTACTGGCTGTAGCGTTCGAAGTCGCTGATGCGGGCGAAGACGGCGTCTGCGTCGGTGTTCGGGACGAGGGCTCGGACTTTCACCTGTGGCATGTCATGCGGTCCTTTCCAGAGAAGTGGTGCGGTGAGTGGTGTGGCGGGCCGCCAGGGCGGTGGCGGCTTCGGCGACGGCGTCGAGCAGCCAGGTGGTATCCGCATCGGACAGGATGGCTGGCGGGGTGAGGCGAATGACGCGGTGGGCGTTGAGTGAGTGATTCACAAGCACGTGTCGTTCGAGCAGTTCCAGGGTTAGTTCGGCGGCGATCTCCTCGTCGCGCAGTTCGATGCCCATGAGCAGGCCGATGCCGCGGACGTCGGTCACCAGGTGGGGACAGAGCTCGGTCAGGACGGTGCGGATGGCAGGCAGGATCGAATCGCCAAGTGTCTTTGCGCGCTCGACCAAACCTTCTTCGCGGATCGCCTGGACGGTGGCAGTCGCGGCTGCCATGGCTACGGGTGATGCGGCGAACGTCGAGGTGTGCAGGAACGGGTCGCGGTTGAACGGGACGTAGGCATCCGTCGTGGCGATCATTGCGGCCACCGGGACGACACCGCCGGAGAGGTTCTTGCCGGCGAGCAGGATGTCCGGTTGGACTTCCTCGCGATCTGCTCCCCACCACGCTCCGAGCCGGCCGAGTCCAGTTTGGATTTCGTCGAGAACGAAGAGTGCGCCGTTTTCACGGCACAGCCGCGCTACCTCGCGCAGGTAGCCAGGCGGCGGGATGACAACACCGCCCTCGCCCTGGACTGGCTCCACCACCACGCAATGGTTTTCGCCCTTTCGCAGCACGGCGGCCAGGGCGTCGGGGTCGCCGTAAGGCACGTGCTGGACGCCGGGCAGTAGCGGCTGGAATGGCTGTTGGTAGAGGGGTTTCGCGGTCAGGGTGAGGGCTCCCATGGTCTTTCCGTGGTAGCCGCCGGTGGTGGATACCAGGTTTGGCTTGCCGAGGGCTCGGGCCAGCTTGATCGCGGCTTCGGTGGCCTCGGCGCCGGAGTTGACGAAGTGCACGCGGTCGAGATTGGCTGGTGTCACCGAGGCGAGCTCGCGGGCGGCCTCTGCGGCGGTGGGTTCGAGCAAGATCCGGGTTGACAGCGGATGACGCCGGATTTGCTCGATGACCGCCTCGGTGACCCTCGGGTGCCGGTGTCCCAGAAGGAAAACCCCGTAGCCACCGCAGTTGAGGTACTCGATGCCGTCGGCGGTGTATATCCGGGTGCCCTGCGAGGAGACTTCCATTGCGCCGCCGGCCATTTCGGCCAGCCGCGCCCGTCCACGACTGAGATGCCGTTTGTAGAGGCTGATGATCTCAGCGCTTGTTGCTGTGCTCATGCCGCAGCCTGCTTCGAGCGCACCGACCTGTTCGAGCGCACCGACCCGCGAGTCCGAGCCATGTAGACCGTTGTGGCCGCCTGGGCCTGAGCCAGCGCTTCCGTGGTGATCGCCGGCATGCCAGGAATGCGCTCCACGGTGGACGGGAAGGTTTTCGTAGCAGCGAACAGGGCCGCCATCGCGAGCAGGTCGTCGAACTGGCGACGGGCCATCTTCGGCAGTGGCTCGATGAACACAGGCCGGATCAGACGGTCGATCATTTCTGGTGTCACGAACCGGGGGGTCACGATGTCGATGCCCAACTCCCGCCCGGTGGCGACGACGACATCGAACACTTGCCGGGTGGTGAGTGCCGCCTCACCAGCTGTAATCCAGTACTCGCCGCTGGTGATCTCGCCGTCGACCAGGCCGGCGATGGCCCGGGCGACAATGTCCTGGGGGATGAAGTCGATGCGATCGGTTGGATCGAGCGGAAGCATCGGCAAGGTGTTCTTCAGTACCGCCAAGCCGAGCATGTGCAGGCCCTGGAACCGAACGATCTCGCCGGTGGCGGAGTCCCCGATGACCACGGAGGGCCGTACGATCGTTGCCGGAACTCCGCTGTCGAGCACCAGCTGCTCGGCCGCGCGCTTGGAGTTCAGATAGTCGGCCGGGTTCGCGGCGGCCTCCCCAAGACTGCCACTGGTCACATCAGCGCGGTCGACGAACGCAGTGCTGATATAGTGCAGGGACGCGCCGGCATCCTTGCAGAAACGCAGGATGTTCTCGGTTCCGGCAACATTCAATCCCGCGGTCGCATTGGGGCCTGCGGTGAAGTCAGTGATCGCGGCCGCGTGGATCACGATGTCGACATGCTCAACAAGGTTGTCGTAGACATCCAGGTCCATGCCCAAACCGAACTGAGTCAGGTCGCCCCGCACCTTCCAGATCTCAGCGGATGGTGTTCTTCGATGGGTCAACGCGATCACCCGGTGGTGTGCCAACTCGGGGATGAGGGCGGTACCGACGACTCCCGAAGCCCCGGTTAGCAGAATGGTCTTCGCCCGCGTGGATCTGAACATGGCGGTGTTCCTCCTCAGTGCAGGTCGCGGCGCACCCTTGCGTGGTGGGCGCGACCGGTGCGAGATGGGGGTCAGGGCTTAGGCAATTGACAGCGGGCGGCCGGCGAGCGTCAGTGCCTCGGCGGGCGACTCGGCGGGCCGTCGGACAATGAACAGACGGTCGCGCGAGCGCGGAGATACATCCGTACGGAGGGACGATCCCGGCGTCAACGTGGACCCCTGCCAGGTTGTTCTTGCCTCGCTGTCCCGATGTAGGCCACCACGTCACCAACGGTCTTCAGCTCGGTCAGCTGCTCGTCGGTGATCTTCATGCCGAACTTGTCCTCGGCCTGCACCGCGATCTCGACCATGGACAGCGAATCGATGTCGAGGTCGGCGACGAATGACTTCTCCGGTTTCACGTCGGCGGCATCGATCCCGACGACCTCTTCGATGATCTCGGCGAGGACGGGGAGGATCTCTTCGTTGCTCACGTGGTTCCCTTTCTCTTTGGTGTGCAGTCTCCTGACGGACCGGGCCCGTCGGAAATACATCGAAGGTGCGTGTCATTCCTGAAGCAGCGGGGCCGACCGCGTAGCGGCCGGCCCCGCGAATCCTCGGAGGCATGGAACGGCTGCCCGCTGCTTCCGGTTTGTCGGTGTTCGAAATGGTGTTTCGTCCGCGCTCCACCGCGGGTTCCCCACTATCGGGAGCGGGGCGGCAGCGGGTCGTGGACCCCGATCACCGCGGGGTGAACCAGCGGTCGTCGATGAACGCGTGGGTGTCGTCGACCGGGTCCCCTGGCCAGCGGTGCTCCTGGTCCTGGCTACCGCCCGGCGGGCCGGACGGTTCCCCGGCCGGGCTGGGCCACGAGCCCCACGGACCCTGCCCCGCCGAGCCCGCTACGGCGTCGCGCCGGCTCGGCCGCGGGGCTCCCCCGCCCCGTCCGGGCAGCAGCCGGGAGTCGCCACGCCCGGGACGGGCGGTGCGATCCCAGTTCCGCCGAACGCCGACCGGCGTGTCGGGTGGAGCCGCGCCCGCCCGACCCGGACCTGCCGGCATCGTCCGGTAGTCCACGTTGCGCCCGTTGGTGTGCGACGAGTCCGTGTGGTGGTTCATCAGGTCGACGGCTCGGGGGGCGCCGTTCGCGCGATCCTGCCCGGCGGAGTGGGGTCGTTGCCCGAGCGCCCGCCGTACAGGTGGACGGTTTCGCCTGGTCGGGGGTGCCAACCCCGGCCTGGGTACTCGTGGGGGCCGCAGCAGCGCTGATTCGATTGCGGCGAGCTCGACGCGGTAGCCGGAAAAGTTGGCCCGCGGGCCGATGCCGCCCAGGTATTCGATCTCGCCGTCCGCGTTGACCCGGCCCAGGTCGCCCGTGCGGTAGATCCGACCGGAACGGTTGGCCGGGATGCCGAGGAAGTCCGGGATGAACGCTTTGTTGGTCACGTCGTCGCGGTTGAGATAACCGCAGGCCAACCCGAGGCCGGCGATGCCGATCTCCCCGGTTTCCCCGTGCGGCAGCGCCCGGTGAGGGTCCTCGGCGTCCAGGATGACGGTGCT
Organism: Pseudonocardia aurantiaca; assembly: GCF_039526725.1. Lineage (NCBI taxonomy): Bacteria > Bacillati > Actinomycetota > Actinomycetes > Pseudonocardiales > Pseudonocardiaceae > Pseudonocardia > Pseudonocardia aurantiaca. The sequence continues at coordinate 46,480 of NZ_BAAAJG010000010.1, forward strand.
GTAGGTGGGCAGCGGGATCCCGATGGTGACCTGTTTGTCCGGGTGCAGCTCAGTCCAGGTGGCCGTGACCGGAGCCTCGGCCGGGCCATAGACGTTGAGCATCCGCCGGCCGGGGCGGTGCCAGCGCGTGATCAGATCCCGCGGGCATGCTTGCCCGAAGACCAGCAAGAACCGCAGGTTGGGCAGCTCGTGCGGGAGCGTGGCGAGTTGAACCGGCACGCAGCACATCGCGGTGACCTGCTGGCTGACCAAGAACTGGTGTAGGTCAGCCCCCAACGGGAGCACGTCGGGCGGTTTGGGCACCAAGGTGGCTCCGCACAGCCACGACACCAAGATCTCTTCGATCGCGAAGTCGAAGGCGAGCGACAGCCCCTGATACACACGATCGCGGGGGCGGATGCCGTACACCTCGGCGGCGACCTTGATGAAGTTGCAGATGCTGCGGTGGTCGATCGCCACGCTGGCGGGGCGGCCGGTGGGGTCGGTGGTGTAGCTGATGTAGGCGAGCTGGCCGGCGTGTGCGCCGCGCTCGATCTGGGCGAGCCGGTGGGAGCTCAGCTCGTCGATCAGCGGCGCGGCCGAGTCGAGGTGGACCAGTTGGGCGCCGCTGGTGCTCAACTGGTCGATCCACTCCGCCCGCTCGGCTACCGACGACATCGACAGCACCGTGCGCACCCGGGCGTCTTCGACGATGTAAGCCATCCGATCCGTCGGGAAGTCGGCGTCGAGCGGCACGTATGCGGCGCCGATCTTGAACACGGCGAGCATCGGGATGTAGGCGTGGGCCGGCTCGTCGAACAGTAGTCCGATCCGGTCACCTGGGTTGATCCCGCGCATCCGCAGATAGCGGGCCAGCTGGTTGGCCCGGGCGTCCAGCTCGTCGTAGGTCAGCGACAGCTCGTCGGAGTCCACCGCGAGCTGGCCGGGCCGGCCGTACAGGCGCACCCACTCACAGCACTCCTCGAACAGGCGGTCCAGACGCTCGTCCTGGCGCACTCGCCAGCCCTGTGGCGCATGCCGGTCGACCAAGATCAGCTCGGAAACGGGGCCCGCGGACGGTCGCTGTGCGTGAGCCGGCAACAGCGCCGGGGCCTCCCGGAGGCCGAAGCGGGTGTGCATCCGCCGCAACCATGGGGGCGCCCACCAGTTGATCCGCCCCGTCAGCTTCATCAACGCCGGGACCAGGAGTCCACGGACGAGCGTTGCGTCCATCAGCACCGCGAGCGTCATGCCGACGCCGAGCAGCTTTAGCGAGGTCACGCTGGACGTCGCGAAGGACAGGAACACCACCGCGATGATCGCGGCGGTCGCGGTGATCAGTCGTCCGGTATGGCCCAGCCCCCGTGCGACGGCGACGGTGTTGTCCCCCGTTTGCTCCCACTCCTCGCGGATACGCGACAGGAGGAAGACCTCGTAGTCCATCGACAGGCCGAATGCCAAGCAGAACATGAGGATCGGGATGGTGACGTCCAGCTGGCCGGTGACCGTGAAGTTCCCGAGGAGCCAGCGGAGGTGCCCCTCCTGGAAGATCCACACCATCGCGCCGAACGTGGCGCTGAGGCTGAGCAGGTTGAGCACCAGTGCCTTCAACGGCACGATGACGCTGCCGGTGAACAGGAAGAGCAGGACGCCTACGGCAAAGGCGATGATCGCGAGAGCCCACGGCACCTTGTCGGCGATGGCGTCGGAGGTGTCGACGAGTTGCGCCGACGCCCCGCCCACGAGCATCGGGACCGGCGCCGGGGTCGACCGGAGCCGGTCCACCAGCTCCTTCCCCGTGGTCGTGGACGAGTTGGCGGCAGGGACGATTGCCATCCAGGTGCCGGAGCCGCGCTCGAATCTGGCAGAGGTCCGGTCCGGCGCGGCGACCTGCACACCGTCGGCGAAGGAGCCGGTGAGCGCGTCGACGCGGGCGGCGCCCGGGAGCCGGGACAGCTCCATGGCGTAATCGGTCAGCGCGCCAGCCTCAGTCCTCTGGTCCGAGACCACGAACAGCTGTGCCGATTCCTGTGTCGCAAAGTCCTCGCGCAGCATGTCGCCGGCCTGTCGGCTCGACGCGCTCTGCGGCAGCGCGCGATCGTCGGGCAGAGCGAACTGGGCGTGCAGGAACGGAGTGCCGAGCGCGACCAGGATCGCGACGACGCCGACAGCGACCAGTCCGGGGCGGCGCATGACCGCACCGGCCAGTCGCTCCCAGAAGGTCGGGAGTACCCGGGCGCGCCGCGTCGGAATGCGACGGAAGATCGCCAGCTTGTTCACCCGCTCCCCCAGCAGGGCGAGGACGGCCGGCAGCACGACCACCGCGCTGATGGCGGCGAGGACGACGACGGCTATGCCGGCATAGGCGATCGAGCGCAGGTAGTACAGCGGGAAGATCAGCAGTGCGGCCAGCGAGATCATGACGGTGGTCGCCGAGTAGACGACGGTCCGCCCGGCGGTTCGCACCGTCTCGATCACCGCACAGTTCGGGGCCCGCCCCCGTGCCAGTTCCTCACGGAAGCGGGTCACCACGAACAAGCTGTAGTCGACGCCCAGACCGAGGCCCAGCGCGGTCGTCACGTTCAACGCGAAGACCGAGACGTCGGTCAGATTGGACAGGATCCACAGTTCCGCCAGCGTGCCGGCGATCGCGACCAGGCCGATCACGAGCGGCAGACTGGCGGCCACCACGCTGGCGAAGACCAGGACCAGGAGCACCAGCGTGATCGGTACGGCGTACTTCTCGGCCCGGAGGAGGTCGGCCTCGAGGACGTCGGTTATCTCGCGGGAGACCTCGTCCGAGCCGCCCGCACGCAGCGTCAGCACGCCCTGCTGCCGGTAACGGTCGATGAAGCCCCGAACGGTGCGTTTCCGGGCGTCGTCGTCACCGGCGAGCCGAGCCATGACGATTGCCGAGCGCCCGTCCTTGCTGCGCAAGCTGGCCGACTGGTCCATGCTCCAGAACGACTGGACCCCGAGCACCCCCGGTTCGGCACTCAGCCGGCGGTCGAGCTCCATCCCGGCCTCCGCGGCCGCGGGATCCGCGACCGTCTGCCCCTCGGGCACGGTGGCGACGAGGACGAAGGTCGGTTGCCCCTGGCCGAACCGTTGATCCAGCATTTTCTCCGCGCGTGCGGACTCCGAGTCCGGGTCGGTGTATCCACCGGTCGAGAGCTGATCCGCAACCCCGCTGCCGATCATCCCCGCGACGATCACCCCGAGAACGGTGACCGCGAGTATCCACAGTCTTCGGCGTACCGCCAGCGCGCCGAGCCGTTCGAACATGGTGCCTCCTGGGCGGACGTCGAGTCGTTGCTGTGCGACGGACGGGATGCGGCCGAGATACGTGCGGGGGCGCTCGTGCCGATACCGCCCTCGTGCAGGTTCACGGCCGGCGACAGGTCCACTGACGCATGCCGGCCGACCAGGTCGCCGGCGCTTGCCAGGACCGGCCGCGAAGCCCCGACGCACGCCAACGGGAGCGGGCAACGCATGCGGGCCGCTGCTCAGGCGCCCCGGCCAACAGCGCGATGACGAGCGCGGCCAACTCGTCCGGGGTCGGTTCGCCCTTGAGGACGGAGATCACGACCGGGTCCACCACGGGTTCCTCCTCACAGGGGCACGTTGCCGTGCTTGCGATGGGGCAACGCCGGCCGCTTCGCGCGGAGGAGCGCAAGGGACCGGATCAGAACCGACCGGGTCGCGCGCGGGTCGATGACATCGTCGATGAGTCCTCGCTCGGCCGCGACGTACGGCGTCATGAGCCGCTCGGTGTACTCCGCCACCAACTCCGCTCGCCGCGCGCTCGGATCGGGGGCGGCGGCGAGTTCCTTCCGGAAGATGATGTTGGCTGCGGCGTCCGCCCCCATGACCGCGACCTCGTTCGAGGGCCAGGCGAAGGAAAGATCGGCGCCGATGGACTTGGAGTCCATGACGATGTATGCCCCGCCGTACGCCTTCCGCAGGATGACCTGGATTCGGGGCACGGTCGCGTCGCAGTAGGCGTAGAGCAGCTTGGCGCCGCGCCGGATGATGCCCGCGTGCTCCTGGCCGGAACCGGGCAGGAAGCCGGGGACGTCGACCAGAGTCACGAGCGGGATGTTGAAGGCGTCGCAGGTCCGGACAAACCGGGCAGCTTTCTCAGCGGCGTCGATGTCGAGGACGCCCGCGAGCACCGAGGGCTGGTTGGCGACGATCCCCACCACCTGCCCCCCGAGCCGGGACAGGGCGCAGACGATGTTCCCGGCCCATCGCGCATGGACCTCGAGGTACTCCCCGTCGTCAGCGATCTCGGTGATCACGTCACGGACGTCGTAGGAGCGGTTCGGTTCGACCGGGACGAGATCGAGCAGTGCCTCGCAGCCCCGATCGGAAGGATCCGACGAGACGACTGCCGGCGGCTCCTCCTGGTTGTTCGAGGGCAGGAAGGACAGCAGGTACCGCACGTCCTCAAGGCAGCCGGCCTCGTCCTCGGCCACGAAGGCCACCGCGCCGGTACGGGTTGCGTGGATCGCCGCTCCGCCGAGGTCCTCGGGGCTGACCCGCTCACCGGTCACCGCTGCGATCACATCCGGACCGGTGATGAACAGCTTTGCGTTGTCCTGCACGGCGAAGACGAAGTCGGTCAGGGCCGGCGAGTACACGGCGCCGCCGGCGCACGCGCCGAAGACGACCGAGAGCTGTGGCACGACACCGGAGGCGCGCACGTTGCGCCTGAAGATCCCGCCGAAGCCCGCGAGCGCGTTGATGCCTTCCTGGATGCGCGCACCGCCGCCGTCGTTGAGTCCGATGATCGGCACGCCCGTCGACTCGGCCAGGTCCATGAGCTTGTGCACCTTGGCCGCGAAGACCTCTCCCAGTGCTCCACCGAAGATCCGGGGATCGTGTGCGAAGACGCACACCTGCCGGCCCTCGACCGTTCCCCATCCGGTCACGACGCCGTCGGTGTCCGGCCGTCGGTGCTCCATCCCGAAGCCGGTCGCCCGGTGCAGGGCGAACGGGTCGAGCTCGACGAAGGACCCCTCGTCGAGCAGCAGGGCAATCCGTTCCCTGGCCGTCAGCTTGCCCTGTGCCCGCAGCCGGGCCGTGGCCTCGGGGTCGCTCCCGTTCATCGCCCGGTGCCGGCGTTCGGCCACCTCGGCGGCCGCTTCCCGCAGGGATCCGGGTGCGGGTCGGGCCGGGGCGCTCACCGGACTCGGGCCCGGTCGACGGGAGGACAGCGGGGTGACGGAACCTCGGCCTACCCGGCCGGCTCGGTCCCCGCAGTGCCGGCACGGAGGTTCGCGGTCCGCACCCTCGCGCTCCGCGACGCCCCACATTTCAGTTCTCACCGTTTCTCCGTCTCCTGCCGACCGTCGTCGCTCCGCAGTCGTTCTCACCTCGGACGTCACGGGCCACCACTTCTCTTTCTCTTGGTCAAAGAAGGCCAGGGCCTTTCATCGGTCGTCACCACAGGCCGCCCGGGACCGCAGTCGGTGCTAACGTCGAGGAGGGTTCTGGTCTATGGCGGGGGCGCCGGTTGAGGGATCCAGACAGCCGCTGGTACGACGACGAGGACTATCTGAGGGACCTCCTCGCCGAAGCCCTGCAGCCGCTCGGGCCCTGCGAGGAGCACGTTCAGGTCTCCAACCGAGGAGCCTGCCGCGACACGGACACCGCGGCCGACTCCGAGGACCACGGGCCGACATCGCAGACGCACTGATGAAGGTGCGCGGGCGCGGTCAGGCGGAGAGGCCATGGATGTCGGCTGCCTCGAGAGCGGTGCGCAGCCGCGCCAGCAGGCGAGCTCGGGTTGGCCCGATGCTCCCGACCGGCATGCTCAGTCGCGCGCCGATCTCCTCATAGCTCATCGGCGGAGAGGCGACGAGCAGGCCGAGCAGCTCCTGGTGCCGCTCCGAAAGCTCCTGGACGGCGCGGCGGACCATCGCCACCCGCTCCTTCCGCACGGCGGAAGCCTCCGGCTCGTTGTCGTGCCGGTTCGCGGCCCGGTTCTCGGGCGCGCCGAGGTCCGTCCCGTCCGGGTCCAGCTGCGTCTCCCGGCGGGTAGTGCGGATGGCATCGATGGAGGCCCGCTGCGCCGTCGTCCGCAACCAACCGGGCAACCGCTCGGGGGTGCGGATCGTGCCGAGGTTCTCGACCAGCCGCAGCCAGGTCGTCTGCACCGCATCGGCTGCCTGCGCGTCCCCGAGCCGGAAACCGCGGACGACCGACCACACCAGCCCGTCGAACCGGTCGACGATGGCCCTCAGGGCCGCCTCGTCCCCGTGTCCGGCAAGGCGGAGCAGGTGCGCCGTGTCCTTCTCCGCGAGAGGATCGGGGCCGACCGTCCCCGCACCGGCCTCGAGAGACGGGGCGGTGGCAGCGGCCGTCATCCGGCCTTCGGCGCCTGCGGACCGCCGGCCCGGATGGTGCGCGTTGGACAGCCGGATCGTCCGGTGTCCAGCCACGTTCCCCGGCCCGGGGGCGGGCCTCGCCTGCCGTGGGTGCCGCATCAGGTCGGTGGTGCGGCGGGAACCCTGCGGGGTTCCCGACGCAGCCGTCGGGTGTACCCGGTACCGGGTGCGCTCTACCAGGCACATGGCCATGTCGACTCTCGTCTCGTCTGGGCTGCTGGTGCAGCGCGATGCCGATTTCGTGGACATCAGCCTGCTGCGCATCGCCGCCGGGGACGACCGAGCTGTCCCTAGGAGCGGCTGTCCCTGCCCTACATCTGAGGTAGGGAGGGCCCCAGGGCCTCGGCGCGGACCCGGGAACGTCCTCGACCACCCGCGGGTTTGCAGACGACGCTGAGCTGCGGCAACCGCAGCCGACGCAGCCACCGGCCGTACGCGGCCCGCGGGTAGGACCGGTCGGCCTTTCGTCCGCACTCGTATCAGGAGACATGCCCTCCCGTCTGTTGGCGCAGACAGCGGCAAACGAAGGCGACCTCGGCGTCGCAACGAACGAATCAGGCCTGGGAGGGTCCATGTCGGATACACGAATGGCTTCGGCAACCCGCGGTTCCCGGAGAGGCCCGCGTGCGGCGGCGGACGAGATCGTCGTCACCGGTCTGGGTGCCATCACTCCACTCGGTGGAGATGTGAAGTCGTTCTGGGACGGTCTGCTCGAGGGGCGCTCCGGGGTGGTGGCGCTGGACCATGAATGGGCGGCCGACTTGCCGGTCCGGATAGCGGCGCCGATGGCGATCGACCCGGCCGAGACCCTCTCCCGGGTACAAGCACGCCGGCTGGACCGGGCGTCGCAGGCGGCGCTGGCCGCGGCCCGTGAGGCGTGGGCCGACGCGGGCTTCGTCGGGACGGCCGGCGAAACGGGCCTCGACCCGACCCGGGTGGCGGTGGTCATCGGTACCGGGATCGGCGGTGCGCGCTCCATGATCACGCAGTACGACGTCCTGCGTGCGAAGGGGCCAGGACGGGTGTCCCCGCTGCTCGTCCCGATGACCATGGCCAACGGCTCCGCGGTGAACGTCGGTCTGGAACTGGGCGCGCAGGCGGGCGCGCACACGCCGGTGAGCGCATGCGCCTCTGGGTCGGAGGCGGTGGCCTATGGGCTGGACCTGCTGCACCTCGATCGGGCCGACGTCGTCGTGGTAGGCGGTACCGAGGCGTGCATCCACCCACTGACCATGGCCGGCTTCGCGCAGATGCGGGCGTTGTCCACGCGGAACCACGAGCCCCAGCGGGCCTCGCGCCCGTGGGACAAGGGCCGCGACGGGTTCGTCATGGGCGAGGGCGCGGGAGTTCTCGTCCTGGAGCGGGCCATCGACGCGGCCGCCCGCGGCCGAACCCCCTACGCGGTGCTCGCCGGCGCCGGGGTCACCTCCGACGCCTCCGACATCGTCCAGCCGGGCGGGGACGGCAGGGAGCGCGTGCTGGAGCACGCGGTCCAGCGGGCCGGCCTCTCCTTCGATGACATCGTCCACGTCAACGCACACGCCACCTCGACGCCGGTGGGCGACATGGGTGAGGCCGAGGTGATTGCCGAGTTGTTCGGCGAGGGCACCGTCGTCACGAGCACCAAGTCGATGACCGGCCACCCGCTGGCCGCCGCCGGGGCGATCGAGTCGATCGCCACCGTGCTCTCCGTTCATCACGGCGTAGTGCCGCCCACGATCAACCTCGAGGACCCCGAAGGCGGCCTCCGGGTCGACGTCCCTCGCGAGGCGCGGGAGATGTCGGTCGACGCCGCGATCTGCAACTCGTTCGGCTTCGGCGGGCACAACGCTTCTGTGGTCTTCACCCGACTCCCGTGAGGCCCTTGACGAGGGCGACGACACCCGGTTGCCGGCTCGACCAAAGCGGCCCCGTCGCCGTCGACAACAGCCTGGCCGTCCTCGTGAGGATCACGTCGACGCCGTTTCGCCGGTGATCGTGCCGCCCGGTCGCCAGCCGTCGTGTTCTCGGGAACGGCTGAACAAGTAGATCAGCCGCCGCGCCGCCGTCGCCGACATCTTCCCCGGCCGGTGCCCGATCCCGCTCGTCGGTACGGTGCTCGGCAGCGAAGTCCCGCATCCGCGTCGTCACCGCCGCACCCGCCACGTTGGTGCGTCGATCGTGACAACCGTAGCGATAACCGCCTAAAGTCTACAAAGGATAAAGTGGAGCGGATCTCGTACCCAACTCTGCGGACCTGGCGCACAAGCGGAGGGCACCGCAGCGTGGCGAGGGAGGTAGCGAACGGACAGCCACCCGGGGTAGTCCTCCCGCGCCGCTGCCGGCGGCATTCGGCGCATGCATCATGTTCGCAGTCGCCGTGACAGCCAACGCCGTCGATGGCGACGACCGTTGCATACCGCCACCTTCGGCCTGGTCGTGCTGGTGCCGCACACTTCGTGACAGGCGGACGGATGGCCTGAATGCCATCTCGTCGATCGCCCCGGCCTGAATTCGCCCGGGCCTGTCTCCGGAGGCCTCGATGTCCCCACCCGCTCATGCGCCGCTCCCGAACCCGGCCGACCAGTCCGACGGCATCCGACCAGCAGCCGCCGGCCCGACGCGTTCCCGCAAGAAGGAGCGGCTGCCAACACGACCGGGTTACGCCATCCGCGAGCTACTGGGCACCGACCTTCCGGCTACTGCCCAGTTACATATCGACGAACTGCCCGTGGGACTCTTCCCACGGCTGGGACGGCAGTTCGTCCGGAGGTGGCACCGCGCCTTTCTGGAGAGTTCGCATGCTGTAGCGCTGTCCGCCGTGCGCACAGACCCTCGCGGCGAGGAGTACCTCGTCGGGTTCCTGATCGGCGCGACGGATCGAGAGGCGTTCAAGCAGGAACTGGTCGGTCGGCACAGAAACGCGCTGATGACCCGCGGTGTTCTCGCGCTCGTTCTCCGCCCCCATGTGCTGATCAGGTTCCTGCGGACCCGGACGCGGCCCTACCTGCACCGGCTCCGTCGCGCTGAAACCGGTCCCCGGCCCGGAACCGCACACCTCGGCGAGTCTCGACACAGACTCACAACAGCTGAGCTGACAGCGATCGTGGTCGCTCCCGCCTTGCGTCGTAGCGGGGCCGGCCAAGCGCTGATCGGGGAGTTCCTCGGGCGGTGTGCAGCCGTAGGTACACCGACCGCCGAGTTGACGAACGTCTCCGGCCCGCGCTCCGCAGCTGACTTCTACTCCCGCACAGGTTGGACCGAAGCCGGACGGAGCGTCACATTCGACGGGCAGCAGGTTCTGAAGTTTCGGCACAACACCGGCCACGAGCCGGACGACTGAATGCCTCATGCCCTCCGGATCTCTCGGGATGCACCGCTCACCGCCCGGGACCGTGACGGTGCGCGGCGACGTGGGGTTGGTGCGCGGACCGGCGGGCCGGCGGCGGCCCGACCGGCGACGGTGGCCACGACATCGACGCCTTGAGTCGACCTGGGAGCGCCCTGAACAACTCGGCCCTACTGCGCTACGGGCGGAGTTGTCCAGGACCCTCCCAGCGGGCGAGGTGCTCCACGAACCAGTCGCGGGCCGGGAGGCTCGAGGACTCGAAGCCGGTGACGTACGCATCGAAGTGACCGCCCGGCAGGATCTGCAGCTTCTTCGGCTCGCGCGCCTTCTCGTAAGCAGCGACGGCCAGGCCGGTCGGGGTCAGGACGTCGTTCTGCGCCGGCAGCAGCAGCAGCGGGGTGGGGCTGATGTAGGGAAGGTAGGCGACCGGCTCGTACTCGGTGAACATCTCGACACTGCGCAGCGTGACCTCGTTGCGCCAGGACGGGGCGCGCTTCTCGTGGGTCTCGGTGAACCAGGTGTACGAGTCGGGCGTGGGCAGGGCGGACGGGGCGAGCGGGTCCTTGTCGACCACCGGCACCATCGCCGGCGGCTCGCCCCGGAACCGGGCCAGCCGGTCGGCGTCGAACTGCGCGCGGAAACCGTCGATGAAGTCGGCCCGGACCAGTGCCCGGAAGTTGTCGTGCCCGCTGACCAGCGGCACCTGGCTCACGACCGCCCTGACCCGGCGGTCGATCGCCGCGACGACGAGCGCGTGCCCGCCGGAGTAGCTGGTGCCCCAGACGCCGATCCGGTCCACGTCGACCTCCGGCAGCGTGGTGGCGTACGTGATCGCGTGGCGGTAGTCGCGTACCTGCGCCCAGGGGTCGATCTCCTGGCGCGGTTCGCCGTCGCTGGTGCCGAAGCCGCGGTTGTCGTAGACCAGCGCGTTCAGCCCGGCCGCTGCGAAGGCCTCCGCGTAGTCGTCGAGGTACATCTCCTTGACCGCCGAGAAGCCGTGCGCCATCACAACGGTGGGCGCGGCGCCCTGCGCCCCATCGCCGGTGTAGAACCAACCGCGCAGGGTCACGCCCTCGGCGTTGAACTCGATGTCGCGTCGAGCCATTGTTCTGGCCTCCCCTTCGACCTCGTCGTCAAAAAGCGCGACGCCGACCCTAGTGCCCTCCGCAGTCGGCACCACCCGAAGGAGAGCGCTGTCGCCGACAGACTGACCAGGGACTCAGCCGCGCGGGACGGCGAATTCAGTGAGGCGGCCGACCCCAGAGGCCAGCCCGGTCCAGCCCGTCGGGACCGCTAGCACGGCGATCCCGCTCGTCGGAAACTTGGTCCGGACCCGCTCCAGCGCGCCCTCGTCTGAGTCATCCCCGGCCAGATAGAGCGTCAGGTCCTGCACTCCCGGGCAGTGGCCGATGAGCAGCAAGGTCGTCGCCCACTCCGGACAGTCAGCGATCGCTCGAAGCAGCAGGGTGGTGTCCGCGCCGTAGACCCGGCGGTCGTACGTGACTGGCGGCGAGGCCGCCAACCGAGTCGCCGCGAGCTGCCACGTCTCGCGGGTTCGACGCGCTGGGGAGCAGAGAACCTGGTCGGGCGCCCGCCCGTGGTCTCGCAACCAGACCCCCGCCTTCGGCGCGTCGCGGTGGCCGCGCTTGCCCAACGGACGCTTCACATCCGGCACATCGGGCCACGCGGATTTCGCATGTCGAAGCACCACCAGCCACCTCGTGTCGTACAGGTCACCGCTCACCGCCGGTCTCCTACCCGTCCGCGGACAGCCTCCAGGACACCACCGAACAGTCCCAGCCGCACCTCGCAAGTACCCCGGCACAACCCTTGCCGGTATCACCTCGGCACACGGGCAGCATGCTCGACCTCGTCGGACCATTGCCTGCGCCGACCAGTGGGGGTGAACTGGGTCACCACGGGCGGCCGGCGCAGGTGCCATGTGCACCGATCGCCCGTCCAGGAGTGAACACCAGACGGACGGCCTGGGAGTGTTGCCGTGCAGGACAGCGGTCGGAACGGGCAGGCGATCCCGGGGCTGCCGGTCGTCCCCGGTTCGGTGATCGGCATCGTCGCGAACCCGATGTCAGGCCGCGACATCCGCAGGCTGGTCGCCCAGGCGTCGGTCTTCCCGAACGCCGAGAAGACCAACATGGCGCTGCGGCTGATCGCCGCGGCGGGCGCGACCGGCGTCGACCGCGTGCTGATGTCAACCGACGCGATGGGCGTCGCCGCCGGCGTGCTCCGGGCCCGTGACCGGCGGGCGGCCGACACCGGCCGGTGGCCCCGGCTCGACTTCGTCGAGCTCGACCCGATCACCGGGACCGCCGAGGACACCCGGACGCTGGTCCGGGCGATGCGGGAGCGCGGGGCAGACGTGATCGGGCTCCTCGGCGGCGACGGGACAGTCCGCGCCGCGAGCGTGGCGAGCGGCGACGTCGCCCTGCTGCCGTTGTCCACCGGAACGAACAACGCCTTCCCCGAGATGTGGGAGGCGACTGTCGCCGGCACCGCGGCCGGCCTGTTCGCGACGGGCCGGATCCCGGCGGACGAGGCCACGCGCCGGGCGAAGGTCCTGCACGTCGTGGCGGGCGCGGCGACCGAAGTGGCGCTGGTCGACGTCTGCGTCTCGACGGTGACCCATATCGGGTCGAAGGCCCTGTGGCAGCCGGCGACGCTGCGCGAGGTGTACTGCGCCTTCGCCGAGCCGCACGCCGTCGGCCTGTCCAGCATCGCTGGACTGCTGCACCCGAGCGCGCGCACCGACCCGCAAGGCGTGCTGGTCCGCCTTGCGCCGCCGGGCGCGGCGGACCGGACGGTGTTCGCCCCGATCGCACCCGGCGTGGTCGCACCGATCGGGGTGCGGGATGTGCAGGTGCTGCCCGCCGGCCTTCCGCACGCGGTGGCGCTCGACCGCGGCACCGTCGCCGTCGACGGCGAGCGCGAGATCGAGTTCGCGCCCGGGACGCCCGTGACCGTCACTCTCGCGCTCGACGGTCCGGTCGTCCTCGACGTGCGCGCCGTACTCGCGGCCGCCGCGCGGCGGCGGTTGCTCGTCTCCGAGACGCACGAGCTGACCGAGGAGGTCCGACGATGAAGGCGGCCCGCTTCCACGGTCCCGGCGACATCCGGATCGAGGACGTTCCCGAGACCCCGGTCGGGCCCGGCCAGGTCGAGGTGACGGTGGACTGGTGCGGCATCTGCGGCACCGACCTGCACGAGTACCTCGAGGGCCCGATCTTCATCCCGCCGGCCGGATCTCCGCACCCGCTCACGGGGCAGACGTTGCCGGTGGTGATGGGCCACGAGTTCGCCGGGGTGGTCACCGCGGTCGGTTCGGGCGTGAGCGGAGTCCGCGAGGGCGACCGGGTGGCCGTCGAGCCCTACTACGTGTGTGGCAAGTGCTCGGCCTGCACGGCGGGCCGCTACAACATCTGCCGGTCCCTCGGGTTCGTCGGCCTGGCCGGGCAGCAGGGCGGCTTCGCCGAGAAATGCGTGGTCGAGGGCCGGTGGGCCCACCCGCTCGGTGACCTGCCCACCGACCTCGGCGCTCTGGTCGAGCCGCTGGCGGTCGGCTACCACGCGGTGCGGCTCTCGGGGCTGCGCCCGGGCGGGACGGCCGCCGTGTTCGGGGGCGGCCCGATCGGGCTGGTCACGGCGGCCGCGCTGGTAGCGGCGGGGGCCGGGAGGGTGATCGTCGTCGAGCCTGCTGCAGCGCGGAAGGCGAAGGCGACGGCGGCGGGTGCCGACGCCGTGCTCGACCCCACCGAGACGAACGTGCCCGACGCGATCCGCGACCTGACCGGCGGCGCCGGCACGGACGTCGCCTTCGAATGCGCCGGCATCGACGCCGTGCTCGCCTCCGCCATCGGCTCGGTGCGCCCCGGCGGGACCGTCGTCAACGTCGCGATCTGGGGGCACGTGCCAGAGGTCGCGATGAACGAGCTCGTGTTCTCCGAGGTCAGCGTCATCGGCTCGCTCGCCTACTGCGGCGACCACACCGACACCATCGGCCTGATCCAGGACGGGAAGGTCGATGCCGCGCAGTTCATCACCGGCCGGATCGGGCTGGACGACATCGTCGAGCGCGGCTTCCGCGAGCTCATCGACAACAAGGAGGAGAACGTGAAGATCCTCGTCTCGCCGCGGGAGGTGCTGGCATGACCACGGCAGTGGTGACAGGCGCGGGACGGGGCATCGGCCGCGGGATCGCGCTGCGGCTGGCGCGCGACGGGCACGCGATCGCCGTCAACGACGTCGACAAGTCCACGGCCGAGTCCGTGAGCGCGGAGATCACCGAGGCCGGCGGCACCGCGATCGCCGTCCCCGCCGACGTGACCGACCGTGACGCCGTATTCGCGATGGTGGACCGCGCGGCGACCGAGCTCGGCAGCATCGACATCATGGTGGCGAACGCGGGGATCGCGCAGGTCAAGACGCTGCTCGAGGTGACGCCCGACGACCTGCAGCGCATCTTCGAGGTGAATGTGTTCGGCGTCGTGTACTGCCTGCAGGCGGCCGCCGATCGGATGATCGCCCAGGGCACCGGCGGAAAGATCATCAATGCCGCGTCGATCGCCGCGCACTCCGGCTTCGACTTCCTCGGCCATTACTCCGCCACCAAGTTCGCCGTGCGCGCCCTGACCCAAGCGGGCGCGAAAGAGCTGGCGAAGCACGGGATCACCGTCAACGCCTACTGCCCGGGCATCGTCGGGACGGACATGTGGGACCTGATCGACGAGAAGCTCGGGCCCTACCTCGGCGTCGCCAAGGGCGAGGCCATCGCTCGGTACTCCCAGCTGATCACGCTGGGCCGGGTGCAGACCCCGGAGGACGTGGCGGCGTTCGTCTCGTACCTCGCCGGACCGGATTCGGATTACATGACCGGCCAATCGGTCATGATCGACGGAGGGATCGTGATGGCATGACCGGCACCGTGACCACCGCGACTGTCCAGGAGCTGACGCCAGACCAGCTTCTCGACGCGTACCGCGTGATGCGCACCATCCGGGACTTCGAGGAGCGGGTGCACAAGGAGTTCGCCACCGGCGAGATCCCCGGTTTCGTGCACCTCTACGCCGGGGAGGAGGCATCGGCGACCGGCGTCTGCGCACACCTCGACCAGCGCGACACCATCGCCTCCACCCACCGCGGCCACGGGCACTGCATCGCCAAGGGCGTCGACGTCAAGGCGATGATGGCCGAGATCTACGGCAGGATCACCGGCTCGTGCCAGGGCAAGGGCGGCTCGATGCACATCGCCGACCTGTCCAAGGGCATGCTCGGCGCCAACGGCATCGTCGGCGGCGGTCCCCCGCTGATCTGCGGGCGCGCGCTGGCGTCGAAGTACAAGGGCGACGGCGGTGTCGCCGTGGCCTTCTTCGGCGACGGCGCCTCCAACCAGGGCACGACGTTCGAGTCGATGAACCTGGCCACCGTGTGGAACCTGCCCGCGATCTTCGTCGCGGAGAACAACGGCTACGCCGAGGCCACCTCGTCGACCTGGTCGGTGGCGAGCGACAACATCGCCGACCGGGCCGCGGCGTTCGGGATGCCGGGCGTGATCGTCGACGGGTTCGACTTCTTCGCCGTGCACGAGGCGGCGGGTGAGGCCGTGGCCAGGGCCCGTCAGGGCGGTGGCCCGACCCTGATCGAGGTGAAGTTCACCCGGTACTTCGGCCACTTCGAGGGCGACCAGCAGCTCTACCGCGCAGGCGAGGTCGCCGACGCCCGCGAGCGGCTCGACTGCCTGAAACGGTTCCGGGCCCGGGTCACCGAGCAGGCCCTGGTGCCCGTCGACCGGCTCGACGCGGTCGACGCCGAGGTCGCAAAGCTGATCGAGGACTCCGTGGCGGAGGCCAAGGCGGCGCCCAAGCCGGGCGCCGAGGACCTGCTGACCGACGTCTACGTCTCGTACTGACGGGAGGGATCGGACATGGCACGCAGCATCACCTACCGCGAGGCGATCAACGAGGCGCTGGCCCAGGAGATGGAGCGCGACTCGTCGGTCATCGTGATGGGCGAGGACAACGCGGGCGGCGCGGGCTCGCCCGGCGAGGAGGACGCCTGGGGCGGCGTTCTCGGCGTCACCAAGGGGCTCTACCACCAGTTCCCCGGCCGGGTGCTGGACACCCCGATCTCGGAGTCGGCGTTCGTCGGCGCCGCGATCGGCGCCGCCACCGGCGGGATGCGGCCGGTCGCCGAGCTGATGTTCATCGACTTCATGGGCGTCTGCTTCGATCAGATCTTCAACCAGGCCGCGAAGTTCCGGTACATGTTCGGCGGCAAGGCCGTCACCCCGGTCGTCATCCGAACGATGTGGGGCGCCGGCCTGCGCGCGGCGGCACAGCACTCGCAGTCGCTGCTCTCGGTTTTCACCCACATCCCCGGGCTCAAGGTGGTGGCGCCGTCGAACGCCTACGACGCCAAGGGCCTGCTCATCCAGTCCATCCGCGACGACGACCCGGTGATCTTCGCCGAACACAAGCTGCTCTACGACGTTGCCGCGGAGGTGCCGGAGGAGAGTTACACGATCCCGTTCGGCGAGGCGAACATCGTGCGCGATGGGTCGGACGTCACGATCGTGGCGATCGGCCGGATGGTCGCGATGGCCCAGGAGGCCGCCGCGCAGCTCGCGTCCTCTGGCATCGACGCGGAGATCATCGACCCGCGCACGGTCAGCCCGATGGACTGGGACACGATCCTGGAGAGCGTCGAGAACACCGGCCGACTCGTCGTGGTGGACGAGGCCAACCCGCGCTGCTCGCTGGCGACGGATATCGCCGCCGTGGTCGCGCAGGACGCGTTCTCGTCGCTGATGGCACCACCGCAGCTGGTGACCGGTCCGCACACGCCGGTGCCGTTCGCCGACTCGTTGGAGGACCTGTTCATCCCCGACGCCCAGCGCGTCGCGAACGCGGTCAAGACCGCCGTGGAGTGGAAGCGGTAACGATGACTGACGACCGCATCCAGCGGGTGACGATGCCCAAGTGGGGCCTGTCGATGAAGACAGGCAAGATCGTCGAGTGGTTCGTCGGCGAGGGCGACACGGTCGCGGGTGGTGACGACCTCCTCGACATCGAGACGGACAAGATCGCCGGCACCCTGGAGTCCCCGGTCGAGGGGCTTATCCGCCGGCTGATCGCCGAGCCGGGCGAGGACCTCCCCGTCGGCGCGGTGCTCGCCGTCGTCGCGCCGGAGGACGTGCCGGACGCCGAGATCGACGCCGTCGTCGAGGAGGCGAAGGCCGCCATCGCGTCCGGCGCGCTGGAGGTGGGCGACGAACCGGAGCCGCAGGTGGTCGACGTCGGCGGGCGGACGATCTCCTACCTGACGCTCGCGTCCGAGGAGCCGGCGGGAGATCCCGTCGTCCTCGTGCACGGTTACGGCGGGGACAAGAACTCCTGGCTGTTCGTGCAGCAGCCACTCGCCGAGACCGGCACCGCGATCGCGCTGGACCTGCCGGGCCACGGCGCGTCGAGCAAGGACGTCGGGGACGGGTCGCTGGCGATGTTCGCCGACACCGTCAAGGAATTCCTCAACGCGCTCGGGATCGAGCGGGCGCACCTCGTGGGGCACTCCCTCGGCGGTGCGGTCGCGGCGGCGGTCGCGCGTTCGGCACCGGAGAAGGTGGCGTCACTGACGCTGCTCGCGCCCGTCGGATTCGGCCCGGACGCCGACGCCGAGTACCTGCGGGGCTTCGCGGCGGCGACGTCACGTCGGGAGCTGAAGCCGCTGGTAGGGCGGCTGTTCGCCGACCAGTCGCAGGTCACCCGGCAGCTGGTCGACGACCTGCTCCGCTACAAGCGGATCGACGGCGTCGACAAGGCACTCTCGGCGGTGCTCGGCACCCTTCTCGACGCGGACGGACACCAGGCGATCGACACCCGCAGCCTGCTTGCCGACGTCGACGTGCCGGTGACCGTGGTGTGGGGCAGCGCCGACCGGATCCTCCCCGTGCCCGACGGGGTGGAGCTCGAGCAGGTCGAGGCCGGTCACATGCTGCACATGGAGGCGGCAGGCGACGTGGTCCGGCTGATCCAGCGCCGCCGGTAGCCCCGGCGGGGGCGCAGTGCATCCTCGGCCCACCACCGCAACACTCCGGATGGCCCGACGGCTCGCCCACCGGGCCGGTGGCGTGGTCAGATGACGCGGACGTTGTCCGCCTGCGGTCCCTTCTGACCCTGGCTGGTCTCGAAGGACACCCGCTGGCCCTCCTCCAACGACTTGAACCCACTGCCCTGGATAGCCGAGTAGTGAACGAAAACGTCCTTCCCGCCGTCGTCGGGGGCGATGAAGCCGAAGCCCTTTTCCCCGTTGAACCACTTCACGGTGCCCTCAGGCATGTTTCCTCCTTGATGGCCGATCGCGACCCGATCGTGCCACCTCACGTGGCAGAGGTACGCCACATCACTCACATGCGGAACAAATCGCCCGACGTCGCGACGACGACCAGCTCGACCCACCGCCGCCGCCTCGGCCAGCTCGCGCCGGGCCACACTCAGCATATGGCCGGCGCCGGCCGCCGGAAGCACATCCTTGGCCTCGTCATGCTTCGCGCAGATCGCCGTGCACGGCGCTCAGGCCTGCACGAGGACACCGACGATCGACGATGTGCTGCCCGGAGCGTCACGCGCCGGGGTCAACGGCGGGTGCGGAGCAGCGCGTTGACCCGGGCCATCTCGTTCCCGACGACCATCATTCCCTCGTCGACACCCATGCCGGGCTTCGCCAGGATCTGCGCCGCCCCGCAGGCCATCGCAATGTGCGTCGTCACCTGGGCCGAACGGTCGGTCTCGTTGCACGTTCCGCCGCAGTAGGCGGCCAGACCGGCGCGCCGCACGAGGAGCAGCGCCTCCACGACGTTGTTGACCCCGCCGAGGTCGGGGGTCTTCACGTGGATGACGTCGGCGGCCCGCTCAGCTACGAACAGCTCGATGTCGGCGAGGCTGTTGCACCACTCGTCGACCGCGATGCGCACGTCGCTGCCCCGCTCGCGCAGGGCCTGCCGGAGCCGGCCGTAGAGCTTTACCTGCGCGTCCCGGCCGCCCGCGTCGAGCACCTGCTCCAGCGTGAGCCGGAACGGGCTCGCCACCTGGCCCAGAGCGACGAGATAGTCGGCGACGGCTTCGACGTCCAGCGCGAACGCCTCGCCGACCGTCCCGTAGACGTCGAAGTACAGCATCGGCGCATAGTCGTCGCGGGTGCGGAGCGCGAGGATGCGGTCGCGCACCCACCCGACGTACTCGGCGAAGATCTCCCCGCGGGCGCCGAGCTTCGTCTCCATGTTGTTGATCAGGCCGTGCGGCAGGACGGCGGCCTCCTTGAGCACCATCTTGTCGACGCCTGCGTACCGCTCGTCACCAGTCTGCACGAACATCGGCACCGGGGCGATGTCCCAGTCGATGCCGTACTCGTCCCGCACGACCTCTGCCATGGTCGTCCGGCGGGCGCGGGCGACGGCGTCGAGCACTGCCTGGGTCACGCCGTAGCGGACGGCCGTGTGCAGGGGGCGCCCGTCGACGAGCAGACCGTCGACCGCGGCGGCCAGGTCACGGAAGCCGGTGAGCTCGGCCCCGCGCAGCAGCGGTGCCACATGCCGTTCGACCGTCTCCGCGGCGGCGTCGGCGTCGAACAACGGGTCGCGGCCGCCGACCCCGGCGTACTGCACGGCGGCGCAGTCACCGTGGGCGACCTGCCCGTCGTCCGTCAGGAGCATCACCGAGAGGGCCTGGCCGGCCTGCCGGACCGCCCGGAAGCCCGGAGTGACCGGTTCGCCCGCGTAGGTGAAGCCGTCGTGCCGCGCACCTGCCCGGATCGCGGTCTGGTCGTCGGTGAAGAACCCGGTCCGGGCGGGGGCACACAGGACCTCGGCGATGCGCATCGGGAACGGCTCCGTGACGAAGAGGGGCGGTGGGACAGGCGGGTCAGAACGCGTCCTGGAGCAGCTGGCGGGACGCGACGAGATGGGCGCGCATGGCCGTCTGCGCGGCCTGCGGGTCGCGGGCCTCGAGGGCGGTGAGCAGCGCGTCGTGCGACATCATGGTGTGCTGCCGCGCGGGCCGCGCCGCCCAGTAGCTGCGCCAGAACCGCAGGTTGTGCAGGAGCAGGCGCTCGGCCGGCGCCTGCAGCAGCGCGTTGCACACCGTGTGGACCAGCCGTGTGTGGATGGCGTGGTCGTCGCGCAGGAACGCCTCGTGGTCGGTGCCCTCGCGGGCCCGGTCGGCCGCCGTGACCAACCGCCGCAGCTCGGCGAGGTCCGCGTCGGTGGCCCGCCGCGCGACGATGTGCACGACGCCGCACTCGATCGCCTCGCGCGCCTGGAACATGGCGAACACGTCGTCCAGGGTCACCGGCGTCACGATCGTCCCGCGGCGCGGGAAAACGGTGACGAAGCGGTCGTTCGCCAGCCGCGCGATCGCCTCCCGGACCGGCATCCGACCCAGTCCGAGGTCCGTTGCGAGTGACTGTTCGTTGACGACGGACCCGGGCGGTAGGCGCAGGTCGAGAATGTGTTCGCGGATCTCCAGATACGCGCGATCGCTGGTCCGCAGCCGGACGGCTTCCACTCGTGCCTCCTCGTCTCACGGCGTGAACCGCCCGCGCGCCGGTCGAACTGGTCTCGTAGAGATATATCAAAAGTGCAGCCCGTTGGATTGTGACGCTTTGGGGTCGGAGCCGGACCGAGGACGTTGCCGACGTGACGGCCGGGTTTCACTGTCGATCATCGCCCTCAGGTCTGACACCAGGCATCCTGCCCCGGACCGACGACGTCGGAGCCCGCGCCGGGCCCGCCCGGGACGGCGTAACCGCCAATTAACGGTTCTTGACGTGGCAGTAACGTACGACTACTATCTTCTTGACATATCACACGGTGATAAGTGATCTGACTGACGGTCGGCGCGGGGGCCGACACGTTTCCGGACGTTCCGAGGGCATTGGGAACAACGGACGGCACGGGCCACCAGCCGCGCGCCGCGGGGACCACCAGAACAACCTCACGATGGCGGAGAAATCGCCCGCGGGCGACACACGGCACCGAACCATGAATGGAATGGGAAATGCCTGACAAGGTCGAGCAGAACACGTTGTCGACGAACGCCCCCGCGTCGTTCTCCCTGGCGGCGTCCGCACTCTCGCGCCGGCGGTTCCTCGCGATCGGCGGCGCCGCCGTCGGCGCGATCGGCGCCACCTCGCTGCTTGCGGCGTGCGGCAGCGGCGCTTCCGCGGGGATCGCCAACACCCCGTCCGACACGCTGACGGTGGGCGTCTTCCAGGAGCCGGACACCCTCGACCCGGGCGCAACCGGCCTCGCGCTCTCCTCGCTGATCGCCTCCGCGGTCTTCGACCCGCTGGTGTGGTGGCTCCCGACCGCGAACGGGGACAAGCAGTTCTACCCGGGCCTCGCGACGAGCTGGGAGGTCTCGCCGGACGCCACCACCTACACCTTCACGCTCCGTCAGGACGTCGACTTCCACGACGGCACGCACTTCAACGCCGAGGCGGTCAAGGCCACCTTCGACCACATCGTCAACCCGGAGACCAAGTCGCGCGCGGCGAAGGGCTCACTGGGCCCGTACCAGGAGACGCGGGTCGTCGACGAGTACACCGCGCAGGTGGTGTTCAGCGCACCCAACGCGGCGTTCCTGCACGAGATGACCACGGTGCTGTTCGGCATGTCCTCCCCGCAGGCCCTGCAGAAGTACGGGCCGACAGGCTTCGGGAACAACCCCGTCGGGACCGGACCGTTCTCCTTCGTGAGCTACGCCGCCCAGGACCACATCTCGCTCACGAAGAACCCGACCTACAAGTGGGGCCCCGAGGCCTTCGGCGCGCCCGGCCCCGCCAAGCTGACGAACCTCGACTTCCGGATCCTGCTCGACTCGACCGCCCGCTACAACGCGCTGCAGGCCGGCCAGATCCAGATGGCCATGAACCTCAACCCCAGCGACATCCAGACGATCCGCAACACGACCGGCCTGACGCACTACAACATGCCCTCGACCGGCCAGCCCTACGGCTACCCGCTCAACGTGAAGAAGACCCCGACCGACGACCTGCTCGTGCGCCAGGCCATCAACCTCGCGGTCGACCAGGACACGCTCGTCCAGTCGGTGCTGATGGGCGCCTACGAGCCCGCGCACAACGTGCTCACCCCGACGACGCCGGGCTACGACAAGTCGCTCGACACCATGTACGCCTACAACCCGGACAAGGCGAAGGCCCTGCTCGACCAGGCGGGCTGGGTGGCCGGGCCGGACGGCACCCGCAGCAAGAACGGGCAGCCGCTCGAGGTGGAGATCCTCATCCAGTCCTCGAACGGTTTCGACCTGCCGACGCAGTTCGTCGTCAGCCAGCTCAAGGCGGTCGGCATCGCCGCGACCACGAGCTCCGAGCCGTTCACCACCGCGGCGCAGTCCTACAACAACGGCGTGCAGAACCTGTCGGCGATCTTCTACTACGACGTGGACCCGTACCTGCTCAAGAACCTGGTCACGACCGAGCAGATCCAGAGCGGCTTCAACTGGGCGCACTACAGCAACCCGGCGGTCGACTCCGGCATCGCGCAGGCCAACGCCACCATGGACGACGCGACCCGGACTGGGCAGTACCAGCAGGTCACGCAGACGCTCATGGAGGACGCGATCTTCCTGCCGCTGTGGAACGTCAGCGGCATCTTCTCGGCGGCCAGCAACCTCAAGGGCCTCAACTTCGGGACCACCGGCTACGCGCTGTTCCACGCGGCCGAGCTCGCGTGACCTGCACCTCGGAAGGGTCGGCATGATCCGATTCATCGCCGGGCGACTGCTGGTGACGCTGCCGGTCCTCCTCGGCGTCACCCTCGTCGCGTTCCTCATCATCCACCTGATCCCGGGTAACCCGGCGCAGGCGATGCTGTTCGGGGCCAACCCGACCCCGGCGCAGATCCACGACCTGGAGGTCCGGCTCGGGCTCGACCAGCCCCTGTACGTGCAGTACCTGCGGTACATGGGCGGGCTGCTGCATGGCGACCTCGGCACGTCCTTCGTCACCCAGCGGCCGGTGATCAACGAGATCGTCGACAGGGCGCCCGACACGTTCGTGCTCAGCGGCGCCGCCATGCTCGTGGCGATCGTCGTCGGCATCCCGCTGGGGATCGTCGGCGGCGCCCGCCCGGGCTCGGTCTGGGACCGGATCGGCCGGGTCGTGTCCGTGTCCGGGGTCGCCATCCCGTACTTCTGGCTCGGCCTCGTCTTCCTGCTGATCTTCGCGGTGCGACTCAAGGTGCTGCCCGCGATCGGGACGCAGGGCTTCAGCTCGCTGATCCTGCCCGCCCTCGCGCTCGGCTGGGGCTACGCCGCGATCCTCACCCGCCTCGTGCGCAGCCGGCTGATCGAGGAATACCACGACGACTACATCAAGACGGCCCGGGCCAAAGGGGCCGGTCCGGCGCGGGTGCTGCTGATCCACGCGCTGCGCAACGCGATCATCCCAACGGTCACGATGCTCGGCCTGCAGATCGGCAACATCCTCACCGGCGCGGCGGCCATCGAGGTGATCTTCGGACGCCCCGGGCTCGGCAGCTTCCTCGTCAACGCGATCGCGGCGAAGAACATCCCGGTCGTGCAGGGCGCCGTCCTGTTCATCGGCATCGTGTACCTCCTGATCAACCTGGCGGTCGACGTGACCGTCGGGGTGATCGACCCCCGGACCCGGAAGCGGGTGGCGTTGTGACGTCGATCGACCGGCAGGACGCGGAGACGGTCCCGGCGGCCGGCCCCGCGATGGTTGCCGCTCCGGCGGCCCGCACCCGGCGGCGCCGCGGATCCTCGCTCGGCGCCGTGTTCGCACGCGGCGGGCTCGTGCAGGGCGCCGTGCTCGCGGCGCTCGTGCTGTTCCTCCTCGTGGTCGTGGTGTTCCCGGCCTGGATCACCCCGGGCGACCCGACGGCGTCCGTCGGCGGGGCGCTGCTCGGCCCGAGCCCCACCCATCTGTTCGGCACCGACAGCCTCGGGCGGGACGTGCTGACCCGGACGGTGTGGGGCGCCAACCCGATCCTGTTCGCCAGCGTGACCGGCATCCTCATCTCCACCGTCATCGGCGTCTCGCTCGGCCTGCTCGGCGGGATGACCAACGGCTTCGTCAGCGGGCTCGTCATGCGGATCCTCGACGTGATGCTTGCGCTGCCGGCGCTGCTCATCGCGCTCATGGTCGTAGCGATCGTCGGGACCGGCGTCACCAGCATCGTGATCGCCGTCGGCGTGGCCTACATCCCGGCCTTCGCCCGCGTCGTCTACAGCTCGGTGAAGCGGCTGCGCACGGCCGACTACATCGCCGCGGCGCGGCTGTTCGGGTCGAGCCGGCCGCGCACCGTGGCCCGGCACCTGCTGCCCAACCTCGCGACCGAGATCGCGGTCGTGGCGAGCAGCGCGGTCGGCTGGGCTGTGCTGACCGCGACCACCCTGAGCTTCCTCGGATTCGGGGTCAGCCTGCCCGCGCCGGACTGGGGCGTCGACCTCTCCGCGGGCGGGCAGTTCCTCGAGACCGCCTGGTGGATCTCCACGTTCCCCGGCCTCGCCATCACCGCGACGATCCTGCTGAGCAACTACCTCGGCGACTACGTCAGCTCGATCCTCGACCCCCGCCACACGATCCGGGTCCGGCAGCCCTGGCTGCCCGCCTGACCCGACGAGGAGACTCCGTGACCCTGCTCGAGGTCCGTGACCTGCGCACCCAGCTGCGCCGCCGCCGGGACGTCGTCACCGCCGTCGACGGCATCTCGTTCGACATCGCCCCCGGCGAGACCGTCGGGCTGGTCGGTGAGTCCGGCTGCGGCAAGACGATGACCGGGTCGTCGATCATGCGCCTGCTCCCGCCCAACGGCCGGATCGCGTCCGGCTCGGTGCGGCTGGCCGAACGCGACCTGACCGGGCTCACCGAGCGCGACATGCGCCAGGTGCGCGGGCGCGACGTGGCGATGGTGTTCCAGGACCCGATGACCTCGCTCAACCCGACCATGACGATCGGGCGCCAGATCATCGAGGCCGTCCGCCTGCACCGCGACGTGAGCAAGCAGGAGGCGCGCGCCAGGGCGATCGAGGTCCTCGGGCTGGTCGGCATGCCGCAGCCCGAGCAGCGCCTCGACGGCCACCCCCACCAGCTCTCCGGCGGCATGCGGCAGCGTGTGATGATCGCGCTCGCGCTCGCGTGCGAGCCGAAGCTGCTGATCGCCGACGAGCCCACGACCGCGCTCGACGTCACCATCCAGGCCCAGATCCTCGAGCTGCTGCGGGAGCTCCGGGACCGCCTGTCGATGGGCGTCCTGCTGATCACCCACGACCTCGGCGTCATCGCCGGGCACGCCGACCGGATCCTCGTGATGTACGCAGGCCGGATCGTCGAGTCCGCACCGACGAGGGACCTCTTCGCGAACCCCCGCCACCCCTACACCGAGGCGCTGCTCGGCGCGATCCCGCGGATGCACACCGACCGGAAGGACGAGCTGCGCGCGATCCCCGGGCTGCCCCCGGACCTGGCCGATCCGCCCGTCGGGTGCCGGTTCGCGCCGCGGTGCACGTTCGCGTCCGCCCGCTGCGGCACCGAGGACCCGGCGCTGACGGCCACGCCCCGGGACCGCGCCTTCGCGTGCTTCCACCCGCGGCCTGCGCAACGCCCGGTGCTGACGATCGTGTCGCGGGAGGCCGCCGCGGAGGCCGCGGCCGGACCGGCGGAGATCCTGCTCGAGGCCTCCGACCTGCACAAGGAGTACGCGCTCCCGGGATCCGGGTGGGGCCGCGGCCGCACGCTCAAGGCCGTCTCCGGCGTCTCGCTCACCGTGGCGGCGGGCGAGACCTTCGCGCTGGTCGGCGAGTCCGGGTGCGGGAAGTCGACGACGGGCCGGCTCCTCGTGGGCCTCGACGAGCCCACGGCAGGCACGATCACCTTGGACGGCGAGCGGCTCGTCGGCCGCCGCCGCGTGCGCCCCCGCGACATCCAGCTCGTGTTCCAGGACCCCTCGGCGTCGCTCGACCCGCGGATGAAGGTCGGCGCCAGCCTGATGGAGCCGCTCGCCGTGCAGCGCGTCGGCGACCGCCGCGCCCGGGAGGCGCGCATCGCCGAGATGATCGATCAGGTCGGCCTGCCGAAGAACGCGCTCGAGCGCTACCCGCACGAGTTCTCCGGCGGGCAGCGGCAACGGATCGGACTGGCCAGGGCCCTCATGCTGGGCCCGCGGCTGGTCGTCGCGGACGAACCGGTGTCCGCGCTGGACGTCTCCGTGCAGTCGCAGGTCCTCAACCTCATGCGGTCGCTACAGCGTTCGATGGGCCTGACCTACGTGGTCATCAGCCACGACCTGTCCGTCGTCCGCTACCTCGCGGACCGGATCGGCGTCATGTACCTGGGCAAGCTCGTAGAGGTCGGGCCGGCGTCCCGCGTCTACGAGCGCCCGGCGCACCCGTACACGGCGGGGCTGCTGGAGGCCATCCCGGAGCCGGACCCGGACGCGGAGCGGGCGAAGAAGGCGGCCCCGCTGGGCGGCGAGCTGCCGTCGGCGATCGACCCGCCGTCGGGGTGCCGCTTCCGCACCCGGTGCCCGCTGGCGCAGGAGATCTGCGCGATCGAGGAGCCGCCGCTGCGCCCGATCGCGGGAGGTCAGTCGACGGCGTGCCACTTCCCGCTGCAGGAGCCGTGCGCGGCGGAGGCCGTCACTGGCGCCTCGGCGGGGTGAACGGGCGGCGGGGGTCAGAACAAGGCCTGCAGCAGGCCCCGCGAGTCCGTGATGTGCTTGCGCATCGCCTGCTCGGCCAAGTCTCCCGATCGGGTGCGGATGCCCGCCAGCAACTCGTCGTGGCCGAGCATCGCCGTGCCGTGGGCGCGGCGGGTGGAGAAGTAGAACCGCCAGAACCGCAGGTTGTGCAGGAGCAGCCGCTCGGCGGCGTCGGTCAGCAGCGAGTTGCCGAGCATGCGCACGACGAACAGGTGGATCTCGAAGTCGGTCCGCAGGTAGTCCTCGGGCCTGGCCTCCGCGCGGGCCTCGTCGGCGACCGCGACCAGGTCGTCGAGAGCCGCCACGTCCGCGTCGGTGGCCCGCTGGGCGGCGATGTGCACGGCACCGCACTCCAGCGCCTCGCGGGCCTCGAACAGGTTACGGACGTCCTCGAGCGTGAACGAGGTGACGACCGTGCCGCGGCGGGGGAGCACGGTGACGAACCCGTCGGACGCCAGCCGTGCCAGTGCCTCGTGGACCGGCATCCGGCCGATCCCGAGCTCGTTGGCCAGCGACTGCTCGTTGACGACGCTGCCCGGCGAGAGCCGCAGGTCGAGCAGCCGTTCCCGCAGCTGCTCGTAGGCCCGATCACTGGCGCGCATCGTGCTCGCTGACATCCTGTCCCCTCGACCGACTGCCATAGCAGTATGTCGCACTGGTCATGCGATGACCCAATCACAGCATTGCATGCAGCAGTCGTATGTCAGATCAGGCCGGGTGCGCAGCGACCTCGACGGGCACGGCCGCCGGCTCGCGGCCGCTCTGCCACACCCCCGCTACGTCCGAGGCGTGCGCCATGTCGAACCGGTTTCGCATCAGCAGGAGCGACGCGTCGTGCTGCGCCGGGTCGTCGCTGGCGACGCAGTCCTCGACGACGACCACGTAGTAGTCGTTGAACAGGGCGTCGCGGGCGGTCGACTCGACGCACCCCTCGGTCGTGCACCCGGTGACGATCACGCTGCGGATCCCGTTGCTGCGCAGCAGCAGGTCGAGGTTGGTGCCCCAGAAGCCGCTCGAACGCCACTTCGGCACGACGAGCTCGCCGTCGCGCGGCTGGAACTCCTCGGCGAACTCGTGCCCCGGCGTGCCCGCCACGCAGTAGCGCAGCGCCGGGCGACCCGCTCGCGCCTCGGCGTGCATCCGGAGGTTGAAGCGCAGCTGGGCGGGCGAGTCGCTCCGCCGGTTCGGCAGCGCGCTCATCTGGACGTGGACGACGAGCACGCCTGCCGCGCGCGCGGCGTCGAGCAGACCGGCCAGCCGAGGCCGCATCGGGGGGTACATCCCGAGGTCGACACCGAGCCGGCCGAGCACGCCGTCCGGCTCCAGGAAGTCCCGCTGCATGTCCACGAGCACGAGCGCCGAATGCCGCGCATCGACCAGCTCGGAGAGCTCAGTCAGCACCTGCTTGCCGTCGATTTCGATCAACCGTTCGCTCCGCTCGGGTCGCACCTCGCCGCAACACCACCACTGTAACAGATCAGATGCTACAGTGTGATCTATCAGTTGCAGGCAATGCGCGAATCCGCTGGAGGAAACCGTGTCCACCCCCGCCGATCGCCCCACGGTCCTTCGCAACGGCGTCGCCCTCGTGGGGCCCGAACTCACCGAACGCCCCTTCCGGACCCTCACGCTCCACGGCGACTCGATCGGCGAGTTCGACTCGGCCGACGACGCCGGTGAGTCCTTCGACGTGGACGGCGGCTACGTCCTGCCCGGGCTGATCGACTGCCACGTCCACTTCGACCTCGCCGCGCACCCGCTCGCGTACGTGCACTGGGACCGCAGCGGCTTCGTCCGCTCGGTGACCTGCCTGCACAACGGGCTGCTCGCACTGCGGGCCGGGATCACCGGCGCCCGGGACCTCGGCTCCGTCGACCACCTCGTGCTGGAGTACGCCGCGCACGTGCGCGCGGGCTCCGTCACCGGCCCGCGGATCGCCGCCGCCGGCCGTCCCATCACCATCACCGGCGGCCACTGCGCGCAGTACGGGCTGATCGCCGACGGGCCGGTCGCCTTGCGCACCGCGGTGCGCTCGCAGATCGCCGCGGGCGCGCCGGTCATCAAGCTGATGGCTACCGGCGGCATCTCCACCCCAGGCAACCCGGGCGTGCAGGGGCTGAACCTCGACGAGCTGACCGCGGCTGTCGAGGAGGCGCACAAGCTCGGCGCCCGCACCGCCGCCCACGCACACTCCCCGGAGGGCATCAAGGCGGCCCTCGGCGCTGGGATCGACACGATCGAACACGCCGCCTTCGCCGACGACGAGGCGTTCGAGATGCTCAAGGGCAGCGGGACCACCCTCGTGCCGACCGTGAGCGCGCTGAACAACATCGCCGCCGGCGTCGGCATCCCCGACGACACCGTCGAGAAGAGCCTCGCCGCCCGCGAGACCTACCGGGCGAGCACGGCACGGGCGATCGGCGCCGGCGTGAAGATCGCCGCCGGGACGGACGCGGGCACGGCCTTCAACCCGATCGGCGGCCTCGTCGACGAGCTCGACATGTACGTGACGGGCGGGATGAGTGCCTACGACGCCGTGCGGTCGGCCACGGTCCACGCCGGGCCGGTCCTCGGCGACAAGGTCGGCGTCATCGCCCCGGGACACCGTGCCGACCTGCTGGTCCTCGCCGACGACCCGCGGGCCGACCTCGCCGCGCTGCGCCGTCCCGTCCGCGTCGTCGCGCGCGGGCGCATCGTGGACCCGGCGTGGCTCGACGCGACGATCGAGGAGTACGCGAGTGTGCTGGCGTGAGTGCGGCAGAGGACCGGAGGGAGTGAAGCAGTGATCATCGACATGCACATGCACATCGACGACGTCCCGTCTCTCGGCTGGGAGCTGTCGGCGGAGACGTGCCTGCGGAGCATGGACGAGGCCGGCATCGAGCGGGCCGCCGTCATGACCATCGGGGATCTGCCCGGCGGCGCCAGCCCGAAGGCGCTGGAGCTGATCGCCGAGGCGTGCGAGAAGCATCCGAACCGGCTCCACGGGTTCATCCGGCTCAACCCGCGGCAGGTCGACGAGGCCATCGGCCTCCTCCACACCGCCGTGCGCGACATGAACTTCCGCGGGCTGAAGCTGCACCCCGTCTCGACGCTGGCCCACCCGGGGGGCCGCGAGACGATCGCCCTCATCAAGGCCGCCGGCGAGCTGGGCGTCCCGACGCTGTTCCATTGCGGCGACGAGCCGCTGACCACCCCGCTGTCCATCGCACCGGCCGCGGCCGCCTGCCCGGACTCGACGATCATCCTCGGTCACATGGGGGGCTACTTCCACGTCGACGAGGCGATCGACGTGGCCGAGCGGTACCCCAACATCATCCTGGAGACCTCCGCGACGCCGTACCCCGCGAAGATCGGGGAGGCGGTGCGGCGCATCGGTGCCGAGCGCGTCATCTACGGCAGCGACGGCCCGGTCAGCTCCCCCGCGCTGGAGACGCAGAAGATCGTGCTCGCGCAGCTGAGCGACGAGGACCGCAATCTGGTCCTCGGCGGGAACGCGGAGACGCTGCTGGGGATCACGCGATGACGATCGACGCGCTCTGCTTCCTCGGGGTCTCCCGGTTCGGCTACCAACTGAACGCCGCGGACCTTGTGCGGACCCTCGACGCCGAGGGGATCGCGACGGCCGTCGTCGCTCCCGTCCACCCCCGTGACCACGACTTCGCCGCCGCGAACACCGAGATCGCCGCCGTCGCAGGCGACTCCGGCGGCAGGCTCGTCCCGCTGGCCCGGATCGACCCGTGGGACGGCGAGGCCGCCGTCGACGAGCTGGCCCGGGCGGTCGACGGCGGCGCACGCGGCGTGTTCCTGCACCCCGCGGAGGAGTACTTCCAGATCAACGACGTCCGGCTGCGGCCGGTGGCCGAACGAGCAGGTGAGCTCGGTGTCCCGGTCATCGTGGCCACCGGGTTCCATTGCCTGTCCGAGGCCATCCAGGTGGGGCGGTTCGCCGAGTGGTGCCCGGACGTCCCGGTCGTCATGACCAACGGCGGGCAGCTGAACATCTCCGGACTCGCGCAGTCGGACGCCGAGATCGCCCTCGGCGCGCCCAACGTGCACATCCTGACCAACGGCGTGTACCGGGACGACTTCCTGGAGCGGACGGTGCGCAACTTCGGGGCGGACCGCGTGCTGTTCGGCAGCTGCGCGCCACGGTTCGAGGTCGCGTACGAGCACCGGCGCGTGCACCAGGTGCACATCTCCGACGAGGAGCGCGCGCAGCTGCTCTCCGGAAACGCGAGCCGGCTGTTCGGGATCGGGGTGCCGGCGTGAGCGCCCTCGCCGGACGCACAGCGCTCGTCACGGGCGCGGCCAGCGGGATAGGCGCGGCGATCGCCGAGGCGTACGCGGTCGCCGGGGCGCGGCTCGCCCTCGCCGACCGGGCCGCGGGCGACGGACTGCAGGCGGTCGCGGACCGCTGCGCCGCCCACGGCGTGCCGGTCGTCACGGTGCGCGCGGACGTCGCGGTCGAGGACGACGTAGCCCGCATGGTCGCCGCCGCCGAGGAGCTCGGCCCGCTCGACGTGCTGGTCAACAACGCCGGGATCCTCACCGAGTGCCACGTCGCGGAGATGCCGACCGCGATGTTCGACGAGATGATCGCGGTGAACCTCCGCAGCGTCTTTCTCTGCTGCCGAGCGGCTCTGCCCGGCATGCTGGACCGCGGCTTCGGCCGGATCGTCAACATCGCCTCTCAGGTCGGCCAGAAGGGCGGCGCCGGGCTCGCTCATTACGCCGCCGCGAAGGCCGGCGTGATCGGCCTGACGAAGTCGTTGGCGAAAGAGGTCGGCGGGCGCGGCGTCACCGTGAACTGCATCGCGCCCGGCCCGATCATCACCCCGCTCGGTGGCGACCTGTCGGACGAGTGGACGGGGCCGCTGCTCGCCGGGCTCCCGCTCAAGCGGTTCGGGCAGCCCGGGGAGGTCGCACCCACGGCCGTCCTGCTCGCAAGCAGCCCTGGCGGGGATCTCTACACCGGGCAGACGCTCGGGCCCAACTCCGGGGACGTGATGCTGTGACGGCCCCGCGCACCGTGCTCGTCACGGGGGCGGCCAGCGGGATCGGCAGCGCCGTCGCCGTTGCCGCCGGCCGGCTCGGTACCGCCGTCGGAGTCGGCACCTTCGACGGCGACCCCCACGACGCCGCCGCGACGGTCCAGCAGATCGAGCGGGAGGGCGGCCGGGCCGTCGCGCTGCCGGCCGACGTGCGCGACCCGGCGCAGCTCGACGCTGCGTGCGCCACGCTGGTCGACCGCTTCGGCAGCCTCGACTTCGTCGTCGCGAACGCGGGTTGGCTGCTCCTGCGGCCGCTCGCGGAGATGACCGACGAGCTGTGGTGGAGCATCCTCGACGTCGACCTGACGGGCGTCATGCGGACGCTCCGGGCCGCCGCCCCGCACCTTCCTGAGGGCGGCGCGGCTGTGTGCGTGTCGAGCGTCGCAGGCGGCAGTGTCGGCTGGGCCGGCCACACGCCCTACACCGCGTCGAAGGCCGGGGTGATCGGGTTGGTGCGCAGCGCGGCGCTCGAGCTCGCGCCGCGCGGGATCCGGGTGAACGCGGTACTGCCCGGCGTCATCGAGTCGCCGCAGTCCCTGGACGGGGTCAACTCCGGCGGACCGGAAGGCCTCCGGCGGTCCGCGGCGAAGATCCCGCTCGGCCGGGTCGGACAGCCGGACGACGTGGCCGACGTGGTGTGTGCACTGCTGTCCGACACGATGCGGTACGTGACCGGCCAGACGATCACCGTGGACGGTGGCCTTCTCGCGGCATGGCCCACCTGACGGGACGGCTCCCGAAGGATCGACATCGAGGGGAAGTGCGACTTCGCATTCAGGCCACGCCGGTCAACCCATCTGATCTGTTGTATGTACGTGGTTACTTCTATGGCTTCGCCCGCCACAGTCGGAATCGACGCCCTCCCCGTCGCCCTCGACATCCAGGCTCGCGGCCGGCTCGCGCGCGAGCGGCCGTGCCGTGGTGCACGCCGGCGAGCGCGAGCAGCGCGAGGCCGGTGGGGAGGGCGATTGACGCCGGGCCGACAGCCCTGAACAGGGCGGCACCCAGCGCGGCGCCGGCCCCGAAACCGACGATCGACGGCCAGGTGTTCGCCGCGCGGCGGCGCGCCGCGGCCGCCTCAGCCGGGTCCTGCCCCAGCAGAACGTGACCGACGTCCATCGTGAAGCGGGTGATGTTGGTCGTCATCACCGCCGTGGTCGGCGCGCCTCGCACCGAGATCTGCACCAGGGCGTTCTGCACTGCCATGGCCGAAACGCCCAGCATCGCGGCGAGGACTTCGTTCGGCGCGTTCGGGTCGATGCCGATGGACGGGCTCAGCGCCAGGAAGCCCGCGAGCAGCAGGAATTGCAGCAGGAGAAGAGGACGCAGGGAGGCGAGCCCGGCCGCTTCCAGACCGGCCGCCAACAGTCTCGCCAAGGCGAGCACGACGATGAAGACGGGGACCGACAGCACGGGCGCGATCCCGACCGGGTCACCCGTGACGACGTGGGCGGCGAGGATGACCAGGTTGCCGGTGATGTGGGCGACGAACAGGCCGCCCAACCCGAGGAAGCTGATCACGTCCGCGCTCCCGGCGATCACACTGAGTACAGTTGGAAGCAGCTTCAGGCGCAGCGAATCGTCCACGGCTGGAGCCGAGACGGCCGGGGTCATGCTGGGGAACCCTGACCCTACGGCGTGAGGATCACGGTCAGGGTGGTGACGCCCTGGGCGGGGTGGACGGTGACGCCGCCGATGTCGGCTGATCCGGAGGGCCCCGAGAGCAGTACGGCGTAGGCGGCGTCCTGGAAGCTGGGGTGGCTGTAGGCGGTGTGGATGTTGTCGACGAGGTCGACGGGGTCGAGGAGCACGACCAGGTGCTCTGCGAGCGTGGCGATGGTGTTGACGCCCAGTTCTTTCTCGGTGACCAGAATCGATCCGGTTTCTGCTACGCCGAGTGGTGATCGGACGACTGTGACGTCGATGTCGGCGGGTGCCGCCCAGTCGGTGAGTTCCGCCGGATTGATTGTTCCGGCTGCCTCGGGGACCGTGGAGCAGACTCGCTGGGCGTGGGGGAAGGTGCGGGTCAGCCACTGTTGCAGGTCGTCGGGTGGCTGGGTGATGGTGTTGCCGTCGAGGCGTGCAAGGGCGGCGGCGAACAGGCCGGTGAGGTCATCGGCTTTGTGGTGGAAGTCGGGGATCTGCGGTAGCTCGCGCGACGGCGGCCGGCGCTCACGGATCGCGGTCAGGATGTCCTCACGTGTGCCCATCGTCAGCCCCATGGGTGCTTGTCGTGGTTTCCCGGGGCAGTGCATCCCGGGGGTGAGTGCTGCCGCGGTTGCGGGAATACCACTGGTGAAAGGTCTCCGCGCCCGGGCTCGGGAGGTCCCTGTGGCGTCCCCAGGCGTTGAGCCGGTTGTAGATCGCGAAATGCGGTAGAACGTCCAGCGCGGCCTTGCCTGCCTCGGTGGCCATCCGGTAGGCCTCGGGGTGGCTGAGAACCTTGTCGGCGACCTTCATGGCCGCCTTTTTGGTGGTGGAGAACTCCCCCTTGGCGTTCATCTCCTCGCGCCACTGGTAGATCTGTTCGTGGATATTGATCTGGACGGGGCAGACGTTCGTGCAGCTACCGTTGATCGTGGAGGCGAAGGGCAACTCGCTGTGGCGCTGGATGTCGAACGTCGGCATCATGATGATGCCGATGGGTCCCATGTAGGTGGAGCCGTAGCTGAGGCCGCCGCTTCGCCGGTAGACCGGGCATGTGTTCATACACGCGGCGCAGCGAATGCATTTCAGCGAGCGCCAGAAGCGCTCGTCGGCGAGCCGCTGCGTGCGGCCGTTGTCGACGAGCACGACGTGCATCTCGGCGCCGTCGCGGGGCCCCGCGAAGTGCGAGGTGTATTGGGTGATTCGCTCGCCGGTGGCGCTGCGGGTGAGCAGCCGGATGAAAACGGCGTAGCGGGCACCCGTGGCGGCGATGCGATCGAGTTTGTCGTTACCGATCGCGGCCGAGACGGCTTCCTCGGTGACCGCGAACGTCCCGCCGAAGCCGCAGCATTCATCGGGGCGGTCGAAGTCGGCGATGCTGATGCCCTTGACCTTCTCCAGCAGGCTTCTCGGTTTGGAGAACCACGGGTCGTTGGGCCGCTCGCTCATGGACTGCTCACACAGGCCGCGGATGGCCGAGCAGCTCACGTGCAGCGCAACCTCATGGGGGAACTCCGCCCACGGGAACTCCTGGACCCGCAGCACGTCGCAGAGGAACTCAGGCAAATCCCGCACCTGTGAGGACACGTGCCGGCGACCGGGTGAGTCCTTCGCCGCGGTGAACTTGTTGCGGATGTGATGCACGCAGCTGCCCGACGGCGCGACGATGTACTCGTAGTCGGCGAAGTTGCGAACGAGCAGTTCCTCAGTCGCTTTCGCCTGCGTGAACGCGCCGCTGTTGGCCATCGGCTGACCGCAGCAGGTTTGATCGAAGGGATAGTCCACCTCGACCCCCAACTTCTCCAGCAACTCCAGCGTCGCCACGCCGACCTGCGGATAGAACATGTCGATATAGCAGGGAACCATCAGCCCAACACGCACGACGGGGGCCCCTTCTGTGGATGAGACCGACGGTCGGTGACGGTCGGCGTCGGCGGTCACGGGTCGTTCTCGTTGGGCTGGTCGAGCCCGAGGTCACGCCGGGGGTGGCCGACCATGGCGGCGGGGTCGATGACGCGGTCGAATTCGGCGGCGACGACACCCAGGGCGAGGGCCGCCTCGCGAAGGGTGACCCCATCGTCGTCGGCCTTGTGCGCAATCGCGGATGCCTTGTCGTAGCCGATGGTGGGGCTGAGCGCGGTAACGAGCATCAGCGACCGGCCGACGTAGTCGTCGACCTTTGCTCGGTCGAGTTCGGTTCCGTCGACGCTGTAGCGGCGCAACTTCTCGCAGGCGTCGCCGAGGATGCGGGCTGAGTGCAGGACGTTGTTGATGATGATCGGGCGCATGGCGTTGAGCTCGAAGTTCCCCTGTGCCCCCGCGGCGGCGACGATCGAGTCCTCGCCGATGACCTGCAGGCAGACCATGACCATGGCCTCCTGTTGGGTGGGATTGACCTTCCCGGGCATGATCGATGAGCCCGGCTCGTTCGCGGGCAGCGTGAGCTCGTGCAGCCCGGCGCGGGGGCCGGAGGCCAGCCAGCGCATGTCGTTGGCGACCTTCATCAGCGCGACGGCTAGCCCGCGCAGCCCGGCGCTGACCGCGACAATCGCGTCCAGCGAGCCTTGGGCGGCGAACTTGTTGGGCGCAGTCGTGAACGGCTGCCGGGTGAGGTCGGCGACCTGTGCGGCGATCTGTTCGCCGAACCCGTCGGGGGCGTTCAGCCCGGTGCCGACGGCGGTGCCGCCGGCGGCGACCTGGTAGATCGCGTGCAGTGCATCGGCGAGACGCGCCCGGGCCTCGCGCAGTTGCGTGGCCCAGCCCGACCACTCCTGCCCGACGGTGAGCGGGGTGGCGTCCTGCAGGTGCGTGCGTCCGATCTTGACCACGTCCACCCACTGCACGGCCTTGTCATGGATCGTCTGAGCGAGCCGGTCGACGTGGGGCAAAAGACGCCCGGTCACCTCGAGCACGGTGGCGATGTGCATCGCGGTCGGGAAGGTGTCGTTGGACGACTGGCCCATGTTGACGTGGTCGTTGGGGTGCACCGGGTGTTTGGTGCCGAGTGTGCCGCCGAGCAGTTGGCTGGCCCGGTTGCCGATCACCTCGTTGACGTTCATGTTCGACTGGGTGCCCGACCCTGTCTGCCACACGTACAGCGGGAACTCACTGTCCAGATGGCCGGTGATGACCTCGTCGGCGGCCTGAATGATCGCGGCGCCGCGCTGCGCGTCCAGCCGGCCTGCGCTCTGGTTGACCAGCGCGGCGGCCTTCTTCACGTAGCCGTAGGCGTGATAGACGGCCTTGGGCATGTGGTCGTCGCCGATGGAGAAATGGATCAGGGAACGTTGGGTCTGTGCGCCCCAGTAGTGCTCGGCGGGCACCTCGATCTGACCCATCGAGTCGCTTTCCATGCGGGTGCCTGTGGCGCCGGTGCCGATTGGCACGGTCGGGACGGTCTTACCCGTGGTAGCCGTCATCACACGACAGCGTCGGGGTAGACGGGCTGCCACATTGCGTCCTGCACGGCCTGCACGACGTCGTCGGTCTCGACTCGGGCGACGCCCTCGTCAAGCGCTTGATGTACGACGGCGACCGCGACGGTGGCGGAGGCGGCGCGAAGGTTGGCCACCTCGGGTAGCAGCGACGCACCGCGGGTGGCGGTGTCGACCAAGCCGGCGATTGCATCGGCGGCGGCGCGGATCATGCCCGGGGTGACGTGTTTGGCGCGGGCGACCACGGTGCCCAGCCCGAGGCCGGGGTAGACCAGCGCGTTGTTGGCTTGCCCGATCTTGTAGTCGACGCCGTGGTACGGAACTGGCTGCCACGGGGTGCCGGTGCCGATCAGCGCTAGGCCGTCGGTCCAGCTCACGAGGTCGGCCGGGTGCGCCTCGATCTTCTCGGTGGGGTTTGACAGCGGGAAGATCAGCGGCCGCTCGACGTGCGCGGCCATGTCCCGCACGATCGGCTCGGTGAACGCACCACCCATTGTCGAGGTCCCGACGAGGATCGTCGGATGCACCTCGGCCACCGTGGTGGCCAGTGTGATCCGTCCCTCGCCGTCCCGCGGGTAGCCCTTGGCCTCGCTCGCCGGCCGGGCGTAGGGCGTCTGGAAGTCGCGCAGGTCGCCCATATCGTCGAGCAACAGGCCCTGCCTGTCGACAAGCCACACCTGCCGGGTCGCCGCGTCCACCTGCGCGCCGGCGCGGACCATCGCGGCGCGGATCTGGTCGGCGATGCCCACCCCCGCGGTGCCGGCGCCGAAGACGACTACCCGCTGGTCGGCCAACGGCGTGCCGGCCACGCGCACCCCGGCGAGGATCGCCGCCAGGGTGATCGCGCCCGTACCCTGCATGTCGTCGTTGAAGATGCACGCCTTGTCGGTGTGCTCCAGCAGGATGCGCCGGGCGTTGGACGGGCCGAAGTCCTCAAAGTGCAGCAGCGCCTTCGGGAACAGCCGCGACGCGGTCGAGATGTAGGCGTCGATCAGCCGGTCGTAGGCCGGCCCCCGGGTGCGGGAGTGCCGCACCCCGACGTAGAGCGGGTCGTTGAGCAGGGCCTCATTGTCGGTGCCCACGTCCAGCATGACCGGGATGACCCGGCCCGGGTCGATGCCCGCGGCCGCGGTGTAGACGGCCAGCTTGCCCTGCGAGATCGCCATCCCGTTGCTACCCCAATCGCCGATGCCAAGGATCTCCTCGGCATCGGTGGCCACCAGAAGATCAACATCCTCGGCGCCGAACCCGATGTTCGCGAACGCCGTCTCCACCCCGCCCGGGTCGTCGACCGATAGGTAGACCCCGCGGGGCCGCTGGTACTCGTGGCTGTACTGCTCGATCGCCTCGCCGACGACCGGGTCGTACACAATGGGCAGCATCTCGATCAGGTGGTCGACCAGCAGCTTGTAATACAGCGTCTCGTTGCGGTCCCGCAACGCCTCCAGGAACGTGTTCTTCGCGAGCGGCGTCGGCTGGCCGATGAACTGCCCGTACGCGCGCATTGCCTGCTGCTCCAGCGTTTGCATTGTTGGCGGTAGCAGGCCTGCTAGCCCGAGGTCGGCGCGCTGCTGCGGAGAAAAGGCTGTGCCACGGTTGCGGATCGGATCCCGGAGCACCGCAATCCCGGGAGAGCCCACCGTCGTCTTGTCCGCGCTCACGGTGTGTCCTTTCCTTCCGATGACTGCCTGGAATTTCACGGCCGCGTTGCGCCGACCGATGGGCATGACGAAACCCCGGCCCCTAACGCACGATTTCCCCACCATTATCCCCTTCGGCGCCCGGCGGCACATCACCGGCAGCCCCAATACGGGTCTGGACGCTGACCGGAGTCTCCGGGTGCCTGCTACCCGGTAGCGCAGTCACCCTTTCGCCAGGCGCTGACGGCTTCCCGGACAGTCGTGTGCAGTTCGGCGGGTGGTTCCGGGTCGAGCAAGATGACAATCCCGTCGTCCTCCCGCTGGTCGGACACCTGCTGCGCGATCAGCACGCATTGGCCTGCGCCGCAGCACTTGTCCTCGTCAACGGTCACGTTCATCGCGGCTGTCGTTCGGTGGGGAAACGGGCGCGAGCCACAGCCCGACGATCGAGTCGATCAAGCCGGTGCCGGCTTCCTGCCAGCTGACCCTCGGTGTAGGGGTGCCTTCGGCGACGGCGCGTTCGCGCTCGGCGAGCATGTGCACCATCAGCAGCCGAGCCATGTCGCCGCGTTCGAGGTGCACGTCGAGCGGCAGGTCGGGAAGGCACCGGTTGAGGCCGTCGATGATCTGGTTGAGCGACGGGGAACTAAGGTTTTCCTCGATCATGATCTCGCGCAGCCCGGGGTCGGTCATCACCTGCGCGCTGAACCGCGCGAACCAGGTGGGGCTGCTGTGGGCGGCCAGGTAGTCGGTGGTGGGACGGACCACGCAGGCCACCCAGTCCGGCGAGGCCCAGGCACCGCCGCGGACGGACACCGTCGTGATCGTTCTGGCCGTCGCGGGGATCGTGGTCGCGCTGATGCAGACCCTGGTCATCCCGCTGATCCCAGAGCTGCCCCGGCTCCTGAACGCCTCGGCGGCCGACACGACCTGGGTGATCACCGCCACGCTGCTCGCCGCCGCCGCCGCGACACCGGTGGTCGGACGGCTCGGAGACATGTACGGCAAACGGCGCATGCTGCTGGTCAGCCTCGCCATGTTGGTGGCCGGGTCCATCGTCGTGGCCCTCAGCTCCCGCGTGGTCCCGGTGGTCGTCGGGCGCAGCCTGCAGGGACTCGCAGCCGGGGTCATCCCGCTGGGGATCAGCATCATGCGCGACGTCGTCCCGGCAGGGCACGGCTCGGCCACGGCGCTGATGAGCTCGTCGCTGGGCGTGGGCGGCGCCCTCGGCCTGCCCGCGGCGGCCCTGCTGGCCCAAACTGCCGACTGGCACATCCTGTTCTGGACCGCAGCCGTCCTCGGCGCCCTCGCCGCCGCGCTCGTGCTCACCCTCGTGCCGGAATCCCGCGTCCGAAGCGGCGGTCGCTTCGACTTCGTGGGGGCCGCCGGATTGTCCGCCGCCCTGGAGTGCCTCCTGCTCGCCATCTCCAACGGCGCGGGCTGGGGCTGGACCAGCGCAATCACCCTCTGCCTTGCCTGTGCCTCGATCGGCACGCTGCTGCTGTGGGGCTGGTGGGAGCTGCGCACCCGGCAGCCATTGGTGGACCTGCGCACCACCGCTCGCCCCAGGTGCTGCTCACCAACCTCGCATCCGCCGTGTTCGGGTTCGCCATGTTCGCGATGACCCTGGCGCTTCCGCAGGTGCTGCAGCTGCCGACGGCCACCGGCTACGGGCTCGGCCAGTCCATGCTGGCTGCGGGCCTGGTGATGGCCCCGTCCGGCCTGGTCATGATGGCCATGTCTCCCGTGTCGGCACGCATCTCGGCGACCCGGGGGCCGAAGGTGACACTTATGCTCGGCGCCGCCACCGTCGCCGCCGGCTACGGGCTCGGTGTCGCGTTCATGTCCAGCACCTGGCACCTCGTGGCCGTCTCGACCGTGATCGGCGCCGGCATCGGGCTCGCCTACGGGAGCATGCCGGCACTCGTCATGGCCGCCGTGCCGATGTCCGAGACCGCCGCCGCCAACAGCCTCAACACGCTCATGCGCGCCATCGGCACCTCGATCTCCAGCGCGGTCGCCGGCGTTGTTCTCGCCCAGCTGACCGTGACCTCCGGCGCCGCGACGTTCCCCTCCCAGAACGGCTTCCGCCTGGTCATGGCCATCGGCGCCGCCGCCGCCCTCATCGCCGCCTTCCTCCCCCGCCGCCACATGGCCCCCACCGCCCCGGTAACGGCCACAGCACCGACCGGAGGGCAATGAGTGGGACGTCAGCCGCGTTATGTCGAGCCGGACGGGGCGAGCCATCGGAGCAGCGCAGAACCGACCGGCCCGGACCCGGTGCGCCTGCACATGCGCTACATGACGCTGGACGGCGACACCGTGCTGGACTCCGACTGGTGGGTACTGGCGGCCGAGGGACCGGCGGCCGAGATGGCGGCCGAGATGGCGGCCGCCGGCCTCGACGTCGACAGCTCCCTGGACGACCTGATCGTCGCCCGCCGCCCGGCCGGCTGAGCCTGGCTCGGACCTGGTCGACTGCTGTGGCCGCGGCGTGCGGTCAGTGGACCGATTGGGCGGCGGCAAGGATCTGGTTGGTGACCTCCACCGGGTGCGAGATGAGCGTCAGGTGCGAGCCGCCGGGCACCTCCACGATGTGGGAGTGCGCCCGCTGGGCCATGGCGAGTTCCGACTGCGGCGTGATGATCTGGTCGTTCATCCCGATCACGTACCAGGACGGGATCGTCTTCCATGCCGCGGCGGCCGAGGGGGTGTCGAACGCGGCCGTGGCGGCGGGCCGCTGCGTTGCCCAGAGCTGTTCCGCGGTGCGCGCGGGCAGGTCGGGGGCGAAGTTGTGCAGGAAGATGTTCTCCTTCAGGTAGTACTGCACAGCCCCGGCGGGGCCGCCGGCGTACGGCACGCTGTCGAACAGCGTGGCGGGGTTTCCGCTCAGGGCCGAGGTCTTGCCGCTGAGCTGTCCGTTCGTCTCACCCACGTCGGGTGCGGCCGCGTCGACGTAGACCAGGGCCTTCACGTTGGGGTTGCCGGCGGCGGCGTTGGTGATGACCGCGCCGCCGTAGGAGTGGCCGACCAGCACGATCGGGCCCTCGATGGTCGACAGGAAGTCCTTGACCTCCTCGGCATCGCTCGTCAGGCCACGCAGGGGGTTGTCGATGGCCCGCACGACGTACCCGTCGCGCTGCAGGGCGTCGACCTCCCCGTTCCAGCTCGAGGCGTCGGCAAACGCACCGTGCACCAGCACGATGGTCGGCTTGGGGGCGGCCTGGGCCGGTGCGGCGTGTGCGGCCGGTGCGGGATCGGCCGGGGTTGCGGCCTGCGCCGTCGTACCTGTGACGGTGGCCAGGCCAAGCGCGAGAACGGCCGAGAATGCGCCGGCCAGGAGCGCGGAGCGCAGCTTTGTGGACGAAGTGTGCATGGGTGGATCTCCAAATAAGCGGGCGTGATTGCCCGAGGGGATGAATGTGGTTCCCGGATGGCTCTGCGCGAGGCCTATCGCGCGGGCGAGCAGCGCCGGAGGTTCGCGTGGAGATCGCGTACCACGTGGGCTTGTTCCTCCACGCCGCGACGGTGGTCCTGCCTGAGAACAGTGAAGTCGAGATCGGTCCACCGCCGGCTTGTCCTGCCCGTGGAATCCAGCCGGATCCCGCCAATGCCCGGCACGACCGGCCAGACGGCGGTCCCCAGCCCCGGGTGTCGTCCCGGCCCGCCCGAGCCTCGCTCTTGATCATCAAGCGCCGAGGTCGGCGAGCATCATCGCGGCGTGCGACCCGCCAGCGCGCGGCTGGGAGTCGACAATGAGCAGGCCGTCGAGCGGTGCGGTCATGAGGTCCTCCTGAGACGGACCGCGCGAGCAGGTACTGGACTAGTGGACTAGCCACGTAGACTGTGGGTCAATACCTGCTACCTGGCAAAAATGGAAGAGGCACCCGACCGATGGCACCTCGACGCGATACCGGGCGGCGCTCGGCGAGGTTGCGGCCCGTCAGCCGCCCCCGGCTGTACGAGCAGCTCGTCGAGCGGCTGCTGGACTACATCCACAGCGAGCGGATGAAGGTGGGCGACCGGCTCCCGGCCGAGCGCGAGCTCGCCACCCAGCTGGGCGTCAGCCGGGCATCGGTGAGCCAGGCGCTGGTCGCACTCGAGGTGCAGGGAGTCATCGACGTGCGGCACGGCGACGGCGCGGTGATCCTGGACGTCTCGGCGGAGCGGCAGATCCGGGCCGCGCTGCGCGCTCGCCGTCACCGGCTGCGAGAGGTCATCGAGGCACGGGAGGCCCTCGAGGTGAAGCTCGCCGCGCTCGCCGCCCAGCGGTGCACGCCCGAGGACATCCAGGCCATCGACGATGCCCTCGGGCTGATGGCCCGCGAAATCGCCCAGGGCGAGCGGGGCCTGGCGGGCGACGAGCACTTCCACGCCGCGGTCACCGCGGCGGCGCATTCCGGGCTGCTCGCCGGCCTGATGGCCGAGATCGCCGAGCTGATCCGGGAGAGCCGCATCGAGTCGCTGGCACAGCCCGGTCGGCCCGAGGAATCGCTGCTGGCACACCGCAGGGTGGCCGACGCGATCCGGGCCGGCCACGCCGAAGCGGCGGCGACCGCGATGGCCGCGCACATCGTCGCCGTCTCCGACACCGCGCTGCTGCGCGAGGACTGAGCCAGCCGGTGCGCGGTTACGCTGGGGCCGCGGCGGCGCTCGCGGCAGGCGCGCTACCGGGACTAGCCGGACGCTGCGGTCGGACTGCTGCGGTTCATCAAGCGCGCTCAGGAACTCGGCTTCACGCTCGACGAG
Organism: Pseudonocardia aurantiaca; assembly: GCF_039526725.1. Lineage (NCBI taxonomy): Bacteria > Bacillati > Actinomycetota > Actinomycetes > Pseudonocardiales > Pseudonocardiaceae > Pseudonocardia > Pseudonocardia aurantiaca. Next base: position 89,450 of record NZ_BAAAJG010000010.1, read on the forward strand.
GTCGAGGAGTTGCTGCACCTGGGCGGCGGCGGTCCAGACACCTGCGATGCCGCTCGGGCGGCCCGAGGGTGCGCTACCGCCCCGGCGGGGCCAACCGGTACACCGCCCCGGCAACGTCGTCGGTTACGTAGATCGCGCCGTCCGGACCGACGACCGCGGCGACGGGACGACCCCAGCGAGAACCGTCCGCGGCCTGGAACCCGCCGACCAGGGTCTGCTGCGGCCCCAGCCCGCCGTCCCGCCAGGGGAAGAACGACACCTCGGGCGCCCGCGGAGGAGACGCGTTCCAGGATCCGTGGACGCCGACCAGCGCACCCCGCGCGTAATCACCGGGCAGGCCGCCGTCGACGAACGACAGGCCCAGCGGCGCCGAGTGCGCCCCGAGCGCCTGCTCCACCGGTGGCAGTGACGCGCAGTCGAGCCGACTCCCATCAGGGTTCGTCTCGACGTCGACGGTGAACGGGACGTTCGACAGGTTCAGCGCGGTGCCGGCGACGCCGGGTTCCACGTCGGGGTCCGGGTTGCAATACGGCCATCCCAGGTTCCGGCCGGGTGTGAGCCGAGCCAGCGCCTCGGCCGGGTGGTCCCGGACGTAGGCAACGATGACCTGGCCGCGCGACGACCCCGACGCCCCACCGTACGGGCGGTCGAACGGGTACTGAATGTTGTCCCGGTTGTTCACCGCGGTCCACACCGCACCGTCGGGAGCAACGGCCAGGCCGGTGCCGTTACGCACGCCGACCGCGAACGGTTCGGGCGCACCGCCGCCAGGAGGGACCCGGAGGATCGACGCCCGGGGCGGACGCGCGGTGAGGTCGTCGACGGAGATATTGCCGGTCGAGCCGACCGAGACGTAGACCGCACCGTCCGGGCCGACGGCCACGCTCTTCAACGCGTGCGCGTACTGACCCCCTAGGTCCGCGCTGCGCGCGTCGGGCAGGCCGGTGACGACGGGCCGCGGGTCGATCGCGGCGCCTGCCGAGTAGGCGTAGGCGTCCACCCGATCGCTCTGCGAGACGTAGAGGGTCGACCCGGCGAAGGTCAGCCCGTGCGGCTGGTTCAGCCCCGCCAGCAGGACCGACTCGCTCGCGGTGCCCCGCCCGTCCGGCACCAGCCGGACAACCGAACCCTGCGCCGGCACCGAGACCAGCAAGGCGCCGTCCGGCGCCCAGACGGCGAGCCGCGCCGACGGCACCCGGGCGAACACTGACATCGTCCAGCCGGAAGGAACGAACACCTGCCGGGGCGTGTCGAACGGGGACGCGCCCACCCCGGCCGGGACGGACACCTGCACCGGCACCAGGCCCGCGGACACGGCGGCGCGCGGCGCCGCGTCCTCCGGCTCGGGAACCGAAGCGGAGGAGATCGAGGAGCAGGCTGTGGCCAGCGCCGCGAGGGCTGCCACCACCAGCATGCGGGGTGAGACCATTTAGTCCCTCCAGGTCGGGGATCTCAGGGTCATGTTCTCCAACCGGATGTCGGGCACCCGTGTGATTGCAGGACGAGCTTGCCCCGAATCCGGTCGGACGGTCGGGCCCTTCACCCAGCCGGCCCTCCCCCGCGTGGGCCCACCGGGCTTCCCCACGATCAGCTTTTTCGAGCGAGAAGCGCCTGCTCGGGCCCGTGGAGAAGTACGGTCATCACCTCGGCCTGTTCGAGCAGGAGCTCACCACGGCACTGGGGCAGATCGAAAGGATGCTGTCGCCAAGTGCAGATGCCGCCAGTCCACTGTGAATCGGACGACGTCGCGGCGGACGCTCACTCCGGGCTCCCAGCGAGCTCGACGGCCCGGGAGACCTCCCGGCGCACGGCCGGGACGACATCGTCGCGGAATAGGCGCACCGACCGCAGCACGACGTTCGAACGGGGTGTGGAGCGACAGATGGGGCCCGAGCCGTAGCCCGGGCCCCATAGCTGCGATGGCGATGCGATCAGGCAGCAGCCGCCTTCTTGCGGCCGCGGCGCTTCGGCGGCTCGGCCACGACCTCGGGCTCCGGCTCCGGCTCCTCGACACGCGCAGGAGCGCTCCCCCGGTTCTCGTAAGCCTCCAAGACGCTGGACGGGATCCGCCCGCGACCCGACACCTCGTGACCGTTGGCGTTGGCCCACTCACGGATCGCCGTGGTTTCCTCGCGAGACCGCGAAGAACGAGACGCGCTCTTCTGCCGCGTCACCGGCACACTGCTTCCACCAGCGCGACGCGCAGCGCCTACGAACGGAGCGAGCACGTCACGCAACTCGGCCGCGTGCGTCTCACTCAGGTCGATCTCGAAGGTCCTTCCGTCGAGCCCGAAGGCGATCGACTCGGCGGCCTCGCCGCCGTCGAGGTCATCAACGAGCCTGACCTCTGTAACCTGCGCCATATTCCTACTTCCATCCATGCTTGTTCGGAGGGGGCAAGACCGATTCTCCACAAAATTGATGAAAAGTCGAGCTGGCAGCTTGCGTGTTGGACGTCGTCTCGCGCCCCGCGGTATGTCATGTGCGCTCGGGCGCATCGGGCCTCGTGGATCGTGCGCCTTCCGAATTCAAGCGAGGATGATGGCCAGGAGGGTCCTGAACGACTCCGCCCGTAGCGAGCGGCGTCCAGGTGGTCCCCGCCTGGGCCTCGCGCAGTAGGGCCGAGTTGTTCAGGGCGCTCCCAGTGTCGACCAGAGCGAACATGGCTCAGCGCACGTTCACGTACTCACCCAGCCTGCGTCACGTCGCCTTCCGGTCGGCGGCGCGACAGGGACGTCCTTGCCCATGTGCTCCGTGACCAAGTGCCGCAGCCGAGGCCCGTCGATCAGCTCGATCCGACCGTTCTCCTGCGCCTTGGTCCAGCAGCCGCTCGCGAACCACGAGGTCGTCACCAGGATCGCCCGGCCGGCCCGCTTCTCCTCCATCGCACCGACGAGCTCGCGGATGCGATTGACCCCCAGCACCCGCGTGTACTTTGGCCTGCACGATCGTCAACCCGCCCACGATCGGATCCCTGTCGAACACGACCGCGTCGACGTCGTCATCTCCTGTGCGATCGGTCGTCCAGCCCTGCATGCCCATGCTCTCGAATACCTGCCGCACGAAGTGCTCGAACTCGGTGGCCGTCATCGCCGTCAGATCCGAACGCGAGTCCACGCTCAATGCCACGTCGACCGACGAAGGGAGGACTTCGCGCGGTCGAAGTCCCGCACAGGTGGCAGCCGACCCTTGCCATGCGGCGCGTGAGGGTGCACCGTGTCTCGATCGAGCGGAGGCAGCCGAAGCCGATCCGGGAGCGGCCGTGGGTGACCCTTGGGGATTCCTCCGCGCCGCCCGTCAGAACCCGCGGCGCCGTCCAGTCGACCTGCGCTTGCGTGACTGGCGCGAGGTCTACGAACCGATGCCGGCAGACCGGCTTCGCCAGCAGGCCGGTCGGTGCATGGACTGCGGCATCCCGTTCTGCCACGAGGCCTGCCCGCTGGGCAATCTCATCCCCGAATGGAACGACCTCGTCCGGCGCGCCGACTGGCGCCGGGCGATCGAACGACTGCACGCCACGAACAACTTCCCGGAGTTCACCGGGGTGCTGTGTCCGGCACCGTGCGAATCGGCGTGTGTACTGGCGATCAACTCCGATCCGGTCACCATCAAGCAGGTCGAGTTACAGCTCATCGATCACGCCTGGGACCAGGGATGGGTGACACCCCTCCCGCCCACGGCACGGACGAACCGGACCGTCGTTGTCGTCGGCTCCGGTCCGGCCGGACTCGCTGCCGCCCAGCAGCTCACCAGGGTCGGACACAACGTGATCGTCTACGAACGCGCCGACCGGTTCGGTGGACTGCTGCGCTACGGCATCCCCGAGTTCAAGATGCAGAAGTGTCGGCTCGACCGTCGCCTCGAGCAGATGAAGGCCGAGGGCACGATCTTCCGGGCCGGAGCGGAGGTCGGCATCGACCTCACCGCCGAAGAGCTCCGATCCCGATCGGACGCCGTCGTGCTCGCCTGCGGCGCCACCGCCTGGCGCGAGCTCCCCATGCCCGGTCGCGAGCTCGACGGGGTCCACCTGGCGATGGAGTACCTGACCTGGGCCAACCGGATGCAGCAAGGCGACGTAGAGGTATCGCCGATTTCCGCCGAGGGTAAGGACGTCGCCATCATCGGAGGGGGAGACACCGGAACCGACTGCCTCGGCACGGTCCATCGCCAGCGCGCCCGGTCGGTCGTGCACCTCGACATCCGGCCACGCCCACCCGAGCGGCGCACCGTGAACATGCCATGGCCGACCTACCCCACGATCCATCGGACATCCCCGGCCCACGAGGAAGGCGGCACGCGTCTGTTCAGCATGGACACGCTCGAGTTCCTCGGCGACGAGAACGGTCGGCTGCAGGCGATCAAGATAGTTGAGGGGTTCCGCGACGAGCACAAGAGATTCCACCCAACAGCCCAGGCTCCAGCGGTGATTCCGGTGCAGCTCGCCCTGCTCGCGTTGGGATTCCTCGGCCCCGAGCACAGCAGGCTCTTGGCCGACCTCGGCGTGGAGCTCGACCAGCAGGGCAACGCCGCACGCGACGAGAACTTCATGTCCAGCGTCGAGGGCACCTTCGTCGCGGGCGACATGGGCCGCGGTCAATCACTGATCGTGTGGGCGATCGCAGAGGGCCGCGCCGCCGCGGCATGTGCCGACGACTACCTCACCGGACGCGATATCCTTCCCCGCCCGATCCAACCCACCGATCGCCCGATCGCTTGAACCGGACGCGTTCACGCTCGGCAAGCCATATCGGGAGCGATCCAGTGTGAAGTGTCACGCACCCCGTTGTTCCCATCAATGGGCGCCCGCCATGTGGCGCGCGACTCCGAATTCCAGTGCCGTCCGCCCTTCTGCCACTGGACCTGAGGTGTGGAGCATGAGTCCGCAGCCGGCGGCCAGCCTGGCTAGTTCGTCGACAGTCCGTTCCCGGCCGCCGAAGCACATCAGCATGAACAGGTCGATCGCGGTGTCCGCCCCCTGCCCCCGCACCGGCTCGATCACCACCACGGTGCCGTTCGGTGCGGCGGCCCGACGGCACCCCGTGAGGATCTTGCGGGCGTGGTCGTCGTCCCAGTCGTGCAGGATGTCGGACAGAAGATAGGCGTCGGCTCCGACCGGCAGGGGGTCGAAGAAGCTGCCGGAAACGGCGCTGGCCCGATCATCGAGTCCGGCTGCCGCGAATCTGTCGGTAGCAGCGGTAGCCGTCGGGGATAGGTCGAGAACCCGTCCGCGCAGATCGGGATGGGCGTGCAGGATCGCCGCGAGCACGGTCCCATCTCCCCCACCTACATCGAGGATCTCGGAGAATCGGCTCCAGTCGAAGCGTTCAGCGATCTGCGGCGCCTGCGCCCGGAATCGCCAATTCATCTGGGCATCGAACGAGTGCCGCAATTCCGGCCTGGTGTCGAGGTCCGCCCAGAATTCGCGCCCATATCGGTGCACGTAGGCGGGAGCGCCTGTGGTGATTGTCCCGAGCAGTTCGACGAAGGCAAGTTCAGCGCGCCCGCCGGCACAGTTGATGTCGAGTAAGGGCTTGATCCCTTCCGGAGCGTCCTCGCTCAACTGCGCGCCGAGGTTCGTGGGTCGATAGTGACTGGACTCCATATCGAGGTCGAAGACACCGATCGTGACCAGATGATCAAGCAAGCATCGTATGGCCGGCGTCGCGGTTCCGGTCTCGGAAGCGAGTTGCTCCGCCGTTGTTCCCGCGCTCCCCGCGCGCTCCACCAGGCTGAGCGTCGCGGCCACCCGTATGGACATGGGGGTAGCCAGATCGGCCATGGCTCGAATCGAAGGTGCTGCCGTTGGTCGGTCCATCGTCTGAACCTATCCAGGCTGACCCGACTGCCTCAGCCCTGGCCAGATCACGGCTCCACCCGCTCGTTCGACCCGCGCGCCACCGGAACCGGCGACACGACATTCCTAGCTGGGAGGACCGGCTCGCGCGCCGGCAGAATGAGCTGGAGCTGTTCGAGCAGCTGGACGAGACACCCTGGGTCACGCTGGCCAGGGCGGAAGCCGAGGTCGGCGTTTCCCGCTCGGCCCTGCGGTCCTGGTACCGCAACGGCGAGATCCAGTCCCGGCTGGTGGACGGCCCGAACGGGCCGCAGCGCCTGGTCCAGCTGGACGCGGTGATCGAGCGCGCCGCCGCGTCACCGCGCATTCAGCGCAGGGCGGAACGGGAAGTCAGCCTGGAAGCCCAGGTCACCCTGCTACGGCACCGGGTTGATCAGCTTGAGCTGCGGCTGGCCGCGCTGGAGCGGAAGTGACCGGCTCGAGCAGCACCCTCAAGAAGTTTGCGAGTGTAGCGAGGCTCGACGTTCAGCCGGCCGTGGTGATGACGGGGGTGCGGACGGGCGGGGGCGCGTCCTCACGTAGCCCTAAGCGCTGATGCATGCGCCGCAGCGGCGCGGGGGCCCACCAGTTGGCGCGGCCCGCCAGCCGCATCGCGGCGGGCACGAGCACCCCGCGGATGACGGTGGCGTCGACGAGCACGGCCAGTGCCATGCCCACGCCGAGCTGCTGCAGGAAGGTCACCTCGCTGGTGGCATAGACGGCGAAGGACACGGCGAGGATCAGCGCGGCGGCGGTGACCAGCGGTGCGGAGCGGGCGATCCCCCGCGGAACCGAGCCGAGGACGTCGCCGGTGCGGTCGTAGTCGGACTTGATCCGGGCGAGCAGGAACACCTCGTAGTCCATCGAGAGCCCGTAGGCGATGCAGAACATCAGCAACGGGATGCTCGGCTCGATCACACCGGTCGGGGTGAAACCGAGCAGCTCAGCCAGGCCGCCGTCCTGGAAGCCCCAGACGAGCACCCCGAACATCACCGACAGCGAGAGCAGGTTGAGCACCGACGCCTTCAGCGGCGCGACGACCGAGCCCGTCATGAGGAACAGCACGACGAACGTGACGACCAGGATCAGCGCCGCGACCAGCGGCAACCGCTCTGCCACGCCATCGCGGTAGTCGGTGAGCTCGGCGGGGTAACCGCCGACGAACACGTCAGTGGGCGCGGGCAGGGCCCGGACCTCGGCGACGAGTCCTGTCGGGTCGGCGGCGAGCCGCTCGCCGGTGGGAAGGACCGCGAACCAGGTGCCCGCGTCCGCGAGGTCGCTGAACCGGCCCGGGGCACCCGGACCCGCAGCGCCCGTCCGGACCCCGGCGCTGAACGCCCCGGCTGCGGAGTCGACCCGCAGCACCCCGTCGAGGCGCGAGAGGTCCGCGGCGTAACGGGCGACCGCCGCGTCGCCGCTGGGGAGATCGGGGGCGACGACCTGCAGTGCGTCGGCGTCCTCGGTCCCGAAGTCCGCTCGGATCGTGTCGTACATGGATCGGACGGGCTGGCTCGAGGGCAGCACCCGGTCGTCCGGCGAGCCGAAGTCGATACCCAGGGCCGGGGCCCCGAGCAGTAGCAGGACGAGCAGGCCGGCGCCGCCCGTGGCCACGGGACGGCGCATCACGCCGGTGGCGACGCGGAACCAGAAACCCTGCTCGTCGCCGGCGGCGGCCGCGGGCGAGCCGCGTCGTTGCACCCGGTGGCCGAGCAGCCGCAACGCGGCGGGCAGCAGGACCACCGACCCGGCGATGGCGGTGACCACGACCGCGATCCCCGCGTAGGCGAACGAGGACAGGAACGGGAAGGGGAACACGAACAGCACGGCGAGCGACGCGGCGACCGTCGCCCCGCTGAACACCACGGTCCGGCCCGCGGCGGACAGGGCGGCGCGCACCGCGTCGTCGATGCCGCGGCCTGCGGTGAGCTCCTCGCGGAACCGGTAGATCATGAACAGGCCGTAGTCGACGCCCAGCCCGATGCCCATCACCAGCGCGATGTTCGAGGCGAACGTCGAGACCTCGGTGAACATTGCGACCACCCGCAGGATGCCGAGCGTCCCGACCACGGCGAACACCCCGACGCCGAGTGTCACCAGCGCGGGTGCAAGCCTGCGGTAGACCACCCACAGCAGGAGCAGCACGAGCGGCGCGATGATCAGCTCGGCGCGCAGGAAGTCGGTACGTGCCTGCCCGGCGACCACACGGAAGACCTCGTCGCCGCCGCCGAGCGCAACGCTGATCGGACCGGCGTTCGCGGGCGTGACGACGTCGGCGGCGATCGCGGGAAGGAGCGTGCCGCGCACGTGGTCGGCGTCGCCGGGGACCCACGCCAGCACGAGCGCGTGCCGCCCGTCCTGCGAGGCGAGCGTGCGCGGGGCGTCGGGGCTCCAGTAGGACCAGGCGTCGCCCACACCGGAGTGGGCCGCGAGCGCGGCGGTGAGCCGCCTGCCCGCGTCGGCGACGACGGGCTCGTCCACCGAGCCCCCGGGCGCCGTGACCAGCAGCGTGACGTTGGGACTGCCGGTGCCGAACCGCTCGCCCAACACCGCGCGGGCGGCGACCGACTCCGAGCCGGGGGCCTCGTAGCGGTTGAGCGACAGTGCGTCGATGGTGCCGGCGGCCAGTGCGGCGAGTGCGGCGAACACCAGGCCCGCGGCCAGCAGCACGCGGACCGGGAAACGGGTGACGAGATACCCGAGCATGGGTTGCCTTCCTGCTACCGTGTCGAAGACGAGCGATATGTCGTATTTGCCCGACGGGGTCGACAATACGAGCAAACGCTCGTGTTGTCGAGGAGAGGGGTGGTCATGGCGACCGGACGGGTGGCCGAGCAGGCTGTGACGGGACGCGTCCCCAGGAGGCGGGCCCGCGGTGAGTGCCGGATGGCGCAGATCCTGGAAGCGGCCGCAGAGGTGTTCCACACCGTCGGTTACGAAGGGGCGACGACCAACGCGATCGCCGCGCGCGCCGGCATCTCGCCTGGGTCGCTCTACCAGTTCTTCGGCAACAAGGACGAGATCGTCCGCGCGCTGATCGAGACCTACGTCGTCGGGCTCGGCGCCGCCCATGTCGCAGCCCTCGACGGCGAAGACCTCGCCGCGCTCTCCCTGGACGACCTCGTCGGGCGTGTGCTCGACCCGCTGGTTCGCTACAACCGCGAGCACAGGGCATTCAAGGCGCTCTTCGCGCGCACCGACATGCCCCGGGCACTGAGCGAGGCCACCGGTCCGCTGCACGAGGCGATGCTGCAACGGGTCGTCGCTCTGCTCACCGCCCGCGCGCCGCAAAGCTCGCCCGCCGACCTACGGCACGCAGCCATCGTCGCAATCCAGCTGGTCAAGGCCCTCATGCCGATGATCGCGGTCGACGACATGACCGAGAGCGAGCGATACCGACGCGAGCTGCACCTGCTCCTCGTTGACTATCTGAGCCGGGTGGAAGGTAGTTAAGGGCAGAGGGGCGCTGGCCGTCGTAGCGGACACCGGCTATCCGTGCGCTGGTAAATCGGCCGGACACCCGGTCCGGTCCTGGTACGTTGCCGGGCATCGGGCCTCGCGGTTGGGGGCCACGCTGGTGTGCCGGGAAGCCTGGTCGGCGGCAGCGCCTGTCGAGAGACAGGTCCCTCAACAGAAGGGACGGCCGCCATGGCCAGCGCGCGCACCGCGACAAGCCTCGCCGATTCCTGGGGCATCCACCCGCACCAGTTCTGGCTCCGCCGGCAGCAACCGGAGCAACCGGTGCAGTTCGACGCCCAGACCGGCATGTGGAACGTGTACGGCTACCCCGAGACGCTGCAGGTGCTCAGCGACCCGCGAATCTTTTCCTCCAACACCCAGCGGCTGGTGCCCGATCTTGCCGACAGCGACACCCTCAGCGAAGGCAACCTCGTGCAGATGGACCCGCCGCTGCACCGCAAGCTACGCACGCTGGTCAGCCACGCCTTCACGCCCAAGATCGTTGCGGGCCTCGAGCCGCGGATCCGCCAGCTGACCACTGAGCTCCTCGACGCGGTGTCTGATCGGGACCGGATGGAGCTCGTCGCCGACCTGGCCTACCCGCTGCCGGTGATCGTCATCGCCGAGCTGCTCGGCGTACCCAGCTCTGATCGCCACCTGTTCAAGCAATGGGTGGACGGGATGTTCAAGAGCAACCAGCAGGTGTCGATCGTCAAGCGCTCCGAGCAGCAGGACCGCCAGATCGCGGCGGCGATGGAACAGGTGCAGCACCTGCGGGGCTACCTCGCCCAGCACGTCGCGGAGCGCCGGCGCGCCCCGCGCCACGACCTGCTGAGCAAGCTTGTACAGGCTGAGGTCGACGGCGCGCAGCTCAGCGACAACGAGGTGACGAACTTCGCGATGGTGCTGCTCATCGCCGGGCACATCACCACCACGATGCTGCTCGGGAACACCGTGCTGTGCCTAGACGCATACCCCGACCAGGCCGCCCGAGTCCGCGCGGACCGTGCGATGGTGCCCGCCGCGATCGAGGAGTCGCTGCGCTTCTTCAGCCCGTTCGCCGCGCTCGGCCGGGCCACCACCACGGCGGCGGACCTCGGCGGCGAGCAGGTGCCGGGCGACCAGCTGCTGATGGTGTGGATCGCTGCGGCGAACCGAGACGGACGCCAGTTCGCCCGCCCACACGAGTTCGACCCGTCGCGGGATCCCAACCCGCACGTGGCGTTCGGCCGCGGGATCCACTTCTGCATCGGAGCCCCACTGGCCCGGCTGGAGGGTCGGGTGGCGCTGAACCTCCTGCTCGACCGGTTCCCTGAGCTGCGCACCGATCCCGACAACCCACCCGCGTTCATCCCGTCACCGAACATAACCGGGGTCCGGGAGCTGCCGCTGCTGCTGGGCCCTCAGGGCTAGGACGGCTGAGCACGCGTGCGTACCGCGTCGGTCCGCCGGTCAGGCTCTCCCTACCCGTGCGCCCGATCCTGGTCCAGTATCGGGCGACATGGAAACGTGGGACGCAATCCGATCTCGCCGTAACGTGCGGCATACGCCGACCGGAGCATCCCCCGAGACCACCTGGACCGTGTGCTCGAGGCGGGCCGCCGGTCACCGTCGGCGAACAACTGGCAACCTTGGGACTTCGTCGTCGTGACCGACCGCACCCGCCTGACAGAGCTCGCTCAGGTCTGGCAGGGCGCAGGCCACATCGCTCGGTCGGCGGCGACCATCGCGCTCGTCGCTCCCGCGCCCCGCGACGACAGAGCGCAACAGTTGCTGCAGTTCGACCTGGGCCAGGCGACGATGTGCATCATGCTGGAGGCGACTGACCTGGGCATCGGGAGCGGACACGCCTCGGTCGCCGACCAGGATCTCGCCCGCTCGCTCCTCGGGTTTCCAGAAGGCCGCTTCTGCGCCTACCTCATCGCGCTCGGCTATCCCGCCGACCGGCCGCTCGCGCCGATAGCGCGCCCGAACCGGCGGCCGTTCGACGAGGTGGTCCATTGGGAACGGTGGTAGTCGGTAACCCACGGATCGCGTCAGTGCTGCTCGTCGACCTGACGGCGAGTCGTTGCACGCCCCCCGGAGGGCCTCTGTCCGTTCTGGGAGCGTGTTCGAGGTGTTCTACTCGCGGGCGAGCATGGCGGCGGCTTCGCGTTCCAGGTCGACGAAGGGCTGTCCGCTGACGTCGACGGCCACGCGGTGCAAGGTGCCGGTGAACGCCCACGGAGCGGTGCCGGGGTAGTCGTCGGTGACGGGCTCGCCGGCGTCACGGCCGGCGTTGAGGTCTTCCCCGGCCGCATCCCGTTCTGGGTCCACGCGCTCGAGCTTGGTCCAGCCGGTCCAGCGGCTGCCGAAGCGAGGCCATGGCCCCTGAGGTCGAAGGTCACCACGTCGTGGTCGCGCCGCAGCAGCTCGGTCAGCTCGTGCAGGTCGGCCTGTGTCGAGCTCAGCCCAGGGCACAGGACCAGCGGTCGTCCCCGGCCGCCGCGAGACACCGGGATCGCGACGCCGTCGTGGTGGACCGTGAAGGTTTTCGTGGTCATGCCGACCATGCTGAGAGGTTGACCCAGCGTCAGGGTCAACCGTCGCGGCGACATGACCTCCGCACACCCGCGGCCGCCGACCGGTGCCCCCACCGGCCGCGGCCGGCTGTCGTACGAGCGCGACGAGTACCTGACCCCGCCTGCCGTTCCCGGGGTACTTGCAACCTGCGGGTTGCAGTCGAAGCTCAGGTATGCAATCGTTCAGTTGCACATCAAGCCGAGGGAGGAAGCCGTGAACGACACCACCTACACCGCCGCGGAACTGGACGAGCTCGACCGGATCGCCCGGCAGATCGACATCGACGCCCCGGCCGAGCGGGTGTGGGACCTGATCGCCCGGCCCGGCTGGTACATCAACGACGGCGTGGTGGAGGACGAGCCCGACCTGCACTACGAGGGCGATGTGTCCGTGGTGCGCCACCCGTCGCTCGGCGAGTTCCGGTTCCGGACGGTGCAGCTGGACAAGCCACGCTACGCCGCGTTCCGCTGGATCGGCACGCCGTGGCGGGACGGCGCAACGCCCTCGACACTCGTCGAGTTCTGGATCGACGAGCGCGAGGGCGGCGGGGTGACCCTGCGCGTTGTGGAGAGCGGGTTCGCCAGCCTCGCCGACGACCCGGCCGCGTGGCTGAAGGAGCGCGAGGGCAACGACAAGGGCTGGCTGGCCGAGCTCGAGGCCGCGAAGGCGTTCGTCGAGAGCGCGCCGGTCCCGACGACGCGGCCGTGACCGCCGCCCTGCCCGCCATGTGCGCCGCGCTCGGTGACCCGACGCGCTGGGAGATCCTCACCCGGCTCGGCGAGGGCCCGATGTCGGCGTCCGCTCTGGCCAGGGTCCTGCCGGTGAGCCGGCAGGCGATCGGCAAGCACCTGGAGGTGCTGCGCGAGGTCGGGCTGGTCGAGTCCGAGCAGCGCGGGCGCGAGGTCGCCTACCTCGCCGTCGGCGCCCGGCTCAACGCGCTAGCCCGGGAACTCGACCGCATCGGCCGATCCTGGGAGACCCGCCTGCTGCGGATCAAGGAACTCGCCGAGTGGCCCGACCCCAACCGGCGACCCAGCCCCTGATCACCACACCTGGCCCGGCTGCGACCACCGGCGAGCGCTCGCCGGCGGTGGGCCACGGGCTGCGTCAGCGGGAGCGGATCCGCCTCCATGTAGAGGCCCTCTGCGCACTCCGGGGGCCGGCGCTGAGCGCGACCGAGCTCGACACACTGCTGCCCGCCCTGCTCCTGTCCAACGAGGCGACCCGGCCGGGGCCGGGCCCCGGTCGCACACCGATCATCCGTCACGGGTGGTGGCACCCGGCCGCCGTACCAACACGATGGGCCGCGGGCCGATCGTGCCCAGGGCCGCGCCCTTCCGACGCCTGTACGAGGAGGACCCATGGTTCATCGGCACGTGTCGCGGAAGGACCCGGAGGCGGACGCTCCCATCGCACCGGCCTACACCCAGCGGCTGGATCTCGAGCCCATCCCCAAGTTCCGGATGCCCGAGCAGGGCGCCGCACCGGAGGCCGCCTACCGCCTGATCCACGACGAGCTGCTGCTCGACGGCAGCTCTCGGCTGAACCTGGCCACGTTCGTGACGACGTGGATGGAGCCCGAGGCCGACCGGCTGATGGCCGAGGCGTTCGACAAGAACATGATCGACAAGGACGAGTACCGGCAGACCGCCGAGATCGAGCGGCGCTGCGTGAACATGGTGGCGCACCTGTTCAACGCGCCGGAGGACGGCGACTCGATCGGCGCCTCGACCATCGGGTCCAGCGAGGCCGTCATGCTCGCCGGCATGGCGCTGAAGTGGCGGTGGCGGGCGCGCCGGGCCGCCGCCGGGCTGTCCGTCGACCGGCCCAACCTGGTCCTCGGCTCCAACGTCCAGGTCGTCTGGGAGAAGTTCTGCCGGTATTGGGACGTCGAGCCGCGCTACATCCCGGTGCAGCACGACCGCTACGTGATCACCCCGGACGAGGTGGTTGCGCGGATCGACGAGAACACCATCGGCGTCGTCGCCATCCTCGGCACGACCTACACCGGCGAGCTCGAACCGATCCGCGAGATCCACGACGCCGTTGTCGCGCACAACGCGGCGACCGGCCACGACGTGCCGGTCCACGTGGACGCGGCCAGCGGCGGTTTCGTCGCACCGTTCCTGCACCCCCACCTGGCCTGGGACTTCCGCCTCCCGATGGTCAAGTCGATCAACGTCTCGGGGCACAAGTACGGGCTGGTCTATCCCGGCGTCGGCTTCGTCGTGTGGCGCGAACGCGCGGACCTGCCCGAGGACCTCGTCTTCCACGTGAACTACCTCGGCGGGGACATGCCCACGTTCACCCTGAACTTCTCCCGTCCCGGCAACCAGATCATCGGCCAGTACTACAACTTCCTGCGGCTGGGACGGTCCGGCTACCACCGTGTGATGGCGTCACTGCGCGACCTCGCCGTGCACACCTCGTCCCGGATCGCCGCACTCGGACCGTTCGCACTCGTCAGCGACGGCAGCGCGATTCCTGTATTCGCGTTCCGGCTCACGGACTCGGCGCCCTACACCGTCTTCGACGTCTCCGAACGGCTGCGAATCGCGGGCTGGCAGGTCCCCGCCTACACGATGCCCGACGACGCGACCGACGTCGCAGTGATGCGGGTGGTGGTCCGCGAGGCCTTCAGCTACGACCTGGCGGAGGCCCTCGTCAACGCGCTCGCCGACGCCACCGACTACCTCACCGAGAACCCACCGGCAAAGCCCACCGCCACGCACGGCTTCAGCCACACCTGACGACGGTCTAGCCACCGCAGCCCCTCGGGACTGCTCGTCACTCTTGCTCCCCGGCAGGCCATCGAACGCCGTGGTCCGGCGGTCGTGTGGCCCGGCCGTCCTGCACTTCCCGAGCGGTCGCGCCATCCGTGCGTCCGGGTCCGGCGACCAGCGCCGTCCCGTCGCTGAAGAGCACGCCGTCGGCGCAGCGCGCCTCGACCTTCCCGCCGGCGAACTGCTCGGTGTAGAGGCGGGCGTACAGGCCGTTCGTCGCGAGCAGTTCGGCGTGCGTGCCGCGCTCGACCACCCGGCCCGCCTCCACGGCGAGGATCAGATCGGCGCCGAGGATGGTGGAGAGCCGGTGCGCGATGGCGATCGTGGTGCGCCGCCTCGTCGCGTTCTCCAGCGCCTGCTGCACCAGCCGCTCGCTGGTGGTGTCCAGCGCGCTGGTGGCCTCGTCGAGGATGAGGATTGGCGGGTCCTTCAGCAGTACCCGCGCGATCGCGAGCCGCTGTTTCTCCCCGCCGGAGAGCCGGTAGCCACGCTCGCCCACCACCGTGTCATAGCCGTCGGCGAAGGACAGGATGCGGTCGTGGATGTTGGCCGCTCTGGCGGCCTCCTCGATCTCCGACTGGTCGGCGTCGGGCTTCGCGTACCGGATGTTGTCGCGGACCGTGGAGTGCAGCAGGTACGTGTCCTGCGTGACCATGCCGATAGCGTCCGCCACCGAGGCCTGCGTGAGCCCGCGGACGTCGCGCCCGTCGAGCAACACCCGACCGCGGTCGACGTCGTAGAGCCGTGGGACGAGGTAGGAGATCGTCGTCTTGCCCGACCCGCTCGGCCCGACGATCGCGGCCAGCTGCCCCGGTTCGACGGTGAAGGAGACGTCGCGGACGGCCCACGTACCCCGGCCATCGCCACCGGCCCCGTTGCTCCGCGTCCGGTCTGCCGCCGGTGCCGTGTCCGTCGCGGCATCCGGCGCGGGGGCGGGCGGATAGGCGAACCACACGCGGTCCAGCTCGACGCCCCCGCTGACGGTGGCGGTCTCGAGCGTGCGCGCGTCCGGCGCGTCCACGATCCGCGGCCGCATGTCCAGGTAGGCGAAGATCCTGGCGAAGAGCGCCAGCGAGGTCTGGACGTCCAGCGAGACGCGCAGCAGGTTCACCGTGGGGAAGAGCAACCGCGACTGCAGGGTGCTGAACGCGACGATGGTGCCGGCGCTGACCCCGATCCCCGCGGCGATGAGGAACCCGGCCACGAGGTAGACCAGCGCCGGGGTGATGCCCATGAACGTCTGCACCACGGCGAAGAACGACTGTCCCGACATCGCCTGGCGCACCTGCAGGTCGACCTGGCGGGTGTTCTCCTCGCGGTAGCGCGCCACCTCGTAGGCCTGCCGGTTGAACACCTTGGCCAGCAACACCCCGGACACCGACAACGACTCCTGGGTGATCGCCGTCATGTCCGACAGCGACTCCTGGGTCCGCCCGGCGAGCTTGCGCCTGACCCGCCCCACCCGCACCTGGAGCAGCAGGAACAGAGGCGTCATCGCCACCGCGACGAGCGTCAGCTGCCAGCTCAGCAGGACCATCGCGACCAGCGCGGCCACGACCGTCACGACGTTGCCGAGGATCGAGCTCGCGGTCTCCGACAGCACCGACTGCACGCCGCCGACGTCGTTCGCGAGCCGCGACTGGATCGTCCCGGTCCGCGTCGCGGTGAAGAAGGCCATGTCCATCCGCTGCAGGTGCTCGAACAGCCGCCCGCGTAGGTCGGCCATCACGCGGTTGCCCAGCAACGTGGTCCGGTAGGTCTGGTAGACCCCGATCAGGGCCGACACGACAGGCACGGCGACCATCCCGCCCACGAGCCACGCCAGCAGCGTGAGGTGCACGCCGCTGCCGTCCACCGGAAAGAGCGCACGGTCGAACGCGGCCTGCGTGAGGAACGGGGTGATGATCCCCAGCCCGCTGCTCAGCAGAACGGCTGCGGCAATGACCACCAGACTCGTCCGGTAAGGGGTGAAGAGTGACCACACCCGCCGACCCAGCCGGTCGGACTCCATGGCGCCGACCCTAGCCCTGGATCACCGTGGCATGTGACGATCGCTGCCCCTACCCACGAGGAGCCCAGGAGGGACGCTCGCCCGTGGGCCGTGAGGTGCACATGAGGGCTGTTGGATCTTAACTGGGCTTGCTCTGATGTTCATCTCACGGCGGCGGCCGGTGCGTGGATGTGTGCAGAGCCTGGGGTGCATGGGGGTCGGCTGGACGTGGTCGCAGGCTCTGCACACACATACGCGCCCAACTACTTGATGCCCAACCGCTCGCGCAACGCGTCCAGCAACGTGGTCCGGGTATCCACGACCAGTCGGTGTCGCGTTCCGTCCACCCGCAGCGAGATCTCCAACTCCATCTCGCCGCGTCGCGGCTCAACCGGCTTCTACAATTGTTCACTCGCCCCCGCACTTTCAGCACCTCAACCCAGCCTGGCGTACTGCGGCTGGGTGGGGACCAAGATGACCGTCGGCCCGTCCGCCTCGGTCGCGATCTTGAACTGGATCCTGATGTCGTCGGCTGTCTCCGCGTGGGCGGCCCGGCAACCGAACCCCTTGGCGACGGATGCGATGTCCAGCCCGGGCAGATCGAGTCCCGGCACGCCAGGCGCCTGCTCGAGCTCCGCGAACGACTTGAGGATGGAGTACTCGCCGTTCCGGAAGACCACGAAGACGATGGGCAGCTTGTGCCGGGCGGCAGTCCAGATCGCTTGAATCGAATACTGGAACGAGCCGTCCCCGATGGTGGCGATGACGGTCCGCTGGGTTCCCCGGGCGCGATCACCCAGCGCGACACCCACCGCACCCGGCACACCCCATCCGATTCCGCCGCTTCCGGTGGTGAAGAACGACCCGGACCGCACCGTGGGCAGCCATTCGGCCTGTACGGCCATGGTGGACGTGGACTCGTTGACGATGACGGCGTCCGCCGGTCGCACGTCCCGCAGAGCCGCGTAGGCCTCGGCGGGGGTCAACGGAGTGCTCGGGCTGCTCGGCAAGCGGTGCGGCCACGACAGCGGAGTCGGCGCCACCCGGCCGGACTGGCTGTCGACCTTGTCGATCAGAAGATCGATCGTCAGTTTCGCATCGCCCAGCAGACTGTCGCCTGAGTTGGCGTAGGCCGCGGTGTCGGGATCGCAGGTCACGTGCAGGAGTTCGGTCCCCTCCGGCAGGTAGCGACCGGGCACGAACGGGTAGTAGCGGAAGACCGGCGCGCCGATGACGACCACGAGATCGTGCCCGGTGAGCTGCTCACTCACCCCGGCGATGGTCATCGGCAGGTTGCCCTGGTAGAGCGGGTGGTCCTCGGGGAAGGACACACGGTCGGCGAGCGGCGACGAGCCGTACACCGCCGCTTGCAGCTTCTCCGCGAGCGCGACGGCGCAGTCCCATCCGCCGCTGCGGTCGACCTCCGGGCCGAAGACGAGAGCGGGGCGGCTGCTGTTGTCGATCCGCTCCGCGAACTGCGCCAGCCGAGCGACGTCGGGCGCCACCCGGTGACTGACCTCCCGCACCAGTGCCGGCCCGAGGGCCGGCTTCACCCAGTCGTCGAGCGGGATGGACAGGAACACCGGACCGGCCGGGGGCTGCAGAGCGGTCGCATAGGCCCGCATGAACGCGGCGGGAACATCCTCGGCGCGCGCCGGCTGGTAGGCCCACTTCACCCACGGTCTGGGCAGCATGGTCTCGTCGCGGTTGGCCAGATAGGGCTCGCTGATCACCATTTCCCGATGCTGCTGGCCGGCGGTGATGATCAGAGGGGTCTTGGCGTCGTAGGCCGCGATCAGACTTCCCATGGCGTTCCCGGTGCCGGCTGCGGTGTGGACGTTCACCAGGGCCGGCTTGCCGGTGACCTGCGAGTACGCGTCGGCCATCGCCACCACCGACGCTTCCTGGAGCGCCAGGATGTAGGTGAAGTCGTCGGGAAAGTCCTTCAGGAACGTCTGTTCCGTCGAGCCGGGATTTCCGAAGACTGTCGTCAGTCCGAGCCTGCGGAGCAGGTCGTAGGTGGCGTCGTGGACGGACGTCGGTGTGCTCATGTGATCGATTACTCCAGTTCGAAGACGGTGGCTGCTTCGGCGGTCGCGCAGTCGTCGCCGTCAGCGGCCCTGCCAGCGGGGCGGGCGCTTCTCGGCGAACGCGCGGGCTCCCTCCTGGGCATCCTGGGACGCCAGGACCGGGGCGACGATCCGGTCCTGCTCAGCGAAGGCGTCCTGGTCGTCGAAGGCGGTGCGTTCGGTCACGGCGCGTTTGACGGCCCGCACGGCCAGCGGGGCGTTGCACGCGATCCGGGTGGCCAGTTCCACGGCACGGTCGAGGGCCTCGCCGGGGGCGGTGAGGTGGTTCACCAGGCCCAGCTGCGCGGCCCGCAGGGCGGTCAGCGGATCACCGGTGAGCAGCAGTTCCATCGCGATGTTGCGGGGGATGCGTTCGGGCAGCCGCACGATGCCGCCCTCGGGAGGGACCAGGCCGTGGGTGACCTCGAACAGGCCGAACGTGGCGTCCTGCGCGGCGACGATCAGGTCGCAGGCAAGTGCCATCTCGGTGCCACCACCGATCGCCCAGCCCTCGACGGCGGCAATGAGCGGGGCCCGCGGGCGAGCCCGGGTCAAGCCGGCGAACCCCCGGCCGGGGATGATGGGGGTGTCTCCCGCCGCATAGGCCTTGAGGTCCATCCCCGCGCTGAACGCGCCGCCCGCGCCCGTGAGCACGCCGACCGCGAGGTCGTCGCGGGCGTCGAGCTGGTCGAAAGCGTCGGCCAGCGCCCGGGCGGTGGCGCCGTCGACGGCGTTGCGCACCTTCGGCCGGTTGATGGTGATCACGAGGATGCCGTGGAGTTCCCGGGTCTGCACCGGGCCGTCGTCGCAGGTCGACACCGCGCCGGTGGCCTGTGGGTCGCTCATGCGTCGCCTCGGAGTCGAATCGTCCCGGCACTCGCCAGGTCCTTGATCTCGGTAGTGTCGAAACCGATCTCGCTCAGCACGGCCTGGGTGTGTTCGCCCAGCTCGGGGGCGCGGCGTGGGCGAACCTTCTGCTCCTGGTCCAGCCGCACGGGGCTGTCGATCGTCAGATAGGACTCGGTGCCGCCGTCGGTGCCGCCGTCGTCGACGGGAACGAACACCCCGTCGGCGACGAACTGGGGGTCGTGGGCGGCCTCCTCGAGGGTCTGGACGACCCCGTAGGTGAGGCCGGCGCCGTCCAGCACCTCACGCCACTGCGCCAGCGGCCGGGTCGCGAACGTCTCGTCCAGCAGCGCGACGATCTCGGCCGCGTGCGCGTGGCGGCTCGCGGAGTCCTTGAAGTGGGGATTGTCGGCCGCCTCGGGGTGGCCGATGGCCTTGAGGAAGAGGGGGACCTCCTTGTCCTCGTTGGCGAAGGCCAGCAGCAGCCAGCGGTCGTCCGCGGTGCGGTAGGTGTTGCCCAGCGCGTTGGGCGGGTCGCGCCGGTCGAGCGGCCGGGGGTTGCTCGCGCCGGCCAGCACGGCCGACAGCCAGCAGCCCGCCCCCCACGCTCCTTCGGCGATCAGTGACGCGGTGACCCGCGCGCCCCGGCCGGTCTTCTCCCGGCGGTAGAGCGCCGTCATGACCCCGGCGAACAGGCTGATCGCCGTCGCATGGTCACCCGCCCCGAAGACGTTCAGCGCCGGCGGAGCCGTGCCCTGGCGGGTCATGTCCATCAGGCCGCTGCGCGCCCAATACGCCGTGACATCGAAGCCGGGCTTGTCGGCGTCGGGCCCGGTCTCGCCGAAGCCGGTGATGTCGGCGTAGATCAGGCGCGGGTTGAGCTGTTCCAGGTCCTCGTAGTCCAGCCCCAGCCTGGCCCGGGCCGGCGGCGGGAAGTTCGTCACCAGCACATCGGCCCACCGCACCAGCCGCTCGAGCACCGCGCGGGCGTTGGGGGACTTCAGGTTCAGCTCGATGCTGCGCTTGTTGCGGTTCTCGAGCTGCCAGGTGTAGTTGATGCCGTCGACCTCGGGATTGGGGGGAAATCGGCTGAAGGCGCGGTAGGCGTCGCCGACGACCGGCGGTTCCACCTTGACCACGTCGGCGCCGAAGTCGCCCAGCACGGTGGCAGCGGCGGGCCCGGCGATCCAGCTCGCGAGATCGACGACGCGCAGCCCGTCCAGCAGGGGGGTGTTCTCCATGGTGATTCCTTCTGCTCGGCTTCAGCGAGGCTGGGGAACGGGAACGAACGCGTTCTTCCCGGTGATGTCGCGGCCGACGATCAGCGCCTGCACCGTGTCGGTGCCCTCGTAGGTGTCGATCGCCTCGATGTCGCACAGGTGCCTGGCGACGTGGTAGTCGAGCACGATGCCGTTGCCGCCGAGGAGATCGCGGGCATCGGCGAGGATGGCGCGTGCGCGCTGTGTGTTGTGCATCTTGGCCAGCGCCACCTCGGGCATCGTCGCCTTGCCCTCGTCCAGGAGCTGGCTGAGCCGCCGAGTCATGAACAGCATGGCGGTGATGTCGGCCAGCATCTGCGACAGCCGATACTGGACGAGCTGGAAGCTCGTCAGGGGCATGCCGAACTGGTGGCGCTGCTGGGTGTAGGCCAGCGCAGTCTCGTACCCGGCGATCGCGGCGCCGATCGCCTCCCAGGCAACGCAGAAACGCGAGGCCATCAGCACCTTCTCCGTGTCGCGGAAGGTGTGGGAGCCCGCCAGGCGGTTCTCGGCGGGCACGCGGACGTCGGTCAGCGAGATCTGGGCGTTCTGCACGCAACGCAGCGCCGTCTTGCCGGCGATGGCCTTCGACTCGAACCCCGGCGTGCCCTTCTCGACCACGTACCCGCCGACGTGCCCGTCGTCCCCGCGCGCCCAGATGATCGAGTAGTCGGCGAAGGTCGCGTTGCCGATCCAGCGCTTGTGCCCGTTGAGCACGTACGAGTCGCCGTCGCGGCGGGCGGTCGTCTCCAGCACGACCACGTCCGTTCCGTGTGCGGGTTCGGTCAGTCCGAATGCGCCGACCTTCTCCAGGCGCGCCATCGGCGGCAGGAACCGCTGCTTCTGCTCCTCCGAACCCAGCAGCGCGATCGACATCATGGCCAGCGCCGAATGCACCCCGGCGAACGTGGAGATGCTCAGGTCGCCGCGGGCCAGCTCCAGAATAACGAGCCCGGCCGTCACATTGCTCATCCCCGGGGATCCGTAACCCGGGATCTGGAAACCCGCGATTCCGAGTTCCGCCAGCTTGGGAACCAGCTCGTGCGGGAACTCCGCGCGTTCCCAGTACGGGTCGATGATCGGGAGAACCTCCCGGTCCATGAAGCTACGAACCCGCCGGCGCAAAGCCCGCTGCTCGTCGGTCAGCAGGTCGTCGAGCAGGTAGTAGTCCGTGTGCGCGGGGCCGCCCAGTACGGGCGGCTCAACGACCGGCTTCCCGTTGGTGGCCGGATCGACCGTTGTGGTAGTGCCCGACTCCGAGTTGGCGGCGGGCGGCTGTGTCGCAGTCATCCTCGTAACTTCTCCGATCATTCCCCGGGCCCGTTGTGGTACAGGTCGCCCCTCTCGCCAGGTCGTGCGTGAGGGGGTGCCACCGCCCGTTCGCCTGCCCGCTGCCCGGTGGGGGATAGCGACTTCTGTTTGTGCGGCACGGCGGCCGGGTGCCCTTGACGGCACTGGGTGACGGTTGCTGCATCATCGCGGCCTCGCACAGCACGGTATGCATGGCGATGCGGGCTGCCACCGTGCCGCGGGCACGGGTTTCGGAGCCGATTGGTGTTCACCGCACAACGGGAACTCCGCGGCCGCCCGTCAAATCAGCCCGATCCCAGCGCCCGCTGCCCCTTCCCACGATGCGGTCACCGGGGCGTGCGCCGGCCGGATTTGGTTCGGTCGTCTCGCAGCAGAACGCCCTATGATGCCCCGGTGGACGGCGTGAGCCTCCCCGTCGACCGGCGGCTCGCGGTCGCGGCGGCGGCCGTGAAGCTGCGGCTCGCCGTCGTCAGCCAGGACGTCTGGCGGCGCCTGATCATCGAGATCCCCGAGCTCAAGGTCGACGACGCGCTGGTGAGCCTGCTCGCCGCAAGCGTCGAGGCCAACGTGGCCACGCTGCTCGATGTCATCGAGCACGGGATGGCGCTGGACACCCTCGACGCCCCCGCAGCCGCGATCGAGTACGCCCGGCGCGTCGCCCAGCGCGGCATACCCCTGCACGCCCTGGTCCGGGCCTACCGCATCGGTCACGCCCAGTTCCTGCAGTGGTGTCTGGACGAGGTCCCGCAACAGACCGACGACGCCGTCGTGGCCCGCGCGCTCATCGGCCGTCTGCTCGAGCTGAGCTTCAGGTACATCGACCGGGTCTCGGAACAGATGATCTCGGCCTACCAGCACGAACGGGATCGCTGGCTGTTGACCCAGGGGGCGGTCCGGGCGGTCCGCGTGCGGGCGCTACTCGACCACGAGCGGGTCGACGTGAACCGGATCGAGGCGGCGCTGGGTTATCGGCTGAATCAACACCACGTGGGGCTCATCGCCTGGATGCCCGAGGCGAGTTCGAGTGGCGAAGCGCTGACCAGGCTCGACCGGCTCAGCGCCGCCCTCGCCGACGAGCTGAACTGCCGGGGAAGGCCGTTGTACGTGCCGTGCGACGAATCGGCAGCCTGGTCATGGCTCCCCATGGGAAGCGACAAGTACGTCACGTGGGAGCGGCTGACCAGAGCCGTCGCGGCCCATGGTTCGACGGCGCGCGTCGCGATCGGCGATCCAGCAGCCGGGGTCGACGGCTTCCGGCAGACGCACCGGCAGGCCCTGCGGGCGCAAGATGTCGCCGTCGCGGCCCGCCCCGGCACCCAGGTCACCACCTTCGCCGAGGTCGGCCCGATCGCACTGCTGTCCGCCGATCTGGAAGCCACCCGGGGCTGGGTGTGGCTCGTCCTCGGTGAGCTGGCCAACGACGACGAGCCGACCGGACGACTCCGCGAAACGACGCGGGTCTTCCTGGCCGCGAACGGCAGCTACCAAACCGCCGCGGAACGTCTCGCGATACACAAGAACACAGTCCAGTACCGGATCCGCAAAGCGCAGGAGGCGGTCGGCCGCCCGACCCAGGACCGGCGCAGCGATCTGGAGCTGGCTCTGCGAATCTGTCATTACCTCGGATCGGTGGTGCTGCGACCTGTGGGGAAGTGACCACCGCAGCGACACGCAGCACCACGGTGCGATCGCCTCCGCGCGCACGGCCGATCGTCAGCGCAGGAAGCGCGTCACCATCGCGGCGAGTTCGTCGGCACGAGTGAGGATCCCGAGGTGCCCGTCGTGGTAGACGTGGAGCTTCGCGGCAGGCAGCAGGCCGGCCATGACGCGGGCGTTGACCAGCGGGATGACCGGGTCGTCGTCCCCCGCCAGCACCAGGGTCGGCTGCCGGATCAACGGCAGGAACGGAAGGCTGGTCCAGCCCCACCCGGTGGCCAGCTGGTACAGGTAGCCACGCCCCGACGCCGGGCGGTCGTGCGCCAGGATCATGCGCTCGACGAGCTCGGGCCGGTCACGCACGCTGCCGCCGTAGACCTCGCCCGCCACCGCGCGGGCGTATCCCGAGTCCCGATGCCGTCGCGGTGTCACCAGCTTCAGCAGCACGTGCGGGCTCGCCGGAACCATCAGCATCCCGGTGGCAGTGGCCACCAGCACCACCCGCCGGCATTGGTGCGGGTTGTGGAAGGCGAGCTGCTGGGCGAGTGCACCACCCCACGAGACACCCAGCACGTCGAACCGTTCGTAGCCGAGCACGTCGAGCATCCGGACGGCGAGCCGGGCGAGGGTGGAGAAGCGATGCGGCAAGGGTCCCAACGGCGAGCCCCCCACTCCCGGGACGTCGAACCGGACGACCTCCAGCGCCGGGTCCAGCGCCTCGAGGAACGGGGTCCACACCTCGAGCGGGAGACCGATGCCGTTGCAGAGCAGCAGGGGCGGTGCGCTCCCCGTGCCCGGCCGGACCGCGACCCGCAGCCGCTGCCGTCCGACGGTCACCATGCGCACCCTGTCCATCGGCCACCGCCGATCCACTTCGCCGGGGATTCGCTCATCGCTCGTCCTCGCTGACGCTCGGCCGGCGCTTCGCGCGGGCGCTGTGTTGATGATTCGCTCGCAGGCTCGCTCATCGATCCAGTACGTAGCTGCCCGGCGCCGACCCCAGCTCATTGAACCGAGTGCTCCCGAGCCCGTCAGGTGCGAGCTTCTCCGCGCCGGAGCGGTCGGCGAGCCACGCCGAGAAGTCCGGCCACCACGAGCCCTGCTCTGTTTTCGCGACTTCGAGCCAGTCCCTCGGGTCAGGCGGATTACCGGCGTCGTCCGCCGTGGTCTGGTAGCTGGACTTCGGATTGCTCGGCGGGTTCACCAGCGCCGCGATGTGCCCGTTGGTAGAGAGCACGAAGCGGCTCCGCCCGCCGAGCAGCTGCGTGCTGCGGTAACACGACTGCCACGGGCAGATGTGATCGGCGATGCCGGCAACCACGTACGAGTCCACGGTGACCTTCGCCAGATCGATGTCCGTGCCCAGGATTGCGGCGCCCCCGGGGCGGGTCAGGGCGTTGCGCATCGCGATGCGCACGAAGTCGCGGTGCAGCCGCGCGGTCATCCGCGTGGTGTCGGCGTTCCAGTACAGGAGGTCGAAGGCAGGCGGGCGCTTGCCCTCGAGGTAGTTGTTCACCCAGTAGTTCCAGATCAGGTCGCCCGGGCGCAGCCAGGCGAATGCCTCGGCGAGCGTGCGCCCGTCCAGGTAGCCCCTGGCCCGGGAGACCGCGACGGCGGCCTCCGCGGTCGTCTCGTCGACCACCGCGCCCGCGGTGCCGGCTGGTGCCTGGTCCAGCAGGGTGACCAGCAACGTGACCCCTGCAATCCGATGCTGCTGGCCGATCTGCGCGAGGTGCGCCAACGCCATGCTCGCGAGGATGCCACCCGAGCACGCCCCCATCAGATGGAGCGCATCCGTACCGGCGATGTCCCTCGCCGTCGCCGAGGCGTCGAGGATCGCCTGGCAGTAGGTGTCCGCGCCCCACCGGCCGTGCCGAGCGTCCGGGTTGCGCCAGGACACGACGAAGACCTGGTGCCCCTGACGGACCAGGTACTCGACCATGCTCCGGCCCGGCGCGATGTCGAGGATGTAGTACTTGTTGATCGTCGGCGGGACTACCAGGAGCGGCGTGCTCCGGACGAACGGGGTCTGCGGGCGGTACTGGATGAGCTCGAACACCGGGGTACGCAGCACGACCCCGCCGGGCGTCAGCCCGAGGTCGACCCCCACCTCGAACGCATCCGGCGGCACCATCGACGGCACCCGGGGCGGGCTCGCGATGTCGCGCACCAGGTGGCCCGTACCGGCGACCACGCTCCCCCCGCCCGAGTCGATCGCCGCCTTCCACGCGACGGGGCTGAGCAGGGGGTTGTTGCTCGGCGCGAGCGCCTCGACGAGATTGCTCGTGACGAAGCTGATCCGCTCGGTGTCGCGCCGGCCGAGAGGCACGTCCTCGACCAGCCCTTCGGCGGTGTTCCCGGTGACGACGTAGGCCTGGACCACTCGCCGCAACAGCGGGTTCTGCGTCCAGGCGGGGTCGGCGAAACGGCGGTCCCGCCGCGAGGGCGCCACGTCCGACGTCCCGATCACGATCCGGCCGAGTTCGGCCGCGAGACCCGCCACCCGGCCGGCCAGCCACCGCGGCCGGCGGGCCAGCGCGCCTGCGAACCGCAGCCCGGACGCGCCGGGGAAGAACCGGCGGGACGAGCCGAGCGCGGCATCGGTGAGCAGCAGGTCCAGGGCGCCCGTCCGGTCGCCGACGTCGGCGCCGCCGCCGGCGACGGACCTCCTCGACTCGACGGTCATGACGGCACCGTGGCCTTCACATCGGGCGGGACCTCGATCGCCCGCTTGAGGATCTTGCCGGTCGGGCCGATGGGCATCGCGTCGGTGAGCCATACATGCCGGGGGTATTTGTACGCGGCCACACGCGCCTTGACGTAGGCGCGCAACTCCTCGGCGGTCGCGACGGCACCGGGCCGCAGCTCCACGGCCGCGACCACCTCCTCCCCGTGCGTGGGGTGCGGGATCCCGATGACGGCCGCATACAGCACCGCCGGGTGCTCGTAGAACACTTCCTCGATCTCGCGGGGGTAGACGTTGTAGCCACCCCTGATGATCAGGTCCTTCTTCCGGTCCACGATGAAGTAGAAGCCGTCCTCGTCCCGCCGGGCCATGTCACCGGTGCGGAACCAGCCGTCCCTGATCGCGTCGGCGGTCGCGTCCGGCTGCTGCCAGTAGCCCTTCATCACGTTGTGGCCTCGGATCGCGATCTCACCGACCTCGCCCGGCTCGACCTCCTCTCCCCCGTCGTCGACGAGATTCAGGTCGACGCCGTCGACCGGCAGCCCGATCGAGCCCGGCTTGTGGTGGTCGGCCCGGTTGAACGTGGCCACCGGTGAGGTCTCGGACAGCCCGTAGCCCTCGAGGATCGTCGCTCCGAAGGTCTGCTCGAAGCAACGCAGCACGTCGACCGGCAGCGCGGCGCCCCCGGAGACGCAGAGCTGAAGCGTCGACGTGTCCGCCGTTCCCCCACCCTGGGCGAGCAGACCGACGTACATCGTGGGCACGCCCTCGAAGATCGTGACCTTGTCGCGTTCGATCACCTTCAGCGCGGTCGCCGGGTCGAACCGCGGGACCAGCGTCAGGCAGGCTCCGGTGGCCACCGCACAGTTGAGCCCGCAGGTCTGGCCGAAAGCGTGGAAGAGCGGCAGGCACCCCATCACCACGTCCTCGTGCCCGAAGCCGAACAGCCCGGCCGTGACCGCAGCGTTGCGGCGCAGGTTGGCGTGGGTCAGTTCGGCGCCCTTCGACGTCCCTGTCGTGCCGGAGGTGTAGAGGATCACGGCGGTGTCGTCGTCGGCACGGTCGGGGACCGCACTCTGCCGCGTCCACTGCGCGACCTCGCGGAGGGTGTCGTCGTCGACGGTCACCATCTGCGCACCGACCGTGTCGGCGCCCCTGCGGGCTTCGGCGGCGGCCCAGGTCCAGGCGAACATCAGCCTCGCCTGCGCGTCACCCAGGTAGTGCTCGACCTCGCGTCCTTTGAGCAGCGGGTTCATCGGGACGACGACGCCGCCGGCGCGCAGCACGCCGTAGTAGAGGACAGGGAAGGCCGCCACGTTGGGCAACATGACCCCGACCCGGTCGCCCGGCTCCACGCCGAGGCTGCGCAGCCGGCCCGCGACCCGGGCGGACAGGTCGTCGAGGTCGGCGTAGGTCAGCACGAGGTCGTCCTGGCGGACCGCCGATCGCTGCGCCTGCTCGGCTGCGGCTCGGAGGAGGTTGTCGGTGAGGTTGGCCATGGTCCGGCTCCTTCCTGCTGGGTCGACGGTCAGGCGAACGCGGACACGCCGGTGATGTCGCGGCCGACGATGAGCGTCTGCATCGCCTCGGTGCCTTCGAAGGTGTGGATCGCCTCGATGTCGGCGAAGTGCCGGACGACATGGAAGTCGAGCAGGATGCCGTTGCCCCCGAGCAGATCCCGGGCCTCCGCGAGCACCACCCGGGCAGTGCTCGTGTTGTGTGCCTTGGCCAGGCCCGCGAGGGTCGGTTCGACGCGGCCGGCGAGCGCCAGGTCGGCCAGCCGCCGGCAGTAGAGCTGCATCGCCGTGACCTTCATCAGCATCTTGACCAGCCGGTCCTGGATCAACTGGAAGCTGACGAGGGGCTTGCCGAACTGGGTGCGTCGCTTGGCGTAGGCCAGCGCGGCGTCGTACCCGGCGACCGCATGACCCAACGCCGCCCAGGCGCAGGTGGCGCGGGTGGTGGCCAGTACGGCCGCGCAGTCGCGGAAGGACTCGGCGCGGGGCAGCTTGTTCTCGGCCGGCACGCGCATCTCCGTCATGTCGATCTCGGCCTGCCAGACCGCCCGCAGCAGGCCCTTGCCCTCGATGACCCTGGCCCGGTAGCCGGGAGTCCCCTTCTCGACCAGGAAGCCCTTGACCTGACTGTCTGCGACGTCGCGGGCCCACACGACGACGACGTCGGCGATGCTGCCGTTGCCGATCCACTTCTTCGACCCGTTGATGACGTACGAGTCGCCGTCGCGCCGGGCGGATGTCTCCAGGCCGACCGAGTCCGAGCCGTGGTCGGGCTCGGTCAGCGCGAACGCCCCGAGCTTGTCCACCCGAGCCATGGACGCCAACCAGCGCTGCTTCTGCTCCTCGGAGCCGAGCATCGCGATCGAGCGCATCGCCAGGCCCGCCTGGACTCCCAGAAACGTCCCCAGGCTGCCGTCGCCTCGGTTGATCTCCATGTGGATCAGGCCGGCGGACAGGGCGTCCATGTCCGGGCACCCGTATCCGGCGATGCCGTCGCCGACCAGCCCGGCCGCGCCCATCTTCTCCACCAGCGGCCAGGGGAACTCCGCCCGCTCCCAGTAGCCGTTGATCGACGGAAGCACCTCGCCCTGCACGAAGTCCCTCGCCCGCTGCAGGTATTCGAGCTGCTCCGGGGTGAACTCCTCCCGCAGCTGGAAGTAGTCGGTGTGGAGCGAGTCACCGATGTGCGTCGTGAGGTCCATGTCCCGGTCCTTCCAGCGGTCGGGCGGCTCTCGCCGCGCGACGGCCCCGTCAGGCTTCTGCGACGGCTCCCGCCCACACACGGAACAGTAGGAATGCACGAGGTCTCTGGCTTCAGGTTCCGGTACCAACCAGGTCGACACCTACTGGGCGCCGGGACCAACGGCCGGGACTGCAGGCTGTGTCGCTACCGCGCCGCCACACCGAGTTCGGGAGCTAGCGCGGTCAAGATGGGCAGCCGATCAGCGCTCGGGACCGCATTCGCGACTAGGTGTGAGGCGCCGGCGTTCAGTTGGCTGCGCAGCTGCTCGGCTGCCGTCGCCGCGTCACCCTGCGCCACCAGGGCGTCGACCAGCGCATCGCTACCTCGATCGGCCAGGTCGTCTTCGCCGAAGCCCATTCGGGTGAGGTTGACCCGGTAGTTCGCCAGCCCCAGGTTGACCTGGATGGCCGCACGACCAGCGGCGCGGGTGCTGGTCGGGTCGCCGAGGGTCACGGTGTGCTCCACCGCCAGCAGCGAGTCCGGGCCGATCAGCTCGCGCGCCTGCCTGGTGTACGCCGGCGTCACCAGAAACGGGAATGCCCCGGCAGACCGCTCGGCGGCCAGCTTCAGCACCCTCGGGCCGAGCGCGGCCAGCACCCGCCGCTGCTTCGGCACGCCACGCTCGTCCAACACGTCCAGGTAGTCGACCAGCGCCTGGTACGGGGAGCGGAAGTCGGTCCCGAGCTCCCGGTGCCCCACGCCGATACCAAGCAGGAACCGCCCGGGGTAGGCCGCCTCGAGCCGGTGGTAGGTGTCTGCCACAGCGCGCGCTTCGACATGCCAGATGTTCACGACGCCGGTGGCCACGGCGAGCGTCTCGGTCGCCGTTAGCACCCGCTCCACGATGGTGAGGCGCGCTTCGCGCGTGCCCGCGATCCATACCGCCGTGTAGCCCAGGCGCTCCACCTCGGCCGCCGCCTCCGGGGTCAGCTCCCCCTCGACGTAGAACACCCCGATCGTGCCGAGGTTGACGGGCGTCGCGGTGTGGCTCATCGATGATCTCCTCACGTGCACGTGAGAGCACGTGGTGGGCGGTCGGCTGCCGAATCCGCAGCGCCACCCCCTGGCCTCGTCACCGTCGCTCATCGAAGCTTCCGCCGACGAACACAGGTCGGCATCACCCGACTCGTGCGATTCGAGTTGGCCGCTCAGGCCGGATCCGCGGCGGGCGCTGCCCGGTCCGGCGAAGATTCCCGATGTGCCGGTCCGGGTTGATGCGTCGGTTCGCCGGGGTGGCTTCGTGTGAGTGGGGCGTGGTGCGCGAGCCACATCATGTAGCCCTCGGTGAGCAGTGCGAGCCCGATGCGTCCGAGCAGCGCCGCAGGGACACCGAATCCGGTCCACAGGAGGCTGGCGAGGAGGGGCGCGGCGACACTGCCGGCGTCCTCGCCTGCGGTGAGGTAGCCCATGGTCCGGCCGCGTTTGCTCGGGTCCTGGGATGAGATCTCGGCCATGAGGGAGCCCCATGCGGGCCGGTAGGCGGCCTTGCCGAGGTCGTCGATGCTCTTCCCCACCCAGATGCCGGCCAGGGTGGGCGCGAACAGGTAGAGCAGCGCCGAGCCGGCGTTGGCGATGCCGCGTATGGCCAGGACGAGGGAGCGGCTGACCCGGTCGGCCAGCCGGCCCCAGAGCGGGCCGGTGAAGGCGAACGCCGGCGTGACCAGGTACAGAGCCCCAGCCTGGGCCGGGGTGAGGTGGGCGTACTCGGTGGCGAGGATGGGAAACAGCGAGGTGAGCATCGACGAGGTGCCGGAGACGAGGAAGCCGAGTCCCGCGTAGCGGACGACAGGTGGGCGGGCGGTGCTCGGCGCCGGGCGCGGCGGAGCGTTTACGGGGACGACGGCCGGGGCCGGCCGCGGGACCGCTGAGTCGCGTGGCACAAGGAGCAGCACGGGCAGCACGGGCAGCAGGGAGAGGGCGAACGCGACCATGAAGGCTAGCCCGAAGCTGCCCCCGGCGGCCCAGGTCAGCAGGACCCCGGCGATGCTCCTTCCTGCGGCGCCGGCGGTGGTCTTGGCCGTCTGGTACCAGGCGAAGGCGGAGGCGACGGCCTTCTCGCCGCCGTTCGTGGCGATCAGGGCGTTCACCGCCGGGTCCCGCACCGCATCCGAGGCGCCGTGAAGACCCTCGATGGCGTACAGCTGCCAGGGTAGGCGGGCCATCACGTACCCGAGGCCGATAACGCTGCGCACCACGAGCCCGGCGAGCAGGCTGCGACGCAGCCCGGTCCGGTCGACCAGCCGGCCGAGCACCGGTTTGAGCAGGATCGCCACGACCGGTTCGAGCGAGGCCAGCACGCCGATCGCGACGATGGACATTCCCAGCGAGCGACCGTAGAGCGGCACGGCGAACGAGAGCACGCCGAACGCGATGCGGGAGGCGAACCCCTCGCAGACCAGCGCGGCGAGCGGTCCGGGGCGGCGCATCTAGACCGCCGGCGGGAGGGCGGTGGCGAGCGGTGCCGCGTCGGGGACCGCTTCCAGCGGGGGCAGCGGGAGCTCGCGCCGGTTCTCGGCGTAGTCGGCGATGTAGTCGGCCATAGGGCCGGCCACGCCCTCGCACCCCTTGTAGCCGGGAAAGGCGTTGAGGTCGACGACTACCGGACCGTCGGGGCTTTCGATGACGTCGATCCCGAACAGCCCCAGCCCGCTTGCGGTGCCCACGCGCAGGGCGATCGCCTCGATCTCCGATCCCACCGGGACCGGTCGTCCCGGGAGCGAGAAGCTCGTCGCCGCGAACGGTTTGCGGACCGCCCAGACCAGTTCGCCGACGACGTAGACCTTGAGGTCCACACCCGGCCCGGCGACGAGGTCCTGGACCATCACCGGGCCGTCCAGCGGCGGCAGCGCGACCACGTCGCGTGGTGTGCACACCTCGTGCACCCCGACGCCGCGGTAGCCGCGGACCGGCTTGACCACCAGCGGCCCCCGCTCCTCGAGCAGGTCCAAGAGCCGGCGGACGTCACCGGTCACGAACGTGCGCGGCACCGGCACACCGGCCCCGCGGAGCCGCTGGACCGCCAGCACCTTGTCGTGCGCCACCGCCGTGGCCGGAACAGGGTTCAGCACGCGAGCCCCCTGCGCATGCAGGGACGCGGCCACCGACAGGGCCAGTTCGGTGTGCGACTTGAGCACATAGAGGTCGTGCGCGGGGGCCAGCCGGTCGCCTTCGACGAGCATCTCCTCGGGGGTCCCGGACTCGACCTCGTAGCCCCGGGTCCGCAACCGGGCGGCGACGTCGACGAGCAGCGGGCTCGGCACTGGGGGGACTCGTCGGGCGAGCAGAAAGTAAAGCTTCATGAGGTCCTCTTTCGCGTCAGGACGCCAGCAGCGGCGTCTGGTCGATCTCGGCGGCGAGCGCCGCACGGACGCTGGTGATCGAGCAGTTCCGGTCCAGGAGCGAGAAGGCGCGGGTCACGAGCCCGGTGAGCGGGCTGTTCGCGGGCAGCCCGGCGGGGCGTTCGAGCACGGCCGGGACCCCGTCGCGGTGCAACCGGCGCGAGAGCATCGGGTTCTCGGTGCCGAACCGGAGGGCGGCGGCGGCGACGACGGGCAGGGACACCGGGCGGATCCCGGCCTCGGCGGCCAGGAGGGCGGGACCGAGGATCCTGTCGTCCGGGCCGAGCTTGCGCAGCGGGTCGTGGCCCACCCGCTCGACGGTGTCGGCGAGGGCGACCTGGCCGAAACGGGCCAGTTCGGCAAACCGCCGGCTCGCCCCGCCGGCGAAGCCGCTGCCGTAGCGCGCGGCCAGTCCGGCCTGGCCCTCCTCCATCGCTGCGAGGACGCCGGCGCGCACGTCCGGGTCGTCCACGGCGCGGGAGACGAGTCGATGGCCGCGCAGTGCACCGAGGTAGGCGGCCGCCGCGTGCCCGGCGCTGAAGACATACAGCTTGCGCTGCACGTTGGCGCCGTAGTTCTCCACCGGACGCAGCCCGGCGACACGGGGCAGGGCCGCCCGCAGCGCCCCCGCCTCGACCGCGGCGTTGATCCGGGCCTCGGCGACGTACCGCACCGCGCCGTCCGCAGCGTCCCGGCGCGTGGTGACGACCCGGTCGACGAGAACCCCGGCGTAGCCGTGGTGCTCCACCGCGCCAGGCGCGTGAGCCGTCACGAGTTCCCGCAGCCGAGGTCCCCCGTCGGCCTGGTTCCCCACCACCAGGACGTTGACCGGCTCACGGTGCGCGGCCAGCCCCGGCGCGATGGTCGCGGCCACGTCGGCCAACTGAGAGCTGCCCACGGAGACAACGACCAGCGCCGACTCCGCGACGCGGCGGGTGACGGCGGGGCCATCCTCAGTGGGCAGCGCCTCCAGGGGACCGACGAACCGGTCACGGACACCCGCGTGGGTCAACAGATCCACCCGCACCCCGCCGTCCCGGTTCACAGCCTCCGCGCGCTCCGCGGTGCGGGCCACCAGCGTGACCTCGAACCCCGCCTCGAGCAGCCGCTCGGCGACGTAGCCGCAGCCGATGCGGCCGGCCCCGACCACAACCGCCCGCCCCGTGTTCACGCCGCACCCACCAGGCTTGACGCGAATCCGGTCACCACGTCCGCGATCGCCTCGGAAGCGCCTGGCGCCCCGCGGTAGGTCGGGTAGTCGTTGACCTCGATCACCAGCGGCCCCGACGGACCGGCCACGCAGTCCACGCCATACAGCCGCAGCCCGAACACCTCGCCGCACCGCCGGGCCAGCTCGGCCAAGGCCGGTGTCACGGGAATCGCATCCCCGCTGGTGGCGATCTGGCGGGTGCGCCCGGCGGCGTCGATCGGGGACGGCCGGCGAACCGCCCACACCCGGTCACCGGCCACGTAGAGCTTCAGGTCGAGGCCGGTCCCGCGGTGGTAGCTCTGAGCCAGAGCCACCGGCTCCGGCCACCACAGCCCGGCCAGCTGGGCGCGGGAGTGGACCACGACCAACCCACGCGCGTTGTCGCCGTACACGGGCTTGAGCACCAAAGGGAACGACAGGTCACTACGCGCAGCCAGAGCCTCGACGGGCCCGACCCAGGTACGGGGCACCGGGATCCCCGCGGCCGCGAGCGCGGCGCCCATGCCTGCCTTGTTCGCCACCGCCGCGATCGCCGCCGCCGAATTGACCACGGCGACACCGGCGGCCTCCGCGGCACTCAGCAGGCTCACGAACGCCGCGCTGCGGCCCCGCCCGAGCAGCACATCAACGCCGGCGGACGCCCCCAGAGCCGCGGCCTGCCGGTCCGCGACCACCACGTCCACGTCGTGACCCGCCGCCCGCAGCACATCCACCGTTCCCGCCGGCTCGCGCTGGGCCAAGTAACGATCCTCCACCAGCACGCCGATGCGCAGTGCCGAGCCGCCCGTTGGTTCGCGGGAAATCCGTGGCGGCATCGGGACGTGGTGGTGCGGACGGCGCGCGGGGACGGGCGCCAAGACCCCACCCCTCCGATTCGTAGAGCTGATCCCCTGCCTTCGTGCGTTGTTCACTCGCGAGACACCCGCGAGGGCCAGGCTCCGGTTGCGGTCGATCGGATGGTGCTGCAGCATGGCGCCGCTCCCTTCATCGCTGTCGGTGTCGTGCAGCCTTCGGCCCGACGGGATGAGTGGGGATCGCGCGATCCTGGTTAATCGCGCGTTTCTGCGATCTGCTCGCCGTTCCGACCCGGGTGCGGCACTGTCGATGAGCCTGGTCACAGCCCTGTCAGTGCCTGGCGCGTCCAGGCGCGTACGCGGCGTTGGTTCTGATGCGCCCAAGTTTTTCGGGGTGACAGGGTCGCCAGGAGGGTGAGAGTTCGTCACACTTTAGTGATGAGCCGCGAAGGCGGCCGGGGCTTGAGCGCCGTCCACCTGCGGGATGACGGCTTCCACACCGCCGATGCCTCCGTCACTCGCCGCAGGACAGCCGGCATCGTCGAACGCCCTGTGCTGTTCGACCGGTTGACCGCCGCCCCGCGGATCACGCTGATCTCGGCACCGACGGGAAGCGGGAAGACGCTCTTGCTGCGGTCCTGGCTCGTCGCGGCGGGGCTGACGGAGTGCACCGGGTGGGTGTCGGTGCCACGCGAAGAATGCGCTGCGCAGCGTTTCTGGATCACGGTGCTGGACGCGCTGCGAGCCACCACGCCAGGGGCGGCGCTCATCGGTCCCTTGACGGCGGCGCCGGAGCTGAACTGCGGGACGGTCCTTGAGCGGCTGCTGGCAGACCTCGCCGAGCTCGACGAGCCGCTCTGGCTGGTCATTGACGACTTGCATGAGCTACCGGCCGAGGTGCTGCACCAGCTCACGCTGCTGCTGCTGCGCGCACCGGAGCAACTGCGGTTCGTGCTGACGACCCGCCGGGACCTGCGGCTGGGACTGCACCGGTTGCGCCTGGCGGGCGAGCTCACGGAACTGCGCGCTGCCGATCTGTACTTCACCCTGGACGAGGCCCGGGAGCTGCTGCAATCGGCGGGGGCGGAGCTGTCCGAGTCCGCCCTCGCGCGGTTGCTGGAGCGGACCGAGGGCTGGGCCGCCGGGCTCCGGCTCGCCGCCCTGCAGTTGGCCGGGCACCCCGATCCGGAGCGCGCCGCTGCGGAGTTCGTCGGCAGCGAGCGCACCGTGGCCGAGTACCTGCTCGCCGAGGTGCTCGACCGCCAGCCCGAGCCGGTCCGGCGGCTGCTGCTGCGCACCTCGATCCTCGACCGGGTCAATGGCCCGCTCGCCGACCTGCTGACGGGAGAATCCGGCGGCGAGCGGACCCTGCAGGAATTGGAAGAGGCCAACGCCTTCGTCGTTGCACTGGACCCGCAGCGGACCTGGTTCCGCTACCACGCGCTGTTCGCCGACATGCTGCAGCTGCAGCTGCGGCGAACCTCGCCGGGCGATGTCCCCGCATTGCACGCCACGGCGGCTGAGTGGTACGCCCAGCACGGGTACCCCGTCGAGGCCATCCGCCACGCCCAGGTCGCGGAGAACTGGCACCTGGCGTCCCGGCTTCTCGCCGGCCACTGGCACGACCTCTGCTTCGACGGACATACGGCCACCGCGCACCAACTCCTCGCCGCATTCCCGGCCGGCGTGGTCGCCACCGACCCGGAGCTGGCTGGCCTCGCGGTCATCGACGAACTGGCGAGTGGATCACTCAAGAAGGCGGAGTGGCAATTCGCCGTGGCCAGCCGAGCGACGGCCGCGGTGCCCGCCGAGCGCGGCGAACACCTCCAGATCCAGCTCGCCCGGCTGCGACTCATGCTCGCCCGTCGTCGCGGCAACCTGCCGGCCGTCATCGAAGAATCCTGCCGCCTGCTCGCTCCCGCCGAGGGCGCGACCTCCCCCCGCGTCGACTTCAGCGAGGAGTGGGCTGCGGTGACCCTCAACCAACTCGGCATCGCCGAGGCGTGGGCCGGTCGATTCCATGACGCCGAGCGCCACCTCGAGCGAGGCGTTGCCCTGGCGCGCCAGATCGGACGTCCCTTCCTCGAGGTGAGCGGCCTGGCACATGGGGCGGTGGTCGCAGCCACTTCGTCCTCGGCCCTGGCAGCACAGCGCAGCGGGCAGGCGATCGAGCTGGCCCGGCAGCATGGCTGGACCGACGAGCCGATCATCGGCGTCGCCTACGCCGCCCGCGGTCGTACGTACATCGCCCAGGGGCGGCTCGAGGAGGCCGCGCGGTGGCTCGGACAAGCGGAACGCGTGCTCCACACCGAGAGCGACCCTGCGGCCGGGCTGATGCTCCACCATGGCCGCGGCATGCTCGAGATGGCGCGCGGCCGAGACCAGGAGGCGCTGATCGCTTTCCGAACCGCCGAGCGGCTGGCCGGCCAACTCGTCATGCCGCCCAGGCTGGCCGCGAATGCGCGCGCATTGCTGCTGCACACCCTGGTGCGGCTGGGCGCGACCGACCGCGTCGAACAGATCCTCGCCGAGATGGACCAACAGGAGCGCGACACCGCAGAGATGCGCACCGCACTGGCGGCGCTACGGCTCGGCCAGCACGATCCGCAGGCGGCGACGAAGGCGCTCGCGCCCGTCCTCGCCGGGCCCGCGGCCACACACCCACTCTGGTTGGTGCGGGGTTTCCTGCTCGAGGCGATCGCTCGCGACGCGCTCGGCGACCTGCCTGCCGCCGAGCGTGCCCTTGAGCGTGCACTCGACCTCGCCGAACCGGACGGACTGCTCTGGCCGTTCCTCATCCACCCCGAGGCACGGGACCTGCTCGAACGCCACCCCGGGCATCGCAGCACGCACGCTGCCTTGATCGTCGAGATCCGCAACGTGCTCGCCGGCAGCGGGCCGCCGGCATCAGGCGGCGAACCCGAGCCGCTGCGCAATCCGCTCAGCACCAGCGAGACCCGAATCCTGCGCTACCTGCCGACGAACCTCACCACGCCGGAGATCGCCGACCAGCTCCACCTGTCGGTGCACACCGTCAAGACGCACATACGCCACCTCTACGACAAGCTCGGCTCCCATCGACGGGGCGAGGCCGTCGAGCGGGCCCGCACCCTCGGCCTGCTCGCCCCTGCCCCGCGCCGCGCCGGCTAGTGCGGTGGCCACGAACGTTGCCGGGGTGATCGCGGGATCAGAACGGCGCCTCGCAAGGCGCCCCCGCACCCTCGTACCGGGCGTACTTGGGTGCGGGGGCAACGCGGCGAGGCATCGTTCTGGCCC
The DNA here is from genome assembly GCF_039526725.1 of Pseudonocardia aurantiaca. Taxonomy (NCBI): domain Bacteria; kingdom Bacillati; phylum Actinomycetota; class Actinomycetes; order Pseudonocardiales; family Pseudonocardiaceae; genus Pseudonocardia; species Pseudonocardia aurantiaca. Next base: position 127,279 of record NZ_BAAAJG010000010.1, read on the forward strand.
GCGAGGACCCGGCGGACGTTTGTGGCCACCGCACTAGACACCGTCGCTCCCGCCGAGCGTCGACGCGAATCCCACCACCTGAATCCCACCACCTGTGTGATGCTCCGTGCGATGTCCGCTCATCCCGCCGCCGGTGAGAGTTGCGAGCCCAATACGGCGACAGACGGACAGCAACAACAAAAGCAAGGAGCAGCTCTGATGGCTTACTCCACGGCTCGACCCGAGGTTCCCTGGACCACCCTCGTGCCCGTGACCGATCCCCTGGACATCGTGCTCGACGAGCTCGCGGCGGCACGTGACCGGCTGAACGAGGCCCGGCTGCGGCAGATCGGCCGAAACTCGCCCCGCCACCGCGCCGCCGTCGCCGAGCGCCTCGCCCAGATCGACGCCTTGCTCGACGTGTACCTCCAGGTCAGGTCCCGTCGACGATGAGCAGCCCATGCTTGCCGCCGATCAACTCGGCAGGAGAACCATGACCGAGAACGTGATCACGACCGCGATCCTCGAGTCAGCGCGACGGCACTTCGGGGGTGCCGGTTCGCCGGTTGTGGTGCTCCGACAGCCTGGACAGCAGCGGCCAGGCTGTCGGCCGTCGCATCGTCGATCTCGTCGAGGTGTCAACAACGGCTGCCTTTGGTGACCACGGCGACCTTGCCGTCCAGGGAGAATAAGTCTCCGGTCACGACGCGCTGAAGCCGCCGGGGAGAACCGTGGCCAGCTTCTGCAGCGCGGCCTCCCGACGGGTCGGCAGGTGCCCGCTCGGGAAGAGCGTCTCGACCGGCTGGTATCCGGCGAGCACGTCACGGGCGATCGTCACCCGGTGGACCTCGGTTGGCCCGTCGGCGAGCGCGAGCATCTCGGCGTCGACCATCATCGCGACGAAGTCCATCTCGTTCGACACACCCAGCGCCCCGTGCAGGTGCAGCGTCCGCCGGGCCACGTCGCTCAGCACCTTGGGCATCGCCACCTTCACCGCCGCGATATCGCGCCGGACCTTCTTGTAGTCGTTGTGCTTGTCGATCAACCAGGCCGTCCGCATGACGAGCAGGCGGAACTGCTCGATCTGGATCCAACTCTCGGCGATCTGTTCCTGTACGACGCCGAGCGTGGCCAGCCGACCGGTGCGCACATCACGGGACAGAGCCCGCTCGCACATCGCGTCGAAGGCCTTGCGGGCGCGCCCGATCGTCCGCATGGCGTGATGCACGCGACCGCCACCGAGCCGGGTCTGGGCGATGACGAACCCGTCACCGCGCTCCCCCAACAGGTGGTCGACCGGGACACGCACCTCGTCGTAGCGGACGTAGCCGTGGCTGCCGTGACCCGCCGGCTCGTAGCCGAGGCCCACGTTCCGGATGATCTCGACCCCGGGGGTCTCAGCCGGGACGATGAACATGCTCATGCTGCGGTGCGGCGCGGCCCCGGGATCCGTAACCGCCATGACCAGGAAGAAGGCCGCATAGCGCGCGTTGGTCGAGAACCACTTCTCGCCGTTGAGGACCCAGGAATCGCCCTCGAGCCGAGCAGCGGCCCGGAACAACGTCGGGTCCGCACCCGCCTGCGGCTCGGTCATCGAGTAGCAGGAGGAGATCGAACCGTCCAACAGGGGCTCGAGATAGCGCTCCTTCTGATCCGCGGTGCCGAACCGGGCGAGGATCTCGGCGTTGCCGGAGTCCGGCGCCTGGCACCCGAACACCGACGGCGCCCACCGCGATCGGCCGAGGATCTCATTCAACAGAGCCAGCTTGAGCTGGCCGTAGCCGGGCCCGCCGAGCTCGGGGCCGAGGTGGGCGGCCCACAATCCGCGCTCCCGCACCGTCTTCTGCAGTGGATGGACGATCGCGTTCGCCACCTCGTCGGTCTTGTCGTACGGGTTCCCGAGCACGACATCGAGGGGCTCCACCTCATCCCGGACGAACTCCTCGACCCAGTCCAGCTGCTCCGCGTACCGAGGGTCTACCTCGAAGTCCCACGCCATGTGTTCGTGCCCTTTCTGGTCACCTGCTGATCAAGCTCGTTCGAGGTCGTCAAGAAATTCGAGGAATGCCCTGCTGACCTCGGCAGGGCATTCCATGCAGAGCAAAGCGGACGAATCGGTTGCGCAGTCGGATGGGCTCACCGGCTTAGCCATGTCCATTGGGGCGAGCGGCTCGCAGCCCGACCAATCATAGCCCCAGTAGCTGTCGGCCGTGATCTTTTCCGCGGCGTAGTAGGTCTCGTCGACTTTTATCCCATCGCAGCCGTATTCGATGTCCCTCCAAGCTCCGGTCGATCGTCAGCGGCCTGATCAGCACCGACGGCTGACGGGATGCCGTCAGGCGCCGCACGTCCTCGCCGCTCCACCCGCATCCTGGTAATCCGGATGTCCTCGTCGAAGGTCATCACATCGATCGTTCGATCTCGATCCGCCGAATAGAACTCGCGGATCACGGCGCGGCCCCATGGCATTCCGGCTTCTCCTCACGTCGGAAGGGGCGCGCCGTCACATGCTGGCGGCGGCCGCCCCGGCGCGGCGGCCGAAGAAGGTGCCATCGCCGAGCGAAGTGCCGCTGATGTATCCCCAGGAGTGCAGTCCGGAGGTCGCCCGACCGGCGGCGAACAGGCCCGGGACGGGCCGTCCGTCCAAGTTGAGCACCTCGCCGTCGACGGTCGTGTGCAGCCCGCCGATCGTGAACACCGATGCACCGCTGCCACGCCCGCTGCCGGATTCCGACGGCGGCCGCAGCCCCATCTTCACGTCGATCGCCGCGAACGGCGGGACGAGCGGCCGCAACCACCGGTCGGACTTGTGGAAGAGCGGATCCTGGCCGCGGGCCGCATGCTCGTTGTAGACATCGATCGTGGCACGCAGGCCAGCAGGCGGCACGCCGATCAGCGCGGCGAGCTCCTCCGGGGTTCCGGCCACGTGGTACGGGCGCACCCCCCAGCGCTCGGGTTCCGGGACCGCCTCGTAGCCCTGCTCATCGATGATTACCCAGACGTCCATGTTCTGCCGGTACAACGCCGCCTGGCCGACCAGGCCCGGATAGGTGTCCTCGGTGATGAATCGCTGCCCCTGGCCGTTGACGATCATTCCGCGGGCGATCAGGCCCGGAACCAGCGAGATTCCGATCTGCCCTGCCGACATGTGCTTGACCGCCGCGCCGACGGCCTGCGCCATGAGGATCCCGCGTCCGTCGTCCGAGCCGTCGCTGTTCTTGTTGTGCCCCACCAGCTGCGGGGCGTGCAGCGCGAGCATCTCCTCGTTATCGACGAAACCGCCGGTCGTGAGCACCACCGCCCGGCGGGCACGGACCGTGTACTCCATGCCGTAGCGGCGCGCCACCACGCCGAGAACATCGCCTCCGGAGCCCTCCACAAGGTTGGTCGCGTAGGTGTCGCACAGCACGTCCACGCCCACGGCCGCCACCGCCGCGGTGAGCTGCTTCATCAGCAACCATCCGCCGAAGTCGTTCGAGGTGGGCCGGTGCCCGCGCGGTGCCGGCTTGGCGATCTCGGTGAACGGCCAGCTGTTCTCCCCCATCCACATCAGACCGTCGTCGGTCGGTGGCACCCAGGTCGGGGAGTCCCACAGGCTCGGTTTGAACGGCACCCCCCGCTCGACAAGCCACTCGAAGTGGCGCACGCTCTGCTCGGCATACAGCGTCACCTTCTCGCGGTCGGCGTCCGGGCCGAGCGCCGCGAGCAAGAACTTCGCCATCTCCTCGGCGTCGTCGTCGAAGCCGCAGGCCCGCTGGATCGGAGTGCCGCCACCCAGATAGATCTCCCCCCCGGCCAGTGCCGAGGAGCCTCCCCCGGCGCTCGCTCGCTCGAGCAGGAGCACCTGGGCGCCCGAGCTCGCGGCCTCGAAGGCCGCCGCCGCGCCGGCGCAGCCGTACCCGACGACGAGCACGTCGGTCTCGACATCGAAGGTCCTGATCTCCGACGCAGCGCGGGGCATGACCGTGCGGTCGGTCGCCATCGAGCCTCCTTCCTCGGGGTTCCTCGGCACGCGACGCTGCCCGCTTCGGGGTGTCGGCGGCTAGGCCGCGTCCTGCTGACCGGGATGGACGCAGGACCGGCGGCGATGCTGCTGGGTTACGGTCCGGGCACCGGAACGCCCGCCCAGATCGCCGGCGGATTCAGATGCGAACGGAGCGCCCCGCCTGCACCATCGTCCCGGCCAGCGGGAGCGATCCTTCAAGGCCCGCCGGCCGGCTCGCATCATGAGATCCGAGCTCATGGCGCCACGTGGCTTCTCCGGGCGCCGCATGATCGGGGAGGTTGCATGACATCACTGCAGACGCATACCGACGACGAGGTCCGCGTGATCGAGGCGGCGGCGCCGCCCACCCGATACGCGCGGGGCTGGCACTGCCTGGGACTGGCCGACAGCTACCGGGACGGCAAGCCGCACTCGATCGAAGCGTTCGGCACGAAGCTCGTTGTGTTCGCCGACAGCGCCGGAAAGCTGAACGTGCTGAACGGGTACTGCCCGCACATGGGTGGCGACCTGAGCCAGGGCTCCGTCAAGGGCGACGACGTCGCATGCCCGTTCCACGACTGGCGATGGTCGGGCAGCGGGCGGTGCGCAAGCATCCCGTACGCGCGGCGGGTGCCCGCGCGGGCGCGGACGAAGGCATGGCCGGTGCTGGAGCGCAACCAGCAACTGTTCGTGTGGAACGACCCGCAGGGCAAGCAGCCGCCGCTGGAGGTGACGATCCCGGAGATCGCGGGAGTCGGTGACCCGGCGTGGACGTCGTGGACCTGGAACTCGCTGCGCATCGAGGGCTCCCACTGCCGCGAGATTGTCGACAACGTCGTGGACATGGCGCACTTCTTCTACATCCACTACACGTTCCCGAGGTACTTCAAGAACGTGTTCGAGGGGCACATCGCCAGCCAGTACATGAACTCGACGGCCCGGCCGGACGTCCACATCGGGACGAACTACTCCTTGGACAACTCGCTGCGATCGGAGGCGTCGTACTACGGGCCGTCATACATGATCGACTACCTGTGGACCTCCCTCGGCGAGGGCGACACGATCGAGACCGTCTTGATCAACTGTCACTACCCGGTCTCGCCGACGGGCTTCGTGCTGCAGTGGGGGGCGATCGCGAAGAAGCCGGCGGGCGTGTCGGACGAGCAGGCCCAGCAGATGGCCGAATCCTTCACCAAGGGCGTGGAGCTGGGCTTCCTGCAGGACGTCGAGATCTGGCGGAACAAGGCCAAGATTGACAACCCGCTGCTGTGCGAGGAGGACGGCCCCGTCTACCAGCTGCGCCGCTGGTACGAGCAGTTCTACGTCGACGTGGAGGACGTGACCCCGGAGATGTCCCAGCGGTTCGAGTTCGAGATCGACACTGAGCGGGCGATGCAGTTCTGGCAGGCCGAGGTGGACGATAATCTGGCGAACGGCCGCCTGATGACCCAGGAACCGGGGGATCGGGCCACCGCGGCCGGCGCCGGGAGCGCTCGAAGCTGAGGATCTGCGACCGGGAGTGGCGGCACCGCGCCGCCACCACCCGCGCCGCCACCACCCGTACCGCACCTGGGGCCGGCTCCACATCGCCGAGCTGTGACCTGCCGGGGGAGCTCGGAGAGGAACCGGTGATAGCCGAGCCCGCGGCGCAGCGGCTGCGCGTCCATTCCGGCACTTGGCCGGCCGTCAGGGCACCGCGACCGCGCGTGCGTGCAGCCGCCCGTCATCGAAGCGGCGATAGGCCTCCTCGACGTCGTTCAGCGCGAAAACCTCGGTCTCGTTGGTGATCGCCCCCGCCCGGGCCAGCGCGATCACCGCCCTCGTGTCGGACAGGTCGGAGCCCTGGAAGGTGAACACCTCACCATCGCGCGGGAGCCCATAGATCCACGACGCACCGAAGCCGCCGCCCGCTGCGCCGACCAGCCCGAACGCACCGCCAGGGGCCAGTGCGCCGAGCCCGGCGGCGATCGTCATGTCCGACCCGACGAAGTCGAGAACGACGTCGACGCCCGCACCGCCGCCGCGCTCGCGCAGGCGCGCGGTGGTCGACTCGTCGACCCCCTCCATGGCCTCGTCCGCGCCGAGCTCGACGGCTCGCGCCCGGCGCTCGGGGGAGATGTCCACCGCGACGACCCGGGCCGCGCCGAGCAGGCCGAGGAACTGAAGCCCGAACGCGCCGAGCCCGCCCGCGCCGATCACGACGGCGGTCGCGCCAGGCAGGAGCCGCGACCGCACCCGCCGCGCCGCGTGGTAGCTGGTCGCCCCTGCGTCGGTGAGCGGCCCTGCCGTCGTCGGGTCGAGGTCGCCGAGCGGCACGATGTCTCGCGGGTCGTTGACCAGCACATACTCGGCCAGGCCACCGTCGCGGCCGTACCCGCGCCCGGCCGCTCCCGACGGGCAAGCGCTATCCTGCCCTGCAAGGCAGTACCGGCAACGACCGCACGATTCCGCAGCGGCGAGCGCGACGGCCTCACCCTCCACGGCGTCCACCACGGCGCCGGGGCCGATCTCCGCCAGCCACCCGGCCGTCTCGTGGCCGAGGGTGAACGGCATCGACCAGCCCAGCGACTCGCCATACTGTGCAGGCATCCCCATCATGTCCAGGTCGGAGTGGCAGAGCCCGCACCCTGCAACCTTGACGAGGACCTGACCGGGTCCGGGCACCGGGACGGGCACCTCGGTCAGCTTCGCCGGACCACCCCATTCGGTGAGCCGGTAGGCCTGCATTACACGCTCAGGCATTGTCGCTGCCTCCTCGCGGTGTGCTCACTGGTTCTGAAATCGCGACGCGCTCGGTGACACGGCTCGACATCCGCCATCCGTGGGCGGTCCGGACGAGGGTGTCGTGGTACCAGAGGGCACACGTCATGACGTGCTCGGTTCCGTCGACCTCGCGCACCAATGGGTTGTGGCACATGGTCACCGCGGAGGCGGAGTCGCCGTCCAGCGCGACCCGGCTCGACGCGACCATGTGGTGCGAGCGGACGAAGGCCTCCATCGAGGTGGCCAGGAACTCTTTGATCTCGGGCAACGTGCCGCGGATCCCGCCCATCTCCCGGTAGTCGATGATCGCGTCGGGGGTGAAGACGTCGTCGAGGGCGTCCCACCGGCCTCGGTCCACGGCGTGTGCGTAGGCCACGAGCAGGTCGGCGATCTCCAACCGGTCCGAGAGCGCCTCCAGGGAGACCGTCATCCGACCCAGCTCCTCGGGCGAGTGGCAGTACCTGTCGTACTCATCGTCAAGCCTCCAGGAAGTGGACGGGGATCGAGGTGAAGCGACTCCGGCCGGGCCGGGGCGAAGGCCTCGCCCGGTCGGACTCGCGCGTCGGTCGCACCCGCGCCCGGCAGCCGTGCGCGCCGTGACAGCCGTCTCACCGAACTCACGCAACCACCGCCGCTACCCCGCGGATCGCATCACGGTCGATCAGCAAGTCGATACCCTCCGCGATGAGGTCGCGTTGCCGTAAGGACGCTAAGAGTGTCGTGACGGCGCTTACACCTCGCGTCCCGATGAGCGGGAGTCCAACCGTGTGCTCCGGTGGCGTCGGGTGACGAAGACGTTCTTTCGGTGATCATGCTGTCTCCGTGAGGGGTCGGATGCGGGTGGACTCCGCCGCAGGGCGCGGGATGAGCAGGGCCACCGCCCCGCCGACGGCGATGGTGAGCCCCACGACCAGGTACGCGGCGTCGAAACCGCCGGCTGCGTAGACGGGTTGACCCCCGGCTAGCTGGGCGATGTTGCTGTTCAACACCACGAACACCACCGGGGTGACGATCGAGGCGATGAGCGTGCGGCTGACCTCGACGATGCTGGAGCTGATGACCTGGCGTTCCGGCGGGACCGACTCGATGACCAGGTTCGGGATCGCGGCCCCACCGATGCCGAGCCCGAGCCCGGCCGCGGCCGTCGCAAGCACGAGCAGCGCATAGTCGCCCTTGAACAGGGCCGACCCGACCGCTCCGACCATCATCACCACGGCCGCCATGACAAGGTGCAGCTGGGCCCCGTGCCGCGCCGTCAGGCCCACGAGCAGGCCGCCGACCACCAGGCCCGCCCCGGAGACCAGCCCGAAGATCGCGTACTGGGTGGCGGTCAGCCCGAAGCCGTAGCTGCCGCCAAGTTCCCGCGGGGTCATGGCCAGCATCGGCAGCACCAGGGTCGTCGAGGCGCCCGCCCCGTAGACGAGGCCACCGGCAACCACGATCGGCAGCAGACTGCGGCTGCCCAGCAGCCGCAGGTCGATGAGCGGCTGGGCCGCCCGCCGGCTCTGGACGAGCCAGCAGGCGAGCAGCACCAGGCCGATCAGCACCAGCAGCAGCACCGGAGCGCCGAGGAGGCCGGCGCCCGGCGCGATGCTCACCCCGAGCAGCACCGCCGCGACGCCGAACCCCAGCAGTCCCGCGCCGACGAAGTCCGGCCTGGACTCGGGGGCGCGCACCCCGCTCTCCGGGACGACGACCACGGCGAGCGCGAGCAGCACGGCAACCAGGACGGCGAGGAACCAGAAGACCCCGGCCACGCCGTAGCCGTCGATCAGCCAGCCGGCGAGGAAAGGCTGGCCGATGAGGACCAGCCCGGTGCCGGTGACCGTCACGCTCACCGCGAAGGTCACCAGCCGGGGCGGGAACAGGTCCCGGATCAGCGAGTAGCACAGGAACGCCAGCGCGAACGAGGCGCCCTGCAGCACGCGGCCGACCACGAAGACCGGGAAGCTCGGCGCCAGCGCGCTGAGCACCGAGCCGACAACGGTCAATGCCAGCACCACGAGCAGGAGCTTCTTCTTGCCCGCGATGTCCGCCAGCTTGCCGATCAACGGCATCGACACCGCCGCCGCCAGGTACGAGGCGGTTAGCGTCCAGCTGCCCTGGGTCGTCCGGTACTCGGCGCCGATCGCGGGCAACGCCGTCGCGGCGAGGCTCATCGACACCGGGATGATCTCCGAGACCAGCACCAGGACCAGCAGCCTGCCGACCCAGCGAGGCGACCAGCGCTCGTCCCCGTCCCCGTTCCCGCGGCCGCCGGCCTCCTGCTCCGTTGTCATGGGTCAGCGCCCGGGCACAGGGACGTCCGCCGGAACGATCTGCTCGGCCAGCCGATCCCGATCCACGATCATCGAGTCCTGGCGCCGGCCACGCAGCACCGTAAGCGCGAGGAGCAGGGCCACCGCGAGCACGCCCGCCATCAGGATGCCGCCCCACTGGAAGGCCTCCGCGCTGTAGACCACGAAGCCGTCGCTGGCGATGGTCGCATACGAGCCGAGGATGATGAACAGGACGACCGGGGTGATGGCGGAGAAGCTGCTGTAGGAGACCTGCACCATGCCGGCGATCGTTGCCTGGTTCTCGGGCGTGGTGCCGGAGATGACCAGCGCCGGCAGGGTGCCCCAGCACAGGCCGCAGCCGATGCCCGTCACCGCGCAGGCGGTGAGCAGGCCACCGAAGGTGTCGCTGCTGAAGCCGATCAGCACGCCGCCGATCATCATCATCACGAGGCCGACGTTCATCAGCAGCGCGGCGCCTACCTTGTTGGTCAGCTTGCCGACCATGATCCCCGCCAGCACGATCAACAGTGCCTGGGGCGCGCTCAGCCAGCCGAACTCCAGCGCGGTCAACCCGAGCCCGTAGTCCCCGCCGACCTCGCGCGGGGTCTGAGCGATGATCGGCGACATCGCCCAGAAGTTGCCCGACATGGACTGCGCGGCCGCCGCGGTGACCACGGCCAGCAGGATCGCGCGGGTCGTGAAGATGCGCAGGTTGACGATCGGCGCGGAGTACCGCAGCGAGCGGACCACGAAGCAGACGAGCAGCACGAGGCCGAGCGCGATGCCGCCGAGGGTGGCCGCCGAGGTCCAGCCCCAGGTGTTGCCCAGGCTGATCGCGGCCAGCACGATGCACAGACCCAGGCCCAGCGACGCGGCGCCGAGGACGTCGACCTTCGACCGGTGGCGGACCGGCGACTCGGGGGTCGTCACGACCAGCAACGGGATCAGGACCGCCAGCCAGGCGATGTCGAAGGCGAACAGGGCGCGGAAGCCCCAGGTGTCCAGCAGGGCACCGACCAGGAACGGGGTGCCGATGGAGAAGACGCCGATACCGGTCATGGACATCGAGGTCGCCAACGCCAGGATCCGAGTCGGGTAGACGTCGCGCATCAGCGAGTAGCTGAGGAACATCGTCGGGATCGTGGCTCCCTGGAGGAACCGGCCGAGGATCAGCACCCCGAAGGTCGGCGCCGCGGTGGTGATGATGGCACCCACCAGGCTCACCGACAGGCAGATGACCATGACCTTTCGTTTGCCGAGGATGTCCGCCAGCTTGCCCATAAGCGGGGAGAGCACCGCGCCGGACAGGACGTAGGCGGTGATCAGCCACCCGCCCTGCGTGGTCTGGAAGTGCTGCGAGACCTGCGGCAGCGCGACCGAGACGAGCAGGAACCCGAGGCTCGTCGCCTCGAGGATCAGGATCATCACGCACGCGGAGAACGCGAGCCGGGGCGTCCAGCCACCGGCAGACGTATCTGTAACTGTCGTACTCATTGTCAGACCTCCATGAAGGACGTACGGGGAGAGGTGGCAAGTCGTGGCGGGACGCGTCGACCCGGCGCGCTCCCGATCGCGCGTGCCGGGTGGGGGGCGTCGTGCGGCAGACGGTACGAGCGGTGTGGTGCCGGCTACAGGAATCCATCCCGATGAGCGGGAGGCCAAAGTCCGGACGGCCGGCGGGCCCGCAGGCCGGCTCCCGGTCAGTGGGAGCAGCGATAGCCGCCCATTTCGCGAGGTGCTTAGCGTCACCTCCAGACGGCGGCCCGGGAGTCGCCCTTCCCGGATGACCTCGTGGACGAGAAGGTGGAGAAGGTCGATGACGACACTCGAGATCGCGCCGAAGGTGAGCCGCGGGGCATACGAGGTGACCTACCGCGAGGCGGGCACCGGCCCGGTACTGGTGATGCTGCACGGATCCGGCCCCGGCGTCTCCGGAATGTCGAACTTCGCGGCGAACCTGGAGCCGCTCTCCCGCACGTTTCGCACCATCGTGGTCGACATGCCCGGGTTCGGCGACAGCCCCGAGGTCCCGTATACCAAGCCGTACCCCGAGCACGCTGCCGACTCCGTGGTCTCGCTGTTGGACGACCTGGGCATCGACAAGGCCCACCTGGTCGGCAACTCGATGGGCGGGTCCGTGGCGCTGGAAGCGGCGTTCTACTACCCCGAGCGGGTCGACCGGATCGTTCTGATGGGCCCTGGCGGCCTCGCTGCGGAGATCTTCGCCCCGCAGATGTCCGAAGGCGGGCGGCGGCTCTTCGACTTCATCGCCGCCCCCTCCGCGCAGGCCATGCGCGCCTGGGTCGACTGCATGGTCTCCGACCCGACCAGCGTGTCCGACGAGCTCATCCAGGAGCGCCTCGACCGGGCGCTGGCCCCCGGCGCGATCGAGCGGATCCGCAACGTCTTCGGCAGCCTCGCCATCCCGTCGGCCGGCGGTCCGATGTGGACCCGGACCGGGCGGATCCCGCACCGCACCCTGGTCACCTGGGGCCGCGACGACCGGATGCTCCCGCTGGAGGGCGCGTTCTTCGCGACCCGCCGCATGCCCAACGCCGACCTGCACATCTTCTCCAACTGCGGCCACTGGGCCCAGGTGGAGCGCAAGGATGCGTTCGAGACGCTCGTCCGTGAGTTCCTCACCGTCGCCTGAGGCGTACCCGCCCCGCCACCCGTCCGCGAGCCCCGGCCGGTCCTGCTCAACCTTGACTTTCGAACGCCGCGAACTGAGGATTCAGAAATGCCAAGCAAGCGCTCAGTCAACTGTGAGCCGGCGCAGGCCGTTGTCGATGAGCTGGCGCTGTTGATCATCGGTATCGGAGGCCAGGGCGTTCAGCTGATCGGCAAGACGCTCGCGCTCGCCGCCACCGCGGAGGGCAAGCACGCGATGCTGGCGGCGGACTACGGGGGCGAGATGCGAGGCGGTCCGTCGAACGCCTCGGTCGTGATCGGTTCGGCGCCGCTGCGGTCGCTGCCGGTGCTGCCGGCGGCCGACGCCGCGATCGTGGCCAACCACAAGTTCACCGGCGTGGTGCCTGAGCGGCTGCGGCCAGGTTCGCTGCTGCTGCTCAACTCCTCGATCGTCGACCCAGAGGCGGCGGGCGACGCGCACCGGGTCGTCGCCGTGCCGGCCACCGCGATGGCCGCCAAGATCGGCGCGCCACAGGCAGGCGGATTCGTCCTGCTCGGCGCGTTCGCCGCGCTCACCGGGCTGGTCGAGCGGGACTCGCTGGTCGAGGCGATGACCTCGTTGCTGCCGCCCTACCGCCGCCAGCACGCAGGCACGAACGCCGAGGCGCTCGACGCCGGCGCCGCGGCAGTCACCGACCACGCCGCATTGGGAGCCCCATGACCACCACCACACAGCCGGCCGACGCGCCGACCCTGCAACTGATGGAGGGTGCCGCCGCGATCGCCGAGTCGGCGATCCTCGCCGGCTGCCGGTTCTTCGCCGGCTACCCGATGTCGCCCTTCACCCCGCTGCTGGAGCACATGGCAAAGGTCATGCCGGCCGCGGGAGGGACCTGCATCAACTGCGAAAGCGAGATCGAGGGCGTCAACATGACGCTCGGCGCAGGCTCCACCGGAGCGCGTGCCGCGACCGGCTCGTGCGGGCAGGGCATCGCGCTCATGCAGGAGGCCATTGCGGAGGCCGCGCTCAACGAGACCCCGATGGTCGTGTTCAACCTGGCCCGCGGCCAGCAGGACTACTTCCAGGCGACCCGTGGCGGCGGCTGGGGCGACTACCGCACGATCACGCTCGCCCCGAAGGACGTCCCCGAGGCCGTTGAGCACACCCAGCTGCTGTTCCACCTCTCCGAGCTCTACCGCGCCCCGACCCTGCTCTACGGCGACCCGCTGATCGCCCAGACCAGGGTCGGCGTGCACCTGCGGAAGATCGACTACGGCCCGCTTCCCCCGAAGGACTGGGCCCTCGACGGGACCAGCAGCGGGACCGGGCGATCACGCCAGATCTGGACCTGGGCGATGGGCAAGGCCACCGACCCCGGCCTCGGGCCCGACCTGCACTGGCAGAAGATCGCCGCGAAGTTCGACCACATCGCCGAACTCGAGCAGCGCCACGAGAGCCGCTACTGCCCCGATTCCCGGGTCGACCCCGAGGACGACTCCGACACCGTCGTCGTCGCGTTCGGGTCGGCGGCGAAGTTCGTCGAGTACGTCGTCGAGGAACTGCGCGCCGAGGGCCACCGCATCGGCTGGTTCCGCCCGATCACCCTGTGGCCCTTCCCCAGCCGAGCGCTGGCCGAGGCCACCCGGACCGCCCGCCGGGTGCTGGTCTTCGAGCTGAACTCCGGCCAGATGCTCGACGACGTGCGCCAATACGCCCACGACCGCTCGGCCATCAGGTTCATCGGTGGCGTGAGCATCCACGAGTCCGGGCTGAGCTACGGCCCCATGCTCGACGCCCCGGAGATCCGCACCCGGATCCTCGCGGCGCTGCCCGCGGAGAACCGCTCCGGCCGCCCCTCCGCCTCGATTGCGAACCCGCGATGACGACACAGAACATCGAGATCGTCCCCACCGGCGCGCCGCCGCAGCGACCGGCCACGAAGGTGGCCGACGCCAGCCCGTCGCTGATGCTCGGCGAGCACTCGCTCTGCCCCGGCTGCGGCGAACCGGTCGCCCTACGCATCCTGCTCGAGACGCTGCAGGAGCTGGACATCGTGCAGCGCTCCATCGGCGTCGTCGGGCACGGCTGCTACGGCAGCTTCGTGCGGATCATGGACATCGACGTGCTGCAGTGCCTGCACGGCCGTGCCCCGTCCTGCGCGACCGGCATCAAGCGGATGCGCCCCGACACCGCCGTGTTCACCATGCAGGGCGACGGCGACATGGTCAACGAAGGGCTCCAGGAGGTCATCCACACCGCCGCCCGCGGCGAGAACGTCACCGCGATCCTGTTGAACAACGGTGTGTTCGGTGACACCGGCGGGCAGCAGACCGCCACCACCGTGCTCGGCCAGCGCACCAAGACCAGCATCGATGGCCGCGACGCCGAGCAGCACGGCCACCCCATTCCGATCGCCGACATCATCGCCCGGATGGACGGCGTCGGCTACGTCGCCCGCGGCGCGGTCGGCACCGCGGGCGGCGTGCTGCGCACCAAGAAGATGATCCGCACCGCGTTCGAGGCCCAACTCGCAGGCGAGGGTTTCAGCCTTGTCGAAATCCTCACCATGTGCCCCACGGGATGGTTCGTCACCGCCCCCCAGGGCCCGGACTACCTCGCCGAGTCCATGGAGCAGGTCTACCCTCTCGGCGACCTGCACCCCCGCGGCTCGGCCGCCCCGCACGGGGCAGGCCGATGACGATGAGCGCACGCGGCACCCTCGTCATCGACATCGACAAGTGCAAGGGCTGCGAGCTGTGCATCGCCGCCTGCCCACCCGACGTCCTGACCATGTCGGCCACGGTCAACGAGACCGGCTACCGCTACCCCGAACTCCACGACGGCTGCACCGGATGCACCGCCTGCCAGCTCGTCTGCCCCGACCATGTCTTCGAGGTCTACCGGTTCGACCGCTCGCGCGCCAAGCCAGGGACATGAGTGCCACCTGCGTGTGCGCACGTTGGTGGCCGAGCCGCTCGGCGCCGCCGCGCACCTGCAGTATCGCTGGCACGACCGGGTCCGCATGCCCGACCTGCTGACGATCGCCGGGGTTGCAGGCGGCTGGACGTTCAGCCTCCCGTAGGAGATCAGGCCGGCCTGGGAGGACGACGGGCAGCTGCCCCACCCGGAGCACGGGATGCGGATCCGGGTGCTCTACCTCGACGACGACCGGTCGAGGGTGACGAGTCGGATCGCCGACCGCGAGCAGCGCTGGGACGTGGAGGGCCGTGGGAGCACGCAGGCCAGGACCGAGGACGTGCTGTTCTCGGCCCCACTAACGGCGATCCAACCGTTCCAACCGTGCCCGCCGGTGGCGACAGCGGGCTGAGGTATCGCGGCGATCAAGCGAGGCGTGCCACATGTAGCGTCGGTGCAGGACACAGCGTCGCGGACGGCGCCGAGCAGCGGGGAGGCCGGCTGTCCAACCACGTGGTTTCGGCGGGCCGGGGTCCCCGGCCCGAACGGGCGCCTGGTGGACGTTGCGGAGCAGAAGCGGGACTGCGACGCCGGCGAGGGCCGATTCCCCGGCGGGCACCGCGGCCCGGCCCCGGTCGGGCGGGGCGGGCATCGCGGGCATGACCTCCGCTGCAAACCAGGCGAGGAAGTCGTGGATCGGGGGCCACGGCCGTTGCACCCGGGGGTGGGCTCGACCGCCGGCCCGGTGATCTCGTAGCGGCGGCCGCGGTGCTCCAAGCGGTCAGCGGTCAGCGGTCCAGAGCGTGACCAGCGCGGCGAGGATTTCGTCGGTAGCCGTCCGCGTCGAGCCCGCGGGCCCACTCGTTCGTCCCGGAAAGGCGGTTGGTCCCGGGCAGGATGACGTCGAACTCCATCGTTCCCCTCCCTCACCGACCCCCGGGCCGGGGGGAACGGTGTCGCTCTGGTCGGCCGCCATCCCACTCAGTGGACCCCGACCAAGCGCTTGACCAAATGGCTGCCCGCCCGTAACCTGGACGAACCTGGGCACGAGCTCGGCCGAGCGAGGAGCCCCCATCAGCCCCAGGCGGAAGGGCCGACCCATGACGACGACGTCACCGGCTCCGGTGTCGATGATCGACCGGATCGTGATCATCCTCGATGTGTTCGACGGCGCGCACGGCCTAACCCTGGCCCAGGTCGTCACCCGTACTGGCCTGCCCCGCTCGTCGGCACACCGCATCCTCGAGCACCTCGTCGGGGTCCACTGGCTGCGCCGCGACCAGCTGCGCTACCACCTCGGGCTGCGGATCATGGAGCTCGGCACGCTCGCGGGCTACCAGCACCAGCTCCGCAGGGCCGCCGCGGCCCACCTGCACGAGCTCGCCCACAGGACCGGCTTCATCGTGCACCTTGCGGAGCTGGACGGGCCCGAGATCATCTACCTGGACAAGCTCGGCGGCCGTTTCGCTCTGCGAGTGCCGTCCCGGGTCGGGGGCCGGGCCCCGTCGACCTGCACCAGTGCCGGGAAGGCACTGCTGGCCTACGCCGGCGAGCACACGCTGGAGTCCCTGCTCAGCCGCCCGCTCCCGCTCCCGACGCCGGTCAGCATCGGCACCGAGCGTCGGCTGCGCAACGAGCTCGCGCACATACAGGACCGCGGGATCGCCTTCGACCGCGAGGAGTCCGCCCGCGGGCTCGCCTGCGTCGGGGCACCGGTGGGCGCGCCCGGCGCGCCCGTCGCCGCGATCTCGGTCTGCGGGCCGGTCGGCCGGGTCAACCTCGAACAGCTCGTCGCCCCGGTACGGGCGACCGCGCAGGCCGTCTGGGCCTCCTTCAGCGCGGGCCGCACCGCACCGCCGGGCAACCTGCGCGAGATCGCCCAGCAGCCACGCCAGCAGGTCGGCGCCTGAGTGGCTCTCCAGTGGCGACGCAGGCGTTCGCCGAACCCATCGCACCACAGTGGAGTCGTCGCGTGACCGACCAGCGGATGCGCCGGACCGTCATCCTGACCAGCGCGGCCCGGCTCTTCGCCGAGAAGGGTTTCGCCGCGACCACCGTCCGCGAGATCGCCGACAGCGTCGGCGTCCTCTCCGGCAGCCTCTACCACCACTTCCCGTCGAAGGAGGCCATTGTCGGCGAGGTCGTCGACAGCTACCTGAGCGACCTGCTCACCGGCTACCGGGCCGTGATCGCCCGCGACCTACCGCCGCGCGAGGCCGTCCGCGAGCTGGTCGTCGCGTCCGCGGAGGCGATCATCCGCCATCCCCACGCGACCGACATCTACCGGCGGGAACGGCGCCGCGTGCACGAAGGGGCGGACGCTCAGAGGCTCGGCGACGCCGCCGACGAGGTCAAGCAGACCTGGCTCACCGTGCTCGCGCAGGGCCGCGCCGGCGGCGCCTTCCGCGGCGACGTCCCCACCTGGATCGCCTACCGGCTCATCCGAGACGCGCTCTTCCACTCCTCCCCCGTCTCGACACCCGACACGACCGATCCGGCCACTGCGCTCGCCGAGACCTTCGCGACCGTGGTGCTCGACGGGCTCACCCGACCGCCACGCCGGACCGCCGGGAGGACCGACCGCCGGAGCTCCTGAGACCGGGCCCCGCACACACCACAGAAGGGCGGCGCCGGTGGCGCCGCCCTTCTCGTGTCCGCCGGTCCGGCGGGGCCGATCAGGCGCGGATATCGCTGGGCGACCAGAACGCGCGCGTGATCCGGGCCTTGGCGTCGAACGTCATGACCTCGATCGGCTCGATCTCGACGACCTGGTCCGGGAGATGGGTCCGCACGCGGAAGCGGAACGCCGCGTTCGCCCCGGCCACCCGCACCGTGACGAGTTCGGTCTCCCGCCCGGCACCCCGGAGTGCCGCGTAGAACTCTTGGATCGCGGCCCCTGCCGCACCGCGGCTCGCTGCCGACCGGGTCCTCCAGCGTGGCGTCGTCGGCGTAGCAGGCGACGATGTCCTCGGCGGAGCCGCTCCCGACGGCGGCCAGGTACCGCTCGACCTTCTCGGTGATCCGCTCGGCCGCCGGCGCGGTCCGGCGACCGTCACCGCGGGTCCCGGGCGACGGCCGAGATGGTGGGCGGCACCTCGGCGGGTTCGGCCTGCGCCGCGTGCCCGGCCACGATAGTGCCGAAGACGATGCCCTGGCCGATCGTGGCGCCCGCACCCGGGTAGACCTTGCCGAAGGCGTTGGCCGCGGTGTTGCCGATGGCGTAGAGCCCGTCGATCACCGTGCCGTCCGCGCGCTGCACCCGGCCGTGCCGGTCGGTGCGCAGGCCACCGCACGTGCCGAGGTCGCCGAGGACGACCTTCACCGCGTACAGCGTCCCCTCGAGCGGCCGTAGGTTCGGGTTCGGCGCGACGGTCGGGTCCCCGTAGTACCGGTCGTAGGCGCTCTCGCCGCGGTGGAGGTCGTGGTCGATCCCGGCGGCGGCGAGCTCGTTGAACCGGTCGAACGTCGCGACGAACGTCTCCTCCGGCAGTCCGGCGGCGCGCGCCAGATCAGCCGGGGTCTTCGCGCGGTGCACGATCCCGCCGTCGTACCAGGCCTGCGGGATCGGCATCCGCGGGAACAGCACGCCGGCGAACACGTAGCTGTTGCGGTAGCGCTGGTCGAAAACCAGCCAGGTCGTGCCGACCGAGTCGCCCGCGCGCTCGCGGGCCTGCACGCACTGCCCGAAGCTCATGTAGTCCGTCGACTCGTTGACGAACCGCTTCCCCGAGCCGTCGACCATGAACGAGCTGGGCAGCGAGCGCTCGGCGAGCAGGTTCTGCGGCGCGTCGCCGGGGAGCGGCGCCACCACCGGGTACCACCAGGCCTGGTCCATCAGGGCGGTCCCCGCGCCGACCTTCTCACCGGCCTTGATCCCGTCGCCGGTATTGCCCTCGCTGCCGAGGCTCCAGCCCGGCTCGAGGGCCTTCAGCTGGTGCTCGTGGCGCATCACGATGTCGTGGTCGAACCCGCCGGTGGCGAGCACGATGCCGCGCCGAGCGCCGACGGTGACCTCCCGGCCGTCCTGCTCCAGCACGGCGCCGGTCACCCGCTCGCCCTCGGTGACCAGCCGGGTAAGCGAGGTCCGGGTCCACAGCGGGATGCCAGCTCGCAGCACACCGGCGTACAGCCCGGCGGCCAGCGCCTGCCCCCCGGCCGTGTACTCCCGGCCCAGCGCCATGCCCCCGATCCCCTGCGTGACCCGGCGCAGCACCCGGGGAATCGCCTTGCGGGGCACCCGCAGCATGAGGTTCATCCACCTGTAGTCCGCGCCGGTCACGGGCATCGGCACCGGCGCCTTCAGGTCTCCCGCCCGGAGCCGGGCCCGCTCGGGTCCGAGGACGGAGGCGTCGAAGGGGCGGCACTCACAGGTCCGGCCGACGGCCGAGCCGCCGGGCAGTTCCGCGTGATAGTCCGAGTAGCCCTTCGCCCAAATGAACTTCATGGGTGTGGTGCGGCGCAGCATCTCGACGGTCTCGGTGCCGTGCTCGAGGAACGCCTGCCACCGCTCGTCGGGGGCGGTGCCGCCGACGACGGCGCGGGTGTACTCGGCCGCCTGCTCGGGCGAGTCGGGGGATCCGTTCTCGCGCAGGATCGGGTTCGCCGGGATCCAGAACGCTCCGCCGGAGCGGGCGGTGGAGCCGCCGACGTAGTCGGTCTTCTCCACGATCAGCACGTCCAGCCCGCGTTCCTTGGCGGCGAGCGCGGCGGCCATCCCGGTCCCGGACCCGATCACGAGCAGGTCCACGGTGATGTCGCGCGCTGCCACCGGGGCGAGTGGCTCGGGGGTGGTCATCGGTGTCCTCCGGTACGGGGTGGGGTGCGGGAGCGGCTGTTCCCGGTCAGGGCAGGAGCGAGTTGAAGGCGTTCTGCTCGCGGCCCGGGCCGGTGAACAGGAAGTCCAGTTCCACGACGGAGCCGAACAACGCCATGCCGGTGGAGAACAGGTCGGTGCGGATGTGGACCTGCACC
Source organism: Pseudonocardia aurantiaca (assembly GCF_039526725.1). Taxonomy (NCBI): domain Bacteria; kingdom Bacillati; phylum Actinomycetota; class Actinomycetes; order Pseudonocardiales; family Pseudonocardiaceae; genus Pseudonocardia; species Pseudonocardia aurantiaca. Next base: position 146,804 of record NZ_BAAAJG010000010.1, read on the forward strand.
CCGTGGGGTGGCGATGCGGCCAAGGTGCGCAGTACCGCCGCCTCGCCGGTGGATGCGGCGCCGGTGGATGCCACGTCGGTCGGTGTCGTGGTCACGGGTCCTCCACCGGGGTCGGCGCCTGCTCCGCGTCGAGCAGGTCGGCGAGCCTCCATTATGCCAGCTCGACCAAGCGCTTGGTACTCTTCAAACCGTCATCCCAGCCCGGCCGGCGCGAATCGGCTGTACGGGTCGGCGGGGCCGCTCGGATCGCCGCCACCGTCTCCTCGAGGTCCGCCGCGGTCGCCAGCGGGTAGTCGACCAAGCCGACCCGTGCCACGACGTCGGCCACCACGACGATCGCCCCGGCTGCGGCCAGCGCCTCGGCGTGCGACCGGTCCTTACGCCGCGCTCCCCCGGTGACGAGGGCTACCTGGCCTGTGAGCTCCACCGCGCCATCGGCGCCGACCAGCCTGTCGCTCATACCGCCACCTCGAGTCCGTGCCGGACAGACGACCGACCTCGGAGCCTAGTGCACCAAGCGCTTGGTAGGCACCTGGATTCGTGCCACCATGCGCTGTGCGATTTTCGTGCCCGAGTCGGACCAGCCGGCCACGACGGGAAAGGACGGCGCGATGACGACACCGGGAGCGGATCTTCGGCCGGACGGGGCCGCAACGATCCCCGCGGTGCTCCGCAGCACCGCCGACCGACACGGTGCCATCGAGGCTATCGCCGACGACGGCGGAACGCGCCTGGACTACGCCCGGCTGCTCGTGGAGGTCGAACAGGTCGCCGCGGCCCTGCTGGCCCGCGGCCTTCGCCCGGGCGACGTCGTCGCCGTGTGGGCACCCAACTCCGCCCGCTGGGCCGTGGCCGCGCTGGGCTGCCTGCACGTCGGGATCACCCTGGTCCCCGTGAACACCCGCTACCGCGGCGAGGAGGCCCACCACGTGCTGGCGCGCAGCCGCGCGGTGGGGCTGTTCGTCGAGCACGGCTTTCTGGGCCAGGACCACCTCGGCATGCTTCGCGGCGCGGGCCCGCTGCCCGGCCTGCGCACCGTGGTGACGCTGGGCGAGCCCCGTCCGGAGGGCCCGGTCCCGGAGGGCGCCGTCGGCTGGGCCGAGCTCCCGTGGGAGGAGTTCCTGGCGGGGGCGGACAGCTGCCCGCACGGCGCCGTCGCGGCCGCTCGCGACGCCGTCACCCCGGACACGCGCATGCAGGTCATGTTCACCTCCGGCACGACCGGCCGCCCCAAGGGCGTTCCGCATACACACGGCCAGGTCGTCCGCCTCTACACCACCTACACCGGCAACCTCGGGCTCCGCGCCGGCGACCGGTACCTGCTGGTCAACCCGTTCTTCCACAGCTTCGGGCTGCTGGCGGGGCTGCTGTCGTGCCTGGTGCGGGGGGCGACCGCACTGCCGGTGCGGCGGCTCGACCCGCGTTCGGTCCTCGAGCTCATCGAGCGCGAGCGGGTGACCGGCATCCCCGGCCCACCCACCCTCTACGCCACGTTGATGAACGACCCCACACGCCTGCAGCGCGACCTGTCGTCGCTGCGGCTGGCGGTCACCGGCGCGGCCGTCATCCCCTCCGAGCTCATCCGGCGGATGCGCAGCGACCTCGGCTTCCGCGACATCCTCACCGCCTACGGCCTCACCGAGATCACCGGCGTCGCCACGATGTGCCGGCTGGGCGACCCGGACGACCTGGTCGAGTCGACCAGCGGTCGCGCCGTCGACGACGTCGAGGTCGCCATCGACCCGGTGGGCGGCGACGGCAGCGGGGAGATCCTGGTCCGCGGCTACAACGTCATGTCGGGCTACCTCGGCGACCCGGAGGCGGCCACCGCAGCCGCCCTGGACGCCGACGGCTGGCTGCACACCGGGGACATCGGCCATCTCGATGAGGGCGGGAACCTGCACATCACCGGCCGGCTCGGGGACATGTTCATCGTCGGCGGCTTCAACGTCTCGCCTGCCGAGGTCGAGCAGCTGCTGTGCCGGCACCCGGCGGTGTCCGAGGCGGCGGTCGTCGGGGTGCCCGACGAGCGGCTGGGCGAGGTCGGCCGGGCGTTCGTGGTACTGCGGCACGGCGCCGCGCCGTCCACCGAGGAGGAGCTGCTCGCGTGGTGCCGGGAGCGGCTGGCGAACTTCAAGGTGCCGCGCTCGGTGGTGGTCCTGCCCGAGCTGCCTCGCGCGGCGACCGGCAAGGTCGCGAAGGCGGCCCTGCGCGAGCCCGCCCTGAACAAGAACGCCCGGCCGTCGGCCACGCGCTGAGCCCCGGCTGGGAACGAAACGAGAGGAGCGGGGTCCCGCCTGGCGGCAGGGCCCCGCGTGCGCCGATCTGGTCAGGGGCCGGCGACGTCGACCCCGATCGTCAGACTCGACCGACACCTTTCCGAGCAAGCGCTTGGTATAGTCAGGTCCCGGCCGGACGAAGGGACACCTCATGGCACGCGATCGGCTCCCCGCGCCGGATGCCGCGGGCGGCACATCCGTCGCTGCGCCGGCGCGAGGACCGGACCCGGCGGGCCCCCTCAGCGGGTGGTTCGCCACCCACGTGCCGGGCAGCCTGCTCCCGCTGCGGATCGAGGAGCTGTCCGGCGGACGGTCGAACCTGACGCTCGTGGTGACCGATGCGGCCGGCACGCGCCACGTGCTGCGCATGCCACCGCCCGGGCCGGTCCTGGCGACCGCGCACGACGTGCTGCGCGAGGCGCGCATCCTGCGGGCGATCGGGCCTACCGCGGTGCCGGTCCCCCGGGTCGTCGCTGTCTGCGAGGACCCCTCCGTGGCCGGGGCGCCGTTTGTGGTCTCCCGGTTCGCCGAGGGCCGCGTACTGCGCGACGCGGCCTCCGCGTGCGAGGCGCCCGCCGCGTGCCGCGCTGCCAGTGGCCACCAGCTGGTCGGCGCGCTGGCCCGGCTGCACAGCCTGCGGCCCGACGACGTCGGCCTCGGTGACCTCGTGCGCGGCGGCGACTACGTGGACCGGCAGCTGCGCCGCTGGTCGCGCCAGGTGGAGGACGGCGGCGGCGAGTACCGGACCATGTTGCTGGACCTCGCCGGGCGGGTGGGCCGCGCGGTGCCGGCGCAGGAGCGCGTCGCACTCGTGCACGGGGATCCGAAGCTGGACAACTGCATCCTCGACGACGGCGGGGGGCTGCGGGCGATCGTGGACTGGGAGCTCGCGGCGGTGGGCGACCCGGTCGCCGACCTGGCCCTGCTGCTGGCCTACTGGGGCGAGCCAGGCGACGCGGAGGTCGCGCTCCAGGATCCGCCCTCGGGGGTGCCCGGCTTCGCCACCCGCGCCGAGCTCGTCGCCACCTACCGCGAGGTCGCGGGCTGGGAGCCCCGAGGGGTCGAGGCCTACCTGGCGTTCTGCTATTGGAAGCTGGCCTGCATCGTCGCGGGCGTCGTCCAGCGGGAGGCGATTGCCGCCGCACGCACGACGGCCACGCCCGGGCCGGACCTGGTGCCCTTCCGCGCGCAGGTCGAACGGCTCGCCCGGCTCACCGAGGCGGCGCTGGCCGATGGTCGTTGACGGATGTTCGAGTAGGAAGGAGTCGCAGGTGGGTGAAATGACCATCCCCGCGGTCGGGACAGGTGGCACATGACCGTGACTGAGCCAGCATCCCCCCTGGTCGTCGAGGGCCTGGACGGGCTGCGCTCCGCCGTCGGCGCGGAGCTCCGGCCCACCGAGTGGCTCCTGATCGACCAGCCCCGCGTCGACGCCTTCGCCGATGTCACCGGCGACCACCAGTGGATCCACGTCGATCCCGAGCGCGCCCGGGAGTCGCCCTTCGGGTCGACGATCGCGCACGGCTACCTCACGTTGTCGCTGTGCAACTTCTTCCTGCCTCAGATGCTCAGCGTCCGCGGGGTCAGCATGGGAGTGAACTACGGCGCCAACCGGGTCCGCTTCCCGGCCCCGGTCACGGTGGGCTCCCGCATCCGGGGCCGGGGCGAGGTCCTGGCCTGCGACGACGTTCCTGGCGGCGTGCAGGCGACGATCCGGGTGACCGCGGAGATCGAGGGCCGCGCCAAGCCCGGGTGCGTGGTCGAGACCCTCAACCGTTGGATGGCCTGACGTGACCCGGGCTTCAGCACCGACCCCGGCTCAGCTGCCGACCTCGCCTGGACCGACCGGCTGGTCCGCGAGCGAATAGGCACTCGACGCGCTGGCCGTCTCGCTCTAAGCCCAGGGAAGGCCGCCGGCCCGGATCCCGGACCGGCGGCCTTCCTCATGCCCGCACGGGACCCGGGGCGGTGGCACGGCCCAGGGCGGCGCCGAGGGCCAGCGCGTCCGCCATCAGGTCACGCTCCGGATCGAGCGGCATCAGCTTGACGATCGGCCGGGTCACCCCGGCCTCGACGTAGCGGCCCAGGTGCTCGGCGCAGTCCTCGACGCTGCCGTGCACGATCAGGTCATCCACGACGCGATCGGGGACTGCGGCGGTCGCCGCCTTCCGGTCCCCGGCCTCCCACGCCGACCAGGTCGTGGCCAGCAGGTCGCCACGCCCGAGCCAGCGATGGAACGCCGCGTACGCCGGCTGGCTCGCGTAGGTGGAGATCAGCCGGCGGGCGGCCCCCCGGACGACGTCGGTCCGCGGCGACGGGCACACGAAGATCCGGGCCGCGACGTGCGGCACGTCGCTCGCGGCCTTCTCCGCCACGCGGAGCACCGTGCCCACGTCCTCGGCCGAGAGCCAATTCAGCACCAGCCCGTCCGACTCGCGCACCGCCATCTCGATCATCTTCGGACGCAGCGCGGCGACCAGGACCGGCGGCGGCACCGGCGGGGGGCGCTCCAGCCGAAACCCGCGGACCGCGAACGTCTCGAACTCGGTGCTCACCCGCTCCCCGGCCAGCGCCGCACGCAGAAACCTGACCGTATCCCGCACGCGCGCGAGCGGGCGCTCGAACGGCGTCGCGTGCCAGCCCTCGCTCATCGTCGGCGTTGACGCCCCGACACCCAAGAGGAACCGGCCGGGGGCGAGGTCCGCCAGCGCCGCCGCCGTCATCGCCAGCATCCCGGGCCCGCGCGCGAAGACGGACGCGATCGCGGTGCCGAGACCGAGCTCCGGGACGGCGTGCGCGGCCGCCACCAGGGGGGTGAACGCGTCGAACCGCGCCGTCTCGGCCGACCACAGATCGCCGTACCCGGCGTCGCGCAGGGCGCGGGCCGTCCCGGGCACGTCAGTGAGCGGATCCGTCAGCGGGATCGTCATCCCGAACGGGGTCGGCGCTCCCCGGGTCACTGGACGCACCGCCGACTCGGCGAGCGCGCAATGACGCCCGCTTCCGACTGCCCGTAAGCCATCATCGAGACCACCCTCCGCATAAGAACAAGCGCTTGGTTAATCCTTGATGTCCAGCTTGCCCGGGCCTCCGAGAGGACACAAGGCGTCCGGTCGTCGCGCGGCACCCTCTCCGGCCTCTGTCGCCCGTCACCCTTTCCTGAGCGGGGGTGCCCGGGTACGGTCGAGCTAGCGCTTGTTCAAGCCGCGTGCGACGTCGGCGGAGCGGCCATCCAAGGCCCTGCGGCGTCCGGAACGAGGGAGACGATGGTGGGCGGGCTGTTGACCGATCGAGTGATCGCGGTGACCGGTGCGGGTGGCGGCCTCGGCCGTGCGCACGCCTTGGCCCTTGCGGCGGAGGGGGCGCACGTCGTGGTCAACGACCTGGGCTGCGCGGTCGACGGGAGCGGGGCCGATCCGGCCGTCGCCCAGGCCGTCGCGGCCGAGATCACCGAGGCCGGCGGGTCCGCCGTGGCCTCCTCGGCCGACATCGCCACCATGGGCGGCGCGCAGTCGCTGCTCGATCTCGCCCTGGGGCACTACGGCCGGCTCGACGGGCTGGTGAACAGCGCGGGCGTGCTGCGCGACCGGATGTTCGTGAACATGTCCGAGGACGAGTGGGACGGCGCCATCCGCAACCACCTCAAGTCCTTCTTCTGCCCCACCCGGATCGCCGCGGCGTACTGGCGCGACGAGAGCAAGGCCGGTCGCCGGTTCGCCGCGTCGGTGGTGTCGATGTCCTCGACCTCGGGCCTGGTCGGCCAGGTCGGCCAGTCGAACTACGGGGCCGCGAAGGCCGCGATCGCCGGCGCGACGGTCATCCTCGCCCAGGAGCTCGGGCGCTACGGGGTGCGGGTCAACGCGCTGACCCCGGTCGCCCGGACGCGGATGACCGAGGACACCCCAGGCGTGGCGGACCTTGTGCGCGCCCCGGCCGATCCCGCGGAGTTCGACATCTTCGATCCCGCCAACGTCTCCCCGACCGTCGCCTGGCTCGTGTCGGCGGACTGCGACATCACCGGCCGGGTCCTCTACGCCAAAGGTGGCGAGCTGCGCCTCTTCGACGGCTGGCGCTACGTCGGCACCGTCGACGCCGGGCGGCGGATGACGGTGGCGGAGGCGGGCCAGGCGGTCGCCGGGCTGCTGGCCGAGCGCACCGCCGCCAACGGCGCCGGCTCGACCGTCACGGCGGCTACCCATGCGTGAGGCAGACGCCGCGATCCTGACCCAGTCGGTCGGGGCCGGCACGGCGGACCCGCAGTCGTTGCACGGCAAGGTCGCGCTGATCACCGGGGCGGCCCGCGGCCAGGGCCGCAGCCACGCCGTCCGGCTCGCCGAGGAGGGCGCCGACATCATCGCGGTCGACCTGTGCCGGCAGCTGGACTGCGTGCACTGAGGGATGGGCACAGAGGAGGGGCTCGCGGAGACGGTCGCACAGGTCGAGGCGCTCGACCGGCGCGTCCACGCCGGGGTCGCCGACGTCCGCGACCTGGACGGGCTCGCCGCGGTCCTCGACGCCGGGGGCGCGGAGCTGGGCCGTCTCGACGTCGTGGCGGCGAACGCGTCGAGGATCGACCCGGGTGCGGGACGTCCGGCGGCACCGGGCCCCCATCCCGCACCCCACCCCACCAGGGAGATCGCCATGTCCACCGTCCCCCAGCGCCTCACCGGCAAGACGGCCCTCGTCACGGGAGCGGCGTCCGGCATCGGTCGGGCGACGGCCCTGCGCCTCGCGGCCGAGGGCGCCCAGGTCTTCTGCGCCGACATCCAGGCCGAGGCGGGCGAGGCCACCGCGGCCCAGATCCGCGACGCGGGCGGCGACGCCGCTTTCCAAGTGTGCGACGTGAGCGACGAGGCGTCGATCGTGGCCTGCGTCGCCGTAGCCGTCGAGCGCTACGGCAAGCTCGACAACCTCAGCAACATCGCCGGCCTCGGCCACTTCGCCGAGTCGAGCCAGGAGACGCTGGCCGGCTGGAACGAGATCATCGGCATCAACCTCACCGGCACGTTCCTCTTCTGCCGGGAGGCCATCCCCCACCTGCTCGCGACCCGCGGCTCCATCACAAACTGTGCGTCGACGGCCGCCACCAAGGGCCAGCCGTGGAGCGCCGCCTACTCGGCGTCGAAGGGCGGGGTGATCTCACTCACGCAGACCCTCGCCGTCGACTACGGCCGGCAGGGCGTCCGCGTCAACGCCATCGCCCCGGGCGTCGTCGACACACCCATCTCCGGCCAGTTCACGCCGCCCGAAGGCGTCGACGTGTCGCTGATGGACCGGATCATGCCGCTCGACCCCGAGCGCTTCGGCTATCCCGACGAACTCGCCGCCGGCTTCGCCTACCTCGCCTCCGACGACGCCGGCTACGTCAACGGCATCGTCCTGCGCATCGACGGCGGCATGCAGGCGTAGCGGTCGGGCGGGCCGCCCGGCCCGGGCCAGGGGGTGGCTGGTCTACCGCATGATCCGCGACTCGCTCTTCCACTCCCGACCCTGGGGGACTCACTCCGTCGAGGACCGGCACGGGGTGACCAAGGTGATGACCTCGGTCGTGCTTGACGGCGGCGCCGCGCCCGCACGGCGGCGTTCGCCTCCCATCCACCGGGACTGACCGCCGGCGTGAGCTTTCCGACCAAGCGCTTGGTTCATCTCGGTATAGGCTGGCGGTGACTCGCGCAGAAGGAGGGCCCAGTGGCTGAGGCATACCTGGTGGAGGCGGTCAGGTCACCGGTCGGCAGGCGTGGCGGCGGCCTGGCAGGAGTGCACGCGGCCGATCTCGGGGCCGCGGTCCTCACCGCACTGGTCGAGCGCTCCGGGATCGACCCCGCCGCCGTCGAGGACGTCGTGTTCGGCTGCGTGGACACCGTCGGCTCGCAGGCCGGCGACGTCGCCCGCACCTGCTGGCTGGCCGCAGGCCTGCCCGAGGAGGTTCCCGGTGTCACGGTGGACCGCCAGTGCGGATCCTCCCAGCAGGCCGTCCACTTCGCGGCCCAGGCGGTGATGAGCGGCACCGCCGACCTCGTCGTCGCGGGCGGCGTGCAGACCATGAGCAGCATCCCGATCAGCTCGGCGATGACGCTCGCCCAGCCGCTGGGCTTCCCCGACCCGTTCTCGGGATCCACCGGCTGGCGAGCGCGGTACGGCACCCAGGAGATCAACCAGATCCGGTCGGCCGAGATGATCGCCGAGAACTGGGGCATCTCGCGGGAGGACATGGAGGCCTTCGCGGTGACCTCGCACGTGCGGGCGCTGCGGGCGCGCGCCGAGGGCCGATTCGCCCGCGAGATCGTGCCCGTCGCGGGCGTCGAGCACGACGAGGGTCCCCGCGAGCCGAACCTGGAGAAGATCCGCTCGCTCAAGCCGGTCCACGAGGGCGGGATCGTCACCGCGGCCGTGTCCAGCCAGATCTCCGACGGCGCGGCCGCGCTGCTCGTCGCCTCGGCCGACGCCGTGCGCAGGTTCGGGCTCACCCCCCGGGCCCGCATCCACCACCTCTCGGCGCGCGGCGCCGACCCGGTGTGGATGCTGACCGCGCCGATCCCGGCCACCGCTTACGCGCTGGAGAAGACCGGCATGACGCTCGACGACATCGACCTCGTGGAGATCAACGAGGCATTCGCGTCCGTCGCGCAGGCCTGGCTGCAGGAGACGAAGGCGGACCCGGAGAAGGTCAACGTCAACGGCGGCGCGATCGCCCTTGGCCACCCGCTCGGGGCGACCGGTGCCCGGCTGATGACCACCCTGCTGCACGAGCTCGAGCGCACCGGCGGCCGGTTCGGCCTGCAGACCATGTGCGAGGGCGGCGGCCAGGCCAACGTCACCATCCTCGAGCGTCTCGGCTGAGCTCGCGATGACTGACCCCCTGCACCCCTGGGACTTCAAGGGCCGGGCAGTGCTCGTCACCGGCGGCGGGCGCGGGATCGGCCGCGTGATCGCCACCCGGTTCCTCGCCTCTGGTGCGGACGTGATGGTGTGCGGGCGCACCGAGCCCGAGCAGCTGCCGGAGGCGGACGGGCGCACCGCCGCCTTCGTCGCCGCGGACCTGCGTCAGGCGGACCAGGCCGCTGCGGCCGTCCGAGCCGCGGCCGAAGCCTTCGGCGGCCTCGACGTTCTGGTCAACAACGCGGGCGGCTCCCCGGCCGCCGATGCGGCGACGATGTCGACCCGCTTCTTCGACCGGGTCGTCGCGCTGAACCTGCACTCGGCGTTCTACGTGGCGCAGGCCGCCAACGCAGTGATGCAGGAGCGCGGCCGGGGCTGCATCGTCAACATCGGCAGTCTGAGCGGGCACGACCCCAGCCCCGGCACCGCCGCTTACTCCGCGGCCAAGGCGGGGCTGCTGATGCTGACCCGCGCACTGGCCCTGGAGTGGGCGCCCGCCGTGCGGGTGAACCACGTGACGGTGGGGCAGGTCGCGACCGAGGGCATGGCCGACTGGTACGCCTCCGCGGCCGAGGCGGGCGAGGACGTCCTGAAACGCCTCGACCACACGGTCCCGGCCGGGCGCATGGCCTCCCCCGAGGACGTCGCGTCAGCCTGCGTCTACCTGGCGTCGCCGCTGGCCGGCTATGTCAACGGGGCCGACCTCGCGGTCACGGGCGGCGGGGAGTTCCCCGCCCGGTTCCTGGCGTCACTCCCCCCGTCCGCGGCCGGCGGCACCCGCTAGCGCGAGAGCCTCCGAGAACATGCGGCCGCGGGCGCTCGCCGAAGAACGAGCCCCGCCGGGGCCGGTGGCGCTCAGTAGGTCGCCCCCCTCGATCCGCGACGGGCCGGTCCGGCCAGCCCCGCCCGCCTGGCGACGAGCGACCGGACCCAGGCCCGGCCGCCAAAGAGAAGGTCGGTGGAGGTCGCGCGCTTGAAGTAGCGGTGCGCCGGGTGCTCCCAGGTGAAGCCGATCCCGCCGTGGAGCTGGATCATCTCCCCCGCGACCGTCCGGAACGTGTCCGCGCAATACGCCTTCGCCAGCGGGGCCGACACCGCGGCCGACCCGCTGCCGGTACCAGCAGCGAGTCCGGCGGCCCACATCGCGTACCACGCGGTCGACGTCGCCGCCTCGACCAGAACGGCGAGGTCCGCGCAGCGGTGCTGCACCGCCTGGAACGTGCCGACCGGCCGGCCGAACTGCACCCGCGTGCCCAGGTACTCGACCGTGGTGTTGAGGCAGTACCGCGCCGCGCCGGCGCTCTCCACCGCAACGGCGGTGAGCAGCAGGTCGTCCGCGCGCGACGCTGCCGCGGCGTCACCCAGCTCGACGGCGGCGGCGCCGTCGAGCACGATCCGGGCCTGCGGGCGGCTCCGGTCGAGGGTGGGCAGCGTCGTCGACGTCACGCCGGAGGCGGCCGTGCGGACCGCGGCGAGCACCGTCGCACCCTCCACGACCGCCGGGGTGAGCAGCAGGCCGAGGTATGGCCCGTCCACGACGTTCTCCAGCGTCCCGCGCAGCACCAGGCCGTCGGCCGTGCGCGTCGCGCTCGGGTAACCGGCCGCGGGGCCGGGCGTCGCAAGGCCCGCGACCAACTCGCCGGCGGCGATCGCGGGCAGCACCTCGGCCGCGAGGGCGGCACCCGACTCGGCGAGGGCGGTCGCCGCCACCGCCGTCTGCAGGAACGGGACGGGGGTCAGGGCCCGGCCGAGCTCGGCGAGCACGATCCCCAGCTCGATCGACGACGCGCCCGCGCCGCCGTGCTCCTCCGGGACGGTGATCCCGGTCAGCCCCAGCTCGCCGGACAGCCGCTTCCAGATCGTGGAGGCGGGGCCCTCGCCAGCCTCCCGGGAGAGCAGCTCGCGCACCATCAGGCGCAGGTCGCGCTGCTCGTCGCTGAAGGTGACGTCCACTAGACCGGCCCCCGGGGCAAGCCCAGCATCCGCTGGGCGATCACATTGCGCTGCACTTCGTTCGAGCCCCCGTAGATGGTGTCGGAACGGGTGAACAGGAACAGCTGCTGGGCCGGGGTGAGCTCGGCCTCGCCCGGCCCCACCGCGACCGTGCCCGCCGCGCCAAGGACGTCGACGGCCAGCTCGCCGAGCCGCTGGTGCCACGGCGCCCACATCAGCTTCGCGACGTTGGCCTCCGTACCGGGGGTGGCGCCCACAGGTGCGCCGAGGGTCATCACGGCCGTGTGCCGGAGTACCTGCAGCTCCATCCAGGAGTCCAGAAGCCGGTCGGCCGTCGAGGGGTCGTCGGCCGCCCCCGTGGCCCTGGCCATGGCCAGGACCTGCTCGAACTCCCGGGCGAAACCCATCTGCTGGCCGAAGGTCGACACCCCGCGCTCGATGGCCAGGGTGCCCATCGCGACCTTCCACCCCTCCCCCGGCGCGCCGACGACGTCGTCGGCGGCGGCGCGGGCGTCGTCCAGGAAGACCTCGTTGAACTCCGACGTGCCGGTGAGCTGCACGATCGGCCGGACGTCAACGCCCGGCTGGTCCATCGGCACGAGCAGATAGGACAGCCCACGGTGCCGGGACGACGCGGGCTCGGTGCGGGCCAGCACGAAACACCAGTCGGCCTCGGTGGCGAGCGAGGTCCACACCTTCTGCCCGTCGATGTGCCACTCGCGGTCGCGGAGCACGGCCCGGGTGGAGACCGCGGCCAGGTCCGATCCCGCGCCGGGCTCGGAGTAGCCCTGGCACCACAGCTGGGTGCCGTCGAGGATCCCGGGCAGGAAGCGCCTGCGCTGCTCGGGCGTGCCGAACATCAGCAGCGTCGGGCCGAGCAGCTGCTCGCCGATGTGCCCGACCCGGCCGGGCGCGCCCGCCCTGGCGTACTCCTCGTAGAAGATCACCTGCCGTTCCCACGACAGGCCGCGCCCGCCGTCGGACTCCGGCCAGCCGAGCCCGATCCAGCCGTCGCGGCCCAGGCGCCGCTCCCAGGCCTTTCGGGCCTCGAGGTGCTCGTGCTCGCGGCCGGGCCCGCCCGCACCGACCAGCTCGGCGAACTCCCCGGTGAGGTTGGCGGCGAGCCAGGTGGCCACCTCGGCGCGGAAGGCCTCGTCCGCCGCGGAGAACCGGAGGTCCACGTCAGGCCCCGTATACCGGCGTCGGCGGCTCGGCCTCGGCGAGCAGGTCCAGCACCGCCTTGCCGGCCTCGGCGACCTCCCAGCGGCGGTCGAGCTCGCGGCGCACGCCGTAGCGCCAGCCGTCGGCGAGGCCGATCCGGCCGCCCTCGACCTCGAAGACCCGGCCGGACACGCCACCGGCCTCCGCCGAGCCCAGCCAGACCACCAGCGGCGAGACGTTCTCGGGGGCCATCGCGTCGAACCCGGCTCCCTGCGTCGCCATCATGTCGGCGAACACCGCCTCGGTCATCGGGGTCCGGGCGGCTGGGGCGAGCGCGTTGGCGGTGACCCCGTAGCGGCCCAGCTCCGCGGACGCGACGAGCGTGAGGCCGACGACCCCGGCCTTGGCCGCGGTGTAGTTGCCCTGCCCGATGCTGCCCATCAGGCCCGCGCCGGAGCTGGTGTTGACGATCCGCCCGCTCACCGGCCTGCCCGCTTTCGCCTGGGCCCGCCAGTACGCCGCGGCGTGCCGGAGCGGGCAGAAGTGGCCCTTCAGGTCGACCTTCACCACCAGATCCCACTCCTGCTCGCTCATCCCGACGAGCATGCGGTCACGCACCAGCCCGGCGTTGTTCACCAGCACGTGCAGGTCCCCGAAGCGATCCACGGCGGTCCGCACGAGCGACTCGGCGTACTCCCAGTCCGAGACGTCCCCGGACGTGGCCACCGCCGAGCCACCGGCTGCGGTGATCTCCGCCGCGACGGTCTCGGCCGCCGGCCCGACGTCGTTGACCACCACGTCGTAGCCCTCCGCCGCGAAGGCGTGGGCGTGCGCCCGGCCGAGACCCTGGCCGGCCCCGGTCACGATGACGACCCGTCCCATCACGAGCTCCCTTCAGAACTGCGCCGGGCGTCGCGCATGCTGCGCGCGTCCTGCCCACCGAGCGAGTCCGACCCGACCTCGGCGTTGTGCGCGTGCGCCAGGTGGTGCAGGCCGAACACCGAGTCCATCCCGGCGGCCTGGCCCATCAGGTCCTCGGCCTGGTTGACGGCCTTCTTGGTGAGCGCAAGCCCGAGCCTGGGCATGGCCGCGATCCGCTGCGCGATCGAGAACGTGTACTCGTCCAGCTCGGCGCGCGGCACGACGTGGTTGACCATGCCCCAAGACAGGGCCCGCTGCGCGTCGATCCGCTCACCCAGGTAGAGGAACTCCTTGGCCTGCCGCGGCCCCATCACCCACGGGTGGGCGAAGTACTCGACACCCGGAATGCCCATCCGCACGACCGGGTCGGCGAAGAACGCGTCGCCGGAGGCGACGATGAAGTCGCAGACCCAGGCGAGCATCAGACCGCCGGCGATGCAGGCGCCCTGCACCTGGGCGATCAGCGGCTTCGGCAGCTCCCGCCAGCGCCGGCACATGCCCAGGTAGACCTCCGACTCGCGGGCCAGCCGCGACTCGGCGCCGGACTTGCCGACGTGGTCCCACCACAGCCCGGCGCGGCGCGGGAACGACGTGTCGACGTCGCGACCAGGCGTACCGATGTCGTGGCCTGCGCTGAAGTGCTTGCCCGCGCCGCGCAGGATGATCGCCGACACGGCGTCGTCCTCGGCCGCGCGGTAGAACGCCTCGTCGAGGGCGTAGGTCATCGCCGAGTTCTGCGCGTTGCGGAACTCGGGCCGGTTCATCGTGACCAGGGCGACGGCGCCGGACTTCTCGTACCGGACGACCGGCTCGGCCGTCTCCTGCTGGGCCGCGGCGCCCGGTGCGGGTTCGGTGGCGGTCATCGGGTCTTCCTCTCTCCTGGCGGATGGTGCGCCCGTGGGGTCGCGTCAGCGGGCCGGGGGCAGGCCGAGGGCGTCGCCGTACGCGGCGCGGTGCTCCCCAGCGGTCCCCCACGCGGCGGCGAGGGCCCACGTCCGCTTGGCGTAGAGCTGCAGGTCGTACTCGTCGGTGTAGCCGATCGCGCCGTGACACTGGATCGCGGTGCGAGACACCGTGTCCGCGGCGTCCGACGCGAACGCCTTCGCCATCGACACGGCCATGGCGGTGTCCGGCCGCTCCGCCGCGGGGTCGGCGTCGACGGCGAGACCGGCGCGGCGCACCGCGGGCTCGGCGAAACGGACTCCGAGCAGGGCGTCGGCGAGGTGGTGCTTGACCGCCTGGAAGCTGCCGACGGGCACCCCGAACTGGTGGCGCTGCGTGACGTAGCCGACGGTCATCTCCAGCTGCCGCTCGGCCAGCCCGACCAACTGGGCGGCGGTACCGAGCGCCCCGCGCAGCCGGGCGGCGCGCACCGCACCGGGATCGGCGGTCATGGCCGCCCCGGCGCTCGGATCCACCCGGGCGAGCGGCCGGGACCCGTCGACGCTCGGCAGCTGCTCCGCGCCCTGGGCCGGCTGCGCGAGCAGGCGGGCCGCTCCCGCGGTGTCGAGCAGCAGGGCATGGCCCGACGACCCGGTCCACGGCACGGGCTCGCCTGCGAGAGCCGCGGTGACCACTGCGTCCCCCGCGGCGATTCGGCCGGCGAGCTCGTCGTGGCCACTGCCGGCGAGCAGCAGCGGGACCGCGACGAGCGCGGTCTCGACGACGGGTGCGGGCACGCCCGCGCGACCGGTCTCGAGCAGGGCCGGCAGCAGGTCGCTGACCGTGAGCCCGAGCCCACCCGCCCCCTCCGGCACAAGCGCGCCGGGCAGGCCCAGCTCCGCCAGGGCGGACCAGAGCGCGTCCGGCCCGTTGGCACCGGGCTTCTCCCAGGCGGCCCGGACGACAGTTGGCGGGCAGTGCCGGTCCAGCACCTCCCGGGTGCCCTCGGCGAGCTCACGCTGCAGCTCGGTGGGACTGAAGTCCACGACTACCTCCCGGCCCGTGGCAGGCCAAGCACCCGTTCGGCCACGACGTTGCGCTGGATCTCGTTGGTCCCGGCGTAGATCGGCCCGGCGAGGGCGAACTGGAAGCCGCGGCTCCACTGCTCGTCGACACCGGCCTCCGCGCCTCGCAGGGCCAGCGCCGTGCGGTGGGTGAGCACGTCCAGCTCCGACCACCAGATCTTGTTCAGGCTCGACTCCGCACCCGCGGGCCTGCCCTTCACCAGGTCGCTGACCTGCGACAGGGTGAACAGCTGGTAAGCCTCGGCCCGCATGCACGCCTCGACGACGTCCTCCCGGAGCCGACCGGAGAGCCGCTCGGGGTGCGCCACTGCGAGGTCGCGCAGCCGCCGGGTGGACTCCAGGAACCGGCCGGGTGGGCGCAGCGTGAGCCCGCGCTCGGAGCCGGTGGTGGCCATCGCGACCGACCAGCCCTTGCCGACCCCGCCCAGCACCGCGGAGTCGGGGACGAACACGTCGTCGAGGAAGACCTCGGCGAAGCCCTCGTCACCGTCGAGCCTGCCGAAGCCGCGCACCGCCACGCCCTCGGCGTCGAGTGGCACCAGAAAGTAGGTCAACCCCTTGTGCCGGACCGACTCGGGGTCGGACCGGAACAGCCCGAACAGGTGGGTGCAGAACGCTCCGCGGGTGGTCCAGGTTTTCTGCCCGGACAGCCGCCACCCGCCGTCGACCCGGCTCGCCCGGCTGCTGAGGTCGGCGAGGTCCGAGCCCGCGCCCGGCTCCGACCAGCCCTGGCACCACAGGTCCTGCGCGGCGGCCATCCGAGGCAGCAGGGTGTCCTGCTGCCCCGGGGTGCCGAACTCGAACAGCGTCGGGGCGAGCAGGAAGACGCCGTTCTGCGTGACCCGCTGCGGCGCGCCCGCCCGGTAGTACTCCTCCTCGAAGATCAGCCACTCCCACAGCGAGGCGTCCCGCCCGCCGTAGCGCTCGGGCCACGAGACCACCGACCAGCGGGCGTCGAACAGCCGGCGCTCCCAGTCCAGGTGCGCGGTGAAGCCCTCCCGGGTGTCGCCGGAGGGCAGCGGGGTGTCCGGCACGTTGACGGTGAGCCACTCGCGCGCCTCCGCGCGGAACGCCTCCTCCGCCTCGCTCCAGATCAGGTCCATGCCGGCCCCGTCAGCGCCCGAACGTGTTGCGGACCTCGTCCGCGACACCGGAGAGGTTCAGCTCGAAGGTGAAGCCCTGCTCGTAGCGGTAGCTGCGCTTCACGTCCCACGGGTCGATGCCGTTGAGCGACTCCTTCGCGGCCCTGATGATCGGCGACGACTTGGCGGCGATCTCGCCGCCAAGGTCGAGCGCCGTCGCGCGCAACTGCTCGCGCGGGACGACGCTGTGCACCGAGCCGAAGGCGTGCAGCTGGGCTGCGGTGGCCGGCTTGGCGGTGTAGACCATCGCGCGCATCAGGTGCTGGGGTACCAGCCGGGACAGGTGCGTCGCGGCGCCGAGCGCCCCGCGGTCGACCTCCGGCAGCCCGAAGGTGGCGTCCTCGCTCGCGACGATCACATCGGAGTTGCCGACCAGGCCGACCCCGCCGCCCAGGCAGAAGCCGTGCACGGCTGTGACCACCGGGACCGGGCAGTCGTAGACCGCGGCGAACGCCGCGGAACAGCCGCGGTTCACCCCGATCAACGCCGAGTTGTCCGGGCAGGCCTGCAGCTCCTTGATGTCCACCCCGGCGTTGAAGCCGCGGCCCTCGGCGCGCAGGACCACGACGTGCGTCGCGGGATCGGCGCCCGCCGCAGTGAGAGCGTCGGCGAGGGCGAACCAGCCCGCCGCGGTCAGCGCGTTGACCGGCGGCGCGTCCATCACTACCTCGACGACGCCCGGGCTTGCGGTGGACACGGTGATGCCGTGGTTGGCGGTCCCGGCGCGGGCGGTGTCGGTACTCATCGGAGGAGTTCCTCTCAGGGGTGCTGGCTGGAGACCGAGACGACCTCGCCGGTCATGTAGTTCGCGTAGTCGCTGGCCAGGAACGCGATCACGCTGGCCACCTCCCATGGCTCCGCGGCGCGGCCGAACGCCTCCCGGCTCGCGAGCTCGTCGAGCAGCTCCTCGGTCGTGGTCCGCGCGAGGAACTCGTGGGCGGCGATGCTGGGCGACACGGCGTTGACCCGGATGCCCAGGTGGGCGACGTCGAGCGCGGAGCAGCGGGTGAGCGCCATGACCCCGGCCTTCGCCGCGGCGTAGTGCGCCTGCTCCTTCTGGGCCCGCCAGCCGATCACCGAGGCGTTGTTGACGATCACCCCGGAGCGCTGCTCGGCCATCTGCTTCAGCGCCGCCCTGGTGCAGCGGAACGTGCCGTTCAATGTCACGTCGAGCACCCGCAACCACTGCTCGTCGGTCATCTCCAGCACGCTCGCGCTGCCACCGAGACCGGCGTTGTTGACCAGTACGTCGAGCCGGCCGAACGTCTCCACCGTGGCTGCGATCATCCGCTGGACCTGGTCCTCGATGGTGACGTCGCAGGGGATGGCGAACGGCTTCTCCCCCGTGACCTCGGCGAGGGCCTCGGCCGTCTCGGCGAGCCGGCGTTCGTGCCGGTCGCTGATCGCGACCCGGGCGCCCTCCTGCAGGCAGCGCCGCGCGGTGGCCGAGCCGATGCCAGTGCCGGCGGCAGCGGTCACCAGGACGGTCTTGCCCGCGAGCAGGCCGTGCCCGGCAGGCGGCTCGGGGACGGACGGGACACCCCGTGTCACTGGGCCGCTCATGCGTTCCCTCCCAACGAGCCCAGCCGGGCAAGCGTCTTCTCGGCCTCGGCCATGATGCGCTCGATCAGCTCGGCGCAGGAGGGCAGCTCGTCGATCAGGCCGGCCACCTGGCCGCTGGCGAGGCTGCCGACGTCGACCCGGCCCTCGACCATGCCGGTGCGGATCATCATCGGGGTGTTGGCGGCCATCAGCAGCTGGCGCCAACTCAGCTCCCGCTGCTTGCGCATGGCGATGCCCTGGCGGACGATTTCGGGCCAGCTCGAGCCGACCGCCTGCTTGAGGGCGACGGCGCTGCGGACCGAGCGGGCCAGCGCCCGCGGGCTCTGGCCACCCTCGGCGGTGAGCCGCTCCACCATCGGCGTGCGCAGCACCCGCTGGGGCACGCCGTCGATCAGGTCGGTGACGACGGTGCCCTCCACCCCGGCGTCGAGGTAGGCCTGCTTGACCCGCCGCGGGACGGTGCTGTCGGAGGTGAGCAGGAACCGGGTGCCCATCGCGATCGCGTCGGCGCCGTAGGCCAGCGCCGCGACCAGGCCGCGGCCGTCAAAGAACCCGCCCGCCGCGATCACCGGGATGTCAACGGCGTCGACGACCTGCGGCAGCAGCAGGCTGGTCGGCACCTTGCCGGTGTGCCCGCCGCCCTCGCCACCCTGCACCAGCACCGCGTCGGCACCCCACGCGGCGACCTTCTCCGCGTGCCGGCGCGCGCCGATCGAGGGGATCACGGTGATCCCGGCGTCCTTGAGCAGGCCGAACACCCGCTGCTGTGGAGCTAGGGCGAACGAGGCCACCAGGACCTTCTCCGAGATCAGCGCCTTGGCCCGCTCCTCGACGTCCGGCGCCGTGCCGACCAGGTTCACGCCGAACGGGGCGTCCGTGCGCTCCTTGATCGCGTGGATGCCGGCGAGCATCTCCGCGAGCGAGAGGGTGCCGCTGGCGAGGATGCCCAGCCCGCCCGCGTTCGCGGTCGCGGCAGTCAGTTCCGGCCCGGACACCCAGCCCATCCCGGTCTGCACGACCGGATACCGCACCCCGATGAGGTCGGTGATCCGAGTGCGCAGGGCGGTCATCGCGGCTTCACCTCACGCTCGCGCAGGCCCTTAGGATCGATGACCTCCCGAATGAGCCGCAGCTCCTCGGCCGTCGGCAGCGGGGTGGTGACGACCTCGTCGGCCATCGCCAGCTCGAACCCGGTCGCCTCGACGACCTCGTCCACCGTGACGCCGGGATGGGTCGAGACCAGCCGCATCGCACCGTCCGGGCCGCCGAAGTCCAGCACGGCCAGATCGCTGACCACCCGGCGCAGATCCAGGAACTCCTGGGCAGTGGGGCCTGCGGCCGCCGCCCGGTCGTAGCCGATCCCGCACACGACGTCGACCTTGTCCACGAACACCCGCGGGCGGTGCTTGCGCACCCAGTAGCTGGTGGGGTGGTTGACGGTGTTGCCCGGCGCCCCGCGCATCCCGAGCAGCGCCCGCTCGGGCCGGTCGAAGTCACCGATCGCCGAGATGTTCGCGTTGCCGAACCGGTCGAGCTGGACCGGCCCCATCATGACGTGCCGCTTGCCCGCCCAGCAGACGTCGAACACGGCACGGTAGGGCAGCCAGCCCTCGATCTCCGGCGGGTCGTCGCCGACCGCCCACACGCCACCGGCCAGGGACGCCTCTCCGTCGGAGAGCAGCAGGTCCGGATCCGTGGTTGCCCGGGCGAGCCGGGCCGCGATCGACGGGATGAGCGTGATCGGGCTGGCGAGGATCTCGCCGTCGCCCTCCCAGGCCCGCGCGCATGCCACGGCGCAGATCTCCGCCAGGGTGGCGGCCTCGGCCGGGCTCGCGGCGCCGTTGTTCGCGCCGGTCTCGATCACCTCGGTCATGCCGTCGCCCCCACGGTCTCCTGGTACTGCTTCTCGTCGCTCGACAGGTAGCGGGACACGAACGCCTCCCAAGCCTGTGGGTTCGCGGCGGCCTCGGCGTACTCCCGTTGGAACGGCTCGTCGCGCCCGTAGTCAGGCTCGCAGGACGTGAAGTGCGCGCCGTTCGGGGCGTGCACCACCCCGTGGGTGTGCCAGCGCTGGATCAGCAGGCTCTGCGGCGGCCCGCCGGCGAGCAGTTCGCCGGTCGGCACGATCCGCTCCGCGGAGACGTACGCCCGGTCCGCGGCCTGACAGAACAGGTCGTCGAAGTAGGGGTCGATCCCCAGGTACTGGGCGTTGCCCGCGGCGTCGGCGCGGTTCATGTGCACCAGCGCCGCGTCGAGCCTCAGGGCCGGCATGGCCAGCAGCTCCTCCTCGCCGTAGGGCGAGCGCACGGTGCGCAGGTCCGGGTTGGACCGCAGCACGTCCGACGCGAGCCCCGCGCGGATGGGCAGGAAGGGCAGCCGGTTGGCCGCGGCCCGCAGCCCCCACTGGAGCATGCCCTCGTCGTACTCGGTGAACCGCACCCCGCCCCGCTCCCGGGCCGCCCGGAAGTGCGGCTCGAGCGGGATCGAGTCCAAGGAGACGAAGCCGTAGACGAGGTGGGAGATCTTGCCCGCCGCCAGCAGCAGCCCGATGTCCGGGCCCCCATAGCTCACGACGGTCAGGTCGGTCACGTCCGACCGCAGCAACGCTCTGACCAGCGACATCGGCTTACGCCTCGAGCCCCAGCCGCCGATCCCGATCGTCATCCCGGAGCTCAACCGGGAGACGACGTCGGCTTCAATCATGAGTTTGTCGGCCATGCCAGCACTCCGTTCCACGCCTCGTGGCGTCGACCCGCAGAGTATATGAACAAGCGCTTGGTTGAAAGGCGGCACGGACGAGGGAACCGTGGGACGAGCCCGCGACGGTAGCCGGGTGACCGGTCACCGGCAGCGCCGACTCCCGCTCGTCGAGACGCCCGGATGCGCACGGCCGCGAGTCGGAACACCCGACGTGCTACCTTGCAAGCAAGCGCTTGACTCAACCTCAACTCGTGCCCTACTGATCGGGGAGTACACGTGGCCCCACAACAGGACCGCAAGTCGGCAATCCTTCGCAGCTCAGCGGACCTCTTCGCGCGTCAGGGCGTCGCGTCGACCACCGTCCGACAGATCGCCGACGAGGTGGGCGTGCTCTCCGGCAGCCTCTACCACCATTTCCCGTCGAAGGATGCGATCGTCAACGAGATCGTGACGACGTATCTCGAGCACCTGCGCGGCCGCTACCGGGAGGTCCTCAGCGCGAACCTGTCGCCCCGCGACCGGCTCGAAGAGCTCATCACCGCGTCGCTGCTGGCCGCCGACGCAGAGCCGAACGCTTCGATCATCTACCAGAACGAGATGAACTACCTCCGCGAGATGCCGCAGTACGAGGCGGTGAAGGCGGCGGCCGCGGAGGTCCAGCAGACCTGGCTGGCCGTGATCGAGGAGGGTCGGGCGGACGGCTCGTTCCGCACCGACATCGAGCCGCGGGTCTTCTACCGCTTCGTCCGCGACGCCGTCTGGCTGTCCGTGCGCTGGTACCGCCCCGAGGGCCCGTACACGATCGAGCGGCTCGCCGCGGACTGCGCGTCGATCTTCCTTGACGGCTACGCGGCGTTCGACCTGGATTGATCCGGGCCGACCCGCGGGGCGGCCCGGTGCAGGCCCGCCCCCGGAGGGTCAGCGTGCGGCGCAGCGGACCGGGACGACGTGCGGACCGGCGATCACACCCCCGATCGAGTGGTGGGCGATGTCGGTGACGCGTTAACCGACGCGCTCGATCACCAGCGCCATGCCCTGGCCGCCCGCCGCGCACATGGTGACCACGCCGACCTCGGCGTCCGCATCCTGCAGCCCGTGCAGCAGGGTGGTCGTCAGGCGGGCGCCGGTCTGACCGAACGGATGACCCAGGGCGATGGCGCCGCCGTGCACGTTCACGCGGTCCACGCCGACCTCGATCTTGTCCAGGCACGGCAGCACCTGCGCCGCGAACGCCTCGTTGACCTCCATCAGGTCGACGTCGCCGATCGTCATGCCCGCGTGCGCCAGCGCGCGCTCCACTGCGGCCACCGGACCGAGCCCCATTATCTCCGGGCTCAGCGCGGATACACCGGTCGCGACTACCCGGGCGAGCGGGGTGATCCCCAGCTCCGCGGCGCGGGTGTCGGACATGAGCACCAGCGCGGCCGCCCCGTCGTTGAGCGGGCAGCAGTTGCCGGCGGTCACGGTCCCGTCCTCGCGGAACACGGGCGCGAGCCCGGCCAGCTTCTCCACCGTGACGCCGGCGCGCGGGCCGTCGTCCGCCACGACCACCGAGCCGTCGGGCAGGGTGACGGGGGTGATGTCGCGGGCGAAGAACCCGGAGGCGATCGACGCCTCCGCTCGGTTCTGGCTCAGCGCGGCGAACTCGTCCTGCGCGGCGCGGGAGACCCTGCACAGGCCGGCGACGTTCTCGGCGGTCTCCCCCATGGCGACGTACAGGTCGGGGAGGTGACCGTCGAGCCGCGGGTCCTTCCACGGCTCGCCATCCACCCGCCGGCGCTCGGTGCACTCCGTGGCCTCGGCGAACACCGGGTTGCGGGTGTCCGGCATCCCGTCGGACTTGCCGCGCGCGTACCGCGAGACGCACTCGACCCCGGCGGAGACGACGACGTCGGCCTCGCCGACCCGGATCGCGTGTGCGGCCGTCCGGGTGGTCTGCAAGCTCGACGCGCAGTAGCGCTGGACGGTCGCGCCCGGCACGGCGTCGAGCCCCAGCAGCACGGCGACCGCGCGGCCGAGTCCGTACCCCTGCTCGCCCGCGGGCTGTCCGCACCCCATCTGGAGGTCGTCGATCTCGCCGGGATCGAGCGCCGGGACCTGGTCGAGCGCCGCGCGGACCAACTGCGCGGCGAGGTCGTCCGGTCGCATGTCGCGCAACGATCCCTTGTAGGCCCGGCCGATGGGCGACCGCGCAGCCGCGACGATCACGGCCTGCGGCCCGCCAGCGGAAACCCCCATGTTGACCTCCCCTAACCAACCAATCGCTTGCTTCGGTCCGACCATACATGCCGCGTTCCTCCAGCAGGAGGCCTCGGTGATGAGCGGCCGCTCAAGAGAACACCGGGACACTTTCAGCAAGCGAGCAAGCGTTTGGTTCACCCTGCTGGTTCGCCGTCAGCGGCGTCAAGGGCCGGCCGGGCCGCATGCGCGGAGCGTTCGTCCGGTGGTCCGGTTCCGGCCGCGGCCACCGGATCCCGCCCGTCCTGCTCAGCGGAAAGTCGCGTATCCGCCCCGCCCCCGGCCTTCTAGCGTCCGAGCGATGAGGCACCGATGCCCGACCGTCAGCGGGTGCCCGGATCATGAGCGGGCCCGTCGGTGCCGCCCACCGCCCACCGCTCCGCAAACCCGGCGACCGGCTGGGCCGCACTCCCACCGAGGTCGACGTCGTGGTCGTCGGCTCCGGCGGTGCCGCCCTGACGGGCGCCTACACCGCCGCCGCACAGGGCCTACAGCGTCCTCGTGCTGGAGAAGACGGACCTCCTCGGCGGCACCAGCGCCTACTCGGGGGCCGGCCTGTGACTGCCCGGCAACGACGCGTAGCAGCGTGGCGTTCCTCGAGAACGACCCGGGGCTCGAGTTCGAGTTTCTGCCTAGTCGGAGGACGGCAGGGGCGTCGCCGTGCGCTCCACCATGACCATTTCGCAGCAACGGACGTCACCGGAGCCTGCGGAGCAGCAGAGCACGACAGCGTCGCATGTGTCGCAGGAGTAGCGCTTACCGAGCGTGGACATGCGAGCGCCCCTCCGGGACCTTGGCGCTCATCGGCACCCCGCCGCAGCACGTGAAGGCGGTCTTGGACGGCTTCACGACGACGATCTGATTGCCGCAGCTGGGGCAGGTCAGGCGGGTTCCGACGCGTACGGGATCCGGCATCAGCGCGAACCTCCCAATTAGTGTGTCTCAGAGAGAGACAACTCATATTACCTAGTGATACATTTCGGATCGTACGGTCGGCTGGTGGCACGGGTCAAGGCGCCACTCGGCCCTCATGGACGACGAAAGGCCCAGATGTCGACGGTCAAACGGGTCCAGGCGGTGGACAACGCGTGCCGGGTGTTCGAGGCTGTCGCCGCCCGTCAGCCCATCGGTGTCAGCGAGCTCTCACGCGAAACCGGGATCGACAAAAGCGGTGTCCACCGCATCGCGGTCACCCTGCACCAGGCGGGCTGGCTGCAGCCGACGGCTGACCGTCCGACGCGGTGGCAGCTAGGCGCGAGAATCCTGGAGATCGCCGGTTCCGCCCGGCTCACGCGGACTGTGGAGAGGTCGCGCTGGGCCATCCGGACACTGCGGGACGCCACCGGCGAGACGGTTCTCCTGGTCGCGGCACAGGGTGGTCAGCTCGTCGTCGTCGACGTCGCCGACAGCAGCGCGACGGTCGCCAGCATGGCGCGCGTCGGTGACGTCATGCCGCTGTTCGGAGCCAGTGCGTCCGCATGGTTCGCCGCGCTGCCGCCCGTCCCCACGAGCGCGGCGGTCGTCGCCCCGACCGGTGAGCTCGACGCCGAGCTGATCGACGCGGCCCGGCAGCGCGGCTACGCCGTGTACAGCGCGAACGACGTCACGAGCATCGGTGCTGCCGTCCTCGACGCGTCGGCAACGCCGATCGCCGTCATGGTCGTGCTCGCACCCGATTTCCGCATCTCCGCGTCCGGGGTCAAGCAGGTCGGCGCTCTCGTTCGCGCTGCCGCGCAGGACGCCTCCGGCAGCTGACCTCTACCGCCCGCGGGCCCCGGGCCCCGTGCCCGATCGAAGGAGGCCAGATGGCCGGCTCCGCTGCTCCGCTCCGTGCAATGCCACCCGTCGAGCAGATGAGTTCGGGGCTGTGGAGCCTGCCCCTTCCCCTGCCCCTCGACACGCTCCGGCATGTCTTCGTCTACGTCTTCGAGACGCCGCAGGGCCCGTACCTCATCGACGCCGGGTGGGACACCCCCGATGGATGGGACGCCCTGTGCGCGGGCCTCGACCGGATCGGCACGGGGGTCCACGAGGTGCAGGGCCTGCTCGTCACGCATGCTCTCTGCACTGGGAGAGGCGGCCGCGCACGCGCGCGCCCTCGCACCGCGCGGGGCCGTCGTCCAGGTGGAGGAGAGCCCCACCACCTGGCGGCGCAGCGGCGGCACGGCACCGCATCCCGCGGCCGACGCCGCCCACCGCCGATGACTTCCCTGCGCCGTGCCGATTCGTGAGACACGGCATCCACACCTACCGGCACGGCCGACACGAGAGACGGTGAGCGCGCAGTGAACATCGCGATGCTGTTGCAGATGGCGGCCGACGGATTCGGGGACCGCGCCGCGATCGGTCCCCGGGGCTCGAGCACGTCCTACGCGAGCCTGTTCGCTCGCGCGAAGCGGGCGGCGTCCTGGATCACCGACCAGGACCGTGCGCGGGTCGTCGCGATCGACGTCAACTCCAACGCCATGCCGGTACTGCTCTTTGGAGCCGCCATCGCGGGCGTGCCGTTCGTGCCGATCAACTACCGGCTCGCCGACGACCGGCTCCGCGGCGTGGTCCGGCGGACCGCGCCGAGCGTCGCCGTCGTCGACGCACCCGCCGTCCCCAGGGTCGCCGGGATCGAACAGGTGATGGTGGTGTCCCGACCGGAGTTCCTGGAGCAGCTCGCCAACCGCGCCGCCATGGCCGAGTTGGACGTCGTGGACGGTGACATCGCGATCCTGCTGTTCACCAGCGGCACCACGGGTGAGCCGAAGGCGGCGGTGCTCAGACACCAGAACCTGTTCTCATACATCATCGGAACGGTCGGGTTCGCGGCGGCGGACGAGGCGGAGTGCGCGCTGGTGAGCGTTCCCGGCTATCACGTGGCCGGCATCTCCGCCGTGCTGAGCTCCATCTACTCCGGGCGCCGCCTGGTCTACCTCGAACAGTTCGATCCGGAGGGCTGGGTGCGGACGGTCCGCGACGAGTCGGTGACCCACGCGATGGTGGTCCCGACAATGCTCGTGCGAATCCTCGACGTCCTCGAGCGGGCCGGTACCACCTTGCCGGGCCTTCGACACCTCTCCTACGGAGGTGGGCGTATGCCGCTCCCCGTCATCGAGCGGGCGATGGCGCTGCTGCCGGACGTCGACTTCGTCAATGCCTACGGGCTGACCGAGACCAGCTCGACGATCGCAGTGCTCGGTCCTGACGACCACCGCTCCGCTGCGGCCAGCACCGATCCGGCAGTCCGGCTCCGGCTCGGCTCCGTCGGGCGCCCGCTTCCCGGGATCGAGTTGCAGGTGCGAGGGGCGGACGGGCTCGCAGTCGGTGCGGGGCAGTCCGGCGAGGTATGGGTGCGCGGCGAGCAGGTGTCCGGTGAGTACCTCGGCGCCGCGCCCGGGCTCCGCGACGGGTGGTTCGCCACGCGCGACGGCGGGCATCTGGACGACGGCGGCTACCTGTTCATCGACGGTCGCATGGACGACGTGATCGTCCGGGGTGGCGAGAACATGTCGCCAGGGGAGATCGAGGAGGTACTGCTGCGCCATCCCGACGTCGCCGACGTCGCGGTGATCGGCGTCCCTGACGTCGAGTGGGGCGAGTCCGTCGCCGCCCTCGTGGTGCGGGAAACCGGCAGCACGGTGCAGGCCGACGAGCTGCGGGACTGGGTCCGGTCCCGGCTGCGGTCCTCACGCGTGCCTCAGCTCGTCGAGTTCCGGGCGGACCTGCCGTACACGGAGACGGGCAAGCTGCTGCGCAGGGCCCTTCGCCGCGATGTCACTCCGGACCCCCCGGCCACGGGAACCCAGGATCGGCGGCCGCTATGAGACGCGGCCCGGCCTCGACACGAGCCGCGGGACCGGGCTCGGTGGGTCGGCCGGGGCGGTGCCGTCGGCGAACCGCTGCTCGAGGATGCCGAACGCGAGCCGCACCAGAATCCGCCGGTGCTCGTCGCGGGACAACGCCCCGACGGTCTTCTGTTCGCTCGCGCGTCCCACCAGCCCGCGCTGGATGATCGTCATCGCCGAGCTGACGCGTACGAGCTCCTCGGGATCCGGGACGGAGCCGGTCAGAAGGTCCATGAGTCTGCGCACGTGGTTCTCGATCCGCGGTGCGATCGCCGGGTGCGAGCTCACGTTCAGGTCGCGGCCAAGTATCGCCGCCGCCCGGCGGTCCTGGGCGAGGATGTCGGCGTACCGCTCGAGGAGCAGGCGCTTGTCGTGCTCACCGTTCGGCCGCTTCTCCATATCCTCCAACAGCTGGTCCACCCGGTCGAGCAGCGGCGAGACAAGCGCAATGAGCAGCTCGTCCTTGCTCTCGAAGTGGTAGTACAGTGCGGCCTTGGTCACACCGAGCCGCGCGGAGATCCAGCTCAGCGGCGTGCGCGTGAAACCGTGGTCGATGAACTGGGACGCCGCTTCCTGCAGAACACGTTCACGTGTCGTCAGGCCTCCATCTGAAGGATTACCGCGCGGCACGGTCGCCCGCCTTTCGTCGACGGACCGGGGTCGCCCGAGTGTGCGGCACGTACGCCGCGCCTGCTGGTGTCCCCATTCGGGAACTCAGGGTACAGGCTCCCACCGCGCCGACCTCCGCGCTCACGACGCCGACCCCGGCATCGGCGGTCCGGTGCGTCGTCGATGCCACAGCAGCATGCCCAGGCCCAGCACCGACAGCACGGCGGCGAAGACGCCCAGCGCCCACGCGCGGCACCTTGGGCACGGCCGTCCCCGCGCTCGCCAGGAACGCTCCCACGATCGCGCCGACGCCGGTCGCGCCGCCGGTAGCGGTCGGCCGGCACGCCGGACCACGGCGAGAAGAGGAACAGCGGGATCAGGTTGAAGAAGTAGAGATAGCCGAGCTCAAGGGTGGGCTCGTCGGCCACCCGGGCCGTGAGCCATTGCAAGGAAACGCTCGACATCCAGAAACCCAGCTGCGTCGTGCAGAAGCTCGACCAGAAGACCAGGAACTGCGGGTGCCGCAGGCTGCAGCGGGCCACGTGTGGGCAGGCGCGGCCGGAATCGACTGGCCGAAGGATGTGGTCCGCCACCGACGGGCCGGTTCGTGCAGGTCATCGCGGCGGCTGCCGGTCGGCCGTCGACCGGTCGGCCTCGTCGCGCCCTCGCGTGGGAGCCCGGGGGCCGCGCGCTCCCGCACCGTTCGGGGCAGGCGTGCCGTGCAGGTCCCTGACGGCGGCGTCGAGCCGCCGCAGCAATCGGGCAAGGTCGGCGATCTCGCTCGCCCGCCAGTCCTGGGTCAGCTCGGTCAGGGCCGCGACCCGCGCCAATTTTAGTGTCAGCAGCACCTCGCGCCCGAGGTCGGTGAGGTCGAGGGTCGAGCGGCGCCGGTCGCACGCGTCCTCGCTGCGGTGCACATACCCGCGCCCGACCATCCCCTCCACCAGGCGACTACCGGTGGACGCGTCGACCTTGAGCACGCCGGCGAGCTCGCCGACCGAGATTCGACCCGACGAGCGGTCAACGGCGTTAAGCGTCCGGTAGTGCTCGAGCTTGATCGTGGCGTCGAGGCGGGCGCCGAGGAACGCGCTGACCTCCGGCCGCTGCCAGAGCCGTCGCAACACCAGCAGGGCGGTGTCCAGCTCGTCGACTCGGGATCCGCGGGACGGAGGCATACCTGCAATGTACATCAGTATTACGTGCAAGACTCATGCGTTCTGGACGTGGCCGCTGATCGACCCGTCTACTGAAAGTGCCCTTCTTGAGGCGCCTACCAGGCACGATGCGACCTGTTCAACCTCGCCCGAGGCGGCCGCGCTCGGACAAGGCTACTTGACGGCTGGTTAGTAAGCTTCTACCTTCGCGGCATTGGCCTCTTTCGGCCGCTTCACCTGCCCCCTCCGTCCCGGGAAGGGAAGACCGTGAACGACCACGACGTCGACACGCTGCTACGCGACAGGCTGGAACCATTTCTGGGCCGGGATGGCCCACTGCGCTGGTCCGCCCGGCCCATCGAAACGGCCGCGGTGTGGAACTTCTGCGAGGCGGTCGAGGACGCGAACCCGGTGTACTGGGACGCCGAACAGGCCATCGCCTCGCGCTTCGGACGCATGATCGCCCCGCCGCAGGCGCTGATGGCGCTCAACATGGCCGCGTGGTGGCTCCCCGACTTCCTGCGTGAGCGCGCCGAGCAACGCGAGAAGGAACTCGGCCCGTCGCCGTCCAGCCTCGTTTACGACATCGTCCGGGAGCTCGGCTTCACGACGGCGACGAACGTCACGCGCGAGGAGGAGTACCTCGAGCCGTTCGGGCCGGGCGACGGGCGGATGGGCCAGACCGACCGGCTCGTCCACGTCAGCGACGTGAAACAGACCCGCGTAGGCCGCGGCGTCTTCCTCACGACCGAGATCGAGTACATCACCGAGGTCGACGAGACGGTGGTGGCCAAGGCACGCAACGTGCTCCTGATGTACGACGGCACCTCGGCGCGCAGGGACTGAACCGACCGACGTAGGGACAGGAGACGCACATGACGATGACGACGGCGGCCCGGTGGGCCGATGTGCAGGAACTGACCAAACTCCCCCCACTGACGTTCGAGGTCACCCTCAGCACGCTCGCCAAGGACGTCGCGGGGACCCGGGACATCTACCCGATCCACCACGACGCGGGGTTCGCGAGGCGCAACGGCGCCCGGGACATCTTCCTGAACACGATGTGGTACCAGGGCCTGCTCGGCCGCTACGTCACGGACTGGGCCGGCCCCGACTCCTTCCTGCGCAAGCTGGGCTTCGACATGCGCGGCACGAACTGCCCGGGCGACACCCTGACCGTGCACGGCACCGTCGAGCGGAAGTACGCCGAAGGTGATCGCAAGCTCGTGGATCTCACCGTCCACATCGACAACCAGGTCCAGCAGGACTCGGTCATCGCACGGATGACTGTCGAGCTCGCGTGACGCTACCCCGAACAGGTGCGACCGAAGGGGAACGTGCATGTACCTCAGCTACACAGACGAGCAACTCCGCCTGCAGCAGGAGATCCGCGCCTACTTCGGTGAGCTGATCCCGCCCGACGCCGAGGCCGCGATGACCGAGGAAGGTGGCCACGACGGCCCGGTCACCCGCCGCATCAGGCAGCGGATGGGCGACGACGGCTGGCTCGGCGTGGGGTGGCCGAAGGAGTACGGCGGGCGGTCCCTCTCCGCGCTCGAACAGTTCATCTTCTTCGACGAGGCCAACCGTGCGAAGGCACCCCTGCCGCTGATCGCACTCAACACCGTCGGCCCGACGCTGATGCACTACGGCACCGAGGAGCAGAAGCGGCGGCACCTCCCGGCGATCCTTTCCGGGCGGGAGGACTGGGCCATCGGCTACTCGGAGCCCTCTGCCGGGACGGATCTCGCGGCCCTCACCACGAAGGCCGTCAGAGACGGCGACAACTACGTGATCCAGGGCAGCAAGGTGTTCACCAGCGGTGGTGACACCGCCGACTTCATCTGGCTCGCCGCCCGCACGGGCCTGACGGAGGCACGCCATCGGGGCATCTCGGTGTTCATCGTCCCAACCTCGTCCCCTGGGTTCAGCGCCGTTCCGCTGCACGTGGTCGGCGGCGGGCACACGACGTTCAGCTACTACGAGGATGTGCGGGTCCCGGCGGAGAACCTCGTGCTCGGCGAGAACCAGGGCTGGACGCTGATCACCAGCCAGCTCAACCACGAGCGGGTCGCGCTCGCGGCCAACGCGGGACGCTGGTTCCGCTTGTTCGACGACGTGCTCGACTGGTCCAGGCAGACGAAGATGGGCTCTGGCGAGCGGGTGATCGACCTGAGCTGGGTGCAACTGCTGCTCGGCCGCGCCCACGCCATGATCGAGGCGGTCAAGCTGGCGAACTGGCGCATGGCCGCGGCCCTCAATGCGGGCGAGCTGACCGCGTCCGACTCGTCGGCCGCGAAGGTGCTCGGGACCGAGGCGCACCAGGAGGTGGCGCGGCTGCTCCTGGAGATCCTCGGACAGGCCGGCTACCTCCGGTCGGGGTCGCCGGGGTCGGTGCTCAGGGGGCGCCTGGAGAACGAGTACCGCAGCGCCATCGTCGGGACGTTCGGGGGCGGCAACAACGAGATCCAACGCGAGATCATCGCGTGGACCGGGCTCGGGATGCCGCGGGGTGGACGATGACCGAGACGACGGTCGACACCGCCACACCGGCCTCCGCCGACTCGCAGCGCCAACGGCCGTGGCCCGCCGTCAACGAGGACACGGCGTTCTTCTGGGACGGGCTGCCCGTCGGGGAGCTCCGGATCCAGCGGTGCGGGTCGTGCGCCGCACTGGCGCACCCCCCGCGGCCGCGTTGCGCCGCCTGCGGGTCCTTCGACCTCGGCCACGTCGTGGCCAGCGGCCGTGGCCGCGTGTACAGCCACGTCACGTTCCACAAGCCCCTCGCCCCGCCGTTCACCGAGCCGTATTCGGTCGCGGTCATCGGGCTCGACGAGGGAACCCGCCTGATCTCGCAGGTGATCGGGGTGAGCCCCGACGAGGTGCACGTCGACATGCCGGTGGAAGCGACCTTCGTCGAGGTCGAGCCGGGGCTCACCCTTCCACTCTTCCGCCCGACCCAGGACAAGTGAGGACGCGATGGACTTCTCCCTGACTGAGGAGCAGCATGCTGCCCAGTCGGTGGCCGCCGAGGTGTTCGCGCCGCGGTCGGCCGGCATCGTCGGAGCGCCGGCCCCACCGTCGGGCGCCGCGTGGTTCGACCGCGAGGCATGGGGCGAGGCTGCGGCCGGGAACCTGCTCGGGCTCGCCGTCGCCGAGGACGTCGGCGGCACCGGGCTCGGGCTGCTCGAGACGTGCACCCTGCTTGAGATGCAGGGGCGGCACCTGGCCAGGCTGCCGATGGCGATCACGCTGGCCGTCGCCGCACCGGCGATCGACGCATTCGGCCCGGCCCGCCTGCGCGAATCGATCCTGCCGGCGATGGTGTCCGGTGACTCGGTGCTGTCCGCGGCGCTGGTCGAGCCGCACTCGCACGACCCGCTGACGGTGTCCACCATCGCGAAGGATCTCGGCGAGGCAGGCTGGCAGCTCGACGGCGAGAAGATCTGCGTCCCGTTCGCCGAGCACGCCGAGCACATACTCGTCCCGGCCGAGACGGCCGAGAACGAGGTCAAGGTCTTCTTGGTCGAGGCGACCGCCGACGGCGTGGTGCTCGAGGGCGAGCAGACCACCAGCGGCCAACCGGAGTCGCGGATGGTGCTGACGGGGGTGCGGGTCGCCGCGGACGCCGTGCTCGCCGGTCCCGAGGGCGTCGACGTCCTTCGCTGGATGGTCGATCGCGCGGTGGTGGCGACATGCGCGATCCAGCTCGGCGTGGCCGAGCAGGCGCTCAGGATGACCTCGGCCTACACCTCGGAACGCGAGCAGTTCGGCCGTCCCATCGCGATGTTCCAGGCCGTCGCCCTGCGCGCCGCCAACGCCTACCTCGACGTCGAGTGCATCCGGTCAACGCTCTGGCAGGCGGCCTGGGCGCTCGACAACGACCGGCCGGTGGGACACACGGTCGACGTCGCGAAATTCTGGGCCTCTGAGGGGGGCCAGCGGGTGACCGCCGCGGCCCAGCAGCTACACGGTGGGATGGGCGTGGACACCGACTACCCGCTGCATCGCTACACGCTCTGGTCCAAGCACAACGAACTGAGCCTCGGCGCGGGCCATTCGCACCTGGCCAGCATCGGGGCCGCGATGGCTTGGGGCTCCGCCGAGAGGAACAACTGATGGACCGTCGACTCTCCGGCCAGGCCGCCATCGTCGGGATCGGACAGACGGAGTTCTCGAAGAGGTCCGGCCGCAGCGAGTTGCGGCTGGCTGTGGAGGCCGTCACGGCCGCCATCGCCGACGCCGGGCTGGAGCCGTCGGACATCGACGGCCTGACGACATTCTCCCTCGACACCAGCCCTGAGATCGACATCGCCCGAGCGACGGGAATGGGCGACCTCACGTTCATGTCGCGCATCCACTACGGCGGGGGCGCCGCCTGCGCCGTCGTCCTCCAGGCCGTGATGGCGGTCGCCACCGGCGTGGCAAGGAACGTCGTGGTGTACCGGGCGTTCAACGAACGGTCCGGCCGCAGGTTCGGGGCGGGCCAGCGCGGTCAGCCCAGCGGGTCGGACGCCGAACAGATCGCCATGAGCTGGACCTTGCCGTTCGGGCTCGCCACACCGGCGAGCTGGGTGGCGATGTTCGCACGTCGTTACATGCACGAGTTCGGGGCCACCAGCGAGGACTTCGGCCGGGTGAGCGTCGTGGACCGCACACACGCCGCGACCAACCCCAACGCGTGGTTCTACGGCAAGCCCATCACGCTCGACGACCACCAGGCCTCCCCGTGGATCGTCGAGCCGCTGCACCTGCTCGACTGCTGCCAGGAGAGCGACGGAGGCGTCGCGCTGGTTGTCACCAGCACCGAGCGGGCCCGCGACATGCCGCACCCGGCCGTGCTCATCGACGCGGCCGCCCAGGGTGCGGCCGACGACCAGCACATGATGACGAGCTACTACCGGCCCGACGAACGCGAGGTGGAGCTGCCCGAGATGGCGCTCGTCGCGCGCCAGCTCTACGCGACCTCCGGTCTCGGTCCCGACGACATCCGCTCGGCGGTCATCTACGACCACTTCACCCCGTTCGTGC
Source organism: Pseudonocardia aurantiaca (assembly GCF_039526725.1). Taxonomy (NCBI): domain Bacteria; kingdom Bacillati; phylum Actinomycetota; class Actinomycetes; order Pseudonocardiales; family Pseudonocardiaceae; genus Pseudonocardia; species Pseudonocardia aurantiaca. Next base: position 180,234 of record NZ_BAAAJG010000010.1, read on the forward strand.
TGCCGCAGCTGGAGGCGTTCGGGTTCTGCGGTCGCGGTGAGGCGAAGGACTTCATCCGCGACGGGCACCTGGAGATGGGGGGACGGCTCCCGCTGAATACCCACGGCGGGCAACTCGGCGAGGCCTACATCCACGGCGTCAACGGCGTGCTCGAAGCCGTTCGTCAGATCCGGGGCACCTCGGCCAACCAGCTCGACGAGGTCGACCATGTGCTGGTCACCGCGGGAACCGGGGTGCCGACCAGCGGGATCATCGTCGGCCGTGATGGGTAGGCCGCCCGCGTCCCGCCCGCGCCGCCGGTGAGACACGCCTACCGTCGGACGCACAGGCTGGTGGTCCTGCTCATGACCGTCTACGCGGTGGGCTCGGCTGTGGCAGGAATCGGTGCGTTCGCGCCTCGACCTCCTCGGGCACGTCGAACCGGCCACCGAACCCCTTCCGACGTCCGATGAGGTGGCGGTCGTCGATGTGATGGCCCGACCAGGCGAGCGCGTCGAGCATCGGGACTACCGCCGAGGGCGGATGCAGACGGCGGTGGCTTCGGCGGCCGTCTGACCATCGACCAACGCGCGCGCCCATACCCTCGTCTTGCGCTCCTCGACACTCTCGGTTCCGGCCTCGAAGTCCACCCGGACACCGATCGGCACCGGTCTGATCAACTTGACCGTCACCGTGCCCGTCATCCCGATCGCACCGGACGGGATCTGCCCGAAGGCCAGCACCTCGTCGAGCACACACAGCAGGACACCCCCGTGCACCATGTTCGGCGGACCCTCGTACGCAGTACCGAACACGGCGGTCGCGTGCACCACCGACGAGCCGGATACCGCACTCATGACGAGTGGCGGAGCGAGCGGGTTGCTCATGCCGCTGATCGGTCCGCGCTCGATCAACGGTCGGTCCTCGGCCACCGCGTGGTGGCCGCCCCTCGACCGGAGGCTCGGCAGGGCCGACACCGACCGGAGCAGGTCCTCGCAGGCGACCTGGACCGCGAGGAGGTCCTCGGCTCTCGCTCTCGAGGCATCTACGAGCACCGTCTCCGCGATCAGTGCACGGACCATCGCGGCGAGCCGGTGCTTCGACGCCCGCAGGTCCGAGGCGGGCACGGTGCGCTGCCACGGGTGTCCGACGGCGTTGTGCCCGTCGAGTTCGCTCATCAGGCTCCCGCCGGGGCGGTGCCGATGACTCCCGACTCGGTGTGGGCGGCCAGCTCATCCGGGGTCAGCCCGAGTTCGCCACCAAGAATCTCCTCGTTGTGCTCACCCAGTCTCGGCGCAGGCCGCCGGTGCGGGCGGCGGGCCGACTCGAACGAGAACCGCATCGGGTAGCCGGGAAATCGCCGCTTCCCGGACAGCGGGTGTACCACCTCCTGGTAGTACTGGCGGTCGACAAGCTGGGGGTCCTCGTTGAAACCGGCCGGCACCAGCACGCGGGCAACTGGAACCCCGGCACCGCGCAGGTCGCTGACGACGTCGTGGACGTCCTGGCCCCTCGACCACTCCTGGAGGGCACGGTCGAGCTCGTCATGGTGCGACTGCCGTCCTGCCACTGTGTCCAGCACGGGTGCGGCCATCTCCGGCGGATCGCCCATGATCCGCCGGAGAGCACGCCATTCCCGGTTGTCCCGGACGGACAGAGCCACCCACTCGGCCGGCTCCGCCGCGCACCTGTACACGCCCTGCGGCGCATAGACCGGGTGCCGGTTCCCCTGCCGGACGAGCTCGGTGCCGCCCGAGGACCGCACTATGAGTTGCTCCGCCGTCATCGAGGCTCCGACCTCGATCTGCGGGACCTCCACGAGCTGCCCCTCCCCCGTCCGCTCCCGGTGCTCGACCGCAGCCAGCAGCGCCACCGCCGCGTGCATCCCGACCGTCGGGTCGATGTACCCGCCCGGCGTCTGCGGGCGCCCGTCGCCGAATCCGGTGACCCACGCCAGCCCCGCGATCTGCTCGAATGCGTTGCCCCACCCGACATAGTCCCGCCACGGTCCGGCCAGCCCGAACCCCGGCAGCCGCAGCACGATGATGGAGGGGTTGATCCGACGCAGTCCCTCGTAGTCGAACCCGAACTGCTCGACGACCCGAGCGGCGTAGTTCTCGACGAAGACGTCCGCGTCGGCGCAGAGCCGCCGCAGCAGGTCCTTGCCCTGCTCAGATCGCAGACCGACAGTGACGCAGCGCTTGTTCAGGTTCGTCGCCTGCCACAGCAGACTGCGGTCGAACCACCGGTCGCCCAGCGCCGGCTGGGTGCTCGTGAAACGGAACCCGTCTGGCCGCTGGACCGACTCGACCTTGACGACGTCAGCGCCGTAGGCACCCAGATAGGTGGTGAGGTACGGGGCCGCCCAGAAGCTCCCGAGATCGATCACCCGCAGGCCGTCGAACGGCAGCGTCCCACTCACCGCTTACTCCCCGCGACCTGGTCCAGATCGTCGAGCATGCCCGCCGTGTGCTCGCCGAGCACCGGCGCCCGGAGGCCGCGGTGCGGCGGCGTCGCCCCGAGCCGCCATGGTGGCCCCGGGCACATGTAGGTGCCGTCGCTGCCATCGACCTCCACGAAGAACTCACGCTGGGTCCACTGCGGGAGCAGGTCGACCGACCCGCCCGGGCACACGGGCACCACCGGGATGCGCATGGCCTGCCCGAGCTCCACGACCTCCTTGACCGTCCGCCGGCTCAACCACTTGAGCAGCCGCGACTCGAACCTCGCGATCTCACCCTCACCCCGCCCCAGCTCCTGCTGCTGGTCGGCGAACTCGCCGAGGTCGGTGACGAGGCAGGCGTCCACCCACTGCCGGCCGGTCAGGATGTTGATCCCCACCCAGCCGTCCTTGCACGGCCGCACGCCGAACGGGGTGAACACGGTCACGGTCGGCCCCAGCCCCAGCTCCACGTTCGTGTCCAGCTGCAGGCGGGTGTACGGGATCGTGCTGTGGATGCATTCGAACACCGAGAAGTCGACGCAGACCCCGATCCCGGTCTTGCGCACCGCCGCCCGCCCGGTCATCACGGCGGCGGCGATGAACGCTCCGGCCACCCATTCGTGCATCCGCCCACCCACCTGCACCAGTGGCGCGCCGGGCTCGTTCCGGGTGGTCACCCAGCCTGCGGTCGCCTGCAGCGTCAGCGCCGTCGCCGGGAGGTCGCGGTACGGGCCGGAATCGCCCCAGTCCGAGACGTGCACGGTGACGGAGTCGGGCCGCAGCCTTCGCAGCTCGTCGTCGTCGAACCCCAGCGCCGCGAGCCCGTCGACCCCGAGGTCATCCACGACCACCTCCGCCCAGCTCAGGAGCTCACCGAGGGAGCGATGGTGCGGATCGGGCAGCACCACACTGCGCTTGCCGCCGGCGAGAAACGAAAATACGTTGCGCCGGGCGTGGGCGTCGCGACCCTCGGCGCCGGGAACCCGGCGCAACGCGTGACCCTCAGGCGGCTCGACCATGACGACCTCGGCGCCGAGGTCGGCGAGCAGCCGGGTGGCGTAGGGCACTGCGTACGAGTCGCCACCTCCCAGCTCCAGCACCCGAATCCCGTTCAGAGCGCTGCCGGTCATGCCGTTCCTCTCCTGACACCGATCGCTGTGGGGACGGAGGACGCCCGGTCGGGCTGCTCCGCCGGCTCGGACGTCTCCGCCGGCGACAGCGGCACCAGCGGGTAGTGGCACGCCACGAAGTGCTGCTCGGTCACCTTGCGGAAGACGGGCTCCTCCTCAGCGCACCGGGCCTGGCTTCTCGGGCACCGGGTGCGGAACCTGCAGCCGCTGGGTGGGGAGATCGGCGACGGAGCCTCGGCCGGCGCCGACTCGCTGCTCCTGACGATGACGTCCGGGTCCGCGATCGGAACGGCATCCAGGAGCGTCTTCGTGTAGGGGTGTGCCGCCCGGGTGGTGAGCTCCTCCGCCGGGGCGATCTCGCACAGCTTTCCGAGGTACATCACGGCCACTCGATCGCTGATGCTCCTGACGACGGCGACGTCGTGCGCGATGAAGATCATGCTGAGGCCGTACTTCTCCTTGAGGTCCTCGAGCAGGTTGAGGATCTGTGCCTGGACCGACACGTCGAGTGCCGACACGGGCTCGTCGCAGATCAGCAAACCCGGCTCCAGGATCAGCGCGCGCGCGATCGCGATGCGCTGGCACTGCCCGCCGGAGAACTCGTGGGGGCGCCTGTCGCCCGCCACCGCAGCGTCCAGGCCGACCTGGTCGAGCAGCTCGGCGACCCGCGCGTCGGAGTTCGCCCGGTCCCGTTTCCAGATGGAGAGCGGCTCGCGCACGATCTCTCGCACCCGGCGCCGCGGGTTGAGCGCCGACAGCGGATCCTGGAAGATCATCTGCATCTGGGTCCGCGCCAGCCGCATCTCACCCCTCGCCGCCATCGTGAGGTCGACACCGTTCATCGTGACCGAACCCGATGTCGGTGAGGGGAGCTGCAGCACCGCGCGCCCGGTCGTCGACTTCCCGCAGCCTGACTCGCCGACGAAGCCAAGGGTCTCGCCGCGGCGGACGTCGAAGGAGATCCCGGAGACGGCGTGGACCTTCTTCCCCCGCCCCGCCGCGTACTCGACGACGAGGTCCTCGACCCGTAACAGCACGTCACCGTCCTGTAGATGAGCCTTCCCGGTACCCGCCATCACGCCTCCAATGTGGACATCGACGACATGTCGGTGCCGCTGGCGGTCACGCCGGCGGCGAGGTTGCTCTCGAGCGCGAGCGCACCCTCTGCCGTGCCGACCGGGTACCAGCACGCGTACTGGTGGTCGGCTCGTTCCGGAGCCGCGAGCGGCGGCTCCTCGACCAGGCACCGCTCCTGCGCGTAGGGGCACCGCGGGCTGAAGCGGCAGCCCGGCGTCGGATCGGTCAGCACGGGCGGCCGGCCGGGGATGGTGAACAGGCGGGTGTGGCTCGGGGCGGACATGTTGGGGACGCTGAGCATCAGGGCCTGCGTGTAGGGCATCCGTGTTTTGCGGAACAGCTCCCTGGTCGGCGCGATCTCGACGATCTTGCCGCCGTACATCACCGCGATCTCGTCGGTCCTTCCCGCCACCACGCCGAGGTCGTGCGTGACGAGAACCATCGTCATTCCCCGCTCGCGTTGCTGTGTGTCCAGCAAGTCGAGGATCTGCGCCTGGACGGTGACGTCGAGCGCCGTGGTCGGCTCGTCCGCGAGCAGCAACCGCGGGTTGCACGCCAGCGCGATGGCGATGGTGACGCGCTGGCGCATCCCCCCGGACAGCTGGTGCGGGAAGTCGTCGAACCGCCGTGCCGGTTCGGGGATGCCCACGCTGCTCAGCAGTTCGATGGCCCGGTTCCGGGCATCCGCCCGACGCATCCTCAGGTGCAGTTTCAGCACCTCGGTGAGCTGCCGGCCCACCGTGAGCACCGGATTGAGCGACGTCATCGGGTTCTGGAAGACCATCGCCAGGTCCTTGCCCCAGTACGCGCGCATCTCCCGCTTGGACAGGTGGCCGATGTCGACGCCGTCGAAGGAGATCGAGCCACCGGGGGTGAGGCGGTTGCGGGTGGGCAACAGGCCCAATATCGACCGCGACAGCACCGTCTTCCCTGATCCAGACTCGCCGACCAACCCCAGGGTCCGGCCCGGTTGCAGGCTCAACGACACCCCGTCCACCGCCCGGACTGTCGACGAGCCGGTCGTGAACCAGGTCTTCCAGTCGTCGATGACGAGGAGCGGATCGGTGTCCGGGGCGGTCGACGGCCGTCGACCCGCGTCTGCTGTGGCTGTCATAACGTCGTCTCCCGCACGTCGCTCTCCTCGCGCAGCCGGTCACCGATGAGGTTGAACGACAGGACCGTGAGAAACATGAACGCGCTGGGGATGAAGGCCACCCACGGCGTCTGCTTCAGCGAGTCTCGCCCCTCGGCGATCATGAGTCCCCAACTCGACGCCGGTGGGGGCACGCCGACGCCGAGGAAACTGAGCGACCCCTCCGCCACGATGAGCAACGCGACGACCAGGAACGCGTACGCACCGACCGCCGGGAGGATGTTGGGCACGATCTCCCTGGCCAGGATTCTCCGGTTCAGCGCGCCGAGCGATCGGGCCGCGACGATGAACTCGCGCTGGGCGTACACCAACGTGTTCGCCCGCGTCAGGCGCACGAAAGCCGGTATCCCCAGAACCCCGAGCCCGATGATGAGGTTCTGCACGCTCGCCCCGAGCGTCGCCATCAAGGCCAGCAACAGCACGAGCGCCGGGAACGCCATCATGGCGTCGGTGGCCGCCACGACCAACCGCTCCGTGATGCCGCGGTAGTAGCCCGCGAGCATTCCCAGCAGGCCCCCGACCACCAGGCCGATCGTCACGGCGGACGTGGTGACGATCAACGAGATCCGGGCGCCGAAGATCGCCCTGGCCAGCAGGTCACGACCGAGCCTGTCGGTGCCGAGCGGGTGACCGGGGCTGCCCGGCGGCACCGCGATCGCCTGGTAGTTCTGCGCCGCGGGATCGGCGATCGGCAACAGCGGCGCGGTAATGGCCCCGAGCACAACGAGGCCGAGCCAGCCCGCGCTGAGCCAGAAGAGCAGACCGAGGCTGCGCCGGCAGGACCGCCGGGCGGCGCGGGCCGGCCGGGCACGTCGGCGAACACCCGGTGCGACGGCTGGACGCGGACCGGGAACGGTCGTCGTGCCGGGTTCTACAGTCATTGTGGAGCCTCCCTGACTCAGGCGTCCTGGTAGCGGACCCGCGGATCGATGAAGCCGTAGGCGACATCGACGAGGGAGTTCACCAGGATGTAGGCGGCCGCAACGAAGATCACCGTCCCCTGCAACATGATGAAGTCCCTCAGGAAGATCGACTGGACCATCAGCTGGCCGATGCCGGGGGCGGCGAAGAGCACCTCCACGATGACAGAGCCTCCGATCAGTCGACCGGTGTTGATGCCCGCCAGCGTGACCAGCGAGAACGACGACGGCCGGAGTGCGTGCCGGAACAGGATGTGCGAAGTGGACAGCCCCTTCGACTGGGCCATCGTGATGTAGTCCTCCTGCAGCGTGGCGGTCATGTCGCTGCGCAGCAGGCGCTGGTAGACGGGCGCCACCGGCAGCGCCATCGTGAGCGCCGGCAACAGTGCGTGATGCAGGTTCTGGGCCGGCGACTGCGTCAGCGGGACCCACCCGGTGGCCGGGAACAGACCGAGGCCGAGCGCCAGGTAGTAGATGAGCAGGAGGCCGAGCACGAACTCCGGCACCGACACCAGCCCGAACGCAGCGCCGGTGATGGTGCGGTCGAACCTGCTCTTCGCGCGGTACGCGGCCAGCGTGCCGAGCGGGATCGCGATCCCGAGCGCGATGACCTGCGCCAGGATCATGAGCTCCAGCGTGATCGGCAGCCGATTGACGATCTCCTCGACGACCGGGAACCCGGTCCGGTACGACCGGCCCAGATCGAACTGGAGCGCATCGCCGAGCCAGGCGACGTAGCGCACCAGGTACGGGTCGTCCAGCGCCAGGTCCGCCCGCACTGCCGCGATGGTCTCGGGAGTTGCCTGCTCCCCGAGGATGGCGATGGCCGGATCACCCGGGAGCAACTCCTGCAGGGAGTACACCACAAGCGACACGATGAACAGCGTGACGAGTGCGGTAGCTAATTTCGTCAAGCGCGAGCGCATCGACCACGCCTCCGTCGGGGTTCGGAGTCACCTACCTGGACCACTCAATTCCTCAGCCACAGGTATCCAGGCTGGAAATCCTCCGGGTTCGCAGGGTTCGAAACGTACCCGTATACATTCGGTTTGGTGATGACCGAGAAGGTGTCGCCCCACTGCCAGAGCATCGGCAGGTCCTGCGCGATGATCTCCTCGAACTTCTCGTATGCGGCCTTCCGGTCCTGGAGATCAACCGACCTACGGCCCTCGATCAGCGCGGCATCCGCTGCCTCGTTGCAGTATCCGAAGACGTTGGACGTGGTGGGTCCGCTACAGGAGAAGGACGGGAAGTACACAAGATCAGGATCCGTCCCGTTCTTCGGGAAGCAACCGATCTGGTAGTCCTTGGCGTTGACCCGATCGACGTACTCGGCCACGTCGGGCGTGTCCAGCGCGACCGTCATGCCGACCTGGGTGAGCATGTTCTGGATCAGCTCGGCATAGCGCCGCCGACTCGGTGCGGAGTGACAGCCCAGCGTGAACGCGAGGTCCCCGCCATGCTCGGCCTCGTACTCCTCCACCAGCGCTCGTGCCGCGTCCGGGTCGAAGTCCGGCCAGTCCGCCGTCCCCGTGTACCAGTACGACCCCTCGACGAAGGGGCCTTCCATCGTCGGCATGGACCCTTGGAAGAGCGCATTGTTCAGCGCGTCGTAGTCGACCGCCATGGCGACGGCCCTCCGGACACGCAGGTCGTCGAACGGTGGCGTCTGCAGTTGGAAGACGAGCCCGGTCCCACCGACGCCGCCCGTCGACGCGTGCAGCGTGGCGAGGTCGGGGTTCTCGATAGCCCAGTTGATCTGCGTCGGCTCCTGAAACCAGGCCGCCTCGACGGCGCCACCCTGGTAGGCCGCGAACCGGGTCTCCGTGTCGCTCATCGGCAGCTCCTGGAACTCGTCCAGGTACGGCAACCCCTCCTGCCAGTACTCCGGGTTGCGCCGCAGTGTGAGTCGCTGGTCGGGCTGCCACTGTTCGAACCGGAACGGGCCGGCCCCGACCGCCACGGTGCGCCCGTAGTCCTCACCGGCATTGCGGACAGCGGTCGGTGAGGCGATCGCCCCGACCGCCGTCGTGAGGTTGCTCGGGAACGAGGCGATGGGCGCGGTCAGCCCGAAATGCACCGTCTGCGCGTCCACCGCCTCGACCGTGACGATGTCGCGGACGTAGGACGCGGCCCTGGATGCGCTGTTCGGATCCTGGTGGCGTCGGATGTTGAACACCACCGCCTCCGCGTCCAGCGGTGTGCCATCGTGGAACATGACGCCGGGCCGCAGAGTCAGGGTCCAGTTCTGGGTGTCGGCCGATTCCAGGGACTCGGCCAGGTAAGGTTCGACGATTCCGTCGGCGTTGTAGCGCATGAGGGAGTCGTAGAGCGCGTTCATCGAGGGGTCCAGCAAGCCGCGCTTGATGGGGTCGTAGCCGGTCTGCACTCCGACCGGCGCATAGCGGAAGATTCCGCCGTACTGCGGCGGGCCGGCCTCGCTTTCCGGGATCGCCGCGGGTCCGCTCGCGGACGAGGTGGAGATGCAACCGGTCAGCGCGAGAACCGCCACCAAGAGTGCCACCAGCAATCCAGGTACTCGTCTCCTCAGTACATCCGGACGGACAGCTCGCATGACCCGCTCCTCTTCCACGGTGAACCGGTAACGGAATTGCGGCGTGACGATCACGCACCGGAAGAACCTGCCTCGACGGCGTCGCGACAGTATTGCCAAATACTTACCGGCCGGTCAATAACTTCTTGTCGCCGGCCCCACTCCGCACGAAGCAGCGCCGGAAACCATCGGGGTCCTTGTTGTCGCAGGCCCGCCAGTAGCGGTACTCCATCCGGGTGATCGCCTGCACGGCCTCTAGCGCATCCAGCCACCCCTCCGTCGACCGCAGGATCTGGGTTCCCGAGCTGTCCACTGGTCCTCCTGGTCGTCGCCGTTGACGCAGATCAGGCTCCCCCGGCCAGGTCACCGGAGCCCAGGGGCTATTTCGTTCAGCGGGAACCGGGATGTGAACTGGGCAGGGTCCGCTCGGACGGCCGGGAGGGCGGCGAGGTCCTCGTCGGTCAGAGGCCAGGCGACGGCCGCGGCGTTGGTCCACCCGGTCGACGTTCGGGTCGTTGACCACCTTGTCGGCGAAGAAGCCCATGGTGTCGAAGCGGCTGCCCTCCGGGTAGTCGCCGCCCCGCCGGTACTTTCCCGTGAGCATGCCAGGGGCGAGCGGGAAGTTGGGGCACGATGCCGACCTTGTGCGCCCGGCGGCCTGGTCCTTCCTGGATGGGTACGGGCCCGAACGGGGTACGGGGCGGTCGGTCAGTCGTAGGTGACCTCGACCTCGTCGGTGACCGGGTGTGCCTGGCAGGCCAGAACCCAGCCCTCGTCGAGGTCCTCCTGCTCCAGCACATCATTGCGGGTCATGGTGAGCTCCCCCGACTCCACACGGCAGGCGCACGCACTGCAGGCCCCCTCCCGGCAGGAGAACGGGGCGTCGAGGCCGGCGCCCCGGAGCAGATCGAGCAAGGGGGTCCCGCGCGGCCACGTCAGCTCGCGGCGCTCGCCGTCGATCGTCACCGTGAGCCGCGCAGCGTCGGGGTCAGCGGCGGTGTCGGGGTCGGCGCGCGCGGCCGGCGCCTTCGCGAACGGGTCGGTCGCCAGCGACAGGAAGCGCTCGACCACCACCCGGTCCCGTGGCATGCCGGCCTCGTCGAGCGCAACGGTGACGGCGTCCATGAAGGGAGCGGGACCGCAGACGAAGGCGGCGGCGCGGCCGGCGAACGGGGCGGCGAGCGCGCGCAGCCGGGCGACGGTGGGCAGGCCCTCGACGCTCTCCAGCAGGTGCAGCACGGTCAGCCGGTCGGGGTGCTTGTCAGCCAGCTCGCGCAGCCGGTCGGCGAAGATCACCGAGCGCTCGTCGCGGTTCGCGTAAACGAGCACCACGCTGCCGCTGCCGCGCTCGAGCACCGACCGCACGATGGACATGATCGGGGTGATCCCGCTGCCGCCGGCGAACAGCAGCAAGTCGGCCTCGAGGGAGCGCGGGGTGAACCGCCCGGCCGGGGGCAGCACGTCAACCTCGTGGCCGGGCTGCAGGTTGTCGCAGATCCAGTTCGAGACCAGTCCGCCGGCGACCCGCTTCACGGTGACGGTGAGGTGGTCGTCCAGCTCGGGGGCGCTGGCCAGCGAGTAGCAGCGGGCCGCGGCGCCCCCGCTCGCCGCCGGTACCCGCATGGTGAGGAACTGGCCGGGCGCGTACCGGAACCGCTCTGCGTGCTCGGCGGGCACCTCGAACACGACCGAGTGGGCGTCGGCGGTCTCCGCGACGACCTCCCGGACCACCAGGCGGTAGCCCGCGGGGGCCGCGACCCCGGCCGGCTCCGGCGTCGTCACCGGCGCGGCGGCCGCACCACCGGCCGTCAACGACACGCTCACTCTCCCGGTACCTCGATTCGCCCGGCCCGGACCGCCTTGTCGATCGACTCCCGCATCCCGTTGCAGCCGCGCTGCAGCGCCCGGCCGGTCAGGTCCGGCGTCCGGGCGAAGGAGTCGGCGCGACCGAGGCAGTGCCAGGCTCGGGCGAAGCGCATCGGTGGTGCGGCCGCCTCGATGACCCGGATCTCGCTGCCGGAAAGGGTGGACGTCATTGTTACCTCCGTGTCGCGAACGCGTGCAGGCGGTCGTGGCAGATCGGCGGCCAGTTGGCACGGTGCGGTCGGGCACCTGCCGAGACGTTCGCGACGACGCTAGGCAGCCTGCGGGCAACCGACCATCGGGACTCCCCGTGAGCGGGAACACCGCCCGTCACGCCCTCGCGCCCGGGCGGCGGGTGGCACTCACGTCGCAGTCGCCGGCTCCGGTGCCGGCGCGACCGACGTGCTCCGCGGGGGCGCAGGACGGTCGTCGCGAGGACCGCGCCGGCGCCCAGCTCGGAAGGGAGTTCGCGGGCAACGGTCGCCGACTTCGGCGGGCGCCTTCAGCCCGAGAGTCTCATGCCGGGTTCCCGGTGGAGAAGTCCCACGTGTGGCCCCAGTAGGCGTCCGCGGTGATCTCCTCGGCGGAGTAGTGGTCCTCGTCGACGAGCATGCCCCCGCAGCCGACCTCGAGGTCCCAGCCCCCCGGCGTGCGGACGTAGAAGGAGACCACCTTGTCGTTGGTGTGCCGGCCGAGGGTCGACGTGACGTGGTAGCCCTTGGCCATGACCCGGTCCAGCGCCCGGCCGACCTCGTCGAGGGTCTCGCACTCGACCATGATGTGCACCAGCGCCGGGGCCTTGAGTTCCGGCGAGGGCATGATCGCCAGGCTGTGGTGGCGGGGGTTGACGCCCATGAAGCGCATCCGGACCGGCCCGTACTCGGGCGGGGCGGGCAGCCGGAACCCGCCGCGGGTGTGGAAGCCGAGGGTGCCGGCGTAGAAGTCGAACGCGCCGGGCATATCGCCGACCGGCACGACGACGTGGCCGAGGCCGAGCTCGCCGGCCACGAAGCGGTTACCGAACGGGGTGTTCAGCGGGGAGTGGTCGAGCGCCGCGCCGTGGAAGACCTCCACGGGGGTGCCCCCTGGCGCCTCGAACGCGATGCCCGCCTCGACCCGGCGGAGGTCGGACTCCTCCGGCGAGAGCGGCTTGGCCGCCACCCCGGCTCCCTCGACCGCGGCCTGCACCCGGGCGAGGGCCTGGTGGTCGCGGACCTCCCAGCCGACGGCCTCGACCCGGTCCTCCTCGCCCTGCAGGATGACCAGGCGCGCGGGGCGCTCGTCGATCCGCAGGTAGAGCGCGTCGTGCTCCGGCCCGTCGCCGAGCGCGAAACCGATGGTCTCGGTTGCGAACTCCTTCCAGGCGGCCATGTCGGTGGCGCGCACTCGGACGTAACCGAGTGCCCGGATGTCGGTCATCGGATCTCCTCTTGGCTGTCGGTCTCGCGGGTGCGGAACTCGAGCACCACACGCTCGAAGTACGCCTGGCGTTCCTGCACGGCCCAGTGGCCGCAGTTGGGGAAGACGTGCAGCTCGGCGTTGCGGATGTTGCGCAACGGGTCGCGCCCTCGAGCGGGGTCACCGGTCGTCGCGGCCGTAGGTCAACAGCGTTGGATGCGCGATCTCGCCGAGCCGGGCCCACACCGGTACCCACGCCGATCCACCGTGCGGCTTGTGCCGTCCCGGGTGAGGTCGGCGGCGATGGTGACGGTGGCGGTCAAGGTGCTCCTCCGCGCTGGATCGGGATGCGCTAGATCAGGATGCGCTGGTGCGGGGCGGGCTCGATGCCCATCGCGATCAGCGCGGTGGTGTGGTAAATGCCGCCGGGGATGTGGATGGCGTGGTGCAGGCCCGCGTGCGAGTCGCGCCAGAAGCGCTGCAAGGGGTTGTCCTTGCGCAGCGCGTTGCCGCCGGAGCGGGCGAAGATCTGGTCGCCCGCCATGACCGCCCGCCAGGCGCAGCGGGTCTGGTTGCGGCGCACCACGGCGCGGTCCTCGAAGGTGATCGGCTTGCCCGCCTCGGCGCGATCGTGCAGGCGGGAGATGCCGTCGAGCAGCTGGGTGCGGGAGGCGGCGATCTCGGTCGCTGCCTCGGAGATGGCGTAGAGCGTGGAGACGTCCTCCTTGACCTTGGTGCCGTTGGCCATGGTCCGCTCGCGCTGGAAGTCGAGGTGGTGCTGCAGCAGGCCTTCGGTGATGCCGATCACGGCGGCTGTGATCCCCAGCGGGAACACCGACCAGAACGGGAGCCGGTAGACGGTGTCGGTGCGCCCGGCGCGCTCGGCGGCGATCTCGCCCTCGGCGACCTCGGCCGCGTCGATGGAGCGGTAGTCGGGGATGAACGCGTTCTCGACGATGATGTCCTTGCTCCCGGTCCCCGAGAGGCCGACGACGTTCCAGGAGTCCTCGACGATCGTGTAGTCCTTGCGGGGCAGGATCACGTGCAGACTGCGCGGCGGCATCAGCGGCGCGCCCTTGGCGTCGCCGACCATGGCGCCGAGGAAGATCCAGTCGCAGTGGTCCGTCCCCGAGGAGAACTGCCAGTGTCCGTTGAGGACGTAGCCGCCCTCGGTCGGAACGGCGATTCCGCTGGGCATGTATGGCGACGCGATCCAGGTGTCCGGGTCCTTGCCCCAGACCTCCTCCTGGACCCGCCGGTCGCACAGCGCCATCTCCCACGGGTGCACGCCGCCGACCCCGCAGACCCAGCCGGTGGCGCCGCAGTGGCGGGACACCGCCATGACGGCCTCAGCGAAGTCGCGCGGGTGTGCGGCGAACCCACCGAAGTCCTTGGGCTGCAGCAGGCGCATCACGCCGGCCTCCCGGACCAGCGCCACGGACTCGTCCGACAGCTTGCCCAGCCGCTCCGTCTCCTCGGCGGCGGCAGCCAGGCGCGGGCCTAGTGCCTCCACGTGCTGCACGACCTCGTGCGTCATCGGTGCCTCCCAGCAGCGGTTCTCTCGTCGCCGTCACCGGCGACGCGACCGACGGTAGGGACGGCGCGAGTGTGAACCCACTCGCGCTCCCACTCAGCGGGAGAGCGGCACGGCGGGCCGTCACAGCGACCGGGATCGCCCCTCCCTGAGCCGCTCCGGCGCTGCTCCCGAGCGTCGCCGAGGTGACGGCACGCCGACCGGCGTCGCACAACCGGTCGTCGTCGGCCGCGAGTGGACACACGCGTCGGGGCGACGCCGTTCGCACCGGGCGTGCCTGCAACGAGACTGGAGCCGTGCCTGCGCCTCGGAAGTTCGATGAGCAGGCCCGTACCCGAGCGGTGCGCATGTACGCGGACCGGTCGCGTCGAATCCCGTGGCGAAGACGATCACTTTTCCAGATCGTGCTTTCGGCGGTGGCGCGAAGGCCGGTTGGGTGCGATGAGCGGGACCGCGGTTCCTGACGAGCAGGTCAGCCGGAGGCTGAGCAGGACGCGAGCAGCAGCCGCGCAGCCAACCGTGTTTCCGCCTCGGCCTGGGCCTGCGTCGTCTTGCCGGTGAGGCCGGCCTTCAGTATCCCCCACCAGCTGTACATCAACAGCCGCACGACGCTCACGTCGCGCTCGGTGGGTTCGGCGACGCCGAGCGTGCCGAGGACGGCGCGGCCGAGCGTGGACTGCACGAGCTCGGCCTCGGCCGCCCACACCGACGCGTGGTTGGCGGCGGCGGACTGCACCATCGCAACGCCCAGCCGTGGCCGGCGCGTCAGCTCCCGGTAGAGGTGCACTAGCATCTCGCCCACGTCGCCGGTCGGGTCCGTGCCGTCACCCGCCCACCCGTCGCCGACGAACCGCCTGATCTGCTCCTCGAAGACCGTGGCGAACAGCTGGGTCTTGGACGGGAAGTAGCGGTACAGGGTGCCGATCGCGACGCCGCCGTCCTTGGCGACCTCGTGCATCTGCACGCCTTCAAGACCGGCACGGGCCCCGAGATCGGCGGCGGCGGCCAGAATGCGCCCGCGCCGGACGACCTGGTCCTTCGAGGCCGGTGACGCCGGAGCCCGGGCCTCGGCGGTTCTCGGCACGGTTCCCCATTTCGCAGTCGCTCCGGGCGAGGCACCGCCAGGATAGCCGCGCGGCCGGTTGGAGCGCACAGGGCGTCGCGGTGCTCGCCACCGGATACGCCCGCAGTGCGACCGGGGCTGCTACTTCTCCGCCGCCAACGCCACCGCGATGTCAATGATCTGGTCCTCCTGGCCTCCGATGAGCCGGCGGCGCCCGGACTCGAGCAGGATCTCCGCCGTCCATCACCGGGCGGACCAGGTCCTCCGCGGCGTCGACGATCTTCAAGAAGTCGATCGACGTCGATCCCGTCGTACGTCTCGGTCAGCGGCGCGATCGGCGCCCGGTCGGTCTGCGCGGCCCAGAGCCGGTCCGCTGCAGCCTGCCGCTCGTCGGTCGTGAGCACTCCGCACTCCGCGCGTTCTCGACGGCTCTAGATCAGGCTCGTTACGCCCCGCTACCGTCCCACCGCTGCAGGTCGGGCGGGGGACCCGTCCCGATCAGCGGGACCACCAGGTCCGCCGGCTGGATCCGGCCGACAGGTCCAGCGGTCGGGTGTCGCCCGCCTCGTCGTGGCGCAGCACGCGCACTTCGGTTAGCAGCTCGCGAAGGTGTTGTCCGACCCCGGATCCGTCATGTGTGCGGGCCCCTGGTGAGTCCCACTGCCTGCCAGGGCGCCGAGCGGCGGGCGCCCCGGCAGTTCGGATGTCCCCCAGAGAGCGATCCCGGCGGGTCGACCTGGATCGGTCCCGCCGGGCAGGCCCGCTGACCGGGACTGAGCCGGCCGTCAGCGCCGCGAGGGCTCCTAACGTCGGCAGCATGACGACGACGGCAGCAGGTGGCGCCGCGGCGCTGCCGGCGGAGGGCCAGGTTGACGAACGCGCGGCGGCGACCGTGGCCCCTGCCGAGTTCCGGCGGGCGATGGCCGAGTTCGCCACCGGCGTGACGGTGGTGACCGGGCTGGACGACGCCGAGCCGATGGGCTTCGCCTGTCAGTCCTTCGCGTCGGTCTCGCTGCAGCCGCCGCTCGTGATGTTCTGTGCCGATCAGCGCGGCCGCTCCTGGCCGCGGATCCGCCGGGGCGGCCGGTTCTGCGTCCACGTGCTCGGCGAGGACCAGACCGCGCTGTGCGAGCGCTTCGGCTCCGGCTACGGCCGCAAGTTCGACGGCGTGGAGTGGAGCCTGTCACGCTGGGACACCCCGGTCCTGCCCGGCGTGCTGATGCGCGTTCACGCTGACGTGCAACAGGTCCACGCGGCAGGTGACCACGACCTCGTTGTCGGGCAGGTTCTGCAGGTCGAGCGGATCACTGGCCGCCGTCCGATGATCTTCTTTCGCGGCGGGTTCGGCATCGGTGCCGAGTTGCCGGGCGAAGCCGGCGACACGAGCAGCCGGGAGTGACCGTGCGGTGAGCCGGCTCCGGGCTGCAGACTCGCCACCCGTGTGCAGGCGGCAGTAGCCATGGCATGCACCCCCGAGCCGCGGCCTGGAGTCACACCCCGCGCCAGCAGTCGAGGCCCGCCTCGCCCTGGCGATCACCGCCGAGAACTCCCGATGTGCTCGACGACGAGGCCGGACTCAACGCAACCTGGCCCGCCTGGGCGCGAAGACCGCGGCAGGCACTCGCAGAACAGGGACTTCTAGAGCCAATCGCCACTCTCACCCATTGCGACGAGTCGTAGCGTCATCGACCGGCTCGACCAGGTCTCACGGAGGATGACAGGGTCGCGGCGGGACCGCCGCGGCGGCTGTCGAGCGCCAAAGAGCTCGTCGGAGACTGCGCGGGCTGCGCTGACCACGAGCGGCGCCACCCGCTCCAGAGCCGATCGCGCGTGCCCCACGATGGAGATCGCCCCGATGGGGCCCTCAGGCCCGCGCAGCGCGACGCCGACGCACCCGATGTTCGGGGAGCACTCCCCCTGCTCGAACGCCAGCCCGTTGCGACTGCGGATGCGGCTCAGCTCCTGGTGCAGGACCCCGAGGTCGCCGATGCTGCGTGTCGTGCACCGGTCGAGCGTGTCCGTGTACTGCGCGTCAACGTGCTCCGGGGCCAGCCAGGCGAGCATCGCCTTACCGAGCGCCGTGCAGTGCGCCGGCGCCCGGCCACCGACCCGCGACGGGATGTCCACGGCGGCGCGGCCACCTATCTTGTCCAGGTAGTACACATCCGTCCCGTCGAGGACCGCGAGCTGCACGACCATCTCGGTCCGGATGGCCAGGTCGTGCAGTCGCGGTGCCGCAGCGGCGCGCAGCGCGTTGTGGCCGATCTCCCGACCGCCCAGCCCCAGCGCCCGCGGCCCGAGGCCGTACCCGCACGTGGTGTGGTTGAGCCAACCCAGCCGCACCAGCTGATCAAGGATGCGGTGGGTCGTCGAGCGGGGGAGACTGGTCCGCTGGGCGACCTCCTCGAGCGTCAGACGCGTCTGCGGACGCTCGAACGAGTCCATGATCAGCGTCATGCGCTCCACCATCGACGGGGGCAGCATTCGCTGCTCGACTACCGAACCGGCATTGGTGCTCAGCGCTGAGACCACGCCGCCGCCTCTCTGCAAATTTCTGAAATGAATTCTAGTACGCTGCCTCAAGCTAGCAGCCTTTGTGGCCTGCGGGAAGCGCCCCGCCCACACAGCGGAGGCCTCCTCGAGCCCGCAGCACGCGCCCGTGGTAGCCCCTCGTCAAGCCACCGCCGTTCGCGCTCGGGTCCAAGAGCCTCTCCGACCAGTGCGCACACCTGCCGGCCGATGCGCCTGTCCCGCAGCCGACGAGCCCGGCCGCATCGTGGTCAGGTCCCGGTCCACCGCGGCGAACGCTTCTCGGCGAACACCCTGGCCCCCTCATGCGCGTCGCGCGATGCGGCGACCTGCCGGCCGCGCCGCTCCGTCAGAACCGGGTCAGCCATGCCTGCTCCGATCGCTCGGTGCGCGCAGGCCAGAAGCCCTCGCGCGCATCGCTGTGTCCATGATCGTCGTCCACGCGTACTGCCGATGTGTCGTCAATCCAGTCCGTGCAGGAATTCCACCATGATCCGGTTGACCTCATCGGCAGCCTCCATCTGCACGAAGTGGCCCGCGCCGGGAATGACGTGGACGCCGGTGAGCCCGGGCACGCTCGCTCGCATCTCGGCGAGGGCATCTTCCCCCACGATCTGCAGGACCGGGTCCTTCTCGCCGGTGACGAACACGGTGGGAACGGTGATCGGCATGCCGGGACGGGACTGCTTCTCGTGCCATACGTGATCCATCGCGCGGTACCAGTTCAAGCCACCGGTGAAGCCGGTTCGGGCGTACGTCTCGACGTAAACGTCGAAGTCGGCCTGCGACATCCACGGCCACGGCAGCGGCGGGGCGTCGGGCAGGACGTCGATGTAGCCGTTGCCCTCACTCGGGTGCCGGAAGACGTCGAGGTAGTCCCCCCCGCCGCCCAACGCCCAGAACACCTTGGCCAGGAAGCCAACCGGATCCTTCGCGAGCTCCTCGTCGGCCACGCCGGGTTCCTGGAAGTAGTGCATGTGAAAGAAGTGGCTCTCGGCGACCTGCTTGCACGCCGTGCTCGGGACTACTGGGGGAAGAACCTCACGGGGGACGCTCAGCTGGATCAGCGCCCGCACCCGCTCGGGAGCCCACTGAGGCAGGTCCCACACCAGGTTCGCGCCGAAGTCGTGCCCGACGAAGACCGCCGTGTCGAGGTGCAGCGCGTCCATCAGCCCGACCATGTCGCCGACCGTGCTCGTCCGGTCGTAGTTCGCGGGGTCGGAAGGCCGGCCACTTCCACCGTATCCCCGCATGTCCGGTGCGATGGCCCGGAAACCGTTCGATGCGAGCACGGGCAGCTGGTTCCGCCAGCTGTGGGCGAGGCCGGGAAAGCCGTGACACAGGATCACCACCGGGCCGGCTCCCTGCTCCACGACGCGCAAACGGCATCCCCCGGCGTCAACGGTGCGTTCGATGGCGGCGGTCGAGCTCGCATTCATCGGGTCGGACCTCCTTCGGTCGACACCGACTCCCACATCTCGTCGGACCGGCTCGGCTCGGCGGTGTAAATGGACGCCGGGTTGCGGTAAGGCCCTGAGCCTGAACCCCGTCGATCTCAGGTGATACCCGCCGTACCGCTGAGCGGGACCGTCTTCGTCGTGCGGATGGGTCGGTCGCGCGCGCCGCAGAGCGTCAGGGCGGCCTCCTCCTCGTGCCGGTCCGTTCACCCGGGCTGTTGCCCGCCCGGCGGTTGTAGCGACGGGTGAGGTACGACGTCGACGGCCCCTCCCACTGACCGGGACCGAATCCGGCCGACCCGACTCGACGGCTGTCGCGACTTGCCAAAGCAAGCGCTTGGCACATACCGTCGCCCGACGACGTCCCCCACCGATCACGCCGACGTGACAGGAGCGATCGCCATGCTCGAAGGAACGACACCCGCGCAACGTGCCAGCTACACCTCGGTGGACCGGGTGTCCCGGGGTGACCGCGAGGGCTGGCTCGATCTCTTCGACGACGACGCGGTTGTGGAGGACCCGGTGGGCGTGTCACCGCTCGACCCGGCCGGGAAGGGGCACCGGGGCAAGATCGCCATCGGGGCGTTCTGGGACAACGTCATCTCCACGAACGCCTCCTGGTCCTACCGCATCGACCAGTCGTTCCCGCGAGGGGACGAGTGCGCGAACTGGTGGACGTGCTGGTCCGAGCGCCCGGACGGCACGGTCGTCGAGGTCCCGATGATCACCTTGTACAAGGTCGACGACTCGGGGAAGTTGGTCTCGCTCCGCGCGTTCTGGGACGCCGCACGCTGGTCGGAGTGAGCACCACCGGCGCCGACGACAGCAGGAGGCGCCGACGACAGCGGGAGGGCTGCGCGTGAGCACAGGGAAGGTCGCCGTGGTGACCGGTGCGAGCCGGGGCATCGGCAAGGGCGTGGCCGCCGAGCTCGGCGCGGCGGGCTGGACGGTGTACGTCACCGGGCACGGCGTCCCCCCGCCGCCGGGCCTGGGGATCCCGGCCGACACCTCCCCGCTGCAGGCCACCGCGGACCTGGTCACGGCTCGCGGGGGCCGGGGCGTCGCCGCCGCGGTGGATCACACCGCGGACGACCAGGTCGCCACGCTGTTCGAGCAGGTCGCCACCCACGAGGGCCGGCTCGACCTGCTGGTCAACAGCGTCTACGAGAACCCGCCGGAGTTCGGCCGGTTCTGGGAGCGCCCCGTCGCGGACTGGGAGCCAATGGTGACGGTGGGCCTGCGAGCCCAGTTCGTCGCGAGCTGGCACGCCGCGCAGATCATGGTTCCGCAGGGCTCGGGACTGATCGTCAACGTCTCCGCCCCGGGCGCCCGGGTGCACCTCAACTCCACGCTGTTCGGCGTCTCGAAGGCCGGCGTGGACAAGCTCGCCCACGGCGTGGCGACCGACCTGCGCGACACCGGGGTGAAGGCGGTCAGCCTGTGGCCGGGCCTGGTCCTGACCGAGCTGCTGACCACCATGCGGGCGAACGGCCTGGAGGCCATCTCCGGCCTGCCCCTCGCCGAGGCGGAGACGCCGGCCTTCCAGGGCAGGGTCATCCTCGGCCTGCTCGCCGATCCGGACCTGGCCGCGAAGAACGGCGCCACGCTCTACAGCGCCGAATTGGCCCACGAGTACGGCGTGACGACCGAGGACGGCCGCTCCCCGGCGTCCAACCGCACGCCGCTCGGCGCCGACCCGGTGTTCACCGGGATCTGAGGAGGGCCGGGCGGGCCGGGCCTCCTCAGCGCCGTCCGCAGGCCGCCTGGTCTGCCCGGACCACGTCTTCGAGGTGGACCGGTATGACCGCAGGCCACCGGCGGCACGAGCACCGGAGCCGACGGAACGGCCGGCTGAGGTGCACCCGGGTCTCCTCCCGGTGAGCGGGAGAAGTGCTGGCCGCTGCGGTGGCGGCATACCTAGCGTGACGGCGTGACGGCGTGACGGCGTGACGGCGTGACGGCGGCGGGCCGCCATGATCGACAGCACTCGACGGGGAGATGGGCGGAGACCGCGGATGACGACACTCGAGATCGCGCCGAAGGTCAGCCGAGGGGCGTACGAGCTGAGCTACCACGAGGCCGGCAGCGGCCCGGTGCTGGTCATGCTGCATGGGTCCGGGCCCGGCGTGTCGGAGGAGCGCACCGATCGCGCCCTGGCTCCCGGCGCGATCGACCGGACGCGCAACGTCTTCGCCAGCCTCGCCATCCCCTCCGCCCACGGTCCGATGTGGACCCGCACCGGGCAGATCCCGCACCGCACCCTCGTCACCTGGGGGCGCGACGACCGGATGCTGCCGCTCGAGGGCGCGTTCTTCGCCACCCGCCGGATGCCGAACGCCGACCTGCACATCTTCTCCCAGTGCGGGCATTGGGCGCAGGTGGAGCGGAAGGCGGCGTTCGAGGCGCTCGTGCGCGACTTCCTCACCGCCGTCTGAGCACGACCGACCTCGGACTTGACTCTCAGCAGCAGGGACATCGCCATGTACCCCACCCACCCGGTCCTGGACGCCATCGCCGACTGCTCAGACGAGCTGCGCCGGCTCGAAGCCGAGTCGGCCGAGTTGCGCCGGCTCGCCCCGGAGCTCGTCAAGAAGTTCCGCGAGATCGGCGTCATGCGGATCGTCCAACCCAAGCGCTACGGCGGGTTCGAGGCCGACCCGCGGGTGTTCAACGAGGCCATGTACGCGATCTCCAGGGCGTCCAGCTCGGCGGGCTGGGTGACCGGCGTCGTCGGCGTGCACTCGTGGCACATCGGCCTGTTCGACGACAAGGCCCAGCGGGAGGTCTTCGGCGAGGACCCGGACACCTGGGTCAGCTCCTCCTACGGCCCTTCCGGCACGGCCAGGCGAGTCACCGGCGGGCACGTGCTCTCCGGCCGGTGGAGCTTCTCCTCCGGCAGCGACTACTGCGACTGGGTCTTCGTCGGCGGGCTGGTCCAGGACGAGGCGGGCGGGCCGCCCGAGTACCGCCACTTCCTGCTGCCCCGGTCGAGCTACGAGATCGTCGACGTCTGGAACGCGTCTGGCCTGGTCGGCACCGGCAGCAACGACATCGTCGTGACCGAGCAGTTCGTGCCGGCGTACCGCACGCTCAACGTGTCCGACACGATGGACCGCAAGGTGCCCGGCAAAGAGGTCAACACCGGGCCGCTGTTCAACATGCCGTGGTTCGGTGTGCTGCTCAACTCGGTGGTCGTGCCGCTCGTCGGGATGGCCTCCGCGGCCCTTGACGAGGCCCTGCAGGTGCACCGGACCAAGGTCGCCGCGAACCCGATGATGATGCCGAACGACCTCACGCTGGCCCGCTTCGCCGAGGCATCCGGCGCGATCGACCTCGCCCGCGACCTGCTGCTGCGCAACCTCGGCGACCTGTACGAGACCGCGCTCGCGGGGAAGGGCCCGACGCTCGCCCAGCGGATGCGGGGCAAGCGGGACCACATGGTCGCGGTGGAGCTCGCGGTCTCGGCCGCGGACAAGGCCTACCAGAGCGGCGGCCCCCGCTCGATCAAGAGCTCCAGCCTCATCCAGCAGCTCTGGCGCGATGTGCATGCCGGCGAGCACCACGCGATGAACCTGCCGGACGGCGCCTACCCGGTCTACGGCCGCTACCTGATCGAGGGCGAGGCCATCCTGCCGAACATCACTGGCGCCTTCTGAAGTCCGCACCCGCCACCCCGAAGGGACAGATCATGCCCATCAGCTCTCTCGGTTACCTCCGGCTGAACGTGACCGACGTCGACAAGTGGCGGACCTTCGCCGGCGAGTTCCTCGCGCTGCAGGAGGTCCCGGGCCCCACCAAGGGCGTCCTGCATTACCGGATCGACGAATTCCACCACCGCCTCGCCCTGATCCCCGCCGAGGCGCCCGGGCTACAGACAGCGGGCTTCCAGGTGAACGACTCGCGTGACCTCGACGCCATGGTCGAGAAGCTCGAGGCCGCCGGTGTGCCGGTGATCCGGGGTGGCAAGGAGGAGTGCGCGGCGCGGCGGGTGGGCGGCTTCGCCTCCGTGACCGACCCGGGCGGCAACCCGATCGAGCTGTTCTACGGGCCGAAGTTCGACCACTCGGTCCCGGTCACGCCGGGGGTCTCCGCCTTCGTCACCGGCGACCTCGGGATGGGTCACATCATCCTCAACGTCACCGACATCGAGGCCTCGTACCACTTCTACGTCGACCTGCTCGGCTTCACCGAGCGCAACACCACCGAGATACCCGACGGCACGCTGTACTTCCTGGGGTGCAACGCCCGGCAGCACACCCTCGGCCTCGCTCCGGCCACCGGACCCGGCCTGCTGCACTTCATGTTCGAGAGTTCGAGCCTCGACGACGTGGGCCGCGCCCTCGACCGCGCCCACAACCTCGACGTGCCGATGATGAAGTCGCTCGGCCGGCACACCAACGACCACATGGTGTCGTTCTACGTCTGGTCGCCCGACCTGCACGCGGTCGAGTTCGGGTACGACGGCGACCGCGTCGCCCTCGAAACCCCGAGCTACGACATCACGGAAGGCGCCTTCTGGGGCCACCACTTCACCCCACCGCCCGCCCCGTCGGCCTGAGCCCGTCGATGATGAGCACGGTGCACTGCGAGCACGACGAGGAGACGGTCGACCTGCTGGTGGTCGGCTTCGGCCTTGCGGGCGCGAGCGCGGCCCTCGAGGCGGCCGCGGCCGGGTTCTCGAGCCGCCGGGCGGGCCGGCACGCCGCGGACCGGTGGGCGGTCGGACCGCAGGAGGCGATGGCGTGATCCGGTTCTCGCACCGGGGAATCTGCGTGTCCGACCTGGCCCGGTCGGCGGCCTTCTACCGGGAGTGCTTCGGCTTCGAGCCGGCCCGGGACCCGGGGATCCTCGCGGGCCCCGACATGGAGACCACGACGGAGCTGAAGGGCGTCCGGTTCGCTGCGCCGACGTTCCGCGTCGCGGGTGGGGGCCCGACGATCGAGCTCCTGCACTTCCTGTCGCCGGAGGCCGACGGCAGCCCCGAGCCCCGCTCCTACGCCGAGCTCGGGCTGTTCCACCTGGCCTTCCACGTCGCGGACCTCGACGCGACGTGCGGCCGGATCGCCGAACTCGGCGGGCGGGACCTGCGACACACCCGAGCCGAGATGACCCAGCCGGACGGCTCGGTCCGGCGGATGCAGTACTGCACCGACCCGGACGGTGTGCGCATCCAGCTGCTCTGTGTCCCGGACGTGCCGGAGGGCTTCGCGCACAGCGGGATCGTGGTGTCCGACCTGGCCGCGTCGCGCCAGTACTACGCCGCGCTCGGCTTCACCCCCGCTGGGGAGTGGCGCAGCGGGCCTGCGGATCGCATGTGGATGGCCGTCCACACCGAGCGACCCGGGCTGACGCTGCGCGCCCAGCTCCTGCGCGACGACGACTGGAACGCCGTCGAGCTGCTGGAGGTCGGCGGCGTCCGGGTCGACCCCGATCGGCGGCGCCGTCCGCTCAACCGGCTGGGCCTGACCCACCTCGCCTTCTTCGACGACGAGCCGCGGGCCACGATCGGGCGGCTCACCGAGCGCGGCGGCCACTTCGTGGAGGAGGCGCACGTTTCGCTGGACCAGGTCGAACTGCACCACGGGGCCGACCCCGACGGGGTGCGGGTCGAGCTGATGCGGTCGAGCCGGCGGTCGCGCTGACGGTTCACCCGGGGCTCGTGCGCGAGCCCCGGCCATGGGGCAGGACCCGATCCAGTCGTCGTAGCTGATCTCGACCTCGTCGGTCGGTGGCAGCGCCTGGCAGCCGAGCACCCAGCCCTCCTCGAGATCCTCCTGCTCGGGGACCTCGTTGCGCAGGGTCAGGAACTTGCCCAGGGCGGTAGCGGAAGCGCTCGGCAGCCTCCTCGGGCACGTCGAAGACCACCGACTTGGTGTCGGCGGTCTCGTCGATCACGGCACGCACCGTCAGGCTGACGGCACCGGAGCCAGCCATGGCTTGTCGTTCTCTCCGTGCCCGGTCACCAGGCACGGCACCTGACACGGCAGTGAGGGAGCCGCCAAACCGGCGGTCCCCTCCGCCGGTCACGCCTACAGATCCGGCACCGGCACGGTCCCCCGGCGGACCGAGGACTCGATGCTGTCCCGCAGTCGGGTGCAGGTCGGCACCGCGCCCGCGACCGCGCCGCTCAGCTCCACGCAGCGCGCTGTGTCGGACGTCCATTGCACGAGCGTGTGCGCCAGGCTGTTCTTGCGAACGAACACGCAGGTGCCGCAGGAGCCGCACGACACCGGATGCAGCGGAACATCGTCGGGAGCGAACATCGACCCGCCCTCCCTTCTCGCGGTGCTGCCATGACCGGACAGCACGGGTCAGCCGCCGACCTTCGCAGGCTCGGACCCGGCGTCCGCAGCCGCGTCGTCCCCCAGGCCGATCACTCGCCCGGCCGCGAGGTTCGCCTCGACCTCCTTCTCCCAGAACGTGTTCGCGCGGGCGGTGTCGATCTCGAACTCGAACCGCTGGACCATCTCCGGGGTGATGTCCTCGACGTCGACGTAGAACTGCGCGTACCACCGGCGAAGCTGGTAGACGGGCCCGTCCTCGTCGCACAGCAGCGGGTTGTCGATCTTGGACTTGTTCTGCCAGATCGCGACGTCCTGCCGGAAGCCGACCTCGACGCCGTCGGCGAACGCCTGGGCGTACTGCTGGGTCTGCTCGGCCGTCATACCCTCCGGCTTCTTGACGCTGGCGCCCCACTGCAGGACGAAGCTGGTCGGCGATACCGGGTAGTGGCAGTTGATCAGGATCGTCTCGACGGTCATGTCGCCCGACACGGTCCTCAACGGATTGATCATGTAGGACGGGCCGTAGTACGCCGACTCCGAGGTGAGCATCGTGTCACCTGAGTAGATCGTGCCGAGGTCCACGTCCGGGCGCGACCGGCTGCCCATGTACTGGCTGGCGATGTGGCCCTCGAACACGTTCTTGAAGTATGTCGGGAAGGAGTAGTGGATGTAGAAGAAGTGCGCCATGTCGACGACGTTGTCCACGATCTCGCGGCAGTGTGAGCCCTCGATCAGCAGCCGGTTCCAGGTGAAGCCGGTCCACTCGCCGCTCGCCCGCTGGGTGATCTCGGGGATCGTCACCTCGGGCGGCGGGAGGTTGCCCTGCGGGTCGTGCCACACGTACAGCTGGTCGTTGAGCTCCAGCGTCAGCCACGCCTTCGTCCGGGCCCGCGGTGGCACCCGGCGCGCGTAGGGGATGTTCGCGCAGCGACCGTTGCCACTCCACCGCCAGTCGTGGAACGGGCAGGCGATCTCGTCCCCCTTCACCTCGCCCTGGCTCAGGTCACCACCCATGTGCGGGCAGTAGGCGTTGAGCACGTTGAGCGAGCCCTGGCCGTCCTGGAAGACGACCACCTTCGTCCCGAAGGCCTCGATCGCATGCGGCTTGCCGTCCCGGAACTCCCGCAGCAGGCCGAGACAGTGCCATCCGCGCGCGTACCGCGTCGGAGGTGCTGCGGCCTCGATCACCCGGGCTTCGTCGTCGTGGACCGCCTGCGATGACGTCATGGAGGCTCCTGTGGCATCGATGTGGTGGGCGAAGCGATGCGATCTCGTTAGGCCATCATCCGGAGCCTCCAGGGCGCGTTGAAGCGCGCCTCCCACTCACTGGGAGCCGGGGCCACCGGCACGCCCTCAACCGGCGGTGGCGACCGGCGGCCTGCCCAGTGCGGAACCGGTGTCGTCTCGAACGAGCGCTTGCTTCGATCCGTTCTCCACTCGATACTCGGCGGGTGCCCCGTGCCGGGCCGCCGCCCGTCCGCTCCCGATGTGAGGATCCGATGACGACATCCGTGTCCCAGTCCCTCCCGCGATCGCCCGGCCCGCGATCGCCCGGCGGGTCGGCGCGATGACGACGGCGCCTATGGGAGTGGGAATCGGCGCGGACGAGCTGCGCAGGCTGGTGGACCGCCAGCAGATCGTCGAGGTGGTGTTCCGGTACTGCCGGGCCGTCGACCGCTGCGACTTCGACCTCCTCCGCACCTGCTACCACCCGGACGGGGTCGACCGGCACACGGGCTTCACCGGCGACATCGACGACTACATCGACTGGCTGCGCACGATCCTGGCGCGCTACGCGGGCACGCAGCATTTGATCGGGCAGCAGTTCGTCGAGATCGACGGCGACGTCGCTCGGTGCGAGTCCTACGGGATCGCCACCCACTGGGCGGGCCCCGACGGGGACCCGCAGTACGACTTCACCTCCGGCTTCCGCTACATCGACCGGATGGAACGCCGCTGCGGCGAGTGGCGGATCGCCGAGCGGCTGGCCACCCGGGACTGGACGCGCAGCGACGCGGGCGCGTTCCGGCCGAAGGAGGGCGATGGGCCGACCGGGCGCCCGTCCCGCGAGGACCCTCTCTACCACCTGCCCGGCTGGCCGCCGTCGGGGAACGCGGAGCCGGGCCGGTGAAGTTCGACGTCATCCTCCCGGGGACCAACCACATCCCCGGCATGTACGAGTGGGCGCACCGCCTCGACGCCGACGGGTTCCGCCGGATCCTGGGCGAGATCGACGCGCTCGGCTACGCCACGGTCGCGGTCTCCGAGCACCTGGCCATGCCGCTGTTCGAGGTGCCTCGGCTGGGCCCGTACTGGCAGGACGCGCTGTCGGTGATGGCGTTCGCGGCGGCCGCGACCCGCGTCGTGCGCATCGACGCCGCGGTCCTCGTCCTGCCTTACCACCACCCGCTCCGGCTGGCCAAGGCGCTGGCCACCATCGACGTGCTGTCCAAGGGGCGGCTCAACATCTCCGTCGGGGTGGGCCACGCCGAACAGGAGTTCGCCACGCTCGGCGTGCCGTTCGCGGAGCGCGGCAAGATCACCGACGAGATCCTCGTGGCGCTGGCCACGCTCTGGACCGACCCGCGGCCGGAGCACCGCGGAGCGTATTTCGAGATCACCGGGCTCGCGGTGGAGCCGACCCCGCTGCAGAAGCCCCGCCCGCCGATCTACATCGGCGGCAACTCGAAGCCGGCCCTGCGCCGGGCCGCCCGGCACGAGGGCTGGCAACCCAACCCCACCGACTTCTCCCTGGCGGAGATCCCGCCGCTGCTGGACTACCTCCGCGAGCAGCCCGACTTCGCCGGCAAGGCCGAGACCTTCGACATCAACTGGATCAAGCCGCCGGGGGGTGCGGTGCTGCCCGGCGGGTTCGCCGAGGCGGGCGGTACCGAGCTCAAGGGACACCGGGAGCGCCTGGTCGACGCCTACTCCGGCGAGTACCGGGAGCTCGCGATCACACGGACCGTCGTCGAACCGCCGCCGGCCATCGCCTCCGAGGGCGAGTACCTCGACTTCCTGCGGTGGTTCGCCGAGGAGGTCATCCCCGCGGTGCCGTGAGGCCCCCGACCGCTCGGTGCACGTCGGGCGGGTCGCCGCGCGCCGAGGACGACGGGACGACCCCAGGGACGAGGACGAATCATGAGGCCGGGGGGAAAGGTCGCCTTCATCACCGGCGCGGGCCAGGGACAGAGCCGCAGCCATGCCGTCCGGCGCGCCGAGGAGGGCGCGGACATCAGCCGTCGGCCTCTGCCGGCAGCCCGACATCGTGCGCTACGGGGATGGGGACTAGGAAGGGCTCGCCGAGACCGTCAAGGCGGCCGAGGCGCTGGACCGGTCCAGGAGCGGGTGCCGATCTGGGTCGGGGCAACACCGCCCGCGCCGCCCGGCGGGCCACCGCTCGGCGACGGCTGGCTGCCGGCCGGCATGACGCCCGAGGTGCTGCGGGCCCGGCTCGACCGGAACCCCGCCGCCGCGCCCGGGGTTCGACGTGATCGTCGGCACCGTCGAGGCGCTCGACCCCACCGCCGACCCCGACGGCGCGGAGCAGGCCGTCGAGGCCCTGGCGGCCGCCGGCGCGACGACCGTGGTCCCCCGGCTGCGCAGCGAGTCGGTGGAGCACCACCTCGACCAGCTGCGGGCGATGGCCGCACTGCCGTGCTTCGCGCCGGCCCGAGCGGGCTGAAACGTGGCGGCGCGAATCGACCCCGAATCGACCCCTCTCGCGGCCGACCGGGCCGGGCTGACGGTCGCCGAGGTCGACACCCCGGCCGGCCGGAGGAGATCGCCGGGCCGATCCTGTTCCTGCTCAGCCCGCTCGCCTCGGTACGTCCGCGGGGCCGTCCTCGTGGTGGACGGAGGTTGGACGACCGCGCAGTGATCGACATGCGCCCCGCTCCGCGGCACCCGCCCTCGCTCCGCCCCGCCCTGCCCCGCCCCGCCCCGCCCCGCCCCGAGGCAGCCGTCAGCGGGCCCCACCGCAGCCGACCACCACCACGTCCGCCCGCTTCGGGAGGGCGCCCTCGCTCACCGGGTAGATCACTCGTCCCCTCCTGACGCCCGGGTTCGCCGCGTCATGGGGCGTCGACCGCCGTGCGCGACGCCGCCGCGGAGGCCTCGACCATCGCCCGCATCCCGTCCCGCCAGGAGATCGAGCAGACCGGCCCACCGACGAGCTCGCGCAGCCGGCCGACGTCCGGGCACATGCCCTTGACCGCCTGCTGGGTCTGAAGGAACGTCACCTCGCGGCCGCTGAGCTCGCCGAGGTAGGTGCACCACTCCGACAGCCCGACCTGCTCGTCGCCGCCCCAGTTGACGATGGCCGCCGGGGTCGACGCCGCACCGAGCAGCGCCGGCAGGGTACGGATCATGTCGTAGACGTGGATGGGCGCGAACACGTCCGGGAAGTCCGGGTGGACTGCGATCGGCTCGCCGGCGAGGATGCTCGTCAGGTTCATCATCGGGAACCCGGAGTCGACGCTGTACGGCACGTTGAGCCGGGCGATCGTCGTCGGCACGCCGAGCAGCCGGCACACCGAGCGCACGGCTGCCTCGGAGGCGATCTTCGACAGGCTGTAGGTCGGATTCACCGGGCGCATGAAGTCGCCCAGCGGGTCGTCCTCGGCCCGCGGCTCCGGGTGCGCCTCGTACACCACGGTGGACGAGCAGTGCAGGAACGAGTCGACATCCCGGTAGCGCGACAGCAGCAGCCCCAAGGGCTCGATGTTGTGCCGCATGGTCCGCTCGAAGTCCGGCTCGTCGAACATGTCGATCGCGAAGTGCAGAACGTGGTCGACCTCGGGCAGCAGGCCCCGCATATCGTCCGCAGACAGCGCGGCCAGGTCGGCCGCGATCGTCCGCACCCCGGCGGTCTCGAGCCGGTCCTTCGCGTCGGGGTCGGTGTACCGGGCCAGGCCCCACACCTGGTTGTCCGCGGCCAGCGCGGTGGCGATCGGGCGGCCGACCGACCCACTGGCGCCGGTGACGAGGATCTTCTTGCCGGTGATCATGCGGTCTCCTTGATGGGTTGGGGGAGGGGTGGAGGGGCGGAGGGGCCGTGGCGCGGATCAGCGCACCGGCCGGTCGGCGGGGCAGCGCCGTCGAGACCGGGAAGGTCCCGAGTGGCTGCGCCTCGCAGAGGGGTTCGCACCGCAGGAATGCCTCGGTCCACGTTCGGCCGTGCGGCATTCGCTCCGCGCCTTCGCCGAAGGTGCGGAGCCGCCCGGTCGCTGACCCGGATCAGGTGGCAGCGGCCGTCCGTCCGGCGCGCCGGCCGAAGAAGGTCGAGTCACCGAGTGAGGTGCCGCTGCAGTACCCCCAGGCCGGGATACCGCTGCTCGTGCGGCCGGCGGCGAACAGGCCGGGGATGGGCTCGCCGTCCAGCGAGAGGACCTCGCCGCGCACCGAGGTGTGCAGACCGCCCGTCGTGAACACGCCGAACTGGGCGCCGCGCAGGTCCAGCACCCCGTACGGCGGCCGGAGCGGACGCACCCAGCGCGACGACTTGTGGCAGACCGGGTCCTCGCCCCGCTCCGCCCCCGCGTTGTACTGCCCCACGGTCGTGGCCAGGGCACCGGGGGCGAGTCCCATCTCGCCCTCGAGCTCGGCGAGGTCGTCGGAGACCCAGGTGGGCTCTATCGGCAGGCCGGACGAGGCGGTCGCCTCGTCATTGGCCTCCTCGTCGTAGAGCAGGAAGATCTGCCGGTCCTGGGTGAACAGCGCGGCCTGGCCGGTCCGCCCCGCGTAGGAGTCCTCGTTGATGAACCGCTGGCCGCGCCGATCGAGCAGCAGCGACCGGTACAGCAGGGCCGGATCGGCCGGGAACGAGGTCTGCCCGGCGTCCATGTGCCGGACGGCCGCGCCGACGGCCTGCCCGAGCCGGATGCCGGTACCGTCGTCGCCGTCGGTGCCGACCAGGAAGTTGCCCAGCAGCCGAGGCGAGTGCTGGGCGAGCATCGTCTCGTTGGCGGCGAAGCCCCCGGCCGAGAGCACCACGCCGCGGCGGGCCTTCACGAACGACCGCTCACCGAACCTGGACACCTCCGCCCCGACGACCCGGCCACCGTCGACTACGAGCCGCCGGACCCGGGTGTCGTAGTGCGCCCGGGCGCCCGCGGCCTCGGCGGTCTCGGCGAGATGGCTCATCAGCATCCAGCCCGCCGACCGCTCTCCCGGCTTCTTGTCCGTCATGTGCGGGACGTGTCCGCGCGGGGCGGGGGCGGCGATCTCGGTGAACGGGTAGGTGTTCTCCCCGCCGGTGTACATCAGGCCGTACCCGGTCGGCGCCTCCCAGGAGGGCTCCGTCCAGAGCTTGGCCTCGAACGGCACCCCGCAGCGCACCAGCCAGTCGAAGTGCTCCAGGCTGTTCTCGCAGTAGACCTCGAGCTTGGCCGAGTCCGGGTCCGGGCCGGTGGCGGCCTGCAGGAAGGCGAACATGGCCTCGACGGTGTCCTCGACGCCGCACGCCTTCTGGACCGGCGTGCCGCCACCCAGGTAGAGCGACCCACCGGCCATGACGGTCGCCCCGCCCCAGCCCCCCGCTGCCTCCACGACGTGGACCGCCACGCCGGCCGCGGCGGCGCCGATCGAGGCGCTCGCTCCGGCGGCGCCGAAGCCGACCACGAGCACGTCGGTCTCCGCGGCCCATTCACCCACCTCGGCGGCCTGGACGGGCGCCACGGAGCTCATGCTGCCGCCGCAGCGGGCGTACGCGCACAGCGTGTGATCATCGGGTAGGCACTCCTCTTCGGTGAGGCCGCGTAGTGCCGATGAAGCTACGAGCCATGTGGCGCCGGTTGCAGTCGGCGATCCCGTTCAGCGGGAGACGAAAGCCGCACCGCACTGGCATCGGCACCGGCACCGTGCCGCCGGGCCCGCCCGGTCAGCCGAGGGCACGGCGCAACCGCCTCCACCGCTCGAACGCGACAAGCGCGTACGCCCGGGCGGCGCCGGGGTAGCGCGAGGTCGCCCGACGTCCGGAGCCGCCCGTCAGCACCACGCGGAGAGGCGCCAAGCAAACGCTTGCACGGTACGCTGGCGCGAAAGCGAGTCGGGGCGAGTGACCTGCCACGGCGTCGCGAGCAACGTCGACGAGGGAGACTAGTCATGGAACTGGTGATCGGGAACGTCGTCGCCGACGCGGCCCTGCTTCGCCCGCGCGGCGTGGCCGCGACGCTGCGGAACGAGTCGATCACCTTCGCCGAGCTCGACGCCGAGGCCAACCGGATGGCGCACGCCCTGCGCGGCCTGGGGGTGGAGCGCGGGCACCTGGTGTCGTGGTGGACCGGCAGCACGATGCGCTCCCTGTTCGGCGTCCTGGCCTGCGCGCGGCTGGGCGCCGTCTTCGCGCCGCTGTCCCCCGCGATCGGGCCGGAGGAGGCCCGCACGGTCCTCGACTACGTCGGCCCGCGCCTCGTCGTCACCGACCGAGAGCGCGCGGAGGCCGCGCGCGCGACGGGGCTCGACACCGTGACCGTGGACACCGAGGCGGCCCACGATCTCGCCGCGCTGAGCCGCTCCGCCGCGAGCACCCCGGTGGCGACCTCCGTGCACGAGGACGACCCGCACATCCTCTACATGACCAGCGGCAGCACCGGCACTCCGAAGGGCGTGCTGGTGAGCCACCGGGCCACCTACCTGCGCTCGAGCCCGGGCGCGGGGACCTTCGGCGGGGCCATGCGCGGCGATCGGGGCGTCCTGTCCAGCTTCCCGCTCAGCCACTACGGCGGCTGGCACTACGTGATCGAGGCGTGGCTGCACCGGACCGCGATCCATCTCGTCCCCCACGCCGACGCCGGGCACCTGCACGCGGCCCTGTCCAAGCACCAACCCACCGCGATGTACTGCATCCCGGCCGTCTGGGAGCGCGTACTCGCCGAGCCCGGCGACCTGACCTGCCTGCAGCACGCCGACTCCGGCACGTCTACGGTCGCGGTCGGCTTGGTCGAACGCCTCCGCGCTCGTGCCCCCCAAGCGACGACCACCGTGCTCTACGGCAGCAGCGAGGCAGGGCCGATGGCCGCACTGCGGCACTGGCAGATCACCGCGAAGCCCGGCAGCGTCGGCAGGGCCATTTCGCCGGGTGTGCTCGTCCTCGCCGAGGACGGCGAGATCCTGCATCGGGGTCCCACCCTGATGAACGGCTACCTGTACCGGCCAGAGGCTACCGCCGAGGCGCTCGCGGGCGGCTGGTATCACTCCGGCGACCTCGGCGAGTACGACGACGATGGCTTCCTCTACATCACCGGACGCAAGCGCGAGATCATCCGGTCCGGCGGTGAGTCCGTCGCGCCAGTCGAGGTGGAGGAGGCGATTCGGACTCTTCCGGGCGTCGCGGACGTTGCCGTCATCGGCCTACCGGATGAGTGCTGGGGTGAGATCGTCACCGCAGTCGTCGTCCCTGAGGCCGGGGCCAGGGTGCCGGACCTAGCCGACCTGCGCGAGGGGCTCGCCCCGCTGGCCCGATACAAGCACCCGCGACGCGTGGTGATCACCGACGCCATCCCGCGGACCGCCGCGACCGGCCAGGTGATGCGTAGCCGTGTCCGGGCGGAGCTCCTCGCCCGCGGCACACAGCCGGCCACGCCGTGACCGCCCCGGTCCGCAGGTCCCCCGGCCTCCCGCTCGCCAGAAGTCGCGGACAGGACGGCCGCGCGCGCTAACGACGCGCTTCATGCAGCTCGGCGTTCCACCGGCGACCAGCCTGGCGCCAGTCCTTTGCCCCCTCCTGCCCGCCCGGTGTCACTCTCCGTGGCCGGGGGTAGCGGCGTGCCAGCGGGCGCCCGGGCCTGACCGGCGGCGTGAGGGTGGCGACGCAGTTATCGTCGTAGGCCGGGTGGTGCAGCTGCACCCGTAGCTTCGCGCCGCCGGGCACCGGAAGGACATCGCCGGAGCCGTCCTGCTCGACCGTGTCCACGTACGCGACGCTGTAGCCGGCCGCCGGTCCGGGCAGGGTGAACACCACCCGGTCCCAGCAGCGGTCCGATCCCGTCCCAACGGCGGTGACCGGCGCGCGCCCAAGCACCCGCACGTCCTCAGGTGCGCTCCCCCACGATATCGACCACACCCGGGCGACCGCCGTGCGGCCGGCACTAGACCCGGCCGCAATTCGTGCGCACAGCCCGATGGCGGAACGAGTCACCGAACCTAGCATCGGCCGGGCGAGCAGGCATAGGCGCGAGAGTGTCCGAATTCTCGGCAACGCGCCGACGAGAGGCTGCGATGAGCAGCGCACCTCGGACGCTCACATCACGATCGGAGAAAGCCGACATGATCACGCCCAAGGAACTCGTCGGGTTGCTGCCCCCGACGTTCGACCCGGACTACGTCGACGGCGCCGTGGTGCCGTACCTTCTGAGCAACCAATACATCGGGGAACGGCCGGCACTCCCCCTCATCGACCTCGCCCTGAGCAAGGAGAACGCGGCCCCGCCCCACTTCTGGGGCATGCTGTACGACGGGTGGGCGCCCAACCCCGAGGAAGAGGGCGTCACGGTCTTCATCCAGGACTACGAGAAGCGCGGACCGGACAACCAGCGGAAGAAGATCTACCTCTCGGCGACCACCCCGGACCTCTACGCAGCCAAGTACGCCGACAAGGTCCACCGCTTCCTGGCCCGCCTCTTCGACCAGGTCAACGCCGGCAAACCGCTGATGCACAAGTACTACGACGAATACTTCGACCTCTACTGGGACCTCCACCTCGGCGTCACGGGCGACGCCGTCCCGGCCGAGGTCCGCGAGATCGGCACCAGATTCACCGCCGTCCTGGGCCACTGGTACCCGACCTCGGGCATCGTGCACGAGAACATCATGCGCGTGCGCGAACTGCGCCCACTCCTCAAGGAGTGGATCGACCACCGGGTGCAGGCGGTGATCGACGCTGAGATCCCAGATCCCGAGGCCACGTTCGTCCACTACTGGCTCAAGAACGGCGGAGGAGGCGAGCACTTCCGCCGCAAGGACATCGTCTTCGAGTGCTTCCACAACTTCCTGGCGTTCAGCCAGTGGGGCAACACGGTCTACAACACCATGGCCCTGCTGGCCGCCGGCACCGGTGACCCGGCCATCCGGTCGTGGTTCACCCAGACCATGACCAACAACCCCGACCAGTCCGACGGCGGCCCGTTCACCCCACTCGACCGGTTCGTGATGGAACTGTTCCGCACGATCTCGCCGAACGGGGGCAGCCTCTCGACCATGGCCACGCAGCGCGGCCTGCAGCCCGGCGTCGGCGGCATCATCACCCCCCACCTCGCGACGAGCCAAGACCCCCGGCACTGGCCCAACCCCGAAGAATTCGATCCAGACCGCTACAAGGCGGCCCCGACGAGCACCGACAACGACGAAGCGAAAAGCAAGGAGATCGGGCTCGCCCGCTGCCCCTTCCCACCCGCACCGTTCGCCGTCAGCGACGGCCGGCGGGCCGAACTGACCAACAGCGCATTCGGCGCCGCCTACAGCGTGGTCGACGGCACCGCATACCCGGTGACCGACACGGCCGGCTACGCCCCGTTCGGATTCGGCTACCGCCGCTGCGGCGGCGAGCAACTCACCACCGAGTTCCTCAAAGAGTTCCTGCGAACGGCCTGGCTGAACCGGATCGAGTTCGTCAAGCTCGACCTCGAGACCCCCGAGCAACTGCCCGTCTCACCGCGCACCCTCATCGACGACAACATCGGCTTCCAGACTACGAAGTGAGACCGGCGCGTAAGCCAGAAACCCTGGCGCCAGCGAAGATCATTATCGCAGCTGTCGTGGGAACTCCGGACCGGCGCGATGCCGGCTATCGACGGCGGTGCGCTGCGCACGATCTGATCCGGTACCCGAAGCGCTTGGAGGAGTGACAAAACATGTATTCGCACAGGCCCGTCCATCGGATAGCGATCGTCGGCACCGGAACGATCGGCGCAAGTTGGGCGACGCACTATCTCGCTCGCGGCTTTGACGTCACGGCAACCGACCCGGCCCCCCATGCGGAGGCAGCCCTGCGTTCGTACGTCGACGCAGCGTGGGACGCAGCAACGACGCTCGGGCTCGAGAATGGAGCCGCACCCGATCGACTGAGGTTCACCGCCGACATGCGGGAGGCCGTTGCGGATGCCGATTTCGTGCAGGAGAACGCGCCGGAGCGCCCGGAGCTCAAGGTCAGACTGTTCGCTGACCTCGACGACGCCGCGCCGCAAGGCGCGATCATCGCATCGAGTTCATCGAGCATCACGATGAGCGTCATGCAAGCCGAGTGCCGGCACCCGGAGCGGACCGTCATCGGCCACCCCTTCAACCCGCCGCACATCGTCCCGCTCGTCGAGGTCGTCGGCGGGACGAAGACCGCCCCGGAGACGATCCGGGACGCGATGTCGTTCTACGCCTCGATCGGCAAGAGGCCGGTCCATCTCAAGAAGGAGATTCCCGGGCACGTCGCCAACCGTCTCCAGGCCGCGCTGTATCGCGAGGTCGTCTACCTCATCGAGCAGGGAGTGCTCGACGTCGCTGACTCCGATGACGCGGTGTCCTGGGGCCCAGGGCTGCGGTGGGGCGTCATGGGACCCAACCTGCTGTGGCATCTCGGCGGAGGTGAGGGCGGCATCCAGCACTTCATGGACACACTCATGCCGCAGATGGCCACCGCCCTGTGGCCGACACTCGGCGACCCGGAGTTCACGCCCGAGCTCAAGGAGAAGATCGTCAACGGCGTTCTGGACGAGGCGGACGGCCACTCGATCGACGAGCTGGCCGCAGAGCGCGACACGATGCTGTTCGGTCTGCTGGCCGTGCGCGCCAGGCAGATGGCGCCCGGCCCGCGGATCGCCACGGAAAGCCAGCTCGCGTAAGGCAGCACCCGCCGTCTGTTCGAGACAAAGTTTCAGAAAAGAGCAACTGTGACACAGCTGCAAGCGAGATTGTTCGTGCTCGAGGCCAGCGACGGCCGCCTGTTCTCCGTGAACGTCGACGGTTCCGACAAGAAGGTCATCGCAAGCGGAAGCACGTTCCCGGATGGTGTCACGGTCGACGTCGAGGCCGGGCACGTCTATTGGACGAACATGGGGCGTCCGCCGGTGAACGACGGTTGGATCGAACGCGTGGACCTCGATGGAAGCAATCGCACGACGATCGTTCCCAGCGGCGTCACGTTCACGCCGAAGCAGCTGCAATTCGATCCGGAGGGCCGAAAGCTGTACTGGAGCGACCGCGAAGGGATGCGGGTCATGCGCTGCGACCTCGACGGCTCGAACGTCGAGACTCTCGTGCAGACGGGGCAGGGAGACGACGACCGCCGCGACGAGACCAGGTGGTGCGTCGGAGTCGCCGTCGACGTCGTGGGCGGACACGTCTACTGGACGCAGAAGGGCCCGAGTGATGCCGGGCTGGGGAAGATCTTGCGGGCGGGAATCGACGTGCCCGCCGGCGATAGCCCAGCCGACCGGAGCGACGTCGAGGTGCTGTTCAAGGGGTTGCCCGAGCCGATCGACCTGGAGGTCGACCTGGCAGCCCGCATGCTCTACTGGACCGACCGCGGGGACGCGCCGCGAGGCAACACCGTGAATCGGGCGCCGGTGGAGGCGACGAACGGGTGGACGGTGCCCGAGATCGTGAGCACCCACCTGATGAAGGGCATCGGCATCGCTCTCGATCCAGGCAACGGCCGCATGTTCGTGACCGACCTGGGCGGCACCGTCTACGCGGCCGATCTCGACGGATCGAACCGCAGGGAGATCCTGGTCGCGCAGGGCAACCTCACCGGGATCGCCTACGCCGAGCTTCACGCCGAGCAGTCGTAGACATGGCCGCTGCCGCCAGGCTTCATCTCACGGGCGGCGGGGTCCCGGCTGCGGTCGCGGCAAGCGCCGGGTCCCACTGGCAGACCGCGCAGGCATGTTGGAACACCGAGCGGGCAAACTCCAGCGCGGCGGCCTCTGGGTCGGCCGCCGCGCGGACGTCGTCCCAGTCCAGGATGTACTCACCCAGACTCGCGTCCCACCGTGCGCCCGCAGGCCGTATTTCGGCCTCACCGAAGCCCGGAGGCGCGGGATGGGCATATGCGTAGAACGCGGCCCTGTCGTAGCGCGGGTCACCGGGCCACCAGCCGATGGCGACCTCTTGGGCATCCATGGCGTTGCGCATGATGAAGTCATCCGAGGGTGGCTGCGCGGGCTGTCCCGAGAACAGATTCACCGCCAGGTCGAACGAGCCCCACCAGGCGTTCACCGGTGTCGACCGGCCGCGGTAGGGGGCGCGGAACGCGGCGAGCACCAGCGCGGCCTGGGTCGCCGCGGCGAAATAGTCGCCAACCTGAGCGGGGTCGTAGTGCGCGTGCTCCTGGTCCTCGGTCAGCGGCACGCTCCAGGGCACCTCCTGGGGCGTCGGATCGATGTCCACCGCCCCCGCGAGGCGGCGCACCGCCGCGAGCACGTCCGATGCCACATCGCCGACCGACCGGTCCGGGGTCAGCGTGATGCGGTCGGCCCGCCCGTCACTGTGCTCGACCACCGCCTCATGGGCCCGCAGATCCAGCCCGGCGACCAGCGATCCCGAGCCGTCCGGGGCGGGCAGCGGGGCGGTCTCCCACCCGCGTGCCGTCAGCCGCAGCGCCGCGTGCTGGAGCTGCGGTTCCGGCGGCGCGAGCCTGACAGCGAGCTTGCCCAGAACCTGGACATGTCCGTGGAGCGTGTCGCATGTCGCGGCCCACTGCTGGTATGAACACCCCGGCCATCTCGAAGACACCAGGACAGCGT
Organism: Pseudonocardia aurantiaca; assembly: GCF_039526725.1. Taxonomy (NCBI): domain Bacteria; kingdom Bacillati; phylum Actinomycetota; class Actinomycetes; order Pseudonocardiales; family Pseudonocardiaceae; genus Pseudonocardia; species Pseudonocardia aurantiaca. Next base: position 219,351 of record NZ_BAAAJG010000010.1, read on the forward strand.
ACTGGTCCCCGATACTCACGCCGTGGAGTCGCTGAGCCGCTCGGCGCTGATGCCCACGCGGTGCACCTGCGCCGAGAGGACGAGCGCGTACGCCCCGTACACGATGCTGAACAGGCCGAAGACGGTCGCGAGAGCCAAGGCTCCGATGTCCGGGCGGATGCCCAGCACCACGCCGAGCGCGATCGACACAAGGCCGCCGAACGCCCAGGCGGCGCGCTCACCGGCTGTCTCACCACTGCGGAAGGCCAGGGCAACCTCGACGACACCGGTGAGGAAGGCCCAGACCGCCACCCAGACGGTCAGTACGACCGCGGTGATTCCGGGCCAGAGCACTGCGCCCAATCCGGCGGCGAGCGCGAGCAGAGCGAGCAGCAGGTAGCTCACCACCGTTCCGGCGCGGTCGGCGCGGAACGCACGGGCCAAGTCGGTGCCGGCCATGACGAATGCGTATATCGCGAACAAGATGACGAACGCACCGACTGTGATGTTCGGCCACCCGACGGCGACCAGCCCGATCACGAGCGCGAGCAGTCCGCGCCACAACAGCGACGACGACAGGGAAAAGAGCATGGGAGGATACCTTCTTGATTGGGATCGCTGGACGAGAGTCCGTCGAGGTGCTGACGCCTCGCAGCCGAACCTAGGGACGGATTCGGGCCTGGTCGTCGTCCGCTGCGCCTGAGAACTTGTCGTCTGTTGGTCTCGGCGCCCGAAACTCCTGCTACCGGAGCGGCGGTTCCCCGGAGTCAGCGAGGACCGCTACTTCCCACGGGTCGCAGCATCACCGAACCGAGACGGTGACAGGTCCGCAGGGCCAGCTCACGCCGCGTCGGGTTGTCAGCGACGAGGCGCAGCCAGACGTCGCGGCTGACCGCGGCGAGTCGGAGCTTCACGGCCGCCGCCGCGACCGCCAGCTGCCCCATCTGTGTCCCGGGCCGGCGGGCCCGGTGAACGGCGGTGACCCGTACCGACAGGTCGCCGTCCCACACTCGGAGGGAGATCGTCATGGGAAGGCGGTGTTCTACGAAGGCGCGAACGCGCTCGCGGCCTCGTGCAACGACGCTCGCGTGTTGCGGCAACGGCAGTACAGCAGCTCTGCCCGCCCGCGAGCCCTCAGGGCTTGCCTTGCCTGAGCCGGTTACCTGGAAAGCGGCACGGCCGGTTCGTGCAGCCTCGGGAGCATTGAGATGGGCGGCATCGCGCTTTCCTGGCGATTTGCGAGCTTCGTCATCTGCTCGTCGTTCCGGCGGTTTGGGCGCAGGGCTCCCCGGATGCAGATAGCCTGGTCACCGCGGTGTCGGTGCGTGATTCCGTTCAGGCGCGAACGCCGTGTTGGTGCCCAACTAATGCGCCTCGACATTCCTGCTAGCAGGGTTGTGAGGAGAGTAATCACTCGCCACGCTGTCAAGGTGATCTGGCAAGCCGGCCAGGGCTCGATCGCCGAGGATCTGCGGGAGAACGGCTTCGAGGCCAATAGTGTGTCCTTCGCTCGCCGGGTGACGTCCGGCGTCATCGATCGTCCTGCGTTGTTTGAGCGGTTGGCGGCAGCCGACCGGGTCACGCTGATCTCGGCGCCGGCGGGTAGCGGGAAAACGCTCTTGCTGCGATCCTGGATCGCCGAGGCGGGGCTGACGGAACACGCCGGTTGGGTTTCGGTGCCACGCGAGGAACGCGATCCGCAGCAATTCTGGATCGCGCTGCTGGACGCGCTGCGATCCACAACCGCCGGGGCCGCGCTCGTCGGGCCCTTGACGGCCGCGCCGGAACTGGACTGCGGGGCGATCGCGGAACGCCTGCTGAGCGATCTCGCCGAACTCGACGATCCGATCTGGTTGGTGATCGACGATCTGCACGAGCTGCCGACCGCGGCACTACGCCAGCTGACGCTGCTGCTGCTGCGCGCACCGGAGCAGCTGCGGTTCGTGCTCATCACTCGCCGGGACCTACGGCTGGGACTGCACCGGTTGCGCCTGGAGGGCGAGCTCACCGAACTGCGCGCCGACGATCTCTGCTTCACCCTCGACGAGGCCCGGGAGCTGCTGCAATCGGCGGGGGCGGAGCTGTCCGAGTCTGCCCTCGCGCGGTTGCTGGAGCGGACCGAGGGCTGGGCCGCCGGGCTCCGGCTCGCCGCCCTGCAGTTGGCCGGGCACCCCGATCCGGAGCGGGGCGCTGCGGAGTTCTACGGCAGCGAGCGCACCGTGGCCGAGTACCTGCTCGCCGAGGTGCTCGACCGCCAGTCCGAGCCGGTCCGGCGGCTGCTGCTGCGCACCTCGATCCTCGACCGGGTCAATGGCCCGCTCGCCGCCCTGCTGTCGGGAGAATCAGGAGGGGAGCGGACCCTGCAGGAGCTGGAAGAGGAAAACGCCTTCGTCATGGCATCGGACATGCGGCGGACCTGGTTCCGCTACCACCCGCTGTTCGCCGACATGCTCCTGCTGCAACTGCGGCGGATCTCGCCGGACGACGTCCCCGCACTGCACGCCACGGCGGCCGATTGGTACGCGCAGCACGAGTACCCGTCCGAGGCCATCCGCCACGCCCAGGCCGCGGGGAACTGGCGCCTTGCGGCCCGGCTGTTCGCCGACCGCTGGCCCCATCTCTACTTCAACGGACAGTCGGCCACCGCGCACGGGCTCCTCGCCGGATTCCCGGCCGGCGTTGTCGCCGCCGATCCGGAGCTGGCCGTCGTCAAGGTGGTCGACGAGCTGGCGAGGGGAACACTCCACAAGGCGAAGTTGAATTTCGCCGTGGCCAACAGAGCGGCGGCCGCTGCGCCCGCCGACCGTCGCGAGTGCCTCCAGGTCCAGCTGGCCCTGCTGCGTCTGATGCTCGCCCGTCGTCGCATCGACCTGCCGGCCGTCGTCGAGGAAGCACGCCGCCTGCTCGCTCCTGCCGAAACCGCGGGCTGCGCTCGGGGCGAGTTCGATGAGCAGTGGGACGCGCTGGCGCTCATCGAACTCGGCATAACCGAGACCTGGACCGGTCGGCTCAATGACGCCGAGCGCCACCTGGCGCGAGGCGCGGTCCTCGCGCGCCGGATCGGACGTCCCTTCCTCGAGGTCACCGGCCTGGCACATTCGGCGGCGGTCGCTATCTCGCGGTCCTTGGACGTGGCAGCACGGCGCAGCGAGCAGGCGATCGAACTGGCCCGGCAGCATGGCTGGAGCGACGAGCCGATCATCGGCGTCGCCTACGCCGTGCTCGGTGGCACATCGGTCGTGCAGGGGCGGCTTGAGGAGGCCGAGCAATGGCTCGGACACGCGGAACGCGCGCTTCTACCCGAGGTCGACCCACCGGTCGGGCTGATGCTCAACTACGCCCGCGGGTTGCTCGAGGCGGCGCGTGGCCGAGACCAGGAGGCGTTGATCGCTTTCCGAACAGCCGAGCGGCTGGCCGGCCAGCTGGTCAGCCGGCACGAGCTGGCCGCACGGGCACGCTCGTTGCTCCTACACACCATGGTGCGGCTGGGCGCGACCGACCGCGTCGAAGAGATCCTCGCCGAGATGGACCAGCAGGAGCGCGACACCGCAGAGATGCGCACCGCACTGGCGACGCTACGGCTCGCCCAGCACGATCCGCAGGCGGCGACGAGCGCGCTCGCGCCCGTACTCCGCGCCCCAGACATGCACCCGCAATGGTTGGTGCGTGCATTCCTGCTGCAGGCGATCGCCCGCGACGCGGATGGCGATCCGGGCGCGGCCGAGTACGCCCTCGAGCGCGCACTCGATCTCGCCGAGCCCGATCGACTGCTCTGGCCGTTCCTCGTCGACCCAAACGCAGAGAAGCTGCTCGAACGACACCCCAGGCATCGCACCACACACGCCGCCCTGATCGTCGATATCCGCAACCTGCTCGCAGGCGACGAACCGTCGGCTTCACCTGGCGAACCCGAGCCACTACGAATTCCGCTCAGCAAGAGCGAGATCCGTATCCTGCGGTACCTGCCGACCAACCTCACCGCGCCGGAGATCGCCGACGAGCTCAACCTGTCGGTGCACACCGTCAAGACGCACATTCGCCACCTCTACGACAAGCTCGGGTCCCATCGACGGGGTGAGGCCGTCGAGCGGACCCGGGCCCTCGGCCTGCTCGCCCCTTCCGCGCACGGGCGCCTGATGTAGTGGCAGGACGGCCGCGGCGACGGCACGGCACGGCACGGCTGCGACCCCGGCCCAGCGCATCACAGGTCGGTCGGGCCGCCGGTCGCCGAATCGCCGCTTTCGTTGGCATCTAGACGTATCGCTGCCGCCGGTTGCCGACTCCTTCGTTCGGAGGGACACGACCGGGGAGACATAAATGATCACGTCGTACGCCGTGCGCGGCGATTTCCTCGAGGCCTGCGACTGCTTCGAGCTCTGTCCGTGCTGGGTCGACGAGGAACCCGACGAGGGTCATTGCACGGGCCTGGTGGCATGGCGGATCCGGGACGGTAGCACCATCGGCACCGGGGATGGCGACGTCGTCGTGGGCGGTGCCCGCGTCGCGGCCGTGACCGCGCACACCGGCGGAAAGCGGCGGGCGAGCGCGCTCACCGTCCTGTACGTCGACGACAGCGCGACAGGGTGGCAGAACCTCGGCCTGCTCGCCGCGGCGTTCTCCGGCACGGAGGAGCGTCGCGGAGCGCGGCAGCCGATCCCGGGCTCGCTCGGTGCGCTGGCGAAGGTCACCGGGACCGTGCTGGGAACCCCGCGCCCCGCGCGGATCGAGATCACCGGTGAGTCCGGCGAGCCGTGGACGCTCGCCATCGGAGCCGCTGCGGATACCGACGCGCTCGAGGAGCCTGCTGTGCACGCGAGCGGGGGCCCGAAGAGCTTCCCCGACGGCGGCGACCCCCAGCCAGAGCCGCTCACGCTCACCGGTACCGCGCTTCACGCCGAGTTGCGGATCCGAGGGAGAGCAGAGGCGCAGCGCACGGCGGAGCTGTCGATGGTCGTGCCCGCGCTCCCGGGCGGCTATCTGCAGGTCACGGGCCGGTCGGGGATGCGGGGCGAGTTCGCGTACATGTACGGCGGGGATCGGGCGTGAAGGGGTGATGACCGCCCCTTCGGACCGTCGCTCCCGGCTGCGCCCCGAGCATGTCGTCATTGCCGGCGCGGCCCTGGCCTGGGTCGCCTTGGTGCTTCCCGCGGCGGCCGGCGTCGGGCACGCACACGAGGTCGGAGGCGCGTCGCCCGGAGCGATCATCGGCGGCTGGACGGTGATGGTCATCGCCATGATGCTGCCTCCGGCGCTGCCGCTGGTCCGCACGCTCGTGGCTCTCGACGACGGACGGCTCCGGCTGCCGATGGCCGGCATCGGTGCGGTGGTCGCGGTGTGGCTGGCGACCGGCGCCGTGCTGTTCGGCCTCGCCGCCTGGTTGTCCGGGCTCATCGACCTCGCGCCCACCGGACGAACGCGCGACGTCGCGATCGGGGTGGCGCTCATGGTCGCCGGCGGCTACCAGTTCACGCCGCTGCGGGCCGCATGCCTGACCGCGTGCCGCACCCCGCGCTGGTTCGTTCTCCGCTACTGGCACGGGTATTCGGCCCTGCGCGAGACGCTGCGCATCGGCACCGCGTACGGGCTCGCGTGCGTCGGCTGCTGCTGGGCTCTGATGGTCGTGTGTGTCGTCGGCGGGGCGGCGGCCCTGCCGTCGATGGTCGCCTTCACCGCGCTCATGGCCGTCGAACGGCTCACCCGGCGCGGACGCCGTACCGCCCGCGCCGCGGGATGGGCGCTGCTGGCCGCCGGCGCCTGCGCCGTGCTCGGCGTTCTGCCCGATCCCTTCGCCGTGCTGCTGCTGGGCACGCACTGACCACTCCCGGGAGGACAACCATGGCCGCGCGCACCCTCCGCTACGACGTCGTCGCGACGTCGTTCCCGATCGTCTACACCGCTGAGGGCGACCACGACCCCGCCGGCCTGCTCTACACATTGCGCACCTCCCAGCCCCTGCTGGACTGGGCACGGGCCCAGTGGGAATGGCGGGACGAGTGGTTGCCCCGCGCCTATGAGCGCCGCCAGCAGATCGAACTGCTCATCGACGCCCTGGAGCGCTACGAGCTGATGGTCGCCCGACTGATCGGCACTCCCGACGCCGACCTGCTCGGATACGCCGGGCCGCCCGGCGGGCTCGCCCCCGAGGAACCGCCGGGCGAACCGGACGACCTCGACGACGAGCCGAGCCGCCGGGAGAAGCGTCAGCACCTGCGGCACACCGTCGACGAGGCCGCCGGGCTGCTGCGGACGCTCACCGACGGCGCGATCACCGCCCTGAGCGGGGACGCCCGCGTCCGGGCGGGCTGGCGAGCCCGGTGGACGGCGGCCCTGCCCGACCTGGACGACGCCATCACGATCCGGCTGCAGGACATCCAGAAGGACTGGGACGCTCGGCTGCCCCGTCTGATGGCGGATGTCGTCGCACGCATGGCGGACCGCCGCAGGGCCGCCCGCATCCGGGCGCCGCGCTCGGACGCGGACCGGGAGGACCGGGCCGCTCTGCAGCGGCGGATCGAGCGCCTCGTGCTGAACGACCGGGCCGAGCAGACACCCGACGGGCTGCGGCACACCGCCTTCCACCCGCTCAAGCCGTTCGACCTCGTGCGCCCGCTCGTGCTGCGCGCCCGCCGCGGCGACTCGGTCGAGGTCACCGTGCAGAACAGCATCCGCGGCCGCACCATCGGGTTCCATCGCCAGGGCGCTGGCGCCGACGGCGCGAGGGGCCGCGGGGTTCGGCACGGCGACGGAGCCGACGTCGGCCGCAACCCGGCCACGACGATCGCGCCCGGCAGGCGAAGGACGTTCGTGTGGACCGCCGAGCACGAGGGCATCTGGCCGATCAACGACCTCGCCGACATCCGTGGCAGCGAGGCCGGGACGAACGTGCACGGCTTGTTCGGGGCGTTCGTCGTGCTCCCGCAAGGCACGCACTGGCGCGACCCGGAGACCGGCGAGACGCTGACCGGAACCGACTTCGCCGACGGCCTCTACGTCGACGTCATCCGGGACGAGCAGTCCGTGCCCGAGGTCGACGACGAGCCGGAGTGGGTGGATTTCCACGAGACCGGGCTCCCCCGGGGCTATCGGGAGTTCACCGTGGTCATGCACGACGAGCCGGAGGTGCACGGCGCGCTCCACCGCCCGGCCGCCGAGCCGGGTGTGATGCCGTTGTCCTACCGGGCCGAGCCGCTGCACAACCGGCTGCCCCACCGCATGCGCGAGCTCGCCAGGAGAACCGAGCACCGCCCGCTGCCCTCGCCCGGGGAGATCGACCGGGCGGCTGTCCTGCGCGAGATCGACGCGAACCTCGCCGAGGTCTTCTGGATCGGGCGGGACTCCGACGGAACGTGGATCGAACGCGTTTCCGGCGAGGAGCAGCACCACAGCTCGTGGCTGTTCGGCGACCCGGTCACGCCCATCCTGCGGGCGTACGCCGGCGACCCCGCACGGGTGCAGCTCGTGCATGCGGGGATCAAGGAGACTCACGTCTTCCACCTGCACGTGCACCAGTGGCGCGCCGTCCCGACGGACACCGCCCCGCCGGGCGGCCGGCGAGCGGGTGAGGCGCAGGGCTCAGCGGCACGGGGTTCACAGCTGATCGACTCGATCACGATCGGCCCGCAGCACGGCTTCACCATCGACCCGCTCTACGGCTCGGGAAGCCGCCAGCACGCCCCCGGCGACATCATCTGGCACTGCCACCTCTACCCCCACTTCCACCACGGCATGTGGGGGCTGTGGCGCAGCTTCGACCGGCAGGTCGAGACCGCTCGGAGCTACCCCGACGGCTCGGTCTGCCACCCGTTGGAGCCTCTGCCCGGCCGCCCGCAGCGGTCGGGCGACCGCGCTGGCTTCCCGTGGTTCGTCGACGGGCAGTACCCGCAGAAGTCCCCGCCGCCCCCGGCCCGCAGCGACGACGAACGCGGCGGCCGCCGCAGGCTCCTGCGGTTGCCCGCCGCCAGCCCCGCCGAACGGGCCGCGATGGTGGCCGCACCCCGGCCGGGCGCCCTGTTCGTCGACCTCGACGCGGACGCGGCGGCGTGGAACGAGCGGGCGGGGCTGCCGGCACCGCGGATGATCCACGTCGACGTCGAGGTACGCAGCGACGACATCGTGTACAACGACCGAGGCTGGCACGACCCGAACGGCCACCGCTTCCGGGTCACTCGCATCCGCGTATCCGGCAGACCCGAGGACGAGGATCTCCCGGCCGACCCCACATCCCCGCACGAGCCGCTGTTCGTCCGCGCCCATCACGGCGACATCATCGAGCTGACCCTGACCAACCAGCTCACGTCCCTCGCCGCCGACCACTTCGATCTCGCCCAGTTGCCCGTGGAATGCGGGCTGCACGTCCACCTGGTCAAGTTCGACGTCCTCGCCGCCGACGGATCGGCCACCGGCTGGAACTACATGTCCGGCGCGAGTTGCCGTGAAGCGGTGCCCGACGTCCCCGACACCCCCATGTCGGCGATCACGAGCCTCCACCGCTGGGTCGTCGACGAGGAGTTCGGCCCGTGCTTCTTCCACGACCACCTTCTCGCCAACTACCGGCAGAAACGGGGACTGTTCGCCGCGCTCGTCGCCGAGCCGCCCGGCTCCCGGTGGCTGGACCCCGAGACCCAGCAGCGGACAGCCTGGACCGGCAAGAACGCCGTCGTGCTACCCGGGGACGCCGACCGCCACGACCCGGCCCGGTTCGAGCCGTACCGGGAGGCGTGCCTGGCCGTCGGCGACTTCATCCCGAACTTCGACGCCACCGGACGGCCGCTGAACCCGCCCGGTGAGCTGAGCGGGGACGACGACCCCGGCGTCATGGCCGTGAACTACCGCAGCGCACCGCTCACCACCCGCAGCAAGGACCCCTCGCAGTGGTTCTCCGGGCCCGACCCGGAGACCGGAGTGATCCACACCCATCCTGGTGACCGCCTCCGGATCCGTCTCGTCCAGGGCTCACACGAGGAGCAGCACAGCTTCGTCACCCACGGGCTGAACTGGCGCAAGGAGTGGCAGAACCCGACGTCCCCGCTCGTCGGGCAGGTGACCTTCGGGATCTCCGAGGCATTCACCCTCGACATCGGTGGGACCGGCGGCATGCCCTACGGCCTCGGCGACCACATGTGGCGACTCAGCGGCATGGACGACCTCTGGCTGGGTTGCTGGGGCATCGTCCGGGCTGTGCCGCACGACGGCGCCCTCCCCGCCCTGCCCGGTGCAGCGGAGCCCGCCCCGCTGTTACGACCTGTGAACGGCGACGGCGTGCGGTGCTACACCGTTCGCGCGCGCCGGATCGAGCACCGCTACGACGCCGGCCGCATCACCGACCCATGGGGGCTCATCTACGAACGAGTGCCCGACGACACGATCGTCGACGCGTTCCTCCCCGCACAACGCGAGGGCGTGTGGAAAGTCAGCACCACCATGCCACGGCCGCTCGACGACCTCGAGCCCCTGGTGCTCCGCTGCCACCCCGGTGAATGGGTACACGTGCGGCTGGTCAACGAAGTACGCCTGGCCGTCGACCGTCCCGAGGGCGCCCTGGATCACACCGACGGCTGGAGTACAACGAGGTTCGCCGACGAGAACCTCCCACCGTTCGGACCCGAGCCGCACCCGCCTGCCCTACCTCTCGACGACACACGAGTGGTCTCCCCCCGCGTGTCTTTGCACCCGTCCCTGCTGCGCTACGACATCGTCTCCGGCGACGGCGCCCACGTCGGCCGCAACCACGACAGCACCGCAGGCGCGCTGCCCGTCCGGCCGCACGACCTCCACGGTGGCGCGCACGGCACCGAGCACCGCGCTGGCGACCCGGTAGGCCCCGGCGGCCAGGCCCTTCCCAGCGTGCCGCCGGTCCTTGAGCAGCAGCCGCCCCGACCTGACGCGCCCGGGGCACTGGCCGCCGAGCAACCCGATGACCCGCAGTTCCGCCACCGGGCACACCGCGGCAACGTCCAGGACTACTGGTGGTACGCCGACGAGAAGCTCCTTGAGGGCAGCCCGCACGGCCGTGTCTGCTACCTGCACGACATGGCCGACATCCGCAACCACCGTCACCACGGCCTGATCGGCGCGATTGTCATCGAGCCCGCCGACATGCTGTTCGACGAGCACGACGGCACCGCCGCCGAGCTCACCGTGACCGGCGCCCGGCATCACGAACGTGTGCTTTTCTGGCAGGACGGACTCCGCCTCTACCTGGCAGGCAACCCCGCGATGCCCGTTCCGGACGCCGAGCCGCACGTCGACGCCGAAGACGCCGGGCAGCGCGGCATCAACTACCGGTCGGCGCTACTGCGCAGCAGCAGCGCCCTGAGCGACCCGCGACCACCCACACCGGTCTGGCACTCACCAGCCGGTGAACCCGTCGTCCTCAGGCTGGTCGGAGCCTGCGACAAACCTCGCAACCACACCTTCACACTCCACGGCCTGGAGTGGAGGACCGCACCCTGGCTTCCCGAGTCGCCATACGGCTCGGCCCTGTCAGGTCTCAGCGCCGACACCACACACGACCTGGCGATCACGCCCGTCCATCCCGGAGACCACGCGTTCCGAAGCGGCGCATTCCGCTGGTCCGTCGAGCAAGGGATGTGGGGAAGCCTGCGAATCGAGGACGACCCCGCCCCGTGACCACCACAACCGGACATATAGGCCATACCCCCAGGGCGGTGGGGGACCCGGGTTGAAAGCTTGACAAGAAAGGTATGACTGATAGACCATTGCCTTCGAATGCTCTCGGCCGAAGGAGAATCCGGTGGGCGAAGACGGACGCGTGTTCGTACGTGGTCTCGAATCCGACAAGTACGAACTGGAGGCATTCCGACAACGCCAACTCGGACGGCGGCGGGTCCGGGACGAGACCGTCGTGGTCGACAGCGACAAGGGCGTCGCGCACTCCAGCGGCACCAAGCATGCACGCACGCACTGGCGGATCGGGCCGGGCGACGAGGAGTTCCTCACCCAGACCCTGCAGGTGCACTTCGTCGAGATCGACGGGCACGGCAGCAACAAGGGCCACGGGCACCAGAACGAGGCCGCCTTCTACATCCTCGAGGGCGCCGGCTACGAGATCCACGACGACCAGCGCTACGACTGGAAGAAAGACGACCTCGTCTTCGTCCACACCGACTCCGTGCACCGCCACTTCAACCCCTATGACGAGAAGGCTGTCGCGCTCGTCGTCAAGGCCAAGTGCACATGGATGTTCATGGGCCTGCTCCAGCAGGGCAGCGGTGGCCCGATCGAGCGCGAGGCGCAGTTCGGCCCCCGCGAGGACTGGTCGGCCATCTGGACGCCCGGGGTGCTCGACCGGCAGAAGGTGATCGGCGTCGAGGACACCGTCTGGGAGGACACCGAGCTCGGGCGGGTCCGCATCCTCACCAGCCCGCGCACCGACCACGCACGCCTGTTCAGCGTCGACGCGTTCGAATGGGCTGTCGACGCGGGCGGGAGGACGCCGCGCTACTGGAAGATGGCCGACGAGGTGCTCTACGCCCTGGACGGTGACGGGTACTCGCTGCACTGGGAGGTGCAGGCGGAGATCGCGGAGAAGTACTACGCCCACATCGCGCTCGAGCCGACCAGGCACGACTTCCGCAAGGGCGACGTGATCTACGTCCCGCAGAACACCGTCGCGCAGCACTTCGCCGCTGACGGCACGCCGCTGCGCATGCTGAGCTTCCAGAACCGGCTGCTCAAGCTCCTGGGTTACGACGCCGTCAAGATCCTTCCCGACGTACCGGCCGCCACGAGCGTCGACGCCTCGGCAGCGCTGGCCTCGGCGGGCGACTGAGATGCAGCTCGGCAACAGAACCGACGTCGAACTCCCGGTCGGGGTGGCGGAAGCGCCCGCCGCCTACGGCAGCGATCTCGTGGTGGACCTGCTGCGGGCGCTCGGGACCCGCTACGTACCGCTGAACCCCGGCTCGTCGTTCCGCGGCCTGCACGACTCGCTCGTCAACCACGGCGGCAACCGCGATCCCCAGCTGCTGCTCTGCGTGCACGAGGAGATCGCTGTCGCGCTCGCCCACGGCTACGCGAAGGGCTCCGGCCAGGTGGGTGTGGCGGCCGTGCACGACCTGGTCGGCCTCATGCACGCCTCAATGGCGGTCTACGACGCGTTCTGCGATCGCGCACCGGTACTGGTGCTGGGCGGCAGCGGTCCGGCCGACCCGGCCGCCCGTCGTCCGATCGACTGGGCCCACTCGGCGACCACGCAGGCCGAGCTGGTACGCGACTTCGTCACCTGGGACGCCGAGCCCGCGACGCCCGAGGCCTTCGTGACCGACGTCCTGAGGGCGCACAACCGGGCGCGGAGCAGTCCACAGGGCCCTGCCTACGTCTCGCTCGACGCCGGAGCGCAGGAGGCGCCGCTCGCCCGTCCGGTGCCGCTGCCCGACCTGACGCTGCACGCCCCTGCCCCGCCACCCGCGGCGGACGCCGACAGCGTGGAACGGGCGGTGCTGATACTCACGGAGGCGCGCTCGCCGGTGATCGTCGCCGGGTCGATGGGCTGGGACCCCGCCGCCACCGCAGTGCTGGTGGAGCTGGCCGAGCTGCTCGGGGCCGCCTACCTCGACGACCGCAACGTCGTCTCCTTCCCGACCACGCATCCGCTGAACGCCGGCGGCGACCGCACCTGGCTCGCCGAGGCCGACGTGCTGCTCGCCGTCGGGCTGCCCGACATCGGCGGGACGCTGCGCCGCGGCGGTCGTGGCCGGTCGACCGATAGCGACACCCCCGCTCCGCGCATCGTCGACGTCTCTACGGGGCATCTCGGCGACCGGTCCTGGAGCAACGCGATCGGGCCGCCCATCCCGCGCGCCGCCCAGCTCGTGGCCGACCCGCTGACCGGGGCCCGCCAGCTGCTGTCTGCGCTGCGCGGCCGGGTCGACGCCGCCAGTGCGGCAGCTCGCGGAACCCGGGTCCACGAACGGGTGCGGGCGCGCCGGGACGCCGAGGCCGAGCGGTTCCACGCGGAGCGGGACTCCACCCCCATCGCCCCGTCCCGGATGGTTGCGGAACTGTGGGCAGCGGTTCGCGAGGTTCCCCACCTGCTGTGCCTGCGCAACACGCGCAGCTGGCCGGAGGGGGTGTGGGAGCTGCCGGGTGCGGGCTCCTACCTGGGCCATTCCGGTGGCGGCGGGGTCGGCTACGGTCCCGGCGCGTTCGTCGGCGGGGCCCTGGCCGCGCGTGACCGCGGCCTGCTCGGGGTGGGGATCATCGGGGACGGTGACCTGCTGATGGCGGCGGGCGCGCTGTGGACGGCGGTGCACTACCGGATCCCGGGACTGCTCGTCATCAACGACAACGGTTCCTTCTACAACGACGAGCCGCACCAGGCCGCCGTGGCCCGTGACCGCGGACGCGAACCCGCGAACGCCTGGATCGGCATGCGGATGGCCGACCCGGCGATCGACCTGGACGCCCTGGCCGCCTCCTACGGCTGCTGGACGTCCGGGACGGTCACCGACCCCGGCGAGCTGGGCCCGAGCATCGCGAAGGCGCTGGCTGCGGCACAGGATGGAGCGATGGCAGTGGTGCACGTGCGGACGCGTCCGGCATGACCGGCGCCACCATCACATCGCGGGTGCTGGGCAGCGTCGACCGGGGCGCAGCGCCCGTGCACGCCGCGATGGCGATCGCAGGCGGCTGGTCCGCGGCCGCCTCCGGTGACCGGCTGGACTGCATCGATCCCACGACCGAGGAGGTTGTCGCCACCGTCCCGGCGGCCGGCCCCGCCGACGTCGACGAAGCCGTCCGCGCGGCCCAGGAGGCCTCACACTCCTGGCGGGCACTGCCCTGGCGACGGCGGGCCGGGCTCCTGCACGACCTGGCCGACGCGATCGAGGACGTCGCCGAACCGATCGCCCGGCTGGACGTCCTGGACAGCGGCAACCCGATCACGGGGATGCGCGGCGACGTGGTCTCGGCCGTCGCCGAGCTGCGCTACTACGCGGGACTCGCGGGCCAGACCCACGGCGAGTCCACTCCGACCGGGGCGGAGACCGTCTCCTATACCCGTCGCGAGCCCTACGGCGTCGTGGCCCGCATCGTGCCGTTCAACCATCCGTTCAAGTTCGCCACCGGCAAGTCGGCAGCGGCGCTCGCCGCCGGGAACGCCGTGATCGTCAAGCCGGGCGAGCAGACCTCGCTCTCGGCGATCGCCCTGGCCGAGATCGCCGAGGCCGTACTGCCCCCGGGTGTGCTCTCGGTTCTGACCGGCACCGGCGCGGTCGCGGGGCAGGCTCTGGTGTGCCACCCCGGCGTGCAGCGGGTGGCCTTCACCGGCTCGGTGCCGACCGGACGGCGCATCCTCGCTGCCGCGGCGCAGAACATCAGCCACGTCACCCTCGAGCTCGGCGGCAAGAACCCGCTGATCGTCTGCCCGGACGTGGACCCCGCACAGGCTGCACGCGACGCCGTCGCGAGCATGAACATCGCGCGCAGCAACGGCCAGTCGTGCGGCTCGACCTCCCGTGTCTATGTGCACGAGAGCGTGCGCAAACGGTTCACCGATGCATTGGTGGAGCGGCTCGAGGAGCTGCGGGTGGGCGATCCGCTCGACGAGGCCAACGACGCCGGTCCGCTCGCGTTCGCCGCCCACCACGCCCGCGTGCTCGAGCACATCGGGCGGGCGCGCTCCGACGGAGCGACGCTCGCCTTCGGCGGCGCACGACCGCTGGGCCTCGATCGCGGGTACTTCGTCGAACCGACGCTGTTCACCGACGTCACCGACGACATGGCGATCGCCCGGGACGAAGTCTTCGGACCCGTGATGGCCCTGCTGGGCTGGTCCGACCTCGACGACGTCGTGCGGCGCGCGAACGCGAGCGACCTCGGGCTCACCGCGAACGTCCTGACCAGGGACCTGGCGGTGGCACACCGCGTCGCGAACGAGCTCGAAGCCGGCTACGTCTACGTCAACGGGACCGGCCGACGTCCGCCCGGCTCGCCGTTCGGCGGCTGGAAACAGAGCGGCCTGGGCAAGGAGAACTCCCACGAGGAACTGCTGTCCTACACCCGCGAGAAGACCGTGACCCTGACGCTGCCCTCCGCGCTGCCGAGCTGGGCGCGCACCCGTCCGACCCGAGGTGACCGATGACCGACAGCCCCCGAGCCCACTCCCACGCCCCGTACGACAAGCCGACCTGGGGCTCCGATGTAATGGTCGACGCGCTCCGGCAGCTCGACCTGCCCTACGTCGCGCTCAACCCCGGGTCGTCGTTCCGCGGCCTGCACGACTCCCTGGTCAACTATGCGGGCGACGAGATCCAGATGATCGAGTGCCCGCACGAGAAGATCGCCGTCGGCGTCGCGCACGGCTACGCGAAGGCGACGGGACGGCCGATGGCGGTCATCCTGCACGACCTCGTGGGCCTGTTGCAGGGCACGATGGGCGTCTACTACGCCTACATCGACCGGGCACCGGTGTTGATCCTGGGCGGCTCCGGGCCGGCCGACCACACCCGTCGCCGCCCTTACATCGACTGGATCCACTCCGCGAACGTGCAGGGCCAGGTCGTGCGTGACTACACCAAGTGGGATCACGAGCCGCGGTCGATCGAGTCCGTTCCGGCGATCATCGCCCGGGCGCACCGAATCGCCACCACGGGTCCGTGCGGGCCGACGTACGTCGCACTCGACGCCGGGATGCAGGAGGACCCGCTGATCGAGCCGGTCGCGGTGGACGAGGTCGCCGCACTCGCGGCCGCGCCCGCACCGGTCGCGCCCGACCCGACCACACTGCGGGCGCTGGCCGAGGAGCTGTGTGCAGCCCATCGGCCGGTGATGGTGCTCGGCTACGCAGGCCGCGACCCTGCGTCCTTCCAGCATCTCGTCGAGCTGGCCGAGCTGGTCGGGATCGGGGCGGTCGACACGTACTGGCGGCTCAACTTCCCCACCCGCCATCCGCTCGCGGTCTACGACTCTGTCATCGACGACGCCGACTGCGTCCTTTTCGTCGACGTCAAGGACATGGTCAAGCCGACGCACCGCATCGACCGGCTCGCTCGCCGGGTCGAGTCCCGGCTCGACCCCGGCTGCCGGGTGCTCTCCCTCGGTTTCGGCGACATCGGGATCTCGTCCTGGAGCGAGGACTACGCGCAGCTGATCCCCGCGCACCAGTCGATCGTCGCCGACACGGCTGTCGCGCTGCCGCTGCTGCTCGCCGAGTGCCGGCGCCTGCTGGCGGACGAGGACGCCGGCCGGGCCGCCGCGCGGGCGGCGTGGAAGGCCGATCTCGCCGACCGCCACGAGCGCAAGCACGCCGAATGGGATGCCCGGGCCGCCGAGGCCGCGACGGAGACGCCCGTCGCCACCGCGCAGCTCGCCGCGGCGGTGTGGGAGGTCGTGCGCGAGCACGACTGGGTGCTCACGGCCGGCACCGCGTCCGAATGGGCACTGCGGCTGTGGGACTTCGATGCCCCTTACCGCCACCCCGGTCGCCAGCTCGGCACCGCAACCCAGATCGGGATCTCGCTCGGCGTCGCGTTGGCCCACAAGGGCACCGGGCGCCTCGTGGTGGACCTGCAGCCCGACGGCGACCTCATGTTCGACGTCGGCGCGCTCTGGGTGGCGAGCCGCTACCAGCTGCCGCTGCTCGTGGTCATGTTCAACAACCGGGCGTACTACAACGACTGGGAACACCAGGAGCGCCTCGCTGAGCAGCGGGGTACGCCGATCGAGCGCGCCCGGATCGGCATGGCCATCGACGAACCCGAGCCGGACTTCGCCACCGTCGCGAAGGGCTTCGGCTGGTACGCCGAGGGACCGGTCACCGACCCCGCGGCAATCACCGAAGCGGTCCGCAGGGCCGCCGCGCACGTGATGGAGTCCGGTGGGCCTGCCCTGGTGGACGTCGTCTGTCAGCCGCAGTGACCAGTACGCGGTAGCACCCGCAGAGTGACAGAACGGCTCATCCGTCCTTGGACGGATGAGCCGTTCTCGTTCGCGGGTGCGCCTTTCCGGCCGAACATCTCGCCATGCACTCGCGGGCACATCTTCACCAGCCTGCCCCGTCCCTAGCCGGGTCCCCACCCCGAGTCGCGACGATCGAACCTCGCGTCGTGCGCCGGCCGGCGCCGGTGATGCGCGCTCGCGGCCCGGGGGTTCGTACCGGAGTTCACCCTGGCCGCCACGCGACGTGACGTGCTCGAGCGACTACTCCCGCTGACATAGTTCGCGGCGTGGACGTGGGCGGCTGCGCGAGCCGCCCGCGTCCACGCCGCGGATCCTTCGTGGGTGCTGGGGTCGTGGGTGCTGGGGTCGTGGGTGCTGGGCGTCAGTCGGACCGCAGGCCGACCCGGGCGCCGACCTTGTAGGCGATCCCCACCAGAACGACGAGGATGAGCACCATGAGGACACCGAGCGCGGACAGCTCGGTGAACCGGGCGTTGGCGTACAGCTCGAAGATCAGGATCGACAGCACCTCGTTTCCCGGGCTGTAGAGCAGGATCGACGAGGAGAGCTCCCGGAACGACACGACGAAGATGTAGACCCATCCCGCGAGCATCGCCGGCGCCAGCAGGGGCAGCAGCACCCGCCGGAACGTCGCCCACCAGCCCGCCCCGCTGACCTGCGCCGACTCCTCGAGCTCCAACGAGATCGTCTGCATCCCGCTCACCGCGTAGCGCATGCCGTAGGGCATGTAGCGGGTGACGTAGGCGACGAGCAGGATGAAGATCGTGCCGTAGATCGGCAGCGGGCTGCGCAGGTAGACGAACGCGATACCGAGGCCGAGCACCAACCCGGGGATGGCGAGCGGGGAGACGGCGATGTGGTCGAGCAACTGCCTGCCGCGGATCCCCGAGCGGACGACGACCCAGGCCGCGACGGCCATCAGCGCCATCACGATCGTCGCGGCGCCCGCCCCGAGCAGGAGGGAGTTCTGCACCGCACGGCTCACCGCGGGGAGGTCGAAGATCCGCGCGAAGTTGTCGAGGCTCATCGACGCGAACGCCGCCGCCGACGGCGGCTGGTAGTAGGGCAGCAACGAGGCGTAGAGCAGCACCAGCAGGGGCGCCAGGACGGTGACGAAGAAGTAGACCAGGATCCCCGCCCCGATCACCGGCTTCCACCGACCGAGATCCATGGGCCGCGGACGGAAGCCCTTGCCGGTGATTGTCCCGCCGCCGTGCCCCGCGGACATCCGGTTGGAGACGTAGATGCCCAGCGCCGCGACCGCGAGCAGCCCGCAGGCGAGCGCGCCCGCCGCGGCGAAGTCCGTCGGGAACGACCGCAGCACCTGGTAGATCCGGCTGGTGAAGACGTAGACGCCGTTCTGCAGACCGAGCAGGGCGGGCACCTCGAAGCTTTCCAGGCTGCGCACCAGCATGATCAGGCTCGCGGCGACGGCCGCGGGGCGCACCAGCGGCATCGTCACCTTGCGGAAGGTCTGCAGGCGCGTCGCCCCGCTCACGAGCGCCGACTCCTCGAGAGACGGGTCGGTCGAGCGGAACGCCGCCACCATGAAGAGAAAGACGATGGGCGACAGGTGCAGGCCCTCGACCCAGATCATGCCCCACAGCGTGAAGATGTTGAACGCCCCTGGACCGAAGACCGGCTCGAGCATCTGGTTGATCAGCCCGATCTGCGGGCTTGCAAGGAAGATCCAGGCGATGGTGTAGAGGATCCCGGGGATGATCAGGGGGATGATCGACGCGGCGAAGAACAGCCCCTTGAACGGGACGTCGGTACGGACGTTGAAGTAGGCGAGGGCCGTCCCCACCACGAGCGACAGAGCTGCGGCGCCGACCGCGAACCCGACCGAGTTGCCCACGAGCGACCCGATCCGTTGGTCGCCGTAGGCGCGGGCGAACCCGCCGAGGCTGAAGCCGTTGTCGTCGCTGAACGCGCCCCACAGCAGGTACACCAGAGGGACGAGCCCGAGGTAGCCGACGACCACCACCGTCGCCGCCGCGATCAAGCTACGCGGGCGTAGGAGGGTCTCGCGCAACCGGACTCCGAGTGGTCGTCCGGCCCCGCCTCCCCCGGCTGCGGGCGCTCCCGGCGCCGGCTCCTTCCCGGGCCTGCTGGGCGGCGCGGTGGTGGTCACCATCGTGGTGGCTCCGATCTCTGACTGGTCGTGCGCGTGCTCGTCGGGTTTACCGGGGGGTCAGTTCGACGCGACCTGTTCGCCGCCCTGCACGAGCTGGTCGTAGCGGTCGGACCAGTTGCGGCCCTCGTCAACCAGCTTCTGGGCGTCCACCGGCTCAACCTGCAGTCCCCCGAGGGGGTCGGTGCCGTCCGGCATGACCGCGGGCGTGAGTCCGTTGTCGAGGATGAGCGCCTGGCCCTCCTCGAGGAACCAGTCCATGAACAGCATCGCGGTGCCCGGGTGCACGGCGGACCGCAGAGGTCCCCCGCCGTTGGCGCGGGCAATCACAGGCTGGACGAACGGCTGGTCGTCGACCGGCGCGCCCGCCGTACGGGCCTTCGCGGTGAGGTAGCTGTAGGAGGCCGCCACGACGCCGAACTCGCCCGCGGAGAGCAGCTCGACCTGGCCGGAGTGGCCCTTCGAGATCTTGGCCCCGTGCACCAAATCGGCGAAGTACTGGTCGATCTGGCTGTCGGACATGCCCTGCTTCTGCAGGTAGCCGTACAGGGTCATGTACCAGTCGTAGTCCCCGACCTCCAGGGAGATCAGCCCGTCGTACTTGGGGTCGGCGAGATCAAGCCAGCTCTTGGGGATCAGGTCCCCCGACACACGCTGGGTGTTCCAGGCCGGGGCGAAGATGTTGAACCGGGTCGGCGTCCACGCGTCGTACCGGAACTGTTCGTTGACCTTGTTCCGCTGCTCTCCTTCGTAGTCGCCGGTCAGGCCCTGGCCGGCGATGACCGCCATCTCGTTGGCGTTGGTCTCGACGATGTCGGCACCGGCGAAGTTCGCCGAGCTCTCCTGGAGGGTGCGCTGCAGGATGGTCTCGGAGTCCGCCCGGTAGAGCTCGACGTGGATCCCGAACTGCTGCTCGAAGGCCGGGATCACGATGTCGGCTATGTCGGCGTTGAGCGACGTGTAGATCGAGAGGGTTTTGCCCTCCTGCGCCGCGAGCTCGACGAGCCGCGCGCGGCGCTCGTCGCCGGTCATCGGGCCGACTTCGGCGTACACACCATCGGCTGCCGTGGTGCCGCCTCCCGCCGACCCGCCCCCGGACGTCGGGGAGCCACAGGCGACGGCCAGGGAGAGGGCGAGGACGGTACCTATTCCGACGAGCAGAGGTCGTCGGGACGACGGTCGGCGTGACATTGGTGTCTCCACGTGGTGGTGTCGTAACCCGGCGACCGTCGATGGCGCCGGGGTGGTGCCGCGTTCAGCTCTGCCGCGGATCGTGCGCCCGCTCGACGGTCCCGTCGCAGTCGGGCTGAACAGCCGACACGCGCTGGACGTCCGGGTCAGCGGACTTCGTGCGCATCTGCTCCAGGCCTTCTTCGGGGGAGCGCCGGCCGGCGAGCGGTTCGATGTCGTGCAGGCGCGTCATGCGGAGCAGGCCGGGGTCCTGGATCGCGAGGGAGCGCGAGGTGGCGTCGAGGTCCAGGGTGGAATGCTGGTGCCAGGCCCAGCGCGGCGGGGCAGAGAGATAGACGGGTAGTCGGCGTAGTCACGCATCCAGGACCTCCACGTCCTCCGGACCGCCCGACCAAAGAAGGGGCTAACGGCCTAACCATTCTAGCGCGGCCAACGTAGCCGCTGTCACGTCGTGCTGTAAAGCAGGGCGCGCGACTCGTTGGCGGCTCGGCCCTGCGGTCAACGTTCGCAGCCTGCGAAACCGCCGATGGGTGAGGTCTTACCATTGGCACATGCCAAAGCCGTTCGTCGCCGACGAACACCCGGCCCGGCCGGCGCGTTCCGCCGCCCCGGCCGACATCTTCAGCCGGGTGTCCGCAGGCCGCATCTCCGAGGTGATCGTGGAGCAGATCCGCGATCTGATCCGGCAGGGCCGGCTGGTGCCGGGCTCACGCTTGCCGGCCGAGCGCGAGCTCTGTGACCGGTTCGGGGTGAGCAGGGTCACCGTCCGGGAGGCCTTGCGGGTCCTGGAGGCCAGCGGGCTGGTCGACATCCGGATCGGCGTCCGCGGCGGCCCTGTCGTCACCGCGCCGAGCACGGACCGCGTCGGGGAAGGCATCACCGACCTGGTGACGATGTCGGTGTTCTCGGCCGTCGACGTGACCGAGGCGCGGCGGGTCCTCGAACTCGGCGTCATCCCGCTCGCGTGCGAGCGTGCCGATGCCGCCGACCTCGCCGCCCTCACCGAAGTCTGTGACCGCACCCAGGAGGCACTCGAGCAGGGCACCTACCGGGCCGATCTCTCCAGCGAGTTCCACTGCCTGCTCGCCGACGCCACGCACAACAAGGCGATCTCGATGCTTGCGCGCAGCTTGCGCGAGCCGATGGCCATGTCCCTCGACGAGGCCAGGACCGCCGCGCCGATCATGGGAGCGAAGGGCCTGCAGGAGCACCGGGACCTCATCGAGGCGATTCGCGCCGGGGAGGCCGACGCGGCACGGTCGATCATGGTGGACCACCTGGACCGGACCGCCTCGCGGATTGCGGGAGACCCGACGGAGTGACCGGCGCCGCGGTGGCCGCGCTACGCGCGCATCCCACCGAGCCGCCCCAGCTCGTGGCGCCAGGCGACGGAGGTGTTGAACGCCGTTCCGAGGTCGGGCAGGTCGGCCATGTCGGCGTCCGGCAGGTCGGTGAGCGTGCCGCCGGCGCCGACCACGCGCAGCGACAACCGGGCGAGCCGGTCGACACCGACCGCCTGCAGCACGGCTGACTCGACGCTCTCGCCCGCGCTGGTCAGCCCGTGCCCGCGAAGAACCACCACGGGCCTGTCCCCCATCGTGGCGACCATCTCGCCGGCGAGCCGCCGGTCGCGGATGAGAACCCCGCGCGGATAGACCGGCACCCCGCCCGCCGCCAGCCGGGTCGCCGGGATGTCGAACGCCCCGACGATCGGACGGATCGCGATCCCCGCCAGATCCGCCGCGACCACGTCGGGCGGATGCGCATGCACGACGGCGGCTACGTCGGGGCGGGTGCGCAGCACCTCCGTGTGCAGTGGCAACTCGTTCGGCGGGCCGTACCCGCCGTCCAGCTCACCCGCAGCGCCGGCCTGCCCGTCCAGGTCGACCAGCCGGATGTCCGCGCCCGTCGTGAACGCCAGCCCCCGCTCCTCCGGGCCCCGGCAACGCACCAACAGCCGCCGCTCATCGACCCGCAGGCTGACGTGCCCGAGGAACCCGTCCGCGAGCCCACGCGCGGCCAGCACCCGACAGGCGTCCGCGACCAGGGTGCGAAGCGGGGCGAGCTCCGCGCTCACCCCCGCGCCTCGCAGGCGTCGAGAAACTCCAGGATGCGGGGCGGAGCGGTCTGTGCGGTCTGCTCGGCCACCGGCACGTCCCAGTACTCCGCCCGCGGCAGGCACTCCTGCAGGTACCGGGCTGCCGACGGAGCGTGCGACTCATCCTGGCCGGGCACGATCAGCGCAGGGACCTCGAGCTGCAGCAGGTCCTCCGGCTCGGCACCCGGCACGGTGTCCCGGTCGAACATCGTGCGGGCCAGGCCGCCGACGACCACGACGTATCGATCGGGGTCGATCTTGGCGTACTCGGTGGCGAACGCGGGGTCGGTGCGGATCACGCTCACCCACGGCCCGACCCTGGGGTCGGCGGTGAAGCCCTTGTCCGAGCCCTGCACCAGGGCCACCACTTGCTCCAGGCCGTGCTCCTCGACGTAGGCCAGGTGTTTGCGGAACCGCGCGTGCTGCTTCATGCGGTACTTCACCCCGCCCGCCGGGGAGAACAGGACCATCCCGCGGACCCGGTCGGGGTGGGCGACGCCGAACGCCACGACCGTGGAGCAGCCGACGCACCCGCCCATCAGGTACGCGCTGCCGATCCCGAGGTGGTCGAGCAGGCCGCGCCCCTGGGCCACGTAGTCGGAGAACCCCACGCGCTCGACCCGGCCCCCCGAGCGGCCGGACTCACGCCGGTCGAAGGTGATGCAGGTGTAGCGCTGGCTCAGGTGGTCGAGCAGGTCCAGCCGCCGGTAGATGCCGACGGTGCGCCAGCTCTCGAGCGTCGAGTCGAAGCCCCCCGGCGAGAACATCAGCAGGGGTGGGCCGTCCCCGGCGAGCTCGTAGCGCGTGGTGATCCCGTCGACGACGGCAGTGGGCACGTGCGGTTCCTCTCGGTGGGGCGACGGTCAGGGCGCCGGTGGGACGGGGATGCCGCCGGGGAGCTGGCGGGCCGCCCGGACGTCGTCGGCGTACGCGCCGATCGCCTGCAGCGCGGTCTGCGCGACGTTGGCGTAGGTGTCGGAGGCGCCGTCGAGCGCCGACGCGGCGTACCCGATTGCCGCGTTGACCATCCGCACCCGCCCGTCGAGCCAAGGGCCGCCGCCGAAGCCGCCGAGCACCGGGATCGAGACGGCCTCGGCCACGGCGGCACCGACCACAGGCCCCGAGTTGGTGAAGTTCAGCAGGACCGCCCCCGCGTCCTCCAACCGCTTCGCTTCCGCGACGAGCTCGTCCTTGAGCTCCACGGGCACCTGGTCGGCGGCGGCCGGGATCGCCTTGTACTCGACGCCGAACCGCAGCGCTGTCTGTGGCGTGATCCCGAACTGCGCGAAGACCGGGATACCGGCGCGGGTGACCGCCTCGACAGCGTCGAGGTGGTCGGCGGCGCCGTCGAGCTTGACGAGGTCGACGCCGGCCTCCTTGACGAACCGGATCGCGGCCCGCACGGCGCTGGCGCTGCCCTCCTGCAGGGGGCCGAACGGGAAGTCGGCGCTGACCAGCGCCCGGCTCACCCCGCGCCGCACCGCCTGGGTCACGGTGAGCATCTGGTCCATCGTGATCTCGAAGGGGTTGGCGTGGCCCCACAGGTTCACGCCGACGGTGTCGCCGACCGAGACGAGGTCGACGCCGGCCCGGTCGACGATGCGGGCGATCTGGTAGTCCCACGCCACCACGCCGACGATCTTGTTTCCCTCCTGCTTCATCCGCTGGAGGGTGCGCACGGTGATCTTCTCGTCCACGTCGTCCCGTCTCTCGTCGCGTTCCTGGTCAGGTGCCCCGCTCAAGCCCGCAACGCCGTCAGCACCTCGACGACGTCGCTCTCGTCGGCGGTGGGCAGCAGCACGCGGGCGTGCGGGCGCAGCGCGGCGATGGCGTCGTCGGCCTCGTAGCCGTCACCGAGGACGAACCCCGCCGTCATCACCCCGCGCTCGAAACAGGCCCGGCCGATCGTCCGCGCGTACCGCGCGCCGGAGTCCTCGGTGGCGACCAGGAACACGGCGTCGGCACGGGCGAGCGCGTCGTCCAGCAGCGTGGGCAGGCCGTCGATGTCGCGCAGCAGCAGCCCGCCGGTGGACCCGCCCTCGCAGACGAAGAACCGGGCGTTGGCCCAACCATGCTGCGCAGCCACACGCCGGGTCACTCCCGCTGCGCCCTCGTCGAGCGCGATGATCCGCGGAGCCCGGGCAGGCGCGATCGGCCGGTCGATGCGGAAGCGCGACTCCGCCGCCGACGCCGCTCGCGCGCATTCGCTCATAAACATCGGGGCAGGCCCGGTCAGACCGACGAGATCGGCACGCCGGGCCGCACCCGGACGTCGTCGCGGCAGGCGTCGAGGAACGCCTCGGCCTGCGGCAGGACGACCGCCGCCGAGCGCACCCGGTGATGGGCCGGATCGACACCGGGCGGCGTCACACCCTCGTCGCGCAGTGCGATCACGGCCTTGCGCAGCTTCTGCCGCGCCTTGATGATGCCGCTGTCCGCGGGCACCAGCCGCTCCTTCGTGCGGTCCACGATCGGGCCCATGCTCTCCTGCAGGGACGCGTCCTGGATCGCGATGCCCTTGATCCCGGAGTAGTCCTCGCCGCGCTTCTGCGCCTCGCGGTCCATCAGATAGTCGTTGTCCATGTTGGCCGCCGGCCGGTAGGTGCCGGGGATGTTGCGGCTGTGCACCCCGTGGCCGTCGATCATCGCCTGCCGCTCTGCATCGGTCAGCGGGCGGATCGGGTGGTAGTCGAAGCTGTATGCCCAGCAGTTCTGGTCGTCGATCGGGATCCAGAAGTGGCCGTGGATCGGGTGGTCGCCGCGCGGTGGCACCATCGTGAACGCCGGCATGACCCACGGCGTGATGCGCCAGTAGTAGGTGCCCTCCTCGGCGTTTCGGCGGGCGCCGACGAACAGGCCGCCGTCGCAGTCGGCCACCTCGAAGAACGGCTTGGTGTCCTTCTGGTTGTACTCGTTGCCCTTCGCGCCCTTGAAGAGCGGATCGTTCTTCAGCCCGCCGGAGTGCAGCCAGGTGACGTGGCTGGAGTCGATGCCACCCTCGAACGCCTGCAGCCAGTTGCACTGTTGCAGCCGCTTCGACGTGTAGGTGTGCTCCGGCGGCACCAGTGCGAACTCGAACTCGGGCAGCTCGGGCTGCGTCGCAGGGTCGCCCATGTAGGTCCAGAGGACGTCGCCGATCTTGACCAGCGGGTACGCGGTGAGCTTCACGTTCTCGCAGAAGCTGCTGTTCTCGGCCTCGGACGGCACCTCGATGCACTGGCCCGTGACGTCGTACTTCCAGCCGTGGTACGGGCAGCGCAGGCCCGACTCCTCGTTGCGGCCGAACCAGAGCGAGGCGCCACGGTGCGCGCAGAACTCGTCGATCAGGCCGTACCGGCCCTGGCTGTCACGGAATGCGATGAGACGCTCGGACAGGAGTTTGACCCGCACCGGGGGACAGTCGTCCTCCGGCAGCTCCTCGGCGAGGAGCGCAGGCATCCAGTACTGCCGGAAGAGCGCGCCCATCGGCGTCCCGGGCCCGGTCAGCGTCAGGAGGTCGTTGATCTCTTTTCTGAGCACGGAGCGTCTCCCTCTTCACGTGCCGACGCGCCGCCGGGATCCGGCAAGCGAGACAGATTAGGGGCTAATGTCATACCGTTATCCCGCGACTGTCAAGCGAGCGGAGCCCTCAGGGCTGGTCCGGCGGGACGTCCACCGTCAGCCCATCGAGGTCGACCGTGACGGGGATCTGGCAGGACAACCGGCTCGTCGGCCGGCGATCCGACACACCGAGATCGAGGAGGTCCTCCTCCATCTCCCCGGGTGTCCCGACCAGGGACGCGAACTCCTCGCGCACCCAGACGTGGCAGGTGGCACAGGAGGCGTTGCCTCCGCACTCCCCGACGATGCCGGGGACCCCGTTCTTGACAGCCGCGGCCATGACCGATTCACCGACCGTCGCGTCGATGGCATGTTCCTGGCCCTCGGCGTCGACGTAGACGACCTTCGTCACGGTGTCGTGTCCTCTCCCGGAGCGGCGAGCTTAGGCTGGCCAAAGGACATCGGTCGTTTGGCCTGTCCATTAGACCATAGTGTCCACAGGAACGGCCAGACGACGGCCGGCCTGCGGCAACGAGGAGGATGACCTGCCGACACTGATCCTGCTACGACACGGCGAGAGCGACTGGAACGCGGAGAACCGGTTCACGGGCTGGGTGGACGTGGACCTCACACCACACGGCGAGGAGCAGGCGCGGCGCAGCGGCGCCATGCTGCGCGACGCGGGCCTCCTGCCGGCCGCCCTGCACACGTCCGTGCTCACCCGCGCCGTCCGCACGGGCGCGATCACGCTGCAGGCCGCAGGCCGGGCAGAAGTTCCCACCCGGCGGCACTGGCGGCTCAACGAGCGGTGCTACGGCGCCCTGCAGGGCAGGGACCGGCGAGCGGTGCGGGCCGAGTACGGCGAGAAGCAGTTCCGCGTGTGGCGCCGGTCGTACGACGGGGCGCCTCCGCCGCTGCCGCCGGGCAGCGAATGGGACGTCTCGGCCGACCCGCGCTACGCCGGCGTCCCTGTGCCACGCACCGAGAGCCTGGCCGACGTCGTCGCCCGCCTACTGCCCTACTGGACTGACGTGATCGTCCCGGACCTGCGGGAACACGGCACGGTGCTCGTCGCGGCACACAGCAACTCGCTGCGCGCCCTCATCGCGCACCTCGACCGGCTCTCCCGCGAGGAGGTGCTCGACCTGAACATCCCGACCGGGATGCCGCTCCTCTACCACCTCGGCGGCGATCTGAGGCCGCGCGTCCGCGGGGGCCGCTACCTCGACCCGGACGCCGCACGGCGGGCGGCCCTCGAGGTCGCGCGGCAGGGCCTTCCGACGGCCGGGCCGGCGGCCGAGCCGACCCGGGGCGCGCGGCTGTGACTCGCCCAAAGGTAACAAGGTCAGACCGATCGGGCGCCCGGCCGTACACTGCCATCGTGACGACACCGGGATTGCCCCCTTCCGCTGCACCCGGGGCGGGAGGCAAGGGCGACCTGCTCACCCGGGTGAGCATCGGACGCATCTCCGAAGTGATCGTCGACCAGATCCGCCTGCTCATCCGGCAGGGCGATCTGGCGGCGGGCGACCGCCTGCCGTCCGAGCGCGAGCTATGCGAACGCTTCGGCGTCAGCCGCGTCACCGTCCGGGAGGCGTTGCGCGTCCTGGAGGCGAACGGACTGGTCGAGATCCGGGTCGGCGCGCGCGGTGGCGCCTTCGTCACGGCGCCGAGCAGCCGGCTCGTCGGGGAGGGCATCGCCGACCTCATCACGCTGTCGACACTCTCCGCCGCGGAGGTCACCGAGACCCGCATCGTGCTCGAGCTCGGGATCGTGCCACTGGTGTGCGAGCGCGCGACGGAGGAGGACATCGCCGCGCTGTACGAGATCTGCGACCGCAGCGCCGCGGCACTGGAGGACGATGACTACCCGCTCTCCCTGTCCGGGGAGTGGCACACGCGCTACGCACAGGCAGCGCACAACGGTGCCGTCGCCATGCTCGTCGAGTCGCTGCACGATCCGCTGATCATGTCCCTCGAACGGGCCCGGCAGGCTGCGCCGATGCACGGCAGGCGCGGCGTGGACGAGCACCGCGCGCTGGTCGGCGCGATCGCCGCACGGGACGTCCAGCGGGCGACCGAGCTCATGCGCACCCACCTCGAGCGGACGGCGGAACGCGTCGCGACCGCCGAGCGCGGGGACTGAGTACCCCGCCTGCGTCGCACGTTCGTTGACACAGGCGAAGCAATGGGAATATGGTCTTACCATTATCGGCTATCGGCAGCGCGCTCCCAGCGCAGCCGCGGCCTGTCCCGCATCGCGATCAGGAAGGCCGCGGATGGCTAAGGACGCGCTCGTCAGCGAGAACCTGGCGAACAAATTCGCCACGGAGAAGGACTCCCCCTACACGCGCTGGGTCGCCGCGGAGGGCTTGGACATCATCGCGGCCCACTACGTGCCCAACCTGCGCACGGTCGAGCTCAAGCCGTGGGACCGGCGCGGCGGCCGCGGCGTGTTCATCAACCACGAGGCCACGCGGACGTCCAACGACTGCTACGTGTGCGAGATCCCGGCCGGCGGCAAGCTCGCGCCGCAGCGGCAGCTCTTCGAGGAGATGATCCTCGTCCTCGACGGCCACGGCTCCACCAAGGTGTGGAACGACGCCGGCGCCGAGGTCACCTTCGAGTGGCAGCCCGGCTCGTTGTTCGCGATCCCGCTCAACGCCAACCACCAGCACTTCAACGGCTCCGGCCGGCAGGCGGCCCGGTTCGTCTCCTCCACGAACCTGCCGCCGGTGCTCAACCTGTACGACGACGTCGAGTTCGTCTTCGGCACCGCCAAGGACTTCCCGAACCGCTTCAACGGCGAGCCGGACTACTTCGCGCCGAACGGCGAGCAGAAGGGTCTGCTGCTCGACACCAACTTCGTCGCCGACGCGGTGAACCTGCCGCTGATCGAGGCGAAAGAGCGCGGCGCGGGCGGCGGGCACATCCGCTTCGCGATGGCCAAGGGCTCGATGAACAGCCACATCTCGCAGTTCCCGACCGCGACGTACAAGAAGGGGCACCGGCACGGCCCCGGGGCCCACGTCATCATCCTGTCCGGCGAGGGCTACAGCCTGATGTGGCCGGAGGGCGAGGAACCGCAGCGCTACGAGTGGGGCCCGGGCACGCTCATCGTGCCGCCGAACATGTGGTTCCACCAGCACTTCAACACCGGGACCGAGCCCGGCCGCTACCTTGCGTTCAAGCACGAGGTGGTCTCGGTGCGCAACGCGCAGGGCGTGCCGAAGGCGTGGATCAGCATGCGCATCGGCGGCGACCAGATCGACTACGCCGACGAGTCCGGCTACGTCCGCGAGACCTTCCGCGAGGCGCTCGCCAAACACGGAATGCAGCCTCAAATGGAGGCTGCCTATGAGGCGGAGCTAGCCACCCTCCCGCCCGCGCCGGAGCGAGCGGTCACCGTCTGAGTGCCGCGACACGACGGTGTGCGGGTCGAGCCCCCCACGGCCCGCACACCGTCCCCGGCCGAGGGCAACCGGTCCTGCATGCCCCGGTACGGAGCAAGGGAGCACGATGACCGAGCACGGGCACGAACCCGCCCCGTCGCTGGTCTACTCGGCCTACGAGCCGGATCACGACCACGTGCACGACGACGAGGCCTTGAGCCCGCTCGAGGACAACCCGATCTGGCAGCAGGACAACGTGACCCTGCACAGCGTCGGCATGGACATCGGGTCGTCCGGCACCCAGGTCGTGTTCTCCAGGCTGCACCTGCGCCGCATCGGTGAGGAGCTGACCAGCCGCTACGTCGTGATCCGTCGCGAGACGACCTACCGCTCCCCCGTCACTCTGACGCCCTACGCGAGCGCGGAGCACATTGACGCCGAGGCGCTGGGCGGGCTCATCGACGAGGCATACGGCGCCGCGCAAGTCGACCCGGCGGTGGTCGACACCGGCGTGGTGATCCTCACCGGCGAGGCCCTGCGGCGGCGCAACGCCGAGGCGATCGCCGGCGTCCTCGCCGAGCGGGGCGGCGAACTGGTGACCGCCACCGCAGGCCATCACATGGAGGCCATGCTCGCCGCATACGGCTCGGGGGCGGCGAAAGCCTCCTACGACGGCGCAATGCGCATCCTCAACGTCGACATCGGCGGCGGGACGACCAAGCTCTCACTGCTGGACCGCGGGCGGGTCGTCGCGACGGCGGCGGTGCACGTCGGGGGCAGGCTGCAGGTGGTCGACGACGCGGGGCGGATCGTCCGGCTCGACCCGGCGGGCCGGGAGCACGCCGCACGTGCGGGCCACGCGTGGCAGCTCGGCGACCACGTCACCGCGGCCGAGATCGAGCAGGTCGCGGGGACGATGGCGGACGCGCTCGTCGCAGTCCTCACCCACGACCCGGTCCCCGCGGACGTCGCAAGTCTGCTGCTCACCGAGCCCCTCGGCGACCTCGGAGAGGTCGACGGGATCATGTTCTCCGGCGGGGTCGCCGAGTACCTCTACGGCCGCGAGACCCGCCGGTTCGGAGACCTCGGCCAGCCGCTCGGGCAGGCGATGCGCCGCAGGCTCGACTCCGGCGTCCTGCCGTTGCCGCTCCTGCCTGCGGGCGAGTGCATCCGCGCCACCGCGCTCGGCGCCTCGGAGTACAGCGTCCAGCTGAGCGGCAACACCGGCTACATCTCCGACCCGGACACCCTCCTCCCCCAGCGCAACCTGCAGGTCGTGCGGCCGGTGTACCAGCTAGGCCCGGAGGTCGACGCGTCCGCCTTGGCCGGCGCGATCCGCCGCCACCTCGTCGCGCTCGACGCCGCGGGCACCGACGCCGACGTCGCGATCGCCCTGACCTGGAGCGGGCTCCCCAGCTACGACCGGCTCCTGCCGTTCGCGACGGGTATCCGGGACGCGCTCGCAGACCGGCTCGCGCGCGGCAGGCCACTCTACGTGGTGCTGGACGGTGACGTCGCGATGACACTGGGCCGGCTGCTGCGTGCAGAGCTGGGGGTCACCGCCGAGCTGCTCGTCGTGGACGGGCTCGCCCTGCGCGACTTCGACTACATCGACATCGGCCGCGTCCGGTACCCGTCCCACACGGTGCCGGTGACGATCAAGTCGCTGGTGTTCGGCGACATGCCCGACGAAATGATCGACGACGACCTGTCGGCGATGCAGGGCTGACGTATACCAAAAGTCGGTGAGGAGTGCGCATGGCGACGAGGACGACGACCGGTGTCACCCACTACCACGTGCAGAAGAAGCGGCGGGCGGCGCTCCTGGAGGAGTGGCGGCAGTACCGCAACACCGTGGTCCGGCTCGGCGACGTGACGATGCACGACACGGCCCGCGGGATGCGCCGCG
This sequence comes from Pseudonocardia aurantiaca, assembly GCF_039526725.1. Lineage (NCBI taxonomy): Bacteria > Bacillati > Actinomycetota > Actinomycetes > Pseudonocardiales > Pseudonocardiaceae > Pseudonocardia > Pseudonocardia aurantiaca. The sequence goes on from NZ_BAAAJG010000010.1 coordinate 250,514, forward strand.
GCGTGTACGTGAGCGCCGACGGCGACCGCCCCACGCGGACGATGGACGCGCTCGCCCACGAGGTCGACCCGGGGGCCGTCTCGACGGTCCACCGCCACTCGTGGGACGCGATGCTGCTCGTCGTGGCCGGGTGGGGCTGGACGGAGATCGACGGCCGGCGCATCGACTGGGGCCCGGGCGACTCGCTGCACCTGCCCGCGTGGGCCTGGCATCGGCACGGCAACGAAGGCACGGAGACCGCACGCTTCCTGAGCTTCTCCAGCGAGCCGATGCTCGAGACGATGGGCATGGCCTTCCAGGAGGACGGCGGGCACACGCCGGTCGAGCAGCTCCCGCCGCGCCCGCCCTACGCCGCCTCGATCGACGGCGACGACCCCTACGCCCGGCGCATCCGCAGGCTCGCCAAGGACCAGGACGCCCGCCGGTCGGGCCGGCTGCACACCAGCTGGGACGACCTGGAGCTGCTGCAGACCCCGCGCGGCACCCGCACGACCTTCCTGCTCGACCGGGCCATCGGCTACCAGGCCTCCGGCATCACGATGGCGATGTTCGAGATCGGGCCCGGGCGCGGGCAGTCCATGCACCGCCACCCCGGCGAGGCCTGGCTCTACGTGCTCGAGGGCAGCGGCCACACGTTCCTCGGCACGGAGCCCGACAAGGGCGAGGTGCACCCGTGGGAGAAGGGCGACATCATCGTCGTCGACCATTTTCTGTGGCACCAGCACTTCAACGACGACCCGGAGAAGACCGCGAAGGTCGTGCGTATCCACATGTTCGACAGCCTGCTGGAGACAATGCGCATTCTGACCGACCCGCTGGTGCTCTTCGAGGAGCCGCCGGACGCGATCCGGGACGCCCAGGCCGGCGACTACTCGACGATCGAGTGGCCGCCGTTGCAGCGGCCCACGTGGCCCTGACATGCCGGCGAACGCGCTGCCGCAGGGTGTGCTGTCGGTGCACGCCCTGCCGTCGGACCACCACGACGGCCCCTGGGACCACATCATCGTCCCGTCCGGGACGAAGGAGCGGTTGCTCGCCACCGCGCTGCTGACGATGCGGCACGGCAGGCGGCTGGCCGCACTCCCGGGCCTCCCCCACGGTCTCGTCGTCATGGCCGGGCCGCCCGGAACCGGCAAGACCACCCTCGGCCGCGGCGTCGCCCAGGCCGCGGCCAGGGCACTCGCCCCGCAGGGCGCCACCACCTACATCGAGATCGACCCACACGCCTTCCCCAGCGAGATGCTCGGGGAGAGCCAGCGCGCGATCACCCGCCTCATGACCGACACGATCCCCGAGCTCGCCGCGCGGCGCCCCCACACCGTGGTGCTGGTCGACGAGGTCGAAAGCCTGGCCGTACGACGGTCGGCCGCGTCGTTCGAAACCAACCCGGTCGACGTGCACCGCGCGACGGACGCCCTGCTGGCGGGCATCGACAGCGTCGCCGAGCACCATCCCGGGGTCCTGTTCGTCACGACGACGAACTTCCCGGCGGCGATCGACGAGGCGTTCCTGTCCCGGGCGGATCTGGTGCTGCACGTCCCGCTGCCGGACGAGGTGACCATCGCCGCGATCCTGCGTGCCTCGCTCCGTGAGCTGGCCGGGCTCTGGCCGGAGGTCCGGCCGCTCGCTGAGGACGCGGCGCTGCTGGGCGAGCTCGCGTCGCGGTGCACCGGGTGGAACGGCCGACGGGTGCGCAAGCTCGTGCTCGCCGCGCTCGCCCAGCGCCTCGACGTCGCTCTCGATCCCGCGCTGCTTACCGCGACAGACCTGCTCGCCGCGGCCGACGTCGCCGGGGCCGGCCCGGCGCTGTCCGAGGCGGCCTGAGCCGGGGTTCAGGACAGCACTTCCCCATAGGCTGCGTTCTGCGGAACGCGTTCAGGTCGGCAGGGTCGGCCGGGACAGCCGGGGCTGGTCAGCCGGGAAATGTCGGTGCGTCATGACATCGTCAGAGTCGAACATGCGCTCGGCTTTGGGGGTATCTAGTGCGTCAGACGATGGTTCCGTCGCGGCTGAGCCTCGGGGAATTGGAGTCCGAGTTGTTGGGCCTGGCCGGGCACATCGCCGCGGCGCAGTGCCGGTTCCTGCAGCTGCTGGCCGAGTTCGACCGCCGCGACGGGTGGGCCGGCCCGGGCTTGCGGTCGTGCGCGCACTGGCTGTCCTGGAAGGCCGGGATGAGCCTGCGCACCGCCATCGAACAGGTCCGGGTCGCGCACGCCCTGGCGAAGCTGCCGCGGGTCACCGAGGCCTTCGCTGCCGGACGGATCTCCTACTCCAAGGTCCGCGCGATCACCCGGGTCGCCGACCACCCCGTCGACCAGCCACAACCCGAGCAGGTCGACGACGATCCGAAGATGCCCGATCAGCCGGGTCCGCGGTGGGCGCCGGCGCAGGAGGTGGAGCAGACGCTGCTGCAGGTGGCGTTGGGCGGCACCGCCAGCCACCTGGAGACGGTGGTGCGTGCGGTGCGGCGCCGCCCCGCCGACCCGGCGAAGGCCCAGGCCGCCCGGTCGCTGTCCTGGGCCTGGGCCGACGACGGCTCGCTGGTGCTGCGCGGCCGGCTCGCACCGGCCGAGGGCGCCACCTTGGTCGCCGCCATCGAAACGCTCGTCCCCGCCACCGCCACCGCCACCGCCACCGCGACCCGACCCGAGCCGCGCGAACGCCCCCCGGACTGGCAGCACCGGGCGGTCGAACACGCACCCGGCGCCGCCGCCGACCGGGTGGCCGCCCGCCGCGCCGACGCCCTGCTCACCTTGATCGACACCGCCACCGACCTCGATAGCGACGCCGATCTTGACGACCTGCACCCGGACGACCCCGACCACGGCGACGGCAGAGATATCGGCAGCGAGGCCGACGCAGCCGCCGGGGTGATCGACGCCGACACCGGTGCGTCCGTCGACGACGAGGCCAGCGCCGGCAAGGCCGGCGGGTGCGGCCAGCGTGCCCGGCCCGGCCGGGGCCGCCGCGGCGCCCAGCCCACAACCCGCCATAACCGACGCCGGCGCCACACCCCGCGGCGTCCGGTCGTCCGCCGCGGCCAAGCCAAGGTCATCGTGCACATCGACGCCGCGACCGGCACCGCTCGCATCCCCGGTGGCCCCGAACTACCTCCCGCCGCCGCCGAGCGGCTCGGCTGCGACGCCCAGGTCCAGCTGCTGCTGCCAGAGCCCCGATCCAACCGGCTCTACCTCGGCCGCACCCGCCGCCTCGCCTCCCCCGCCCAGATCGCCGCACTCACCATCCGCGACCACGGCCGCTGCCGATTCCCCGGCTGCACCCACACCCGCCACCTCCACGCCCACCACGCCCGCCCCTGGTGGGCCGGCGGCCCCACCGACCTCGACAACCTCGTTCTCGTGTGTCCGTTCCACCACCAGCTCATCCACGACCGCGGCTATCAGATCCGCTGGACCGGCCACCGCTGGCAAGCGCTGCGCCCCGACGGCACCGACGTCCCCGAGGCCGGCCGCCCGCTCGCCGGCAACCTCGACGGCCTCGTCGAGCACGCCACCCGCAGCGGCCAACTCATCACCGACCGCTCGCTCACCCCCACCTGGTACGGCGAAACCCTCGACCCCGCACCCATCCTCGACACCCTCCTCCCCCGCCACGTCCCCGCCGCCACAGCAGCCTGAACCAGCACGTTCCGCGGAACGCGTCTCGCAGCAGCAGGCGAGGCTGACGCGGTTCAGCCAGCGACGGTCGGCTGAGTCGGCCCGTGGACGTGCCCGTCGGGCCGGATCCGTAGCGGCATCCCGTCGGTCAGGCCGAGCCGTTGCCGGGCGGCCCGGCGGTGGTCGAGGAACGTGCTCGTGCGGTCGCCGCAGCGGAGGGTCAGCTCGGTGCCGGCGATCCGGAGCTCCGTGTCCCCGCAGGCGGGCAGGTTCGGGTGCAGGGATGTCGGGTGGCCGTCCGGGGTCATGAGCGGGATGTCGGGGACCCGCGCTCCGGCCGGGCTGCGCAATCGACATCGAGACCGTTGAAGTGACCTTCCGGCAGGCGCCCGCCGCTGAATCCCTCGCCGCGCTGCTGACGCGGGCCGTCGACGCCGTGGTGACCGACCCCCAGGCCTTCGCCCGGTTCGCCGACGTCGTGCTCGCCATCCCCGCACTGCGTGCGCTCTACCTGGGCATGCTCGCCGACTTCGAGGACGCGCTGCGTGACCTGATCGCCCGCCGGCTCCGGATCTCACGCCAGGGCGAACGAGCCCGGATCCTCGCCGCCGCCGCGGTCACCGGCTACTGGGTCGGACTGGAGGCCTGGATGACCATGGAGCCCCGGCCCGAGCCCGGCCCCGTGCTGCAACGCACCATGACAGTGGTCATCGAGCCGCTGACAACAGTCACAGCCGAGGGCTGAGCAAAGGCGTTCGATGATCACTGCCCGCGGCGGACACCAACCCCGGTGCGCTGCTCGGTCGCAGCGGCGGTCAATCCCAGAACGTCGATAAGAAGATCGGTGTAACTCCTGATCATGGAAGTAGCGCCGATGACTGACGTGACGGCCGAGGAGTCGGCCACTGTGGACGCCCCTGCGACTGCGGCGGGAAACCGGGCCGAGACCGGATTGGACGCGGTCGACGAGCAGCTGATCGACCGGCTGGCCAGCCGCGCCCGAGCGGGTGGGCTGCAGCCGGCCGGCGAGGGCGGGCTGCTGCAGGCGCTGACCAAGCGGCTGATGGAGTCCGCGCTCGAGGGTGAGATCACCGATCACCTCGGCTACGACCGGCACGACCCGGCCGGGCGCGACGGCGGGAACTCCCGCAACGGGCACCGCTCGAAGACGGTGCGCACCGACGTCGGGCCGGTCGAGATCGATATCCCCCGGGACCGGGACGGCAGCTTCGAACCGAAGATCGTCGCCAAACGTCAGAAGCGGCTGTCCGGAGTGGATGAGCTGGTCATCTCGCTGTCGGCGAAGGGCCTGACTACCGGCGAGGTCCAGGCCCACCTGGCCGAGGTCTACGGCGCCGAGGTATCCCGCCAGACCATCTCCACCATCACCGACAAGGTCCTCGACGGGATGGCCGAGTGGCAGAACCGGCCCCTCGACGCGAGGTCTATCCGGTGATCTTCAGGTTGTGGGAGAACGCCTGGGCCGAGTTCGTGCCATTCCTGGCGTTCGACGCCGAGATCCCGCGGGGTGGTCTGCTCGACCAACGCGATCGAGTCGATCAACGCCCGGATCCGCCGGGCGGTGAAGGCCCGCGGACACTTCCCCAACGAACAGGCCGCGCTCAAGTGTGTCTACATGGCGATCATGAGCCTGGACCCCACCGGCACCGGCCGGCGCCGGTGGATGATGCGCTGGAAACCGGCCCTCAACGCCTTCGAGATCGCCTTCGAGGGCCGCCTCGCGGCGGGACGCAAGTAACCCTGTCACCTGTAGTTACACAGTTCAGTTGACAGTCCCGGTTGATCGCCGCCGGTTGTCCGCGCGCAGGTGTGCCAGCGCGGAGTTCTTCAGGTCGGCGATGACCTGCTCGATGATGGCGTCGTCGCGGTGGGTGGCCTCGGCAGCCAGCATCGGCTCGGGGCTGTCGGTGAAGATCGCGTGGTCGCGGTAGACGGCGAACATCTCTGCCTGCCCGGCCGGCACCGTGGTCAGGTTGAGGCGCGCGCTGCTGGCCTGCCGTTGGCCTTCACGTAGGAGGCGAGGCCCGGAGCGGGCCGTCCCGAACTCACGAACCGCGCGTCGAGCGTGAGCGCCCATCGGCGAGCTCCTCCGGGCGAGATCCCGGGCCAGAGATCAGGCGTCGGGGTCGCGGTCGTCGACGATGGCCGCGATGCGCTCGACGGTGATGCCCGCCATCAGCTCGTGGACCCGGTCGGTGAGCGGCAGGTCGTAGCCGATGGTCGCGGCCACCTGCCGGGCGTTCTCGATGTCCTTGCGCCACCAGGTCAGGCGCATCTGCTCGACCTCGGCGAGGGTGCGGCTGGCCGCCGGCCCGTCCAGCACTGCGGCGCGCACCTTGGACGCGGGCACGCCGAGCCGCTGGCCCAGGAGCAGCGCCTCGTGGATGATCGCGACCTGCGCCCAGTGGCAGAGATTGTTGACGGTCTTCCCGACCTGGCCGGCCCCGAGCGGACCGAGGTGGTGCACCCCGACCGTCCACGGCTTCAGGACTGGGCGGATGCGCTCGAGCACCTCGGCGTCGCCGCCCACGAGGAGGTTGATCCGACCTGCCTCCGCGCCTCGTACGCCACCCGTGAGCGCCGCGTCGAGGACCTCGACGCCCCGGTCGCCTGCCGCCGCAGCCACCTCCGCACAGGTGTCGGGACGCACCGACGCGCTGATGAGGAGGGCGGAGCCGGGCCGGGCGCCGGCGAGCAGGCCGTCGTCACCGAGGCACACCCGGCGGACGTCCTCGTCCGACGGCACGATCACGACCACGACGTCGGCTGCCGCGGCGGCGTCCCCCAGCGTCAGGGCGGGCCGGGCGCCACCGGCCGCCAACTCCTCGACGAGCCCGCGGTCGAGATCGAACACCGTGGTCGGTGTGCCGCTCCCGACGAGGTGCTCGGCGATCGGCCGCCCCATCGCACCGAGGCCGACCACCGCAACGGAAAGGTCCATCAGTTCGCTCCTTCGGTATGGGACGTGCCCGAGGGACGGCCCGTGACGCCATCGGCTGCGGCTGGTCGCTGCGCCGCAGGCGGCTCAGGGTCGGGCTCGGGCACGGCATCAGGCACGGATGCCGACGTGTAGTCGCGGACGACGTTGGGGCGCAGCCGGAGCGCAGTCGCGACGAGCACCGGTCCGAGACCGCCGATGGTCAGGGCCGCGACCGGTCCCACCAGTCCGGCGAAGGCCCCGATGACCAGGTCCCCGAGCGCCGGCCCGCCGCGGGAGGACATCTGGTAGAAGGCGGTGACGCGGCCGCGGATCTCGTCCGGGGTGTCGACCTGCACCGCGGCGTGCCGGATCGTGGTCGCCATCGCGTCGAGAGCACCGAGCAGCAGCGCGGCGACCAGCGCGAGCGCGAACCAGCGCGACTGCGCGAGCAGGATCGCGGCGAGCCCGTAGAGCGCCGTGGCGCCCAGGACCACCCGCCCCAGCCGGTTGCTCCTCGCCACGACGCGGAAGACCAGGTACGTGGCGAGCAGCGCTCCGGCCGATGGGGCCGACGACAGCAGGCCGTATCCGGTGGGGCCGACATGGAGGATGTCGAGCGCCAGCGCGGGCAGGAGCACCCGGTAGGCGCCGAAGACGGTCGCGGACAGGTCCAGGGCCATCAGCCGGGTGACGAGCGGGCGGTGCAGCACATAACGGGCGCCCTCGGCGATCGACCCGAAGACCGACCGCGGCGGTCCGTCCTGCGTGAGCGGCGCTACCCGCAGCACGGCGAGCACACCGACGAGCACGGCGTAGGTCACCCCGTCCACCGCGTACATCAGGCCCGGCCCGGCCACCGCGATGAGGATGCCGGCAAGCGCCGGACCGACGAGGACCGCGACCTCACGGGACGGGTTGAGCAGTGCGATCGCCTGGGCGAGCTGGTGCTTGGGCACCATCGCGGGGATGAGCGCCTGGCGGGCAGGCTGGTCGAAGGTCGCCGCGGCCGTCGTGAGCAGGACGCTGACGATCACGTGCCAGGCCTGCGCCTGACCGCTGAACGTCAGGACCGCCAGCACCACCGCCACCACGAGGCTGACGACCTGCGCCCACATCAGCAGCTTGCGCCGGTCGAGCCGGTCGGCGTAGGCGCCCCCGATGGGGCTCAGCACCAGCAGCGCGACCGCCTGGCCCGCGCCGACCAGCCCGGTCTGCAGGACCGAGCCCGTCAGCGCGTAGACCTGGAATAGGTTCGCCGCGACCGTGCCCCTCGTCCCGATCTGGGACAGGACCACGCCGGCCCAGTAGAGGTTGAAGTCGCGGTTGCGGAGCACGTCCGGCACAACCACGTGCAGGGACCTCCATCGACGAGGGGGCGGTGCTGGGATCGGGGAATGCCCTGCTAGTCGACCGGGACCAGGGACAGCTGGTCGGGGTTCATGCGCAGGTAGACCGTCGTCCCCGGCTCGATGGAGACGTTCGGGTTGGAGCGGTTGCGGACCTCCGCCTTGCCGACCTTTACGACGTGGTCGACGGAATCGCCGAGGAAGGCTCGGTTGACGACCTCGCCGGTCCATTCGTTCGGCTCGGTGCCACCCGAGCCGGTGAGGCTGATCTCGACGGCCTCCGGACGGATCGAGACGATCGCCTCGCTGCCCACGGGCAGGGCGACCGCCGAGCGGACGCGCAGCCTGCCCTCCGTCGTGTCGACCGTGACGCAGTCCCCGTCGTGCCCGGCGACCCGCCCGTTGATGAAGTTGGACGTGCCGATGAACTCCGCGACGAACCGCGACCTCGGGTTGGTGTAGATCTCGCGGGGCTTCCCGAGCTGAACGACCTTGCCCTGGCGCATGACTGCGATGTGCGAGGACAGCGCCAGCGCCTCGACCTGGTCGTGCGTGACGTAGATCGAGGTGATGCCCAGCTCGCGCTGCAACCGCTTGAGCTCGAAGCGCAGCGACTCCCGCAGCTTCGCGTCGAGGTTCGACAGCGGCTCGTCGAGCAGCAGCAGGGGCGGCTGCGTGACGATGGCGCGGGCGAGGGCGAGCCGCTGCTGCTGTCCGCCGGACAGCTTGGTGGCCTGCCGGGTGGCCAGGTGGCCGAGCTCCATCACCTCGAGCACCCGGTTGACGCGCTCGGCGATCTCGGCCTTGCCCGGCCGCTGGGAGCGCTTGCGCACCTGCAGCGGAAAGCCCACGTTGTCGAAGACCGACATGTGCGGCCAGATGGCGTAGGACTGGAACACCATCCCGAGGCCGCGCTCGTTCGCGGGCATGTTCACGGTCGACGTGCCGTCGCCGGCGTGGAACATCACCCGGTCGCCGACCGAGATCCGCCCCGAGTCGGGCTTCTCCAACCCGGCGATCGAACGCAGAGTCGTGGTCTTCCCGCAGCCCGACGGGCCGAGCAGGGTGAACATCTCGCCCTGCTGGACCTCGAAGCTCACGTCGTCGACGGCGAAGACGCGCGTCTGCTCCAGGGCCTCACCGTTCGCCTTCGCCGACTTGGCCTGGCTACGGGTCTTCTTGTCGGCCTCGAACGTCTTGACGAGGTTGTCGATGGTCAGCACGTTGCCCTCCTTCGGGCGCAGTTGGTGGAGTCAGTCTTGCCGGAGGCCGACCTTCGCCCCGACCTTGTAGGCGACGGTCACGAGCACCACGAGAGTGAGCACCATGACGACACCGAGGGCAGCGAGGACCGTGAACGAGCCGTTCTCGAACTGCTCGAAGATCAGGATCGACAGCACCTCGTTGCCCGGGCTGTACAGCAGGATGGAGCTGCTCAGCTCGCGGAACGACACCGTCAGGATGTAGATGAAACCGGCGATCAGCCCGGGGCTCAGCAGCGGCAGCAGCACCCGCCGGAACGTCTGCCACCAGCTCGCACCACTGACGTGTGCCGACTCCTCGAGCTCGGCCGAGATCTGGTGCATCGACGTGATCGCGTAGCGCATCCCGTAAGGCATGTACCGGGTGCAGTAGGCGATCAGCAGGATGAACAGCGTCCCGTAGATCGGGATCGGGCTGCGCAGATACACGAACGAGATCCCGAGGCCGAGGACGAGCCCGGGGATCACGAGCGGGACGAACGCCGCATGGTCCACCAGGCCCCGGCCGGGGATCTTCGAGCGCACGACGATCCACGCCGCGACAGACATGAACAGCATGACGAGCGTGGCCGACCCGATGCCCAGGATCAGGCTGTTCTTGAGCGCGGTCCCGGCCTGCGACAGCTCGGCGAGCGCTCGGTAGTTGTCGAGCGTCATCGTGCGGAATGCCTCGGCCGAAGGCGCGACGTAGAACCTCAGCAGGGACGTGTAGATCAGCACGGCGAGCGGCGCCACCACGGTCGCCACGAAGTACAGGATGATGAGCACCCCCGCCACCGGCCGGAACCGGCCGAGATCGATCGGGCGCGGTCGGAACCCCTTGCCGGTCACGGTCTGGAAGTTCTTGCTGTCCTTGCCGACCCGGTTGCTCAGGATGACGCCGACGACCGCTATCGCGAGCAGCCCGAGCGCCAGCGCGCCCGCCCCGGCGAGGTCCGGCGGGTAGCTGCGGAGCGTGAAATAGATTTGACTGGTGAAGACGTAGATCCCGTTCTGCAGGCCGAGCAGGGCAGGCACCTCGAAGCTTTCGAGGCTCCGCACTGTCATAACCAGGATGCTCGCGACGATCGCCGGGCGGACGAGTGGAGCGGTGATCTTCCGGAACGTCGTCCAGCGGCTCGCACCGCTCATGAGCGCCGACTCCTCCAGCGACGGGTCCATGGAGCGGAACGCCGCGACCATCAGGAGGAAGACGATCGGCGAGAGATGCAGGCCCTCGACCCAGATCATCCCCCAGATGGTGAAGATGTCGAAGAAGGCGGGGCCGACGAGCGGCTCGAGGAACGCATTCAGCAGGCCGATGTCGGGACTGGCCAGGAAGATCCACGCGATGGTGTAGAGGATCCCCGGGATGATCAGCGGGATCATCGACGCCGCGAAGAACAACGGCTTGAACGGCACGTCGGTCCGCACGTTGAGGTAGGCCAGCGTGGTGCCGACGACCAGACTGAGGAGCGCCGACCCGAAGGCGAACCACAGCGAGTTCCCGATGAGCGTGCCGATCCCGTCCGCGGAGTAGACCCGCCCGAAGGCGCCGAGCGTGAAGCCGTCCGCGTCGAAGAAGGTCCCGTAGAGCAGGTAGTAGAGCGGGACGAGCGCGAGGTAGCCGATGACGGCCGCCACGCCGGCGACGATCAGCGTCTTGGGCCTGAGCAGCGAACGGCGGACCCGGGCCAGCCGGCTCGAAGCGGGCCCGGGCGGCTGCGATCGCGGCACCGTCGACGGCGGCGCCGGGGTCACTGTGGCCATGTCATCACCTCCGGTCGGGGTCGGGGAGCAGGGAACGCTGTCACGCCGAGCCGCTCCGGGTGACCTCGGCGTAGAGGTCGTCCCACTTCTTGGCGTTGTTGAGCAGCTCGGGCTCCGGCACGGTCACGATCTCGAGCCCGTCGAGGGCCTTCGCTGCCTCCGCGGTGGCGCCGATCCGGTTCGCCCCGGCGATCTTCTCCTGGCCTGCGCTGAGCTCGTAGTCCACGAACAGCATCGCCGCGCACGGGTTGACGGCGTTCTTCATCAGCCCGATCCCGTTGGGCCGGACGACGACGGGCTGGGCGGCCGCACCCTGCGCCGTCTTCCAGGCGACGTGCGCGCCCTTGTCCGCGGCGTTGTCGATGGTGTGGCTGTACGCCGAGACCGACACGGCGAACTGGCCCGCCGACAGCAACTCCCCCTGCACGGTGTGGCCCTTGGCGATCTGGGCGTTCGCGGCAACGGCCTTGAACAGGTCGAGGGCCTCCTGCTCACTGCGGCCTTGCCGGACGAGGTGCTGGTAGAGGGCGGTGAACCAGTCGACGTCGCCGATCTCCATCGACACCCGGCCCTTCCACTTCGGATCGGCGAGATCCTCGAAGCTAGTCGGCTCCTCCCCCGGCTTGACCAGGTCGGTGTTCCAGCCGATCACGAATGCGTTGAACCGGGTGGCGGTCCACCCGTCGGCTTTGCCCTCCTCGCGCACGGCGTCGCGCAACTCGCCTTCGTACGGCGACAGCAGACCCTCCTGCTGCATCACGTTCAGCTCGATCGCATTCGTGTCGACGACGTCGGTACCGTAGTAGCGGGCCGTCTGCTCCTGGAGCACGCGCTGCAGGACCGACTCCGAGTTGCCGCGGTAGACGCTGACCTCGATGTCGTAGGTGTCGGTGAATCCCTCGATCATGGCGTCCATGTCGGTGTTCGACGTGTAGGCCGAGAGCTTGCCTTCCTCCTCCGCGCACTTGACGAGCTCGTCGGTGCGCTGCTGGCCCGACAGGCCGTTGATGCGTTGGTATGTGTGGGTGGCAGCTGTGTCCTCGGGGGCGCCGTCCGCCGGGCCGGCGGTCGGCGAGCCGCCGCACGCGGCGAGGAAGAAGGCGGCCGCGGTCGAGACGGCGGCCGCGAAGGCGAGAGAGCGCGGCATCGAGTTCTCCTGCGGGGATGGCCGGCCGTAGCCGGAGGGGAGGTCGGTTCCTCAGGGGAGAAGATAACACGCATTGGTCTGACGTCATACCCTTTCGACCGACCAGCAAGTATCCAGCACGAGGACCCTGAATCGCTACGGCGATGTGCCCGCGCATGTTCGGCTCGACCTAATCGCGAATGTCCTGGAGGAACCATTCCGTCGGGAACGGCGTCCCCAGGTCCCGGTCCCGTGCCTGCCGCCATACGTGCCCTCCGACTGCCGCGAATTGCAGCCCCTGCGTCCCCGTCGTGACGAACAGCGTCACCTCGTCCGCGCCGGCGCGGGCCTGCATCCGCCCACGATGGACGTCGGTGAGGGTCGGGAAGACGCCGGTCTCCCGGCTGCCGCTTGCCGGGATGCGCGCCCGCTCGTGCGGCTGGCCCGAGACGTAGGCCGCGATGCCCCCGGCCGCCCACTGCATTCCCGGCACGGGCGTCCCGCTCGGAACGGTGTTGACGCCGAGCTGCAGTACCCGGTCGGCTCGCGCGAGCAGACCGGGCGAGAGCTCCCGGCGCGTCACGCAGGTGACGTGGGTGCCTGGGGAGAGCCATTCCGGGTCGAACGTGGGAGACATCGAGTCGGTCGCGGTCGCGACGATGCCGGCCCCCCTGACCGCCTCCTCCGGCGAGTCGACCGCACGCACGTCCAGGCCGAGATCCTCGCGCGCGGTCGCCGCGAAACGCTCCCGGTTCGCCCGCGTCGGGCTGTGCACGAGTACCGACCGCAATGTCCGCACCTGCGCGATCCCCTCGAGGTAGGTGCGCGCCATCCCGCCGGATCCGAGGAGACCGAGGGTCTCGGCCTCCGGGCGCGCCATGAGGTCCGCGCCGATGGCCGCGGCGGCGCCCACCCGCATGTGCTGCAGGTATCCGTCCTGGAGCAACGCCAGCGGCTCGCCGTCGGTGATCGCGTACAGCAGGACGATCCCCGAGTACGTCCCCGGCCGGATGCAGTACTTCTCCTGCGTCCGCCCGCCGGGCCACGAGACCACATCGGACTTCAGCCGGACGGCCACCACGCCGTAGGACCGGCTGGCGCCGGACATCGATCCCCACTGGTAGTAGTCGTCATCGCGCCCGGTCGGGGCGTACAGGTCGATCCGCGGCACATACGCCGCGTCGCCGCAGGCGAGGTCGGCGTAGCCCGTGCGCAACGCCGCGATCGCGCCTGACATGTCGAGCACAGCCGCGACGTCGGCATTGGTGAGCAGGCGCATGTCAGTTCCAGATGTCCTTTCAGTCCCGGATGTCCTGGAGGAACCAGGAGGTCGGCAGCTCGCGGCCGAGGCCCCGCTCGCGGCACTGCTCGTAGACGTGCCCTGCGACAGCGAAGAACTGGGCGCCCTGGATGTTGCCGCGCTCGGAGTAGGTGATCTCGGCGTCGTTGGTGCGCGCGCGGTCCCGGCCCGCGAGGACGTCCTCCAGGTAGACGAGTCGGGGCGCGCCGGGCCCCTGCGGCGGGCGGCGGACGCGGCCGTGCGAGTGCCTGGCCCAGACCGGGTCGCTGGGGCGGGCGGCGTAGGCAAGGAACTCGTCGGCGGGGCGCCAGGACGGCGCGGTCGCCGGAGCAGGGGCGGTGCCGAGTCGCAGCCACGCGTCGAGCCGGTCGCGCGTGCGGGCGTCGAGCCGCCCGCCGATGCAGGTCACGTGCGTGCCCGGCGCCAGCCAGTCGCCGACGATCACCTCGGCCGCGGCGTCGGTGCAGGCGGTGACGACGTCGGCGCCGCGGAATGCGTCGCGCGGTTCGTCCACCGCCACGACCTCGAGCCCGTGGCGCTCGCCCATCTCGGCGGCGTAGCGCTCGCGGTTGGCCCTCGTCGGGCTGTAGACCTGCACGCGTTCCAGCGGGCGGACGGTGAGCAGGGCCTCCAGATGCGCGCGGGCCATGCCGCCCGAGCCGAGCATGCCGAGCACCCGGGCGTCCGGGCGCGCGGCGTGTTTCGTGCCGATCGCCGAGTCGGCGCCCACCCGCATGCGCTGCAGCACTCCGTCGTTGAGCAGGGCGAGCGGCTCACCGGTGCGGGTGGACAACAGGAAGACCAGCCCGCAGAAGGTGCCCGGCGCCACGCAGTGCTTCTCCTGTGTGCGGGTGCCGCCGTACTCCACCTCGGTGAGGACGTCGGACTTCATCCGGATCGCGAAGTAACCCGACGACGCGGAGCCGCCCTCCATGGTTCCCCACTGGTAGACCGACCGGGCGTCGCCCACGGGAAAGCGCAGGTCGATCCGCGGCCGGCAGATCGCGTCCCCGGCCGCGAGGTCCTCGTAGGCCTGCTCCAGTACCGCCACGACCGCCGGCATCGTCAGGACGCTCGCTGTCGCCTCGTTGTCGATCAGCAACATTGCTCTTCCTCTTTTCTGCGTGTAGGTCATACCATTTGCCCAACGCTGGGGGAAGAGGTGAACGGGTGGAGACCATGGCGGCGTGAGCCGGCTCGTCGCGACGGCACAGGCCGCGCTCGCCCGGGTGTTCCGGTCGTTGCTCGAGGCCAACTTCCGCCGGTACTTCGCAGGCCAGGCGGTCTCGGTGATCGGCACGTGGACGCAGCGGGTCGCCCAGGACTGGCTCGTCCTGGAGCTGTCCGGCAGCGGCGTCGCGCTCGGCGTCAGCATGGTCCTGCAATTCGGACCCACGCTCCTGCTCGGTCTGTGGGGCGGCACCGTCGTCGACCGCGTCGACCGCCGCCGCCTGCTCGTCGTCACCCAGTCCGTGCAGGCGTTGCTGGCGGCACTGCTGGGCGGGCTCGCGATCGCCGGCGTCGTGCAGCTCTGGATGGTCTACGCCCTCGCGCTCGCGCTGGGCGTCGTCACCGTGCTGGACAACCCGGCGCGACAGGCGCTCGTCGGGGAGATGGTGCGGCCGGCCGACTACGTCAACGCACAGTCCCTCACCTCGACCGTGAACAACACCGGGCGGCTGGTGGGTCCGGCTGTCGCCGGCCTGCTCATCGCGACCACCGGGATCGGCGTCGCGTTCCTCGTCAACGCGGTCTCCTTCCTCGCCGTGCTCGTCGGGCTCCTGCGGATGGACCCGGGAGCGTCACGCGCCACGCGTGGCGGTCGGCGCAAGGGCAGTGCCCGCGAAGGGCTGCGTTACGTCCGGCGGACGCCCGATCTGTGGGCGACCCTGTTACTGGTCGGGGTCGTGGGACTCTTCGGACAGAACTTCCGGGTGGTCCTGCCGCTGCTCGCGCAGGACACCTTCCACGGCGGCCCGGAGGTGTACGCCTACCTCACCGCCGCACTCGGGCTGGGCGCCGTGGTCGGCGCGCTGGTCACCGCCTCTCGCGAGACGGCGACGGCCTGGGGCATGTTGTTGGCCTGCACGGCCTTCGGGGCGGTCAACGTCCTCGCGGCGGCCGCGCCGGCGTTGCCGCTTGCCTACGTCGCGATGGTCGCGCTGGGCGTCGTCAACATCGTGTTCAACACGCTCGGCCGGTCCGTCCTGCTGCTGGGCAGCGACCCGGACATGCACGGGCGGGTGCTCGCATTGCACGGTCTGGTGTTCCTCGGGACCACTCCGTTGGGCGGGCCGCTGCTGGGGTGGATCTGCGAGGCCTTCGGCGCGCGCGCGGGGTTCGTCGTCGCCGGAGCGAGCGCGCTGGTCGCGTGCGCCGCCCTGGCCCCCCGGCTCCGGGCGCAGCGCCGCCGGGCGGCAGCGCCCGCTCAGGTCCAGCAGCAATGGTATGAACATTTTCCTTTTCCTGTTACCGTGAGCGACGGACCAACGGCGGCTCCTGCGGAACCGCCGCCGACACACGCCGAACCGGCCGACGGCCGGGGAACGGGAGATCGCATGGGCAAGAAGGGACGCGTCTTCGTCCGCGGACTGACCTCGGAGACCTACGGGCTCGGCGAGTTCCGTAAGGCGCAGCTCGGCGCGGAGCGCGTGCGCGACGACACCGTGGTCGTGGACGACGCCAAGGTCGGCCACTCCGGGGACTCCGAGAAGTCGCGCACCTGGTGGCGGATCGGGCCCGGCGACGAGGAGTTCCTGACCCAGACCCTGCAGGTCCACTTCGTGGAGCTGCCCCCGCACAGCTCGAACCACGGCCACGGGCACCAGAACGAGGCCGCCTTCTACATCCTCGAGGGCGCCGGCTACGAGATCCACGACGACCAGCGCTACGACTGGAAGAAAGACGACCTCGTCTTCGTCCACACCGACTCCGTCCACCGGCACTTCAACCCCTACGACGAGACGGCCAGAGCACTCGTCGTCAAGGCGAAGTGCACGTGGATGTTCATGGGGCTGATCCAGCAGGGCCGCAGCGGCCCGATCGAGCGTGAGGACGAGTTCGGTCCGCGCGAGGACTGGTCGAGGGTCTGGACGCCCGGCGTGCTCGACCGCAAGAAGGTCGTGAGCCCGGAGGACACCGTCTGGGAGATCACACCGCTGGGCAACGTGCGCCACCTGCTGAACAAGGAGCGCAGCGATCTGCGCCAGTTCGCTGTGGACGTCTTCGAGCTCGCGATCCCGGCCGGCAGCCGCTCCGGGAAGCACTGGAAGATGGCGGACGAGGTCGACTACGTCCTCTCCGGCGAGGGCTACTCCCTGCACTGGGAGGTGCAGGAGGAGATCGCGGAGAAGTACTACGCCCGCATCGCCAAGGAGCCGACCCGGCACGAGATCAAGAAGGGCGACACGCTCTACGTCCCGCAGAACACCGTCGTGCAGCACTTCGCGGCCGACGGGTCCGAACTGCGGATGCTCGCCTCACAGAACCGCGTCTTCAAGCACCTCGGCTACGACACGGTGCACTACTTCGAGAACGCCCCGGAGTACGACGCCGCCGAACTGGGCGCATCCGCCCGGGTCTGAGCGCCGGAACACCTAGGGCGCTCATAGTGCCAAGATCGCGGGGAGCCCCACCCAGGGGCACCCCGCGATCTCGCTCCGCCATCCGTGCCATCAGCGCCATCCGCATCGTTTCGACAGCTCCCGTTGCCCGTCCCGATCGGAGTCCACGGTGAATCCTCTTGACCCCTCCCGGACCGGCGTCGTCGTCTTCGACATGCTCGAGGCCTACCGCGCCGCCATCGAGGACGCCGGTGCGGTCGAGCCGGCCCAACGGCTGATCGCGGCCTGCCGGGGCGTCGGCGTCCCCGTGTTCTACGCGCGCGCCGACCACCGCGCCGACGGGGCCGACCTCGCTCGCACCGCCACTGACACCGACCCCCGTTTCCGCCCGTGGGGCCCCGACAATCCAGTCCCGATGAAGCCGGCCCATGCGTCCGGCACGCCGGGCCTCGCGGTCCTTCGGGAGATCGCGCCTCAGCCAGGTGACTACGACGTGCCCAAGCACCGCTGGTCTGCGTTCTTCGGTACGCACCTCGAACTGTCGTTGCGGAGCCGAGACATCGACACGATCCTGCTCCTGGGCGGCTCGGTGCACGTCGGCATCGCATCGACCGCCTTCACCGCGCGCGACATGGACTTCCAGGTGACCGTCGTGAGCGACTGCTGCCACGGCTTTCCCGAACAGCGGCAGTTCTTCATGACGAAGGTCTTCCCCCGCATGTGCCACGTCTCGACGGTCGACGACGTTGTCGGGGCCCTGGCCGGTGCATAGACCAGCGGCACGGTCTGGTCACCGGGCCGCTCGCACTGGCCGCTGGTCATCTCATGCTTCGTCCTCGTACGCCGGCATCAGCCACCCGTCAGCCTGAAAGCCGCCGTCGCGCAGGACTCCCCGAGCCCTGGTCCCCTTGATCAATTCGTGAACCAGCCCGGTCAGCGGAAGGGACAGGCCCGCCTCGGTCGACGCCTCCAGGACCATCCGCATGTCCTCGTGCGCCCATGGCAGGTCGCGCGGGCGTTGCCAGGTCTCCAGCACCCACGACCGGGCACTGCTCGGGAGCAGGGCCTCGACCATCGCCGCTCGGCGCACTCCCAGCGCCTCACCGAGTTGCAGCGCTTCGACCACACTCGCGATGTTCGACCAGAGCAGCATGTTGTTCACGAGCTTCGCCGCCTGGCCGGCACCCGGGCCGCCGACGTGGACGACGTCCGAGCAGAAGGCCTGAAGTACGCCCTCGCACTCGCGCAGCGCCGTGCCCGACCCTCCCACGAGCGCCAGGAGGTCGCCCTGTCGTGCACCGTGGTCACCGCGGCACAGCGGCGCATCCAACAGCCGCGCACCGGCCACGTCGGCCGCGGCGTGCAAGGTGCGCATCAGGTCGGGCTCGACGGTGGAACAGACGAGCGTGAGGCAGTCCTTGAGTGCCGGGCGGTAGGCGCCGCCGTCGAGCACAATCCTCGCCACGGCGCGCCCCTCGACCAGGACGAGGCACACGTCCGTCCCGACCAGGTCGTCCGGACCGGCGCCGCGCTGCATGCCCGCCGCCTCGAGGTCCGCGCCCGCCTGCGGGTCCAGATCGACCCCGACCACCCGGTGGCCCATCTCGAGCAGATGTCCGGCGATGGGCCGGCCCATCTTCCCGAGCCCGACGACGCCCACGGTCCGCATCTCGGCCAGCCGTTCCCCGGTGCCGTCATGACATGGCTTCATCTCTCGTCCGCCCTCACCCGCGTCGGCTAACCGATGGCGCATAGCCTGAAGGTCTTACCATTATCCCACCGAGGTGGCAACGGGTGCCTACCGCGTCGTCCTCTGGTATAAAGGTAAGACCTTTTGCTCTACCGAAGGGAAGCTCGATGTCGTGCACGAGCCCGCGGGGGTCCCTCCGAGGCCTCCGGTGAGGACGGGCACCCTCATCGTCGGCGCGAGCCAAGCCGGCCTCCAGCTGGCCGTCTCGCTGCGCGAGCTGGGCGACACCACGCCGATCACGCTCGTCGGCGAGGAACCGCACCCGCCCTACCAGCGCCCGCCGCTGTCGAAGGAGTTCCTGTCCGGCGCGGCGGAACGCGGCTCTCTGGCGTTCCGCAAGCCGGCCTGGTACGCGGAGGCGGGGATCGAGCTCGTCACGGGCGAGCGCGTCACCGACCTGGCCTTCACCCCCGGCGGCCACCCCGGTGGCGCCGCGGTCACCACCGCAGGGCGCGAGGTGATCTTCGAGCGGCTCGCCCTCACCGTGGGGGCGGGTCCCCGGCGGTTGGCGGTAGCCGGGACCGATCTGGACGGCGTGTGCTATCTGCGCGGCCTCGATGACGCGGCACGGTTGCGGGCTCGCCTGTCCGGAGCGCGGCACGTGGTCGTCGTCGGCGGCGGTTTCATCGGCCTGGAGGCGGCGGCCGCCGCCCGCGCCCAGGGCAAGGCCGTCACCGTGGTGGAGGCGGCCGAGCGGCTGGTCTCCCGGAACGTGTCACCGGTCGTCTCGGAGTTCTGCCGGCAGGCGCACGAGCGCCGCGGCACCACGGTGCTGCTCTCGGCCACCGTCGCCGCGTTCCGCGGGGAGCGGGGCCGGGTGAGCGCAGTGGCGCTGGCCGACGGAACCGAGCTTCCCGCCGACCTCGTCGTGATCGGAGTGGGCGTGGTCCCGCGGACCGAACTGGCCGAGCGGATCGGTGTGGAGTGCGACGGCGGCATCGTGGTCGATGCCCACGCCCGGACGAACGTGCCGAGCGTCGTCGCGGCAGGTGACTGCACGGTTCGGCCGCATCCCCTGACCGGCGAAGGGAGGGTTCGGCTCGAGTCGGTCCAGAATGCGGTGGCGCAGTCCGCTGTCGCCGCCGCCACGCTGCTGGGCAGGCTCGACAATCCGCGGGCCGTGCCGTGGTTCTGGTCCAACCAGGGTGACGTGCGGCTGCAGATGGCCGGGCTCTCGACCGGCTACGACGAGCACGTGGTCCGCGGGAAGCCGGACAGCGAGCGCTTCTCCGTCCTCTACTACCGCGGGGGCCGGTTGCTGGCGGTCGACGCGGTCAACAACCCGGTCGACTACATGGTCGTGCGCAAGGCGCTCGCCCAGGGCGCCACCATCCCGCCCGACCGCGCGGCCGACACCGCAACCCCCCTGAAGAGCCTGGTCTCCGGGACCGACGTGGCTGCCTGAGAAGACGTGGCCGCCTGAGAAGACGTGGCCGCCTGAGAAGGGGAGCCGCCGGCCATGAACCCGGCCCGGCGGCTCCACCTGGGACGAGGGTCAGATGACGAAGGACTCCGTCGACTCCGGCGCGAACAGCTCGTCGGGCCGCCACAGCCGGCGCGACAGCCCCTGGTCGTGGTGGTAGCGCAGAAACGTCGCCAGCGTCTCGACGTTGGCGTCCAGCCCGTAGGACCAGTAGTCCTCGCCGAGCAGGGCCGTGGCCTGTTCCAGGTCCTGGTTGAGCCAGGGCAGCATGAAACGCAGGGCCGAGGAGTCGTAGAGGTTCGCGAACGCCTGCTGCTTGGCCTGCAGCATCGCCTTGTACAGCGACTGCGCCACCCAGGGGTGCTTCTCGTAGACGTCGCGGCGCAGTACGACGACGTGCATGATCGGGAAGATCCCGGTGGCCGCGAAGTACTCCTTCTCGGCCGCGACGACGTCGGGGAACACCCGGCGCACCCGCGCGTCGCGCGCCGCGAAGGGCGAGGGGATACGCGGGGTGCACAGCGCGTCGATCTCGCCCTCGGCCAGCATCGCCGAGAGTGTCCTGCCCTCGGGCGCGCGGCTGACCTCGATCCCGCCGAGATCGACCCCGGCCTTCTCGATGCGTCCCGGCCGCTCCTGGCCGCCGGTCACGTACCTCACCGAGTCGACGGGCACCCCGTGCCGGTCGGCCAGGATCCCCCGGGCCCACACGCCGGCCGTGAGCTGGAACTCCGGGGTGCCGACGACCTTGCCGCGCAGGTCCTCGGGCCCGGAGATCCCGGCGTCGGCGTGGCAGTAGAGGGAGCCGTGGCGGAACATGCGCGAGGTGAAGACCGGCAGCGCGACGAAGGGCGCCGGGTCGGCCTGCAGCGACAGCACGTAGGTCGAGAGCGACATCTCGGCCACCTCGAACTCCCGGTGGCGCATCATCCGGAAGAACGTCTCCTCGACGGGCAGCCGCAGGTAGGTCAGTTCGATCCCGTCAGGCCGGATCGTGCCTTCCTCGATCGCCCGGGTGCGGTCGTAGTCGCCGCAGGCGAAGGTCAGGGACAGCCGTGCCATGTTGCTACCTCCCGGCAGCTGTGAGCTGCGCGTCCAGGCGCGGGTAGACGCGCCGCACGTTGGCCTCGAAGATCTTGTGCCGCTGCTCCTCGGTCAGCTCGGCGCGGTCGACGTAGTGCTTCGTGTCGTCCCAGGGAACGCCCGTGGCCGGATCCGCACCGCGCACCGCGCCGATCATCTCGGAGGCGAACAGAACGTTGTCGGCGTCGATGACGCGCAGCAGGAGGTCGATCCCGGGCTGGTGGTACACGCAGGTGTCGAAGAAGACGTTGCGGAACAGCTCGGACGGGTCGGGACGGCCCATCCGCATCGCCAGCCCCCGGTAGCGCCCCCAGTGGTAGGGCACCGCGCCACCGCCGTGCGGTATCACGAACCGCAGCGTCGGGAAGCGCTCGAACAGATCGCCTTCGAGCAGCTGCATGAACGCCGAGGTATCGGCGTTGAGGTAATGCGCGCCGAGGGCGTGGACGCTCGGGTTGCACGAGCTGGACACGTGGATCATCGCCGGGACGTCCAGCTCCACCATCGCCTCGTACAGCGGGAACCAGTACTCGTCCGTGAGCGGCTTCGAGGTCCAGAACCCGCCCGACGGGTCGGGGTTGAGGTTGCAGCCGACGAAACTCATCGTCTCCACACACCGCCGCAGCTCCGCGACAACACCGTCGAGCGGGCCGTCCGGGGTCTGGGGCAGCTGGCAGACGCCTGCGAAGTGCTCGGGGAACAGGCCGACCACGCGGGCGATCAGGTCGTTGCACTCCCCCGCCCATGCCTGCGCGGTCGCCACGTCGGGTATGTGGTGCTCCATGCCGGCCGCCCGTGGCGAGAAGATCATCAGGTCGCCGCCGCGTTCACGCAGCAGCTTGAGCTGGTTGCCCTCGATGCTCTCGCGGATCGCGTCGTCGCTGATCGACGGGGCCGCCGGCACGAGGAGCGACGGGTCGGCGAGCGCAGCGAGCTGTCCCGCGCGGAACTCCTGGTGCCCGGCAGGCGTGGTGGTGAAATGCCCGTGACTGTCGATGATCACTGCTGCGCCGGCTCCTGGTCGAGGTAGGTCAGGCCCTTGCTCGCGAGCCTCTCGCGCATCCGGTTCACGTCGAGGCCGAGCTCTCCGCTCGCATAGCGCTCGCGCGTCGCACTCTCCTTCTCCTCGCGGGCGACGGCCGCGTCGAGCACCTGTGCCGCCCTGGCGCGGGGCACCACGACGACACCGTCGTCGTCGGCGACCACGACGTCTCCGGGCTGCACCCATTGGCCTGCGCACACCAGACCCACGTTGACGTCGCCGAGGGTCTCCTTGACCGTGCCGAAGGCACAGACGTAGCGCGACCACACGGGGAAACGCATCGCGGTCAGATCGGCGACGTCGCGGCAGCCTGCGTCGATGACCAGACCCCGCACACCGCGCGCAGCGACAGCCGTGGCGAGCAGGTCGCCGAAGTACCCGGCCTCGGACGGGGAGGTGGGAGAAACGACCAGCACGTCCCCGTCCTGGCACTGTTCCACGGCGACGTGGAGCATCCAGTTGTCCCCCGGCGGGACGCTGACGGTGACCGCCGTGCCCGCGATGCGGGCACCGGGGTAGATCGGGCGCAGGGCCGGGTCGAGCAACCCGGTGCGCCCCTGCGCCTCGTGGACGGTCGAGACGCCCAGCGCCGCGAGCCCGTCGACGAGCCCTCGGTCCGTGCGCGCGATCCCGCGGACCACCACACTCATGCCGCCACTCCCCACGGGAGCAGCGAGACGTGCACGACGTCTTCCTCGACCTCGCCGCCCACCGCGCGGATCGCCCGATCGACGTCCGCGAGCCCGAAGCTGTGGGTGCTCAGCCGCTCGAGCGGGAAGCGCCCCGAGGCGAGCTGGCCGAGGGCGAGCTCGACTGCGCGGTAGCCGTGGCCGCGGGCGCTCCTGATCGTGATGGCCTTCTCGGTGATCTTCTTGAGCGGGAAGTCGGGAAAGGCCGCCAGCTCGCCCTGCACGACCATCACGCCCTCGCGGCGCTTCAGCGCGTCGATGCCCAGCAGCACCGGAGCGGTGCCGGCGCCTGCGGTGCAGTCGAGCACCACGTCCACCCCGGAGCCGCCGGTGATCTCCATGATCCGGGTCAGCGGGTCCTCCTGCTGTACGTCGATGACCGCGTCCGCACCCAGCACCTTGGCCAGTTCGAGCCGTGCGGTGTCCCGCGTCGTCCCGGTGACGATGATCGTCGAGGCTCCGGCCTGCTTGCAGGCGACGACCTGCGACAGCCCCTGCTGGCCGGGACCCTGAATGAGCACCGTGGATGCAAAACCGACGCCGCCGGCGTTCAAGGCCCACTCGATGCCGTTGGACAGCGGCGTGACCAGGCCGGCCAGCTCGGCGGACACGCCGTCCGGAACCCGGTGCGTGACCGCGTTCCACGGCAGGTAGAGGTACTGCGAGAACCCACCCCAGAGGTGCCCCGGCTTGTCCGCGGAGGTGTAGCCGTAGCGGCGGGCGTCGGGATTGGTGCGCCAGTCGGTCAGCTCGCAGTGCCGGTACTCCCCCGCCTGGCACCAGTCGCACCGGAAGCAGCCGACGTAGTGCTCGACGAAGATCCGGTCACCTTCCGCGAGCCCCTTGCGCTCGGTGAACGCCCGCCCTGCCTTGGCGATGACCCCGACGTTCTCGTGCCCCATGATCACGGGGTCCGGGAACGGCGGCTTGGCGTACATCTTGACGTCGGTGCCGCAGATCCCGGCGACCTCGACCTTGAGCAGGGCGCCGTCCTCGGGCACGTCGGGCATGGCGAACTCGCGGAGTTCGGTGATGCCCGGGCCCGTCCTGACCGCCGCCAAGACCTGATCTGCCATTGAGTGCTCCTCCGCTCCGGGCCGTTCGCGCCGAACTCTAGCCGCCGGGCTATTGGTTTGGCCATGGTGTGGTCTAACGTTCAGACCATGCCGCCGCCGCAGCTGTTGACCGTGACGCGCACCCAGGGCAACAACGAGGCCCTCAAGACGGGCACCGTGGCCCCGCGCGACTTCCGGTTCGTCTTCGAGGAGGTTCCGGTGCTCGTCGGCGCCTTCCGGCGCATGGTCCGCGGGCTCGAGTTCGATGTGTGTGAGATGGCCCTGACGACCTATCTCGTCGCGAAGGCCAACGGCGTGCCGTTCACGGCCGTGCCCGTGTTCCTGGTGCGCGGCTTCCATCACGGCGCGATCCACCGCAGCGCAGGCTCGGACATCCGCAGCCCCAAGGACCTCGAGGGCCGCAAGGTCGGGGTGAGCCGCGGCTACACGGTCACCACCGGGGTCTGGGCGCGGGCGATCCTGCACGAGGAGTACGGCGTCGACCTCGACAAGGTGACGTGGGTGCTGTCCGGCGACGAGCACGTCCCGCAGTACCACCCGCCGGGCAACGTGGTCCCCATCGAGCCGGGGAGGACGCTGGAGGAGATGCTGAGCAGCGGTGAGCTCGCGGCGGTCGTCGGTGCAGGGATCGAAGGCCCCGACGTAACGCCGTTGATCCCCGACCCGCTGGAGGCGGGCTTCCGTGCGCTGCGGCAGGGTGGGCTCTACCCGATCAACCACCTGGTCGTGATCAAGGACGACGTGCTGCGGAGCCACCCCGATGTCGCCGTGGATGTCTTCGACGCCTTCGCCAGGGCGAAGCGGCGCTATGTCGACCTGCTGCGCACCGGCTCGGTCGAGAAACCGACGGCGACCGACCGGATGTACGCGCGGGTCATGGAGACCACAGGGGCGGACCCGCTTCCCTACGGGATCGCCCCGAACCGGGACACGCTGACCGAGCTGCTGCGGCACGCCGCGCACCAGCGGATCTTGGAGCGCCCGACGGCCATCGAGGACGTCTTCGCCCCTGCCACGCTCGATCTCGTCGGTTGATCACCCGCCGGACGCGGGTGCGGGAGGAAACGCCGTGCACATCGCGATCACCTGCGACCACAACGGCGTAGCGCTCAAGGCGCGCCTCGTCGCCTGGCTCGGCGACCACGGCCACGACGTCGACGACCGCGCACCCCATGTCGGCGCCGAGGTCGTGGACTACCCGCCGCTCTGCATCGACGTGTGCCGGCAGGTGCTCGACGGCTCCGCCGACCGGGCGATCGTCGTCGGTGGCAGCGGCCAGGGTGAGGCCATCGCCTGCAACAAGATCCGCGGCATCCGGGCCGGTCTCTGCCAGGACCTGTTCAGCACCCGCATCTCCCGCGCCAACAACGACTCCAACGTGCTCGTCCTCGGCGCCAAAATCGTGGCACCCGAGCTCGCGGAGCAGATCGTCGCGACCTGGCTCGACACACCCTTCACAGGCGGCTTGCACCAGCGCCGCCTCGACCAGATCGCCGCGCTCGAGAGGGGAGCCGACAGCTGACAGGGCGTGGGTCAGTTCGACTTCACGCCGACCTCGGCGCCGAGTCGCTGGGCGACCGCCACGATGACGCTCATGAGCACGATCATGAGCACGCCGAGGGCGGAGAGCTGCACGAAGTTGCCGTTCTCGTACTGCTCCCAGATCATGATCGAGAGCACTTCGGTGCCCGGCGAGTAGAGCAGGACCGAGCTGCCGAGCTCGCGCACCGACACCATGAACACGTAGCTCCATCCGGCGATGAGGCCGGGCATGAGCAGCGGGACGTTGATCCGCACGAACGACTTCCACCACGACGCGCCACTGACCAGTGCGGACTCCTCGAGCTCGGTGCCGATCTGGTACATCGATGCCGACGCGTAGCGCACGCCGTAAGGCAGGAACCGGGTCACGTAGGCGATCAACAGGACGAGGATCGTGCCGTAGATCGGGATCGGGAACCGCAGGTACACGAAGATCAGCGACACCCCGAGGACCAGGCCGGGGACGGCCAGGGGCAGGAAGGCGAGGTTGTCGACGATCCAGGCGCCGCGGATCCGGCTGCGCACCACCAGCCAGGCCACCAGCGCGGAGAGCACGATGACGACGGTGGCCGCGGCCAGCCCCAGGACGATCGAGTTCCACAACGCCCGGGTGGTCTGCGGGTTGTTGAAGATGTACTCGTAGTTCTCGAGCGAGGCGTTGCCGAGCGTCTCCCAGGTCGGCACCGAGTAGAAGCGCTGGGTCGAGGCGTAGACCAGCACCAGCACCGGCAGCACGATGGCGACGGTGAAGTAGGCCAGGACGAGCGCGCCGAGTGGCCGGCGCCACCGGCCGAGCGGGATCGCGCGCGGGCGGAAGCCCTTGCCGGTGACGGTCTGGAACTGCGTGGAGTTGTTCTGGTAGCGGGAGTACGCCCACACCCCGAAGCAGACGGCCAGCAGCAGCGACACCGAGTAGGCGCCCGCCTGGCCGTAGTCGGGCGGGAAGCCCTGCAGCACCTGCCAGATCCGCGAGGTGAAGACCTGGATGCCGGCCGGCGTGCCGAGGAGCGTCGGCGTCTCGAACGACTCGACGTTGCGGACGCTGAGGATCATGACCGCGGCGAGGATGGCCGGCTTGGTCAGCGGCACCGTGATCCGGCGGAACACATCGACGATCCGCCCGCCGCCGACGACCCCAGCCTCCTCAAGCGCCGGGTCCATCGACCGGAACGCGGCCACCATCAGCAGGAACGCGAGGGGGGCGCTGTCGAAGCCCTGCACGACGATCAGGCCGGGCATCGAGAAGACGTTCAGCGCCTCTGGTCCGAAGAGCGGCTCCAGCCAGGCGTTGAGGATGCCGGTACGGGGGCTGGCCAGGAAGATCCACGAGATTGTGTAGAGCAGGCCCGGCACGATCAGCGGCACGAGCGAGCCGACGAAGACCAGCCGTCGGGACGGGATGTCGGTGCGCTCGGTGAAGAACGCGAGCACGACCCCGATGACAACCGAGATCGCCGTCGCCCCGGCTGAGTAGATCAGCGTGTTGAGCGTCAGGGTGCCGAGCCCGGCCTCGGAGTACGCCACGACGAAGTTGTCGAAGGTGAGCTGCCCGTTGCGGAACATCGTGCCCCAGAGCAGGTAGCCGAGCGGGACCAGCGCCAGGTAGGCGACGATCACCGTCGTCAGGCCGAGGACCAGGAACTTGGGCTGCAGCACCGCCCGCCCCCACCGCCTCCACCGCCTCGACCGGTTGCGGCGGGCGTGCGCCGGGCCGCCGCCATCCGGACTGTCTGTCTCGGTCCGGCCTAGGACGCTTGTCATGGCGGCCCCCTAACGGGAGAGATCCTTGTAGAGCGAGACCATCCGCTGCGGCAGCTGCTCCACACTCGGGAGCAGCTCACTCGCGATCCGCGAGCCGCACATCTCGCGGACGTAGTGCTGTTCGGTGTGGTCGATGCCGAGGACCTTGACCCGGATGCCCAGGTCGGCGGCCTCCTCCAGGGCGCGGCGGGTATCGGCGACCGCGTAGGTGACGTCGGGGAACTCGTCGCCCTCCGGCGCGTAGTCGAGGTCGTAGGGCCTGCCGTCGCACACCAGCAGGAGGATCTTGGTGCTGGCCTCGTTCTTGGCGAGCTTGCGCGCGGCGTGGCGCACAGCCGGTCCGATCCGGGTCGAGTGGATCGGCTTGGCTGCGTCCAGCCGCCGGGCCACCCGCGTGGAGAACTTCTCGGCGAGGTCCTTGAGGATCACGAACTGGACGTCGCTGCGGCCCGCGCTGGAGAACCCGTACACCCCGAGCTGGTCGCCGGTGGCCGCGAGCGTCGCCAGGAGCAGCGCCATCGACTCCAGCTCGATGTCGAGTATCCGTTTGGAGCCGGCGAGCGAGAGGGGTGCCGGCGCTTGGCCTGCGCCACTGGTCACCGGCACCCGCTCGGCGGTGGAGGCGCTGAGGTCGAACAGCGCCACCATCGCGACGTCGCGCTCCATCGGCTCGCGCGAGATGTGGATGTTCGGCGACGGGGTGGCACCGGCGGCGAGGTCGGTGAGCGCCTCGAGGGCCGCGTCGATGTCGATGTCGTCGCCGGTCTTGGTGCGCCGCACCGTCTTGCGGCCCTCGTGCACCAGCCGTTCGGCCCGGCGGCGCAGCCGGGTGAGCTCGCCGCGGTGCTCGCGGACCACCCGCTGGTAGGTCTCGGTGGTGTCCTCGGGCGACGGCTGGGCGACGAGCTCCCGGACCCGGCACCAGCCGGCCCGGTAGTCCTGCCGGTAGGTGTCCCACTCCGGGTAGAGGAACGAGCGGCCGCCGACCGTGGCCAGTCGCCCCTTCGGAGGGTGGTAGTGGTGGTCGACCAGCTCGTAGTGCTCGTGCTCGCCCGGCTCGGGCCGGGAGGGCCGCTCGTCCTCACCCCGGCTCTCGCCCCAGGACGCGATCTCGGCGCCCGGCTCATCCGGGTCGCCCCCCTGGCCGCCGGGCATGAACCGGAAGATGGACGCCGATTCCATGCGGCCGGTCGTGGTCTGCGCGCTGTTCCGGAAGCCCAGGCCGTCCCGGTAACGGGGCAGCGGCACCCACGGGCTCTCCAGCTCGTCCTGGCCCTCCAGGTGGACCCTGGCCTCCCAGTGCAGCGGCACCCGCATGACCTCGGCGCGCGGCACCTCGCCCAGCGGCGCCGCGGCGGAGTAGCTCCCGCCGAGGCGCGGCAGCCGCACCAGGCGCCGGTAGATCGCCAGCGCCCACAGCACCGAGTCGGTTACCGCGGCGTCCGGGCGCTCGAGCTCCTGCGCGGCGCCCTCGATCACCCGCGCCACGCCTGCCAGCTCGGCCGGGACGTCCACCGACCGGAGGTCCTGGCCCAGCGAGCGCCTGCACAGCAGCTCGAGCGCGAGGACCTGCGGCACCGGCGTGCCGAGCTCGCCGCGCAGCTCCAGCTCCGCCCGCCGGATCGCGTCGACGTGCTCACCGAACCCGCCGTAGCGGCGGATCAGCTCCGCCTCCACCCGGATGTCCTCCAGGTCGGCGAAGATCCGCGCGGCCAGCAGCCAGTCGCTGACGTGGGCGAGGACGAACTCCAGGTCGCTCTCGCCGGCGTGCTGGTCGCGCCCGTCGGGGTCCTCCGCGCCGGCGACGTGCACGTCCGAGGGCAGGTCGCGCAGCCGGAACCGGAACGTGCCGTAGTCGTAGTGCGCCGCGCGGTGCATGAGCGCGATCCGGTACCAGTCGGCGGGCTCGACACCCTTCACCGCGTACGGCATCTCACGGGGCAGCCGGACGCGGTCGTCGGCATCGCCGACCGCTACCTCGTCCGCCGTCCTGACGAAGGTGATGCGGCTGGTGCCCGCCTCGGAGAGGGCGGCGAACACCCACTCCCAGGTCGGGACCAGCGCAGCGATCGACCGGCCGGTCGCCGGGTCAGTCATCGGCGGCGAACACGGCCGTCACCAGCTCGCGGATGGCGGTGTGCACCTCCACGTCGTCGCTGATCGCGAGGGCGACGGCGGTCTCGCAGGCCCGCCGGGCCGGCACGCCGCGGGAGATCAGCCGGCCGGCGTGGATCAGCACGCGGGTGCTCGGTCCCTCGATCATCATGTCGGTCTGGATCGCACGGACCTTGCGCCCGAGCAGTGCCAGCCGCTCGGCCACCTGGCGGTCCACCCCGGCCTCGTGGGCCACAATGTCGGTCTCCAGCGCCTCGGGCGGGAAGCCCAGCTCGATCGCGACGAACCGCTGCCGGGTGCTGTCCTTGAGGTCCTTCACCGTCGACTGGTAGCCGGGGTTGTAGGAGACGACCAGCTGAAAGTGCTCGTGCGCGGTGATCGTCTCGCCGAGCCGGGAGACCGGCAGCTCGCGGCGGTGGTCGCTCAGCGAGTGGATCACGACCATCGTGTCCTTGCGCGCCTCGACGATCTCGTCGAGGTAGCAGATGCCACCGGTGCGGGCGACCGACAGCAGCGGGCCGTCGATCCACCTGGTGTCGCCGCCCTCGAGGACGTACCGGCCGACGAGGTCACCGACGGTCAGGTCGTCGTTGCACGAGACCGTCTCCATCCGCAGCTGCTCGTCGGTCTCGGACAGGTCCCAGGACATGTACTCGAGAAACCGCGTCTTGCCGACCCCGGTGGGGCCCTTGAGCAGCACCGGCATCCGGCCCTGGTAGGCCGCTCGGAAGACCTCCACCTCGTCGGCCTGCGGGATGTAGTACGGCTTCTCGGTCCGGCTCGTCGCCACGTTCATCTTCTCCACTCCTGCCGCTCGCGCGGCCGTCCGACCGGGAGCCTCAGGCGCTCGGCTCGCCACGCAGGGCCTTCTGGACGCTGTCGACGAACTCGCCGCGCTGCTCGCGGGTGATCCAGGCGACCGGGTCGTTCGCGTAGTCCGTCCGGTAGTCGCCGGGGTGGTTGATGCCGGGGAGCGCCGGGATCCAGTCGTACTCCAGCAGATGCGGGCCGCCGAGCGAGGACGCCAGCCGGACGACGTCCGGGTCGTCGAGCGCGGTGAGCCGGCCGTCGCGGATCACGTCCTGCCACTCGCCGGTCGAGCGCTTGCGCACGGAATAGGTGCACATGAGGTTGTGCACGTGCGGGAAATGCATCGTCGGCAGGCGATGCTCCTTGGCGAACTTCAGGAAGTCCTGGTCCCAGTGCTCGGCGCCGAAGCCGAAGTGGATGACCCCGGCCATCGCGCGCTCGGGCAGGTTGGTCCAGGAGTCGGTGTAGGACCAGATGTGCTCGATGTGGCGGTAGCTCTTGGGGTTGGTGCCGATCGAGGAGTCGTTGAAGTACGCCCAGCCCTTGTACGGGAAGCCCGGGTACTTCACGTCCTTGTACCGGTCCACGACCTCGCGCCACAGCTCGCCGTAGCGGCCGCCGCCCTCGATCCTGCTGATCATCCCGCCTTCGACGTGCACCTGGATGTGCGGGAAGTACCCCGTGTGGTTGCTGGTGCCGCCGACGACGCCGTTCAGCGTGGGGAAGAGGATCTCCGCCTCGCGCTCGAACGTCTCGACCGGGTGCGCGAACCGGATGCCCTGGATCGTGGAGGCCATGATGTGGCCGGACTGCCAGGCGCCCTTCTGCCACAGCTCGCTCTGGTGCTCGGTGACCTTCCAGCCGATGTCCGTGCCCTCCGGACTGGTGATCCGCACCTCGGCGGCGTCGTCGAGCTGTTCGACGACCCGGATGTCGACCTGGCGCCACAGCTCGTCCGGCCAGCTGTGGGCGCGGGAGATGAAGTCCTCGTAGGTCCCGAAGAGCCAGTTGTTGCGGACCTTTTTGCCTGCGGCCCGTTTCCAGTGCCGGCGGCCGGCCTCGCCCGCGTACACCGCGGTGTAGTCCGGCCGGTCCTCCAGGTAGCGCTTCAGCGCGGCGGCCGAGAGGTTGAACTCCACCGACTCTTCGACCATGGGGCGCAGCCGGTCGGTGATCTCGCGCCAGCCGTCGGCCGCGCTGTAATCCTTCGTCGGGACGCCGAGGTCGGCCATGTCGATGCGGTCCACCCGCTCGGCGCCTTCCTCGAGCATGGCGCGGCGAATCGCCTCGAACACGATCTCGTTCTGGTGCGGGTAGGTGATGATGAGCAGCTTGTCGTCTGGCTGGATGTCGCCCAGACCGGAGCGTCCGTAGCGGCTGCGTACGTGGGTCCGGGCGATCGGCATCAGCTCGTCGAGGTCGTCAGTGCGCTCGGCCCGCAGGTACGCCGGGTAGCGATGGGCCGGGTATTTGAAGCCAGGAATGATCTCCGGCGCGCGAGGTCGGAAGTCGTCGATCGGCAAAGGTGCGGTCATCGAGCTCATCTCCTTGGCTTCGTGTGACGTGGGCCTGCGCTGCGGGCGTTCAGCGGCGGCCGTGGGTGCCACCATCGACGTCGAGGTTGGTGCCGGTGGTGTAGTCGACGAGGTCGGAGCAGAAGAACAGGATCGGGCCGACGTAGTCGGCGAACTCCCCGCGCCTGCGGCGCGGGATGCGGGCGGCGCTCGAGGCGGCAGAGCCACCGGTGACCACCGGCGCGGTCCCGCCCTCCTCGCCGGTGGCGCGCAGGATCGACGGGGTCTGGCCGGGGCTCACGCAGTTGACGGTGATCCCGTGCGGGCCGAGCTCGACGCCGAGCTGCACGGTCAGGCGCAGCACCGCGGCCTTCGAGGGGCCGTAGATCGTGCCGTCCTCGCGGGCCCTGGCGGCCGCCGCGCTGGCCACGTTGGCGATGCGGCCGCGACCGCGGGCCCGCATGTGCCGGGCCGCGACCTTGCAGGGCAGCAGGGTCCCGATCACGTTGACATCCAGCACATGCCTGGCCGTAGCCATGTCGAGGGTCGCGAGGGTGGCCCCGCCGTCGGCGACGGCAGCCAGGTTGACCAGGTAGTCGATCCGGCCGAACTCGTCCACCAGGCCGCCCACGGCCCGCTCCACGTCGTTCTCGTTCGTGATGTCGCCCGGGCTGACCCGCAGCCCGGGCGGGTCGCCGAGGCCGTCGGCGAACTCCTTGAGCCGGCGCTCCGATCGGCTCATCACCCCGACCGAGCCCCCCATGTGCAGGAGTTGTTCGGTGACCGCCGAGCCGATTCCGCCGGACCCACCGGTGACCAGCCCGACCGAGCCCGGTCCGAGCCCTGGCAGGACGAGCCCTGCGAAACTGACCGCCACGTCGAAGTCCTCACCTTTGGGGATGGATCGGGATGCGGTGGTGCCGGGAACGGGACGAGACGTGGGCCTAGGGCGTGTCCGGTGGATCTTGTTCGATGAGAGCCGTGATGCAGGTGGTTCCTGGCGGCGCCGCCGGATCGCCCTCATACCGGGCGTATCCGGGCGATCCGGCGGTGTCGACAGGGGCCGCCTGGGCGCGGCTATCGCGGACGAAGATCCGCCGGACACGCCCTAGCAGCCCTCGACGCAGCCGCCCGCGGTGAGCCCGTCGAGTTCCTGGTAGAGGGCCTGCCACTTGTCGGCCTCGTCGATGACGGACTCCAGGTCGATCGGGTAGACCTCGTAGCCCGGCGCGAGGGCGCCCTCGGTCACATTGGGGTTCGCGACCGTGCGGTCGTACTTGGCGATGACGCCCGCGCCCTCGTCGCTGAGCATGAACTCCGCGAACAGCAGAGCGCCCGCCGGGTTGGGCGCGGTGGCCGAGACGGCCACGCCATTGGGCCGGGCGAACACCGTCGCCGGCGGGGCGAACCAATCCATGGGCGCGCCGTCGGCCTTCCCCTGCCGGGCATTGATGTGGTACGAGGCGAGGACGATGTCGTACTCGCCGGATGCAACCATGTTGGTCACCAGGCTGTTGCCGGAGATGGCGGCCTTGCAGCCGCTCGCGGCCTTCTTGACGGTCTGGATCGCCTGGTCCTCGGACATGCCCTGCGTCTTGCCGAGGTAGCCGACCAGGGCGGCCAGCCAGTCATAGCTCTTGGCCTCCAGCACGCAGCGACCGTTGCCGAAGTTGGTCAGCACCTGCATCCAGTCCTTGGGCGCCTCGCTCGGGCTCACGAGGTTGGTGTTCCAGACCGGGGTGTAGTAGTTGACGTAGGTCCAGACCCAGGCACCGTTGTGCTCGACGGCCTCCGGCGGGTACTCCGCGACGACCGGGCTGTCGCGTATCGGCTCCAGGATGCCCTGGCGGTCGAACTGGATCAGCTCCGTCCCGTTGGAGGCGATGACGTCCGCGCCGTTGGCGTAGCCCGCCCGGACCTCCTCGGTGACGCGCTGGATGATGCCCTGGGCCGACGCCCGGTAGAAGTCGACACGGATGCCGTACTTCTGGGTGAACGCGTCGGTGAGAGCGCCGCCCTCGTCGCCGTTCATGCTGCTGTAGTTGCGGACGATGCCGCCGTCCGCCTTCGCCAATTCGACGAGTTTCTGGGTTCGCGCCTCGCCGGTCAGACCGTCGATGGCGTCGTATACCTCGTTCCAGCCGTTCGCCGCCGCCCCGGCCTCGGAGCCGCTACTCGCCGTCGGCGGGGCTCCGCAGGCCGCGAGGGCGAGTGTGAGCGGTAAGACGACGAGCCCTGCGCCACGCAACCTCAGCCTCATGGGGGGCGCCCTTCTGTCCGGCAACACTGCAGGATCACCTAATGTTTATACCTTTGTTGCCCTGGCGACAAGAGCCGGTTCGGCCCGAAGGACTTGCACCCGGTCTTTGGTTCAGGGCGCGCCAAGCCGACGTGCCGGGGTCCGGGCTCGGGCGAAGCCCGACCGCGAAGCGGCCGGAGGCCCTGGACGCCGGCGCCGCTGGGCGCACGCGGTTGAGAGCGGAGAACTCGCCGGTGGTGTGTCTCGCCTCCCTCGCGGGTGGCTCTGTCGTGGGGGCGGTGTCCCCTTCACTGCCGGATTTCCGGCAGGGGCTTCGTGTCCCTGATCTCCGACGAGGGCGTGCCTATCGAACACATCGATCCCTTCGCCGATGGCCACACCGAGCGCACCGCGAAGTCGGGAACTCCCACGCCGTCATCGGGCAGCGCCGCCCGATCCGCTGTTTCACCTGCTGAGGGTGACGATGACTCCGAGCCTGAGCTGCGATCGTGAGTCTGACCTGCACCCGGACGAGGTGGGGATGGCATGGTCGGCAGGTACGAGTTCCTGGCAACGGGCCGGCGGCTCTTCGAGCGGGCACAGCAGGGCGTTCGATGAGACCAAGGCGGTCGACGTCTCGGTGGAGACACTCCCCTATTGCAGCGTGCCCGTTGTGCGTGCGCTGGCATTGAGAATTCCGGCCCGCTGACGTCCGATTTTCCGCATTGGAAGTCTTGAAACGTCCAATCCTCGAGGTGACACAATGGGTCGATCGGTCAGCGCGCCGACTCCGCGCCGCAGACGCAACCATCCGGTCGACGAGCTCCTGCCTCCCGGCAAGCTGGCGGTGTACGGCGCCCAGCATGTGCTGGCCTTCTACGCCGGGGCGGTCATCGTGCCGATCCTGCTGGCGGGAGCCATCGGCCTCACCGACCAGCAGCTGGTGCACCTGATCAACGCTGACCTCTTCACCTGCGGCATCGCGTCGATCATCCAGTCGGTCGGCTTCTGGAAGGTCGGGGTGCGGCTGCCCCTGCTGCAGGGCGTCACCTTCACCGCCGTGTCCCCGATGATCGCGATCGGCCTCGCCGCCGGCTGCAGGCGATGCCGCTGCCACCGGAGCGGGACGCCCACGCCCCGGTGGACCTGCGCGACCTGCCCGGCGGCGTCGGCAACACCACCCACGGCGAGGGCGTCCGGCGCGGGGTCGGATACGCGGTCGGCTACAAGAACGTCGGGTTCTCCGAGGGCTACGACGACTACTCCACCGCCCGGGTCCGCCTCGAGGTGGTCGACGGCCGGCCCGCGGTCACCGTGCACACAGCGGCGGCCGAGGTCGGGCAGGGGCTGGTCACCGTCGAGCAGCAGATCTGCCGCACCGAGCTCGGGGTGGACGACGTCATGGTGCACCCCAAGGACACGAGTGTCGGTTCCGGCGGCTCGACCTCGGCGTCGCGGCAGACCTACATGACCGGCGGCGCGGTCAAGGCGGCCTGCGAGCAGGTCCGGGAACGGCTCTTCGGCCTGGCCCGGCAGCGGCTCGGCCGCGCCGCTGCCGACCTGCGACTGGAGGGCGGCAAGGTGGTCAGCGACCGGCACGGCGTGCTCTCCTCACTCGCCGACGTCCTCGGCGACGAGGCGATCGAGGAGACCGTCGAGTGGCGGCACCGGCCCACCGAGCCGGTCGACCCCGAGACCGGGCAGGGCTTCGCACACGTGCAATACGCGTTCGCCGCCCACCGCGCGGTGGTCGACGTCGACGTCGAGCTGGGCCTGGTCAAGGTCGTCGAGCTGGCGTGCACGCAGGACGTCGGGAAGGCGATCAACCCGGAGGCTGTGATCGGGCAGATCCAGGGCGGCACTGCGCAGGGCCTTGGCCTGGCGGTGATGGAGGAGATCCTGGTGAAGGGCGGGGAGATCCGGAACCCGTCGTTCACCGACTACCTGATCCCCACGATCCTGGACATGCCTCCGATGCGGATCGAGATCCTGGAGTACCCCGACCCACACGCCCCGTACGGGCTGCGCGGGGTCGGGGAGCCGCCCACGATCTCGTCCGGTCCAGCGGTCGCCGCGGCGATCCGGCAGGCGACGGGCCGGGCGCTGACCCGGGTGCCGATCCGCCCCGAGCACGTCACCGGGACTTGAGTGCGGGGGCCGCAGATGAGGATGTCCCATCAGCTGAGGTACGCGGTGAACTGCTCGATCCTGTTCACCGAACTGCCGCTCCTCGAGCGTCCGGCAGCCGCTCGCCGGGCCGTCTTCGATGCCGTCGAGTTCTGGTGGCCGTGGCCCGAGCAGCCGGTGCCCGCCGACCGCGAGGTCGACGCGTTCGTCTCCGCGGTCCGCGACGCCGGGGTGCAGGTCGTCGGCCTCAACTTCTTCGCCGGTGACCTGGCCGGCCCGGACCTCGGTGTGCTGTCGCTGCCGAAGCGCTCCGGCGAGTTCCGCGACAGCCTCGCCGTCGCCGCGGACATCGGTGAGCGGCTCGGCGTCGGCGCGTTCAACGCGCTCTACGGCAACCGGGTCGAGGACGCCAGCCCGCAGGAACAGGACGAGCTCGCCACCCAGAACCTGGTCGACGCGGCCGCGACCGTCGCCCGGATCGGTGCGACCGTGCTGGTCGAGCCGGTAAGCGGCCCGAAGCCCTACCCGCTGCGTACCGCCGCCGACGCCGTCGCGGTCGTCGACCGGGTGCGGGCCGCTGGCGGCGCGAACGTCGCGTTCCTGTGCGACCTCTACCACCTGGCCGTCAACGGTGACGACGTGGACGCGGCCATCGCCGCCTACACCAGCAACGTCGGGCACGTCCAGATCGCCGACGCACCCGGTCGCAACGAGCCGGGCACCGGTGAGTTGCCGCTGGACCGCTGGCTGAGCGGCCTGGAGCGCGCCGGCTACAGCGGCTGGGTCGCATGCGAGTACAAGCCGTCCGGCGCCAGCGCCGACGCGTTCGACTGGCTGCCCCGCGAGAGGAGAAGCGCATGACCCCGTCGAGCGCCAAGGTCGCCGTCATCGGGCTCGGGATCATGGGTGGTCCGATGGCCGCCAACCTGATCAAGGCCGGCTACGACGTCGTCGGGTACAACCGCAGCCCCGATCCGATCCGCCGGCTGCAGGACGCGGGCGGGCACGCCGCCGGCAGCGTGGCCGAAGCGGTCCGCGAGGCCGACGTCGTGATCACCATGCTGCCCGACTCCCCGGACGTCGAGGCGGTGGCGCTGGGCGAGGACGGGATCTACGCGAACGCCCGCGAAGGCACCTTGCACATCGACGCCAGCACGATCCGCCCCGACATCGCCCGCCGGCTGGCCGAGGCCGGCCGCGACCGCGGCATCCGGGTCGTCGACGCCCCGGTGAGCGGCGGCGAGCCGGGCGCGGTGGAGGGCACGCTCTCGATCATGGTGGGCGGCGACGCCGCCGACGTCGAGGACGCCCGGCCGATCCTGGACGCCGTCGGGCGCACGATCGTGCACGTCGGCCCGCATGGCGCCGGGCAGACCGTCAAGGCCGCCAACCAGCTCATCGTGGCCGGCAACATCGAGCTCGTCGCCGAGGCGATCGTGTTCCTCGAGGCCCACGGTGTGGACACCGACGCGGCATTGCAGGTGCTCGCAGGCGGGCTGGCCGGCAGCACGGTGCTCGACCGCAAGGGGCACGCCATGCTCGCCCGCGACTTCACCCCCGGTTTCCGCGTCGAACTGCACGACAAGGACCTCGGCATCCTCACCGCCGCCGCCCGCGAGGCCGGTGTGGTGATCCCCCTCGGGGCGCTCGTCGCCCAGCTCATGGCGTCGCTGAAGGCGCAGGGCGACGGCGGCCTCGACCACTCCGCGCTGCTCACGCTCGTCGAGCGGCTCTCCGGCCGGTCGTCCGGCCCTCCCAGCTGAGAAGGAGCACGCCCATGCCTCGGATGAGCGCCATCGACGCAGCCGTCGCGATCCTCGACCGCGAGGGAGTGCGCCACGCGTTCGGCCTGCCCGGCGCGGCGATCAACCCGTTCTACGCGGCGATGCGTCGGCACGGCGCCATCGACCACGTGCTCGCGCGCCACGTCGAGGGGGCCTCGCACATGGCCGAGGGCTACACCCGCGCCGCCGCCGGCAACATCGGCGTCTGCGTCGGCACGTCCGGTCCCGCCGGCACCGACATGATCACCGGGCTGTACTCGGCCGGGGCCGACTCGATCCCCATCCTGTGCATCACCGGGCAGGCGCCGGTGGCGCGGCTGCACAAGGAGGACTTCCAGGCCGTCGACATCGCCGCCATCGCCGCGCCCGTCACCAAGATGGCGATGACCGTGCTCGAACCGGCCCAGGTGCCGGGCGTGTTCGCGCAGGCGTTCCACCTGATGCGGTCCGGCCGGCCGGGTCCGGTGCTGATCGACCTGCCGTTCGACGTGCAGCTCGCCGAGATCGACTTCGACCCGGACACCTACGCGCCGCTGCCGGTCCACCGGCCCGCCGCGACCCGGGCGCAGATCGACAAGGCCCTCGACATGCTCGACCGGGCCGAGCGGCCGCTGATCGTCGCGGGCGGCGGGATCGTCAACGCCGACGCCGCCGAGCAGCTGGTCGAGCTCGCGGAGATCCTCGATGTGCCGGTCGTGCCGACGCTGATGGGCTGGGGCACGATCCCGGACGACCACCGGCTGATGGCCGGCATGGCCGGGCTGCAGACCGCGCACCGCTACGGCAACGCCACGATGCTGGCCTCGGACTTCGTGCTCGGCATCGGCAACCGGTGGGCCAACCGGCACACCGGCGGGCTCGACGTCTACCGGGCCGGGCGGACGTTCGTGCACGTCGACATCGAGCCCACCCAGATCGGCCGGGTGTTCGCCCCCGACTACGGCATCGTCTCCGACGCTCGTGCGGCGTTGGAGCTGT
Organism: Pseudonocardia aurantiaca; assembly: GCF_039526725.1. Taxonomy (NCBI): domain Bacteria; kingdom Bacillati; phylum Actinomycetota; class Actinomycetes; order Pseudonocardiales; family Pseudonocardiaceae; genus Pseudonocardia; species Pseudonocardia aurantiaca. Next base: position 289,351 of record NZ_BAAAJG010000010.1, read on the forward strand.
TCGTCACCGCGGCGCGCGAGCGGCGGGCGGCCGGGCGGCTGCCCGACCGCGGCGAGTGGGTGGCCTCGTGCCGGGAGCGGCGGCGAACGATGCAGCGGCGCACCCACTTCGACGACGTGCCGATCAAGCCGCAGCGGGTGTACGAGGAGATGAACCGGGCCTTCGGCCGGGACGTCCGCTACGTCAGCACGATCGGGCTCTCCCAGATCGCCGCGGCCCAGTTCCTGCACGTCTACGCACCGCGGCACTGGATCAACTGCGGCCAGGCGGGCCCGCTGGGCTGGACGGCCCCGGCTGCGCTCGGCGTGTGTGTCGCCGACCCGGACGCCACCGTGGTGGCGCTGTCCGGCGACTACGACTTCCAGTTCATGCTCGAGGAGCTGGCGGTCGGGGCACAGTTCAACCTGCCCTACATCCACGTCGTGGTGAACAACGCCTACCTGGGCCTGATCCGGCAGTCGCAGCGTGGCTTCGACATGGACTACTGCGTACAGCTGGCCTTCGACAACGTCAACTCCCCCGAGGTGGGCGGATACGGGGTCGATCACGTCAAGGTGGCCGAGGGCCTGGGCTGCAAGGCGATCCGGGTGATCGAGCCCGACGCGCTGCTCGGCGCGCTCGAGGATGCCAAGAAGCTGATGGCCGAGTACAGCGTGCCGGTGGTCGTCGAGGTGATCCTGGAGCGGGTCACGAACATCTCGATGGGCACCGAGATCGACGCCATCACCGAGTTCGAGGAGCTGGCCACCACCGGCGCCCACGCCCCGACCGCGATCGCGCTGCTGGACTGAGCGCGATGCGGGTGGTCGTCGGCGAGGCGCCGGTTGGCCCCGGCCGCCGATGTCCGGCGGTGCGCGAGGTGGTCCGCGCCCGAATCCAGCGACTCGCGCGCATTTATGGCGCGACTCGCGGGTGACTGCGGGAAAACCTTCCGCGAGTCGCTGGAAAATGCGCGCGAGTCGCTGAGAAAGTGCGTGTGAGTTGCTCACCCGGGGAGGAGCCTGACATGACGATCGGCGCTGCGTTCACCGAGCTGCCCGACCTCGCCTCGCGGACCCTCGGAGGCAGCGTGGTCTGGGCCAACGACGAGCTGTTCGCCGAGCGGGAGAATCTCATCCGCCCGGAGCCGCCGACGTTCTCGACGGAGAGCTTCGGGCACAAGGGCAAGGTCTACGACGGCTGGGAGACCCGCCGGCGCCGGGAGCCCGGGCACGACGAGGCCGTGGTCCGGCTGGGCGCGGCGGGCGTGGTGCACGGGGTGGTCGTCGACACCGCGTACTTCCGGGGGAACTACCCGCCGCACGTGTCGATCGAGGCCACATCCGTGGAGGGCTACCCCTCGCCCGAGGAGCTCCGTCAGGCCGGCTGGGAGACCCTCGTCGCGAAGACCGAGGCCCGCGGGGACACCGCCAACTCCTACCCCGTGGCCGACCGGCGTCGCTGGACCCATGTCCGGCTGTCCATCTGAGGAGAAGGCCGACCTCGACGACCCCGCGTCGTGGTGGGATGCCGTCCCCCGCACCCGGGTGCAGCCCGACACCCGCCACCACTACCTCGTCCACGACACCCGTCCGGCCACCCACGTCCGCCTCGACGTCTACCCCGACGGGGGGCTGGCCCGGTTGCGCATCCACGGCGCGATCACCCCTGACGCACACGCCGCGCTGGCGCGCCGCTGGTGGGATGCGCTGCCGGCGGCCCATCGAGTGGCGATCCCAGACCAGGAGCCGAGCGCGGGTTGAGCGCGGTCAGACAGGTCGGCTCCTGATCCGGTCCTGTTCGTGCGTCGACATCAGGCTGTCGGCGTGATGCCTCGAGCGTCGGCGAGGGCCTCGAGGGCCGATGTGAAGCACGGCATCGAGGCCCGGACCTTCCCGATCCCGACCATCCCGATTCCAGCCTCCTTGTGCATGACGGCCGTGGTGATCAAGGGAGCGATTCCGGTCGACACGACCTTGCGGATGTCGATTCCCACGGGCACACCCTTGAAGTCCCAGTTCGGGATCGGCATGTTCGGGTTGTGGGTGACGACGATCTCCGCCTGCTCCTCGCTGGTGGCAAGAGCTTCGGCGAAGCCGCCCTCGCCCGTGCCGACCATCTGCTGCACGGCCGGAGCCGCGACCGACACCAGGCCACCGAAGCCATAGGCCTCCACGATGGCGCTGTCGCCGGTGTCCGGGCACGCATCGGCGTCGGTGAACCCGGGGAAGTACAGCGTGTCCAGTTCCTCCTCGGGTCCGGTGAACCATCGGTCGCCGAGTCCGCTCACCCGGATCGCGAACTCCCGGCCGTTTCGCGTCATGCAGGTGACGACGCTGCCCGCATTGACCGTGGCTGCGGCGTCCAGGGTCGCCTTTCCGGATGCCATCCCGAGGGTGAGGAAGAAGTTGACGTTTCCGGCGAGGAAGTCCAGTACTGATTCGATTTGTTCCTGAGGCATCCCGACCCGCACGAGCTTCGGCGCGAGCTCTCGGAACATCAGGCTCGATGCGGCCGTGATGCGCACGTGGAAGTCGTCCCCCATGGTGACCGCCTGCGCCAGAATGGGGTTCACCGCCAGTCCGCCGTCGGGGAACAACTTCAGTGCTTCCGAGAGGCCGGCGCCGAGGACGTCGCGCATCCATACCAGGTGGTCACCCACGGCCTGGTCGTACACGCCGAAGCGCAGGACCTTGCCCTCGCCCTCGTGCATGCTCGTGTAGGCGCGGTTGCCGTCCGTGGCGTTGTCCACGACGAACACGGGGATGCTTCCGGTCAGGATGCCGCCCATCGCCCCGACTGCGCGGAAGTCGTTGTTCGGGGCGAACTGAATCTCTTCGGAGCACATCCGACGTGCCGACTCCTCGTCCTGTGCCCAGCCTTCGAACAGTGTCGCCCCGATGGCTGCGCCCTGCACCGGGTCCGGCATGTCCTCGAATGCAATCGGTGGGCCGGCGTGCAGAATGAGTCGTCCCTCCAATGCGGGAATGACGGTCTTCGCCGGTACCACGTCCACGAGTCGTGGTTGCGCGTCGATGATCCTCTGGGCGACCGCTGCATTCGCCTGGTCGATTGAACTGTATGTCGCCATGACGGGTCTCCGTTCAACTCAGGGCGTCGAGGAGTGCCTGGAGCTTGGGATCGCCACCGGCGACGGGCCTCCAGTCGTAGTGGACGACCTGCGCACCCAGGCGGAGTAAGGGATCGGCGAACTCACGCAGACCGATGTTGACGATCCGCGGCGATTCCGACAGCAGCCGACGGATCGGCTCGGGTGTGGCCGGCATGGAGACCGTCGATGCGTCACGTCGCCGCACGATCGCCGCGGCGTGACGGACCGCGGCGGCATTGCTGGGCAGCACCGCGACGCCCGCCTGTTCCAGGATCAGCGTCTGTGCACTCGAGCACTGCGGGTCCTCCTCGGTGCCGCACACCGATGCCACCACGGCGAGATCCCGGCCGTCGGCGTGGACCCTGGCCAGGCCGTCGACGATGACGGCGGCGAGCGCCCCGGCCGGATCCGGGTCGGCCCCGTGACCGAGCACCACGTCCAGGAGGAGGACCGCGTTCTCCGGGTCGTCGAAGACGGCGGCCATGCGCTCGGTGCGCAACGACGGGTCGATCATCGGATGCGGCCGCCCGCGCGTGTACACATCGTCGCCGAGGTCGATCACCTCGTGGCGGTGCTCGGTGTTCCCGGTCAGGCCGAGCGAGTCCCCGAGCAACATGGCGGCCTCCGACGCCAAGGTCCCCCCGGTGTAGAGAGCCTTGATCCATCGCTGCTCGGGGCAGAGGGCGACCGGACGGGAGGACCGGGTGCCCGCCAGTTCCACCGCCACCCTTGCCGCCTCCTCCAGCGTCCGCGCGTAATGGACGTTGCCCTCGACTTCTGCCTCGACGCGTTCCCCGAGCAGAATCGCGACAACCGGCTTGGACAGCTCGTCGGCGACCCCGATCACCTCGTCCCGCACGCTCGCGGCGGGAGGTTTGCTGACAAGTACGACGACGTCGGTGGCCGCATCGGCAGCCAATGCCCGAAATGCCTGTAGGCAGGTTATTCCGCCGACCTCGGGGCTGAGATCACGCCCGCCGAGGCCGATCGCGTGGGACACCCCACCGCCGAGCCGGTCGATATGCACCATGACCTCTTGCAGTCCGGTACCGGAGGCTCCGACGAGGCCGATCGACCCGTCGTGGACCACATTGGCGAAGCCCAGCGGAAGCCCGCGGATGCGCCCTGTCCCGCAATCAGGTCCCATTACGAGCAGTCCGGATTCGCGTGCCCTGCGCTTGAGCGCGACCTCGTCGGAGATGCTCACGTTGTCGCTGAAGATGAAGGCATGGATATTCCGGTCCAGGAGCCGATGCACCTCGGACGCCACGTATTGTCCGGGAATGGATACGAGGGCGAGGTCGGCTTGGCCGAGCATGCCCACCGCCCGTTCGAGGGAGCGGGCTGAACGCAACCCCGACCGGCCGGATACCGGCGCCCGGTAGCGGAGGAAATCGTCCACCTTCGCGAGCAGTGACTCGCCGACCGCGGCGTCTGCGACATCGGCCACGATGACGAGGTCCGTCGGCTTGGCGCCGTCCACCTCGGGGGTGTCGAGCCCGGCACTCCGGAGGATCTCTTTGTTGGTCGGCGAACCCATCATGACCGAGACTTGGTTGATGCCGGCGGTACCGTTGAGCGCGTTGCTCAACTGCATGAGCCTCAACGAGTCCTGATACGTGTTCGACTTGATGATCGAGTAGAGCATGCCGCGCTACTCCTTCACCGTTCGGCAAGTGGAGTCACGGAAGCAACTGCTTGCCCAGGATCTCACGGATCGAGACGCCGGGCGAGATGTCTCGGTCTAGGTGGCCCGGCTCGGTGCCAGCTGCTTGGCCCGAGCCCGGCTGAGCAGCATATCCAGCAGGGTGAGCACCAGGCGTTTCATGGATTCGCGGTCGCGGGCGTCGACGGCGACGACCGGGACGTCCGGATCGACGTTGGTGGCGGCCCGCACTTGGTCCAGCGGCAGGTTGTCCCGCCCCTCGAACTGGTTCACCGCGACAACGAACGGGAGCCCGATCCTCTCGAAGTAGTCCAGTGCGACGAAGGAGTCCGCGATCCGGCCGGTGTCGACGAGCGCCAGGCCGCCGAGGGCGCCGTCGGTGATGTCGTTCCACATGTACCCGAAACGGTCTTGCCCAGGCGTGCCGAACATGTAGAGCACGATGCTCGACTCGATGGTCACCCGGCCGAAGTCGAGCGCGACGGTGGTTGTCGTCTTCTGCTGGAGGGCGCCCGGGTCATCGATGCCGACGGCGGCGGTGGTCATGGCCGCCTCGGTGGTCAGCGGCTCGATTTCCGACAAAGCGCCAATGGCCGTTGTCTTGCCGACCCCGAATCCACCGGAGACGACGATCTTCACCGGCACGGGCGGCGGCAGGGAGGGCTCAGAGCGCATTGACACCGAGTACAAGCCTTTCCAAGAAGTCGACATCGTCGGCGAGACGGCGCGCCGGCGGTGCCGTTGCCGTGAGCAGACCGGCTCCGATGAGGTCGGCGACGAGCACCCGGACAACGCCGATGGGCAGGCACAGGTACGCCGAGACCTCGGCGACCGATTGCCGCTGCTCGCACAACCGGAGAACCTGCGCGGCTTCGAAGGAGGCGTGGGCGTGTCGGCCTTCGGGAGTGACGACGACCAGGCTCTCGAGCGACACGTCGGGCCCGCCGTGGGTCCGGCCGGCGGTCACGACGTAGGGACGTACCTCTTGCGCCGCGGCGGAGTCCGCCGGCTCCACCGGATGCCGCCCGGATGCGGCGAGGAACGGACGGGCCAGGGGCTCGTCGTCGGCGTCCGGCTCGTGGGATGGGGGCGTCATCGGATCATGCTGGTCTTGAGCTCGGTGATCAGGTCAGGGGTGAGCAGCGCCCCGACGCGCTGGGCAAGCATCGCGCTCGCGTAGCCCACGAGGCCGAGGTCGCTGTTCGGGTATGTGACGATGCCGAGACAGGAGCCGTCCCGAATGGCGGACACCAGCAGGAATCCCTCACCGAACTCGGTGATGACCTGCCTGAGCGGGCCCTTGCTCAGCAACCGTGACGCGCTCAGGGCCAGGCTGGTCATGCCGGAGATCATCGCGGCCAGCTTCTCGGCCTCGGCTCGGGACAACGGCGGGGAGATGGCGATCAGCAGCCCGTCAGAGGACACCCCGATCGCCCGCTCCACGCCGTCGGTGTCGGCGACGAACTTGTCGAGCAGCCAGTTCACGTCCCGTACACCCGCGCTCAGCAGGTTCTCGCCGGCGTTCGTCACGACGTCTCCTTCGGGTCGAAGCGGTGAGGCCGGCCGGCGCTCGACTGCCTGGCCAGATCGGACTCCGGCTCCTGACGCATGGCGGCGTCGGGGCGGCCCGTGTCGTTCTCACCGGCCCGGGCGGCCTCGACGCCGCGGACCAGTGCAGACAGCTGGCTGAGGACCTGGTTCGGGTCCGGAGCGTCGAAAGCGGGTGCGTCTGTGGGGCCGGGCCCGAGGTCGGGCAGTTGCGCGCCCCGGACCCGCTGCGGAATGTGCGCCCCGTTCTGCGGCGTCACCGCGCCATCCTCCCGGTGACGGCCCGGAGCGGGATCGGGCCGGCTCGGCCCTTCCGACCGGATGCCATACTGAATCCTTTCAGTGGTTGCCGCAACAGCCGGTAGCGTCGGTGAAGCCACTGGTGCCGCGGCACCGGGCAAGGCGGCCTGTGTGGCTTGGGGGCGGGCCGTGGGCAGCCCATCCGCCCGTATGAGGGGTTCCGCCTGCCCGTTCCGGGGGTCGCTGGGTGTGGCGCGGTGCTTCGGGACCGGCTGACGGGACGGTTGGGCCACTAGCTCGTTGGCCTGGGTCGGCGCGTCCGCCAGGTCGGCGAGCAGGTTCGTCGGCAACGTGACCGTGGCGGTGATGCCCGGGCCGGCCGATGGTTCCAGCACGACCGCCACCCCCCGGCGGGCGGCAAGTCGGCCGACCACGTAGAGCCCGAGCAGGGCCGAGTCGGCGCGACCAGTGGCGGCGCGCGCGATACGCCCGTTCGCCTCGGCAAGCTCGGCGTGGGTCATCCCGACACCTTGATCGATGACGCGCGTCCGGTAACCGTCCGGGATGTGCTGGCCGACGATGGACACCCGGGTCGAGGGCGGGGAGAAGTTGGTGGCGTTCTCTGTCAGCTCGGCGATCAGGTGCACCAGATCCGCCACGGCGGCACCGGTGAGCGCGGCGTCCTCGATGTGATGGAGATCGACGCGGGTGTAGTCCTCGATCTCGGACAAGGCTGCGCGCACCGCCTCGGCGATCGGTACCGGGCGAGGCCACGTGCGCGTCTGCGCGGCACCGGCGAGCACGAGCATGCTCTCGGCGTTGCGCCTGATCCGGGTCGTGGCGTGGTCGAGCCGGAACAACTTCGCCAGCGTGTCCGGTTCCCTCTCGTTGGCTTCCAGCTCGCTGATGTAACCCAAGGTGCGTTTGAGCAGCCCCTGGTTGCGTCGACCGAGATTGATCAGCATCTCGGCCGACGCGCGCTCCGCGCGGTGCTGGTCCACTGCGAGCTGCACCGCGCTGGCCTGGATCGACGTCAGCGCGCCCGCCAACTCGCCGAGCTCGTCGTGGCTGCGCACCTGGATCGGCGGAACCTGCGGAGGCTCGGCATCGGCCGGCATGCTGCGGATCTCACCGATCGTGTCGGGAAGGACCTCGTGTGCGGCGCGGTACGCCTCGCGGGTGAGCGCCCGGATCGGGCGGACGATGCCGGCGATCACGAATCCCAGCATGGTGAGCACGAGCAGCAGCGCGGCGGCGCCCACGGCGAACAGCACTTGTTGCCGAGCCACGACGTCGGACCGCTGAGCGGCGGTCTTCTGCTCGATCGTGGTCTCGATCCGGTTGACGATGCCGTCGATCCGGTCGGTCGGGGGTCGGTCCTGTCCGCGCACCGCACGGTCGGGCACTCGGGGATCCTCCGCCCCGGCGGCCACGAAGGACGCGAGCGCGGCCTCGTAGGCGTGGTTGAGATTCGCGTGCTCGGTGAGGAACTGCTGGGTCTCGGAACGGACTGAGTCGTCAGTGGTGGTCGCCGCCAGCTCTGCGCCGAGGGCGTCCACCACGTCGCTCTCCTGGTGGAACTGGCGGGTGTAGGTGGTGAGATCGTCGGGATTGAACCCGCGCAGCAGGATGTCCTTCCACTCCTGGACCTGCTTCTTGAACTCCACCTGCATCTTCCGGGCTTGCAGGCCGCTGTGGACCTCCGAGGCCAGGAGGCTGTCGTAGGTGGTGGTGACCTGCTGAAGCTGTACGAACAGGACCACCGACACCACCACCAGGACGGCGGTCATGGCGCCCATCACAACGCTGAGCTTCGTCGCGATCGTGAAGCGGCGACCGGTCGAAGCGGACACCTCGTCCCGTGGGTCAGGTCGGTCGGCGCTCCTGTGCTCATCCTGGCGGCTCACCACTCAGCCACCTCGCGCTTCCGCAGCAGGTCGGCGAGCTCAGTGGCGACCTCCGGTCGCGGTCCTGGGCCTGCAGGCTCAGCCCGAACCGCTGGCTCGGGTTCGGACACCGAGGGCCTCGGCACGACACCGTTGGTGGGATCGGGGACCAGTTCCACCTGCGGGCCTGCGCCCTCGTCGCGAATTTTCACCGCGACCCGGTACTCCGGGCCGACGGACACCATGAGCTCGCGGCCTTTGAAGCGCTGCGCCACGCCGAGCAGCGCCCGCGCCGCGGCGCGCAAGAGGCCATCGGGGTCGACCGCGCTGCGCTCCTGCGCGGTCAGTCCCTCGAGTAACCCCCGCATCGACTCGTCCACAGCGGAGACGCGGGACATCGCCGCTCGACGCCGCTCGAGCGGGGTCTGTCGGCCCGGAACGACTTCTGTCATGACTTTGCGGGATCCCTTCGGACGACGATGCACCGAGCGCCGTGGGTCATCGTCGACCCGGACTGCCCCAGCCCAGTCCCATAAGGGCGGTTCATCACTGATCTCCAATTGATCAGTGAGGGCATCAAATCCCAGGCAACCTACAACACGGCGCGAACTGCTCCTTACTAGCGCAAAGATCGTATTCTCGTTCGTCCGAGTGGCCTGACGGCGACAGGTCCGAACGCCGGTCCGTCCGCCGACGGCGCCGAGCGCCAGGGATGTTGATCGGCGAGCCGGCAAGGGGTCGGGTGCCATGATCGGGAGCTCGGCGCGTTTCCGTGTCGGGTACGCCCGTTTTTGCGCCGACTCTCCGATCAAGGCCTCGAACAGAAACCCGCCGCCCGTTCACAGTCCTTTACCGACAGTCCTTTACCGACAGTCGTTTCCGGCGACGAACGCGACAGCTCGATCCGCTCGGCGCAGCGAGTAGGCGCGCAGGTCCCGCGCGAGATCAGATTCCGCGAATAGCCGATCTTGCCGAGGGCGCCGGAGGTGTAGAGGACGAACCGGATGGTCGTGAACTCGGCTCGCCACCCGAGCCTCGCCGCGAGGCCGGGCGGCGCGGCCGAAGCGCCCGGTCCGGCCGCGTCGTGGGGTGAGGGAGCTGCGGCCTGACCGAGTTGCCGCTGCAGTTCCGCGGGCCGCTACACATAGGTTAGCCTAACCACATGTCGATCACGCCGACGTCGGCCGGCGCCGAGCAGAGCCTGCGGGGAGTCGACCTCGACCTGGGCTACCACGGCACGCCGGTGGTGCACGGTGCGGGTATCTCCCTGCGGCCCGGAACCGTGACCGCCCTGGTAGGCCCGAACGGCAGCGGCAAGTCCACCCTGCTGCGGGCCCTGGCCCGGCTGCACCCGATCGACAGTGGCACGGTGCTGTTCGCCGACGGCACCGCCGCCGCCGATCTGCCGGTCAAGGACTTCGCCCGCCGGGTCACCCTGCTCGCCCAGAGCCGGCCGGTGCCCAGCGGGGTCACCGTCCGCGACGTGGTCGGCTACGGCCGGCACCCCTACCGGGGGCGCTGGCGCACCGCCGACCCCGACGGTCCGGCCGCGGTCGCGCGGGCCATGGAGGTCACCGTCAGCCTCGGCGTCATGCCCGTCGGCGTCGCCGACCCTGAGGGATACGCGACCTGGGTGAGCGCCGCCAAGCTCGACCCGAACGTCGAGGACGTCGGCACCCGCTCCGAGCCGAGCGTCGACTCGATCGTCGCGCTCCAGCCCGACCTCGTGGTGATGGAGGACGACCGGGGCGCCAACATGGTCAGCCAGCTGGAGGAGTACGTCCCGGTGCTGGTCACCAAGGGCAGTGACGCCTCGGACAACCTCGGCCGGATGCGCTCCGACCTCTACATGATCGCCGAGGCGGTCGGCAGGACCACGGAGGCCGAGAAGCTGCTCGCCGACTTCGACGCGGCGATCGCCGACGGCAGGAAGGCGATCGCCATCGCCGGCGCGGCCGGCAAGCCCTTCGCCATCGCCGACGGATCGAAGGAAGGCAGCACCGTCAGCATCCGCATGTTCGGCCAGGGCGCGCTCGTCTCCCAGATCGGCATCCAGCTCGGCCTGACCAACGCATGGACCGGCGCGACCGACGATGTGTGGGGTCTTGGCCAGACCGACGTCGAGGGCATGAGCGCGTTCAAGGAGCCCGACCTGCACTTGTTCTACAACGCCTCGGACGGCACCGACGTGTTCGCCGACGGTCTCGCCGGCAACGCCATCTGGGAGTCGCTGCCCTTCGTGCAGCAGGGCAACCTGCACCGGATGCCCGACGGGATCTGGACCTTCGGCGGCCCGCTCTCCGGCAAGCAGTACATCGACCAGTTCGTGAAGACCTACACGGCGTGAGTCCGCCGAACGCACCCGCGCGCCCGGAACCGGCCACCCCGCCGGCCCCGGCCGCCGGGCCGCTCTCCGCCCCGCGGACCGTCGGGGTCTTCGCCGCGGCCACCGTCGTACTGCTCGCGGTGGCGGCCGCGCACCTCGCCCAGGGCACCTCGTCCGTCGGTGCCCTGGACCTGCTGCGGCTGATCGTCGGTACGGACGATGAGGCGGCCCGGGTACTGGTCGCATCCCGGGTGCCCCGGCTGCTCGCCGGGCTGGCCATCGGCGTCGCGCTGGGTTTCGCCGGCGCCGCGCTGCAGTCGATCGCCCGCAACCCGCTCGCCTCCCCGGACACCCTTGCGGTCAACGCGGGCGCGCATCTGTCCATCGTCGCCGCCGCCGCGTTCGGGCTGTCGCTGCCCGCTCTGCCGGCCGGCGGTCTTGCCTTCTGCAGCGGACTCGCCGCCGCGGGTCTGGTGATGGCCCTTTCGGCGGGCGGGCAGTCCGGGGCCACCCGGCTCATCCTGGCCGGCTCGGCCACCGCGTTGGCGCTCAGCTCGGTGACCACCCTGCTGCTGCTCCTCTTCGAGCAGGCCACCATCGGCCTGTTCGCCTGGGGCAACGGCTCGCTGGTGCAGAGCGACCTGCAGGCGCTGGCCCAGCTCGCCCCGGCGATCGGCGTCGCTCTCGGCACGCTGATGCTGCTCGGGCACCGGCTGGACATCCTCGCCCTCGGCGACGACACCGCCACCGTGCTCGGCCTCGACGTGCGGCGTACCCGGCTGATCGTCACCGTGCTGGCCGTGCTGCTCTCCGCCGCCGCGGTCACCCTCACCGGCCCGGTCGGCTTCGTCGGGCTCTGCGCGCCGGTGATCGTCCGCCTGCTGGCCTCCGTGGTGCCCGGGGTGCATCGGCACCGGACTCTGCTGCCGCTCTCCGGTATCGCCGGAGCCGTCATCGTGCTCGGCTCCGACGTGCTGCTGCGCGCCGTTATGGGCGGCCAGGCCGGGGTGGACGTGCCGACCGGCGTGGTCACCACGCTGCTCGGCGCGGCGATCCTGATCTGGCTGGCCCGGCGACACCGCGACGCCGGCCCCACCCGCCGCCCGCCCGGCGGCCACGCGGCCGTCCGCACATCGACGTTCCACCGCGTCGTGGTCGTGTGCTGCGCCCTGGTCATCGTCGCAGCGGTCGTTCTCGGCATGCTCGCCGGTGACACCTGGGTACTCCTCGGTGACATCGTCAACTGGCTGCAAGGACGCACCGGGCCCGCGTACACCTTCGTGCTGGACCAGCGGTGGCCGCGGGCCGCCGCGGCGGTGCTGGCCGGCGCGGCCTTGGCGGTCGCCGGCACCACCGTCCAGGCGGTCTGTCGCAATCCGCTCGCCGAACCCGGCATCCTCGGCATCACCGCGGGCGCCGGGCTGGGCGCGGTGTCGCTGCTCACCTTCGTGCCGCTGGCCGGTGTGTGGGCGGTGTCCGGGGTCGCCGGTGTCGGCGCGATGCTGGCGTTCGTCCTCGTCTACGGCGTCGCCCGGCGCGGCGGGTTGAGCTCCGACCGGCTCGTCCTGAACGGCTTCGGGGCCTGGCAGGGCGGGATGGCGGTGATCACGTTCCTGATCGTCGCTTTCGACCCGTGGAACACCGGCAAGGCGCTGACCTGGCTCTCCGGCTCAACCTACGGCCGTACGGCGATGCAGATGCTGCCCGTCGCGTTCGCCCTGCTGGTGCTCACCCCGGCCGTGGTGGCGGCCCGGCGGGAGCTGGATCTGCTCGCCCTCGACGACGACACCCCACGGGTTCTCGGCGTGCGGCTGGAACGCACCCGGCTGGTCGCGCTGGGCGCGGCGGCGCTGCTCACCTCCACCGCGGTCTCCGCCGTCGGCGTGATCGGTTTCGTCGGTCTGGTCGCCCCGCACGCGGCCCGGGCGCTGGTCGGCGGCCGGCACAGCCGGGTGCTGCCGGTGGCCGCGCTACTCGGGGCGGCGCTGGTCAGCATCGCCGACACCGTCGGCCGCACCGTCATCGCTCCCGCGCAGGTCCCCGCCGGGCTGGTCACCGCCATGATCGGCACCCCGTACTTCGTCTGGCTGCTGTGGCGATCGCGCGCCGTCGTGACGAACTCCCGATAACTCCACCCGCCGAGCGACCGAGAGGCACCATGACCGAGTCCCTGCCCATCGCGCCGTGGCGGTTGTTCGCCGTCGAGGTCCGCGAGGTACGCCGGCTCACCCCGTCCTTCGTCCGGGTCACCTTCACCGGGCCCGACCTGCACCTGTTCGCCGACAACGGTTACGACCAGCGGATCAAGCTGGCGTTGCCGCTGCCCGGGGAGCGTGGGGTGGACCTGCCCGGCGGCGCCGACTGGTACGCGCGGTGGCGGGCCCTGCCCGAGCATCGGCGCAACCCGGTGCGCACCTACACCGTGCGCGCGGTCCGGCCGCACCTGTCCGAGGTGGACATCGACCTCGTCCTGCACGGCGACGGCGGTCCGGCCACCCGCTGGGCGCGGCGGGCCCAGTCCGGCGACGAGGCCGCCATCGTCGGTCCGGACGCCCGCTACGGCAGCGGCCACGGCGGTGTCGAGTTCCGACCGCCGGCGACCGGGAGCCTGCTGCTGGCCGGGGACGAGACGGCCGTGCCCGCGATCTGCGGCATCCTGGAGCGCCTCCCGCTCGACGCGCGCGGCCGGGTGCTGCTGGAGGTACCCATCGCGGAGGACGCACTGCCGGTGGCCGCACCGCCCGGCGTCGAGATCGACTGGCTGTCGCGCGGCACCGGCGGGCACGGCAGCCGGCTCGTCCCAGCCGTGTCCGCGGCGGCAGGGGAGCTGCTCTCCGGCTGCGCGCCCTCGACCGGCCAGCCGGTCGTCGACGTGGACGTCGACCCGGAGATCCTCTGGGAGGTTCCCGACGAGGTGCCTTCGGTGCCGCTGTACGCGTGGCTCGCCGGCGAGGCGGGGGTGATCCGTACCCTGCGCCGCCACCTCGTCGCCGAGCGCGGCCTGGACCGGCGGGCGGTGGCCTTCATGGGCTACTGGCGGCTCGGCCGCGCAAACCTGGCCTGACCGCGACAGGGTTCAGGATGTGCCCTGCGGCCACCGCTCGTTGTCTCCGCTGACGCTGCTGCCCGCACCCGGTGCGCTGAGGGCGGGAGGTCGAGGAGACGGTCACTCCGGCCGGCGAGGTAGTAGGTCAGCGAGAAGCCGTGGTGTGGTCGAGTGCGGGTGACGGGCCGGTCACCGACGAGGGTGGGTTGAGGTACGCGTCGACTTCGGTTGGCTGAACCACGCCACAGCCCCCTGTTCCGGCGTCCTTTCGGACAGCACCCGCGCGCTGCCCGCCCCGGCCCAGGAGGACACCCGCGCAATAATTTGATTCGCCAAGTATTGAAAATGGACATAATGTGTACTTCCCGCGCGGGAATATTGCGTCCGTACTGTCGCGCCGCGCCCTGGTTCGTCCAGTTTGCACCGTTCCGGGCTCGCATGACTGTCGGTATGCCGACACTGTCAGTGCTACGGTACCGCGGTGATCCTGTGAGGCACCTGACACGCCTGCGACCTGTCGCACGAGATGCGTGACCGATCCCAGGAGGCTACGTTCCTTCCCGCCGTCGAATCCCACCGGACAGGGAGCTTTATGGACCTGCGGAAAACCGCGCTAGTCCTCATCGATATGCAGCAGGAGAGCAAGTACGGCATCGAGAACGTGGACGAGGCGGTTGCCGCCACGGTCCCGCTCATCGAAGCCTGTCGGCAACTCGCTGTACCCATCCTCTACACGCGGCACGTGAGCCGGGTCGACGCGATCGGACTACCCAACAACGAGGTGCTGGACGACGCGGGCAGGCCCATCTACTACCGGTCGGACTCTGACGCCGTGAACGTGATCGGCGAGCTGGCGCCCCACCCTGAGGACATTGTCGTCGAAAAGCACCGATGGAGCGGATTCCACGAGACGGCGCTGGACCTGATGCTGCGAAGCCTGGGAGTGAAACACCTGATCATCGGCGGTTTCGTCACCGACGGGTGCCTGATGACGACCGTGTTCGACGCCTACGCGCGCGACTACCAGGTCAACCTCGTCAAGGACATCTGCGCGGCCACCAACAGTGGCTCCCATCAGGCCGCGATTCTCATGATGGCCAACTGGGTGTATGACATCGAGATCGTCGACGCGGCCGAGATGATCAAGAAGTTGCGCGGGCAACCGCACCGGTCGTGGCGGTCCAATGCCCCAGACCAGCTTCAGTTCAAGGCCGACACCCTGGACGAGGTCTTCGCCAAGCTCGGCTGAGCCGGAGGAATCCCACGATGACCGAACAGACCGAGTCTGAGCTCGCACAGGCGTTGGCGGAGACCGACGACTCGCATGATGTCACCGCGAAGGATCAGCTCTGGCTCCTGCTCGCCGCGATAGTGCCCTTTGCGGCCGCCACCCTTTGGTACATACAGCGATAAACCACTCAGGGGCGATCTCCATGACCCACGGCGAGACCATCTTGCCGCTCGCCCGCAACGACAGACACGCGGGCTTCGTGTCCATCTTCTGGCTCTGGGCCGGCGGTAACGTGCTGCTGACCAACTTCATATCGGGCAGTTCGTACGCGCTCGGGCTCGGGTTCTGGCCGATGCTGGTGATCAGCATTACCGGTTTCTTGCTCGGGCTGGCGTTCTGCTCGTGGGATTCCCAGCGCAGCGCCCGGTATGGCATCGACGAGATGGTGTCGCTCCGCCCTACGTTCGGTTACCACGGCTCGATCTACGGCGTCGTCATCCTGGTCGGCGTGAACTTCGGCTGGGTGGGAATCCTGGCCTCGCTTGCTGGGTCTGCGATGAAGCTCGTCGTCCAGGACGTCGGAAGTGGCTTCGCCGGCGACTACACCCTCTACGCCCTTGGCGTTGGCATCGTGCTGCCGCTGATCATCATCATGTTCAGCCAGAAGGCCGCGTTCCACCTGTCGAAGATCACCGTGCCGATCCTGCTGGCGTTCGTCGTCTACATCCTTGTCCGGGTGGTCGCGGGCGGGTTCTGGACCAGGGTCGTGACCCAGCCTGGCGACGGTTCAGTGTCCTGGATGGGCGCATTCGAAATCATCTTCGCGTTCACCATCTCGTGGTTCCCCTACCTCGGCTCCTGGAACCGGTTTGCCAGCACGGAACGGATCGGCTTCTGGGGCACCTACCTCGGGCTCGCGTCCACGGGCATCCTGTTCGCCGCGGTTGGCGGCATGGCCACCCTCGCCACCGGGCAGATCGACCCCGCGCAGTGGTCGAGCCAACTCGACATGGGGCTGGTCGCGCTCGGGATCATCGCGCTGGGAACCATCACGGCGGTCACCCACCTGCTCGGCTCGGGCTCGATGGGGATCCTCAGCGTCCTCCCGAACTGGAACTACCGCTGGGTGTGCCTGCTGGTGACAATACCGTCGGCCATCTTCGTGTACGTGACCTCGCTGCAGCAGATCTTCAACCTGCTGCTCATCTTCGTCGGACTGCTCGCCGGCCCCTATTGGGGGATCGCCCTCACGGACTACTTCTTCCTCCGCAAGCAGCGGATCGACGTGCGGGCCTGCTACGAGCCGAAGGGCAAATACCGCTTCACCGGCGGGGTCAACCTGCTCGCCCTCGCGTGCATGGTCGTGGGCATGGTGGTCTGGCTGTTCCTCGGCGGATGGCTCAGCGGGTTGCCGGCGCTGACCTTCCCCGCCGGCGAGGCCCTGTTCGAGTACATCTCCGCCACGCTGCCATCCATGATCGTCGCGGGCGCCCTCTACTACGTGACCGCGAAGATGTTCTTCGCCAACCGCACCATAGGCGACTACCAGCCGGCACCTACGGAAGTCCGGGCCGAATCAGCCGACACCGCTCGCACGCGGTAGTCCCGGGGTCGACGCCGCTGCTTTATCCGAAGTGCGTCGCTGTGTCGATGATTCGCTCGCAGGCTCGCTCATCGCGCGCTCGGGTGGCTCAGCGCGCTGGCCCGCTGCCGAGTCCGCAGCTCGGCCAACGCCGCCCGCAGCTGCCGCAGGGCCACCGAGGACAGCTCCGTGAGCGGCACCGTGAGCGCCATCGGCCGGCCGGCGGCGAGGTCGGCCAGCTGGCGGGCCAGCCGGATCCGGAGCAGCACCCGGTAGGCGTCGAGCAACGACTCCCTGGCGTCGGCGCTGAGCAACCCGTCCGCCTCCGCCGCATCCAGCCGCTGTGCAGTGCCGCGAGCCGTCGTGCCGGCGGCCAGCCCGTAGAGCCGGCCGAGCAGCACGGCCGGCACGGTGCCGCGCAGCTTGAGGTCGACGGTTCCGTCCCGGTCGGTGCGGATGCGTCCGAACGGACCCAGCCGCGGGTTGAACGACTGGGCGGCGTCAGCCACGGCGGCGAGGAACCCTGGCCGGGTACGCGCGGCCACCAACGGCCGATTGAGCACGTCGATCGCCAGCTCGCCGCCCACGCGGCGGAAGTCGAGGAAGACTTGCGCGTCGAGCAACGCCCGGG
Source organism: Pseudonocardia aurantiaca (assembly GCF_039526725.1). Classification (NCBI taxonomy): domain Bacteria; kingdom Bacillati; phylum Actinomycetota; class Actinomycetes; order Pseudonocardiales; family Pseudonocardiaceae; genus Pseudonocardia; species Pseudonocardia aurantiaca. Next base: position 306,598 of record NZ_BAAAJG010000010.1, read on the forward strand.
CGTCCGGCTCGTCACGCCAACGCTGGAAGATGGCCCGCCAACGGGCCAGCGGGTAGCTCCAGCTGGTCGCCATGAACCCGCGTCTGCACCGCGGCAGGCCGGCGCCGGCCAGCCCATCGGTGACCTGCGCGGCGAGCGCAGCGTAGTACGCCGCGACGTCCGGCCCGGCCGCGTGCTCAGGGTCCGCGCCGTCGCCGGTGCCGTCGGCGTAGGCGAGCGCGGTGTCCTGGTCGGCGGCCAGCAACTGCTCCATCCGGCCCTGCGAGCCCATCGCGAGCCAGGCGTAACGGCACGGCGGCGGGCCAAGCTCGGCCTCGGCGAGCGCCAGCAGGCGCACAGTCAACGCGTCGTTGAGGCTCGCGACCACGGCCGTGATGCGCAGCGGGTCGACGCTGTCGGCGAGCAGTGCGCCAGCGGCCGCCGCGAGGTCGGCACCGTACCCGGCAGCGTCGGCGCGGGTGGCGATCCGCCGAACCCGGCCGACCACCAGCAGCGGGCTCGGGACCTGTCGGCGCACCACGTCGTCCTCGGTGATCACCCCGACGATCCGCCCGGCCCGCACCACCGGCACGTGCTCCACGCCCTCGTCGAGCATCAGCAGCACCGCGATGGCCAGTGGCGCCTCGGCCGGCACGGTGTGCACCGGCCTGGTCATCACCTGGCGCACCGGGGTGTGCGGCGGGCGGCCCTCGGCCAGCACCCGGGCCTGTAGGTCGCCGGCGGTGACGATGCCCGGCGGGTCCGTGCCGACGATCGCGGCACTCTGCCTGTCCTCGCGCATCGCCAGGGCCACCTCGGCTGCTGTCGCGGTGGCGGCCACCACCAGCGGTTCGCGGCTGAGCAGGCCGGCCACCGGCACGCCCAGACGGGCGCCGAGTCCAGCCGGGACAAGCGGGGTGACGTCCAGACCCGGCTCGCCCGAACCGCCCTCCGCCATCTTCGGCACCGAGGGGTCGGGCAACGTCGGCTGCGGGGTCGCAGGGCCCACCCGCCTAGTGCAGCCGCACCAGTGCACGCTGTCAACCACCCCGGAGAGGCGGCCGGCCGCGCCGGCCCTGTGGAGGGTCCGGGGTGATGCGGGCGAGCGCGCCGGTTTCCAGAGCCGCCCGCAGCCCCTGTCGATCCCACAGCTTCGGGACGTGCTGGTCCAGTTCAGTGCCCTGGCCGGCCGCGGTGAACCGACAGGTAGACGACCCGGGAGCGCCGCCGCCTTGGAGGGCGCCACTGTCCGGTTTGTTCTAGCCCCAGGGCGGGTGACCTCCGCTATCAATGGCGCCGTGACCGACGCGACCTTCATCTCCGCCAGCGAATCCATCCGGCGCGAGGGGCGGCTTTTGGAACGGCGGCTGTTCGCCACCCTGTTCGAGGGCGCTGCCCCCACCGGTGTGATAGACGCATTGCGCGGCTATCAGAACCCCGACGGTGGTTTCGCGCACGCCCTGGAGCCCGACAAACTCTGCCCCGCGAGCCTGCCCATCGACGTGGAGGTCGCCTGCCAGGCTTTGGTTGACGCCGGCACTACCGACGAGCAGATGGTCCAGCAGGCATGCGACTGGCTGCAGTCGGTCGCCGCCCCGGACGGGGCGGTCGCCCTGTCCTTTCCGATCATGGAGCAATATCCCAGGGCCGAGCACTGGAGCGAGTGGACCTACACACCAGGGCTCAATCCGACAGCCGGGCTGGCTGGTCGGCTGCATCGGCTGGGCGTCGATCACCCCTGGCTGACCACCGCCACCGCATGGTGCTGGTCGGCACTGGAGGCCGACTGGCCCGCGGAGGCCCACGCCCTGTTCGAGGTGCTGATCTTTCTCGAGCACGTCCCTGATCGCGCCCGGGCCGAAGCGCTGGCGGTCCGGGTCGGCGAGTTGTTGCCCAGGTTGTCCCACTACCGGGCCGATCCCACCGATCCCGCCTACGGCATAACCCCTCTGCACCTCGCCCCCACTCCGGACAGCCCCTGGCGTCGGCTGTTCACCGACGACCTGATCGAAGGCCACCTCGAGCGGCTCCGCCGCGACCAGCAGCCGGACGGCGGCTGGGCCATCACCTGGCAGCCACCGAGCACCGCCTCCACCCTGGCCTTCCGGGCCATCGAGACCCTCCGCGCCATACGGGTCCTGACCGCATACCGCAATTGAACGCCAGCAGCCGGCGCAGGTGGGACTGTAAGAAGATCGGAGCTCGCCGGTGAATCCGATGCGCCACAGCACGCAGTCCTCGACGCCGGCGACGGTTCCGGTTCGCACGTGCATGTAGCCGAACGCCTCGGGATCAGGTCGACGCCCTCGGTGAGCCGGCCGAGAAGCGCGCGTGAGCGCGGCCCGGCGATGTTGATGCTGGCGTAGGCGGTGGTGACCGGGGTGACGTGGACCCGCCATTCGGGGTGTTCGGTCTGCAGCCACCGCTCCACCCACTCCCACACGGTTCCCGCGCCGGAGGAGGTAATGGACATCATGTAGTGGTGTTCGCCGAGCGAGGTAGGCGGCGCGGTCGAGCCGCGCGGGCGCGTGCGCCGCCGTCCGCCGCTCGAACTGAGCCCCGGCGTGCATCTCGGTCGTCGACTGGTCACCGGCGGACCGCGTTCGGACGAGCGACCCGGTGCGGTAGGTCGCACAATGGAAGCCGAGGCTGGGAGGTGACCCGCGGATGGCCGATATCGGAGACGGCCTGGCGACCGGCACCGATTTGGTGGCGGCGGCCGAGTCGGCGGTGGGTCAGGCGCTCGAGCGCCTCGGCGGGCGGCGGCCTGACTTGCTGTGTGTGTTCGTCTGCGGTAGCAACCCGGAAACGATCGCGGACGCGGGGGCGACCGCTGTGAAGATCGCGGATGCCGGCACGACGATTGGATGCAGCGCGGGCGGCGTCATCGGCGCCGGCCGCGGCGTGGAGCACGTCGACGCGGTCGCGGTGTGGGCTGCTGTGCTTCCCGGGGTGGAAGTGCGACCGATTCATCTCGGCGTGCACCGGGTCGGCGACGCGCTGCTGGTCAGCGGGCTACCACCGGGCGCCCCCGAGGACGAGGTCGGGGTGCTGCTGACCGACCCGTACGGATTTCCGGTCGTCCCCTTCGTGGAGCACTACAACGACAGCCGGCCGGGCCTGCCGCTCGTCGGCGGGCTCGCGAGTGGGCCGCTAGGTCCAGGCTCGACGAAGCTTTTTCTCGACGATGCCGTGCTCGACGGTGCTGTCGGCGTGCTGCTGAGCGGCCCGATCGCGGCTCACATCGCAGTGAGCCAAGGTTGCCGGCCAATCGGGCCGCCGATGACGGTGACCAAGGCCGAGGAGAACGTGCTGGTCGAACTGGCCGGAATGCCGGCGTACCGCAAGCTGGCGCAGATCGTCGCCGCGCTGCCGCCTGAGCAGCACGCCTTGGCGCTTCGTGGGCTGCACCTCGGGGTCGCGATGAACGAATACGCCGAGACCCACGAACGGGGTGATTTTCTTATCCGCGGGATCCTGGGAGCCGACGAACGAACCGGTGCTGTTGTCGTCGGCGACACCGTGGACGTCGGTACGACCGTGCGGTTCCAGGTTCGTGATGCCGCTGCCGCCGATGAGGACCTCAGCGAGCTGCTGGCGAAGCTCGGGGAGAGCGGCGGCAGCAAGGGGGCGCTGCTGTTCTCCTGCAACGGGCGCGGTCGGGCGATGTTTCCCAGCGCCGATCACGACGTCGTTGCGGTCCGACAGACGCTAGGCCTGGACGCGGTCACCGGCTTCTTCGCCGCGGGTGAGATCGGACCAGTTGCCGGTCGCAATCATGTGCACGGCTTCACCGCTTCGATCCTTGCCGTGGGCTCTCCGCCCGGGAGCGGCTGAGTCGTGAGCCGCGCGCCGTCAGGCCATCTCGGGCACCCGCAGGTGGGCGAGCGCCAGTTCGAACTCGCCGACCTCGACGACCTCGCCGCTGGCTTCCCTGGCGCCCCGCTCCCGCACCACAGCCGCCAGATTGCGGGTGCGCAACATGGCCTCGCGGCTGTCGAAGGTCACCGACGAGACGGCATACCCGGATGTCCGGTCGACCATGAGGCTGGCGCTGCAGAACCCGTCGAACTCCTGGATCTCCGGCAGTAGTACCGACTTGTAGACGTCGACGACGCGCTTGGCCTGCCGGGCGTCCATCTGCACCCAGATAGCGCGGACGCACGCGCCCGGCTGCGTGGTGTGGTCGCGGTGCAACACGGCAATCTCGATCTCCCACTCGTCGACCTGCGTCCGACCGCCGAGAATCTCGGCGGCGTGGTCGCGGACGGGCCGCAACTGCTCTTCGCTGGCGCGCATGGCTTCCTCGGTCTCCCACGCGCTCGTGACGATGCACCGACCCGACGAGCGATCTACCAGCATGGACAGGCCGATACACCCGTCTATCCCCAGCAGCGTCGGCATGACCTCGTCGCGAATATGCGCGATGCCCGCGTCGATCAACTCCGATTTCGCGACGACCGTGGTGGAGCGCGCGTACACGATCCATCCCCTTCCGATCCGGGTGGCGCCCCGACGACGCCATCGGTCGTCAAACACCCTTCTCCCGCGATCTTGGTCCGGCAAGGACCCGTTCGCACCAAGGCGCGTCGGCTCGGGGTCGCGGTACTCCGCAGAACCACCCGAGGCCTCGTCCGGGCTGGGCCGACCGAGCAGGAAACGCAGGAAACGCCTTCCCGCACGCCCAAGCCCGCCGCCTTGGCTCATCAACTCAAGGGGTCGCCCAGAAACTCCCCACCGAAACGGCGAATCAACCTCTGAATAGGGCGATCCGGCCATAACACTCGATCAGCGGCTCCCGTTTACCGGTCAGACGACCCCCCGCAACCTCAAACGTCCGGTAACAGCGACATCGACTCAATCCGCCGTCTGGCGCAATGCTCAGGCCCCCAAGTCGCCGAACAATTTAGTCCTCCCAGCCCGGCGGGATCGCTACCGCAGCCGATTCCGGCTGGCCGGCGACGCATCACACCTCGTGGTCGATGGCTCCACAACGGTATGCAACTGCTTACTTCGCTGCGTCCCGGCTCCCGAGAATGATCAACAACGGTTGATTGTCGACATCCCCCGCCCCGTTATGGACAAAGCTGTGGAACTCCGGAGCGGGGACGGAATAGGCAGGTCGACTCCGCCGGAGTGAGGGGCTTGCGCCGATTTGTCGACCGTCCTAATGTCACCTCGGCCTGCGTCGGCAAAGTTGATCCAGCCGGCTGTTGACTACTGTATCCACGATCCACGTGTCGATGAACGTGAACAAGAGGGGATTTGGGAGCGCATCGAGAATGACCACTACGAGCTCGCTCGAGCCGCTGATTGCCCTGGCGAACCCGCCCGCTCCTTCCCCAGTGATCAGGTCCGTTCAACCGGACCGGGATCACGGCGTGCTCGAAGCGATCGGCGCGCTGGGCCACGACAGCGCAGCTGAGCTGCGGCAGCGGGTGGAGGGGCTACTGGTCGCCGGCGTCCGACACCTGCTCGTGGACCTCGCCGAGGCCGGCCCCTGCGACCCGGCGGTGATCGGCGTGCTCGCCGAGGCCGCCCGCCTTCTGGAGGGCCGGCAGGGATGGCTGCGTGTCAACCCGAACCGAACCCGACCCCTCGCCGAGGAGCTGGACGAGGCGACGTTGCCCGACCTGTTCGCGATCTACCGCTCGTCCCTCAGCTCCACCTCTCGGCCGGGGCGGTAAGCATGCCCGCTGACACCGACACCAGGCGCGACGAGTCCGGTGGCTCGCCGGCCGGACGCGCATTGGTGCCACTTCGAGCACGACCTGCTGCTGATCGGCTACCTGTCCGCGACGCCCGCGAGTTGCACCGGCGCGGGGGCGCCGAGAGGCTGCGGATCGACCCTCCCGACCGGCAGACCCTGTCCGGGTCGGTGGATCTGGAACCGATGAGAGCGTCGGGCTGGGCTCCGGTCCAGCTGCAGTGGACAAGACCTCCGGGTGGTCTGCCCTGGTTGCGCGACTGTCCGGCCCGAGGTCGGTCGACCGACAGCTCGTGACCGGCCCGGCAGACGCCGTACTCGCCGCCCTGGCACTCCGCGCCACAACACCCGTCGGTGCGCGCGATCCCACGCGCCGCCGCGGCCCGCCACCGGACAGCCCCGTCCAAAGGAGAACCCGCTGTGACCATCTTCCACCGCGGTCACGCCGGAGCCCCACGGCCGAACCCCAGCCTCTCCGACGTCACCGAGAAGCTCGTGGCCGACCACGGCGCCCACATCGACCTGGCCACCATCAACCGCGCCGTCCTCGACTGCCTGCACGACCTGCAAGGCTCACCCGCCGCCGCCTGCACGGTCGGCCTCGAGTACCTCGCCCGTCGCCGCCTCCTCGAACTGATCGAAGCGGACGCCTCCGCCAGGGACAACAGCCGCCACACCGGGTGAGCGGCCCCGCAACCGCCACATTCCAACGGGCCGAGCTCGACACGTGACCGGGATGCGCGTCCTGGCCGCGACTGGGCGCCCCCAGCCGCTGGCTACCGGTGCCGCACCACCACTTCGTGGATGGTGCGCTGATCGTCATCGCCGTGCCCGACGTTCACGGCGGGATAGGCGCTCCCACCACCCAGCTATGATCCCGCACGATCCGGGGGGGAGGAGCAGATGGCCGTCGCGCCACTCGAGGCTGGGGACCCCCGGCAGCTCGGCGAGTTCGCCGTGGTCGGCCGGCTGGGCGAGGGCGGCCAGGGCGTCGTCTACGACGGGCGTTCGGCCGGTGGCGAGCGGGTGGCGATCAAGGTGCTGCGCAACAGCTCGGACCCGGACGCGCGCCGCTGGCTGGCCGCGGAGCTGCAGGCCGTCCGCCGGGTCGCGCCCTTCTGCACCGCCCGGGTGCTCGACGCGTCACTCGACGGTCCCGATCCGTACGTGGTGAGCGAGTTCGTCGACGGGCCTTCACTGCACGACCGGGTGGCGCTGCGCGGCCCGCTGCGCGACGGTGATCTGGACCGGTTGGCCATCGGCACCGCCTCCGCGCTCGCGGCCATCCACGCGGCCGGCGTGATCCATCGCGACTTCAAGCCGGCGAACGTGATGCTCGGCCCGGACGGCCCTCGGGTCGTGGACTTCGGCATCGCGCGTCAGCTCGACATCACCTCGGTGACACAGGGGCTGGTCGGCACGCCGGCGTTCATGGCCCCGGAACAGTTCAACGGCAAGCCGGCGAGCCCGGCCTCGGACGTCTTCGCGTGGGGCGTCACGATCGCCTACGCCGCAACCGGGCGCTCGCTGTTCTCCGGAACGTCGGTGGCGGCGATCATGTTCAAGATCATCCAGTCGGAGCCCGACCTCACCGACCTGCCCGAGCGGCTGCACCTGACGATCGCCGCCTGCCTGGCGAAGGATCCGGCGCTGCGGCCGGAGGCGCGCGAACTGCTGATCGGACTCGTCGATCCCGCGTCGAACTCCACGATGCGCCTGGCGGGTGCGCGGCCGCTCGGCCCGGTGGGCGAGGCCACCTCGACGGTGCCCGGCGACGGCCCGCCCCCTGCCCCCGACCGGCATCCGACGCCGGTTCGGGCCCAGCACGCGGCCCCCAGCCCGACCCATGATCCGGCCCAGCAACCGACCCGGCAAGCGACCCGGAACCTGACTCAGGATCCGTACCAACAACCGACCCCGCCCCGGCCACCCGCTCCGGCTCCGCCCCAGGCGCGACCACACGTGCGGACCCTTCTGGACCACAGCCCGCCCGAGCCGCCGGCGCGGCCCGGGCGACGGTTACCGCTCGCCGCGGTTCTCGCGCTCGTGCTCGCAACGGTGGCCGTCGTGGTGACGGTCGTCATCGGGAACATCGCCGCGTCCACGTTCACGCCGGAGTCCGGCCGTGGCGCCTCCCCCACCGGTTCCGCCACCGGTTCCCCCACCGGTTCCCCCACTGGCTCGCTGCCGGCCGCCGACGCGCACCCTGCCGGATCCGGGACGCCGCAGGACTACGCCGGCACCTGGACCGGCTCGATCACCCCCTCCGGCGGCAGTACCCGCAGCTACCCCGTTGCGGTCACGTTGACGGCGGACCAGCGCGGCGGCACATGGTCGGTCCCGGACCTCGGTTGTACCGCCGATCTCACGGTCAGGACGGTCCGCAGCGACTCCCTCGACGTCACGGTCGCGGAGAGCAGCGGGCCGGGCGGCACCGTCTGCCTGGGCGCCGACGCCACGTTCACCCTCACCGGCAGCGCAATGGACGTCGTCGCCAACGACGCCGGTGGACTGGAGCACCGGGGCACCCTGCAGCGGGCGGGCTGAACTGTTACGGATTGCTGTCGGAGGCCGACGCCGGCGGGCTGGGGTGATCACCCCATACTTCGCCATCATGCGGATCATCACCCTCGCTGCCCTCGTGCTCCTGGTGCTGTCGGGCTGCGCGAACCTCAGCGCCGGCACCACGACCGGCTCCGCAACCCCGGCCGCAGGCAGCAGCACCGAGATGAGCACCGAGAATGACGCCGGGCAGACCGCGGCGCCGTCCTCCGGAACCTCGACGGGCATCGGGAAGCGGGTCGCGGCCGGGGGCACGCTCGCCGACGGCGACATCGCGTCGGGGGAGCTCCGGCGGGCGGGGCAGAAGGACGAGTTCACCCTCGATCTCGGTGACGCGCGCGAGTTCTACACCGCCGACATGACCGGCGACTCCATCCAGATCGATGTCGTGAACGCCAGCGGCGAGACGATCACCGTCGGCGGGAAGATCCTCCTGCAGTACGAGACGTATCCGTGGGCGCTGACCAGAGCCGGTCAGCACAAGATCGTGATCGAGGGCCAGGAGCAGGACGTCATCGGGCCCTACAGCTTCCGGCTCGCCACCGTGAAGGTCCGCACCTACGAGGTTCAGATCGGACAGCAGATCGGCGGCGGCACCCCGCCGGGCGCCGGTGCCATCGACGTCCCCGGCGTCATCGAGCGCTACGAGTTCGACGCGGCGGGTGCCGATCAGGTCAAGCTCGTCGGCGGGCCGCAGTCGTGCGGCGATGTGAGCTTCGAGATCCGCGACGTGAGCGACACGGACAACACCAGTGCCAGGTCGCCCGTACCGTTCTGCGCGCCGGAGTCGCAACCCATCTCGCTCGACGACGCCGGCACCGGCCGCTACGTGCTGATCGTCAGGCATGACCACGTGCGAACCGCCCAGTACTCGTTCCGGATCGTCCGCGCCTGAGCAGCACACCGACGACGATCACGTCCAGCGGCGCGAAGCCTCGGCGGTACGGACTGAACCGGCAGGCCCGACGGCCCGAACGCCATGCTCGACGAGGCCGAGACCCTCTGGGCCATCGCCGGCCTGTCGGGCTCCCTGCACCTGGAGCGCTTCGGCGCCGCCCTCGGCGGCGGCGAGGCCGAGGGCTGGGCGAGTACCTGGCGCAGCAGGGTCGTCGACGTCCGGGAGGCGTTTGCTGGCGTGACGGCCCGGAGGCCGGGCTCTCCCCGGGGTCAGACGTGGTCGCGCGGAATGGTGCGTCGCCAGCTGTCGGCGTACACCCGTTCGGATCCTTCGTAGGCGTCGAGCTGGGCATACAGGGAGAACTCCGTGGGGCTGGAGGTCAGTACGGTGCGCGTGATCGTCTCGGTCGTCCAGCCGTTGCGGGCGAAGCCCATGGTCCAGGTGCTCTCTCCGCAGACTGAGCCGAAGTCGTCGGCGATGCAGCTGTAGCGCTCGCGGGCGCGGCGGGTCACGTCCAGGTCGATGCCGGGGAAGCGCACCACGCCGAGGTCCTTGACCACCTCGAGGGTGGACTCGTAGCCGACCAGGTCGCGGGTCACCGTCCACTGCTGCCGGCCGGGTTCCAGCTGCGTGGTGGACAGGGGCGGCGCACTCTCCGGTTCGCCGAGCGATCCCACGGGCACGTCGCGGCCGGACGCCGGGGCCGGCCGCAGCGGGAGCACCAGGGCGCTGGAGCGGGGGAACACGGTGACCCGGACCGAGGCAGGCGGCGGCCACGCCAGCGGCCAGTAAGACGTCGACAGCGCCAGCCGCAGCCGGTGCCCGGGCGGCAACGACTGGGCCATGGCGTTGAGCGTCAGCGTCACCCGGTACCGCTCGCCGGGAACGAGGGCCCGGGGCCGGTCATGCCCGTCACGGTGGGTGAGGTTCAGCAGGCCGTAGCTGATGCGGGTGGCACGGCCGTCGGGTGCGACGTCGGACAGCCGGGCCGCGAGCATGGCGACCGGTTGGTCGACGGCGCACTCGAGGTCCACCGCCGGGCAGCCGAGGAGCTCGACCGGTTCGGTGAGCGTCTCGCCGTCGAAGATCAACGAGCCGCCGTCCTCCTCGCGCTGGTCGTAGGGCAGGTCGGGCGGGGCGTTGTAGGAACACCACTTGCCGGCGAACTGGCCGACCGAGAGCGGCGACTGCACGGTGAGCGCGGCCGGCGTTCCGGCCGGGGTTCCGATGCCCGGCCGCCCGATGCGGTGGTCCCCCAGCGGATGGCGCACCTGCTGCACGTTCGGGGACGGCCAGCACGGTTCGGCGACCCAGCGACCGGGTCGCTCGGCATAGGCCGTCCACGGCGGAACGGTGTCCTGCATCCAGATGCGCAGCATCGGTTCGCTCATCACGCCGTTGTCGACGTCGCGCAGCCAGTGGTCCCACCACCGGACGAGCTCCTGCAGGAACCCGATGGCCGGCCCCGGCTGGCCGAGGTGCGGGTACTTGTGCGACCACGGCCCGACGAGCCCCATGCGCGGGACGTCGAGGGCGGCAAGCAGCCGGAACACCGAGTTCGAGTACCCGTCGGCCCAGCCGCTGACGGCCAGCACCGGGCAACGGATGGCGGCATAGTCCTCGCAGACCGAGCCATGCCGCCAGTACCCGTCGCGACGCTGGTGGCGCAGCCATCGCTCCAGCCAGAGCCCGCTGCCCCGCAGCCGGTCATGCCACATCGTCCGCCACCGGTCGCCGACCACCGCGGGGTCGGGGGGACAGGAGTTGTAGGCGAGCATCGTCGAGGCCCACGACAGGTTGTCGCTCAACAGGCAGCCGCCCATGTAGTGCACGTCGTCGGCGTAGCGGTCGTCGGCGGAGGAGACGGTGACGATGGCGTCGAGGCCCGGCGGGCGGCGGGCGGCCACCTGCAGCGCGTTGAACCCGCCCCAGGAGATCCCCATCATCCCGATCCGGCCGGTGCACCAGGGCTGCGCGGCGATCCAGCCGAGCACCTCCTCGGCGTCGGCCAGCTCCTGGTCCAGGTACTCGTCGGTCAGCACGCCCTCCGAGTCGCCGCTGCCACGCAGGTCCACCCGCACGCAGGCGTAGCCGTGCCCGGCCAGGTAGGGGTGGTGCATCGAGTCGCGGACGGCGGTGAGGTCGCGCTGCCGGTAGGGCAGGAACTCGAGGATCGCCGGTACCGGCTGGGCCTCTGAGGCCACGGGGCGCCAGATCCGGCCGGCGAGGCGGGTTCCGTCCGCGAGTGGGATCTCGACCCGGGTGTCCTCTCGGACCGGATACGGGAACCGGCGCACGATGTGCATGTCGGCTCAGCCCGGCCCGGCGGCGTCGATCTCGAACGGCAGCCCGGCGACGCAGCGCTCGAACTTGCGGGTCAGCTCCTCCTCGTCGGCGGCGCCGACGTGGACGCTGGCGAGCTGGTAGCTGTAGCTGTCCTGGTCGCGCAGCTCCGAGAGCCGGTCGCCGGGGCGCACCGCGACGTCGATGGCGCAGCCCGGCACCGCGTGCCGCACCCGCTCGATCTCCGCCGCGCTGGGCACCCGCCGGACGACCCCGTCGGAGCGGTGCCGCACGAACCACTTGGCGGCCACCGCGTCCCGGCCCGCGCGGTGCGGCATCCGAGGTTCGCGGCCCAGCGCCAGCGCCAGCATGCAGTGGTGGTTGGCGACGCCGTCGACCCGCGCGAACAGCTCGGCATGTGACTGGGAGTGCCGCGGGTTCACCTCCAGCAGGGTGATCGTGTCCCGGGCGGCGTCCCAGAAGTACTCGATGTTGAACGTGATGTCGTCCAGCCCGATCCGCCGGATCACCCGGCGGGAGATGTCGGCCATCCGGGCAGTGACCTCAGACGGGAGTGCCGAGGGGTACTGGTAGCGCAGGAAGCTGGGGATGCCGGGGCACTGGATGGAGTCGACCACCCCGTACACCCGGACGTCGCCGTGGAAGCTGAACCCCTCGATCGTCACCTGCGCGCCCACGGCCGCCTCCTCGGCCAGGCAGGCGCTGCCGCCGACACCGGTCATCTCCGGTGGCAGGTCGAGCTGGTCGAGCACGAACTGGAACGGCGTCCCGACCCGGCCGACGCCCTCGCGGATCGCCGCGGCCGCGGCGCGCAGCTGTCGGTGGTTCTCGACCCGGAACGCCAGCGCGGAGCAGAACGACCGGACCGGCTTGAGCCACACGGGATAGCGTAGGCCCGCGGGCAGCTCCGCCGGGCCGTCGAGGTCGACGAGTCCGAACCGCGGGTACTCGTCGATCACCTGCCGCTGCTCGAGCCGGCACCAATACTTGTGCTCGCACTTCACCACCGACTCGAGGCTGGTCCAGCGCAGCCCGAGGCGCCGGCAGAGGATCGGCAGCATCGTGCTGACCGGGAAGTCCCAGAAGCCGATGACGGCGTGCACCGGGCCGTCGAACGACTCCACCCGGCCCTGCGCCGCGTCCAACAAATCCGGCAGCGGGATCTCCGCCCGATTCCGCAGCTGTTCGAAGCTCAGCAACGGGTGGAAGCGGTACTCCGCGGCGTCCGGCAGCTCGTGCAGGATCCGGGCGTTGTGCTCATCGAGCCCGACCACGAACACGTTCGACCTCACCCCGCTCGCCTCTGTCGTTGCGTCGGCGGTTCTAGCGGCTGTCGTCATTGTCCGGATCGAGATCGCGGAGGATCTCCTCGTCCGCGCCTTCGGTCCGGAGGCCTGAACCGTCGGGCTGTGGGCTGTCGGAGGGAGTGAGGCATCCGGGGCAGATGACGGAGCCGTCTGTGGCGGTCTCCCAGTCGATGAACTCGGAGGACTCGACCTGTACATATCTCCCGCATCGGATGCAGCGTTCGGTGTGGGGCATAGGTGGTCCTCCGATCGGTTGACGTTCGGTCGGGTGCGACGAGCCGCTGAACAATGCTGTGAGCCGGTGCCCCGATGTTCCTGCTCTGTCGATCACGTCGCAGAAGCCGATTGAGTTGGGGTGGTGGACAGAGTGGTGGACAGAATTGTCCTCCGCCCCGCGAGCCGACGAGTAGTTTCAGCTGTCATGGCCGATCAGAGTCTCAGCGAGCAAGCCCGCGAGGCCGTGCTCAAGGCGATCATCAAGTCAGCTCCGACCGTGGGCAACAGCCCGGCTGGAATCCGCGATCTCGCCGAGGCGTATGCCCTCCTGGAGCGAGACTTGCTCCCCACTGCCGGCGTTGTGAAGAACAAGACGTAGCGAGCTGGTTCAGCGCTGCCACCCCCGCTGGCTGCTGACATCGTCACCCTCAACAGCGCCGTCATCTGCATCGGCGGCGGTACATTGAGACGACCGACCCGCGGCCCGGGCAGCGCGGACCCGGCGAATGTGGTCCCCGCCGTGCCGCGCTCGGCTGAGAGAGCAGGCGTCGGCGTTACGGCGTCCGTGCGCGATGGTGAGACGAAGCAGCCGATCCGTTGGGTTCGGAAGGGGCGTCCACATGAAGATCGTCGTGGATCTCACGCGCTGCCAGGGATATGCGCAGTGCGCCTTCGCCGCGCCGGATGTGTTCGCCATGCGCGGCGACGAGGCGTTGCTGTATGACCCCGCTCCGGACGACGCGCAGCGGGACAGGATCGTGCGGGCCGCGGCGGCCTGCCCGGTCCAGGCCATCTACCTCGACCGCAAGGACGCCCGGCACCAGCAGGCCGGAGCCGGGGCGCCCGTGGCAACGGCAGGCCCTGAGGAGGCATTCAAGCGCTCCGGGCGCATCGTCATCGTCGGGGCGTCCCTGGCTGGGATGCGGGCCGGTTCGACGCTGCGCAAGGAAGGCTTCACCGGCTCGCTGACCGTGATCGGGGACGAGCCTTACCCCCCTTACGACCGGCCGCCGCTGTCCAAGCAGGTCCTCATGGGCCAGGTTCCGGCGCGGCAGACCACGTTGCCCCGCCACGACGAGTTCGACGCGCACTGGCGGCTGGGAGTCGCGGCCACGGGTCTTGACCTGAGCGGCAAGCAGGTGCACCTGGCCGACGGCGACAAGGTGGGATTCGACCGGTTGCTCATCGCCACCGGGGTGCGGGCCCGCCCGTGGCCGAACGAGGCTGAGGCCGGGCTCGACGGGTTGTTCGCGCTGCACACCCCGGACGACGCGGACGAGCTGCGGCAGCGGCTGGCAGCCGGACCCGGGCGGGTGCTGGTCATCGGTGCCGGGTTCACCGGCTCCGAGGTCGCCTCCGCCTGCTGCGAGCTGGGCGTGCCGGTAACGGTGGTCGAGCGGGGCGCGGCCCCGCTGGTCGGGGCGCTGGGCGCGGTGATCGGCGGTGTCGCGGCGCAGATGCAGCGCGACCACGGGGTCGACCTGCGGTGCGGCGTCCGAGTCGAGGCGCTGGAAGGCGACGGGAGCGGGCGGCTGCGGCGGGCCCGGCTGTCCGACGGCAGCACCCTGGACGTCGACGTGGCGGTGGCCGCGCTCGGCAGCATCCGCAACGTCGAATGGCTGGACGGGTCGGGGCTGGCGGCCGGGGTCTGGGGGGTGGCATGCGATGCGGGGTGCCGCGCTGTCGACGTCAACGGCGTCGTCACCGACGATGTGTTCGTCGCAGGCGACGTGGCCCGCTGCCCACACCCGGTCTACGACTACCAATATCTCGCCCTGGAGCACTGGGGCAACGCCGTCGCGCAGGCGGGGATCGCCGCCCACAACATGATCAGCGCCGAGAGCGGGCGCTGGCCGCACCTGGCGCTACCGGAGTTCTGGTCCACCCAGTTCGGCACCGAGATCAAGTCCGTCGGCGTTCCCACCCATGCCGACCAGGTCGTCATCGCCCAGGGATCGGTGGCCGAGCGCCGCTTCGTCGCCGCCTACGGCTACCGCGGGCGCATCACCGCAGCGGTCGCGTTCAACCAGGCCAAGTGGTTGGAGTTCTACGCGGGGTTGATCGACCGGGCGGCGCCGTTCCCGCCTGCCTTCCACACCCTCGACCAGCCCACCGACGGACGCCCGGTCGCGGCCGAGGTCCCAGACCGGCCCACCCCGCAGGCCACCGTCGTGGTGACCGGCCACGGACCCAGCGAACGGCGGGCCACGTTCGTCCACAGAACGTACCTGTGACCCCTGCCCCAGCCACCCCACGTCCAGACCTCACGTGCACGGAGGCCGCCATCATGGCCCAGACCAGCATCTGGCAGCAGATCCTCGACCAACCCAACCGGGCCGACCCGTACCCGCTCTACGCCGAGCTGCGCAAGACACCCGTGGTGGCGGCGGAGGACGGGAGCTACGTCGTGAGCACCTACCGGGACATCGTCGCCCTGCTCCACGACCCACGACTCAGCTCAGACCCGCGCCACCTCCCCGACCTCGGCGCGGACGCGCCGACGCAAGCGCCCCCGGAGGGCCCTCCCGAGCTGCCGCCCAACTTCATCCGCCTCGATCCGCCCGAACACGACCGGATCCGGCGCCTGCTGACGTGGAACTTCGGGCCGCCGCACCGCCCCGGTCGCATCGACAGCATGATTCCCAACATGCTCGAGATCGTGACGAGCGAGATCAACGACTTCGCAAGCGACGACCGGTCGGGCACCACCCGGGTCGACATCGTCGACGACTTCGCCTATCCGTTCCCGGTCACGGTGATCTGCCAACTGCTGGGAGTGCCACGCGACGACGAACCGCGATTCCAGGCAATGTCCGACGCGGTCATCAAAGCCGCCGACCCGACCACCGGAGGGTTCGCGGAGCGGCGGCGCCGACAGGCCGAGGCGAACGCCGAGCTCGGTCAGTACTTCGCCCAGCTCCTCGACGCCCGCCACGGCCAACCGGGCGACGACCTGCTCTCCGGGCTCCTCAGCGGCGACGGCCCCGACGCGCCGATGCCACCCGAAGAGGTGCTGAGCAACGCAGGCCTGCTCCTCGTCGCCGGCCACGAGACGACCGTCAACCTCATCACCAACGGCATGCTCACCCTCCTGCGGCACCCCGAGGTGCTCGACCGGCTACGCCGCGGCGACGAACCCGACCTGGCTGCCCGGGTGGTCGAGGAACTGCTGCGCTACGAACCACCCGTGCAGTTTCTGTCCAACAACCGGAACACCCTCGATGACATCGAGGTCGCCGGCACCACCATCCCCAAGGGCTCAATGGTCACACTCGTGCTCGCCGCCGGCAGCCGCGACCCGGCCGACGTCCCCGAGCCCGACCGCTTCGACCCCGACCGCGAGCACAACGAACACCTGGGCTTCGGCGGCGGTGCCCACTACTGCTTCGGCGCCCCGTTGGCCCGGCCCGAAACGCAGATCGCCCTCACCGAACTCGCACGCCGGCTCAAGAACCCCCGGCTCGTCGCCGATCCGCCGCCTTACCGCCCGAGTCCGGGCCTGCGCGGTCCCCGCCACCTCCTCGTCGAGATCGACGGCGTCAACCCCGCCTGCTGAGTACGGTGGACCCGCCGTCGCGCTCCTTCGCCGCTTACGGCGCTTCGCACTGGGCGGTCTTGATTCTGTTGGCCGCAGGTGCGGGGGTGCTCGCCTGGTTCGGCGGCAGATACAGCGGTGGGTTTGAGCGGTGCGCCGGTCAGACGATGGCGCGGTGCTGCAGATATCGGAATATCGCGATGCCGGGTAGCGCCGGCAGCCAGTAGGTGAGCAGCCGATTGGTGAGGACCGTCGCCACAGCCACGGTCGGTGCGATCCCCAATGCCGTCAGACCGCCGACCATCAGAGCCTCGGTGGGTCCGAGGCCACCGGGGATAGGCGCGATGTGTCCGAGAGTCTGGCCGATCACGAACACCGCGATCACCGCCGGCACGGGGACATGCCGATCGAATGCTGCCAGCGTGGCCGCCAGACCCAGGCCGGAGACCACCAGATACCCGGTGGCTCCGCCGAACAGTTGAAACGCCCGGAGCGGTTGGCGCAGGGCGTCCAGCAATTCGCGGGTCACGCGCAGCCCGGGATGGACGATCCTGCGGCGGCCGAACGGAGACCACAGCACAGCGGCGGCGACGACGAGCACAGCGGCCGCCGCCACCAGTACCGGCCACCCGAGCGGGATATGCGCCCCGAGGAGCAAGCGCGAGGCCCCGATCACGAAGACGCCGATCACGCACCAGAGCCCGCCGACGACGCCCGTGGCGGCCACGTTCAACATCGTCACGCCGACCGCGCTCGACCGGCGGATGCCCAGCCGCTCCATGAATGCGATGTTGATCCCGAAGAAGCCGATCCCGCCCGGGGTCGTGCGTCCGGTGAACGCGGCGGCGAGCTGCACGGCGGTGGTGCGCCAGAACGGCAACGGAGTCGAGCTCGAGCCGATGATCGAGATGCTGCTGAGCACAATCGCGATGAACCCGGTGAACGTGGCCAGGGCCAGCCAGCTCCAGTGTGCGTGCCACAGCGAGTCGATCACCGCCCGCATGCTGGAGAGCTGCGGCAGGATTGTGTATACGGCCGCGCCGAGCAGCAGCAGGCCGACAAGCGTGGCCGGCCGAACCGGTGATCGGAAGGTCGGTATAGGCCGGTCGATCTGCTCCGCGAGCGTCTCGCGCAGGTCGGTCAGCACATAGCGGTCCTGGCCGAGCTGCTTGCGGATCCGTCGCGGTAACGCCAGCGGCTGCAGGTAGGCGAGCGCCGGCTCGAGCCGGTCGGGAGGCAGGACCCGGCACGCGCTGCGAACCGTGCGCTGGACGCCGACCCGCGAGGCGATCGAGATCAGCGCCTCGGCGAGGTCCTGCGCGGCACGATCAGCTGAGGCACCGATGGTGCCGAGGGTAAAGTTGAGCAGCCACGGGTTGCCCTCGGTGTCGACGAAGACGTTCTTCGCGCGCAGATCGTGGTGGGCGATCCTGGTTTCACCGAGCGCGGCGACCTGGAGCCAGATGGCGTCCAGCAACGGATCGTCGATCTCGTCGCCGGACAGCTCCGTCAGCCGACGGCCCTCGATCTGACGGCGGACAAGCAGCGGGGCGCCGTACCGGGTCTCACATGTCAGCACAATGGGTGGGGTGCGCAGTCCAGCGCGTTGT
Organism: Pseudonocardia aurantiaca; assembly: GCF_039526725.1. Lineage (NCBI taxonomy): Bacteria > Bacillati > Actinomycetota > Actinomycetes > Pseudonocardiales > Pseudonocardiaceae > Pseudonocardia > Pseudonocardia aurantiaca. The sequence goes on from NZ_BAAAJG010000010.1 coordinate 324,716, forward strand.
GCGAACAGCGTGACGAGCGCCTCGTGTTCGGCCTCGTGGTACGGGGTCGACAACCGTGGTTCGGGCTCGATCTCGAGCGAGGCCAGGAGCCGTCGCAGCTTGTACCAGGCGCCGCCGCGACGATGCAGCCGTCGGACCACCTCGACACGCAGCTTGTCACCGGACTCGGTGGTCACGCCGAACTCGAGTGGTTCCCGCATGCGGGTCCGGATGGGAACCGCCTCGACCGGCGTCAGCCCAGCGCGTTCGAGCGCCCGGAACACCGCCGGCTCGGACGTCCGGCGGCCGGGCGCGCCCCACACGAGCTGGAAGATCGCGCCGATCCCCCACCCGAGGAAAACCGCGGCGAATGCGCCTAGCGGCAGGCTGTTGCCGAGATACACGTCTGCGGCAGCGACGAGAATCGCCACCGCCCACGCGGCGGCACGGTACTTCGCGTTGGGCAGGAAAGGAGCAGCTACGGCCACCATCGCCGCGGTGACGGCGGACTGGGTCGCCATGAAGGCGAAGCCCTCGGGACCCAGCAGCCGGAACCCGGCATCACCGAGCAGCTCCGCCGGCACCGGCCGTCGACCGACCATGCCGTCGATCACCTGGACCAGGCCCCAGGCGAGCGCTCCGGCCGCTGCGCACTGCAGACCGAGCTTGATCCGCTTGAGGTAGAGAGCAAGTGCGGTGACCGCCGCGATTCCGGCCCAGCTACCTGCCCAGGTGAGGACCCGCCACACCGTCGTCGACGCCGCAGGGATCTGCGCGAATTGCTGGAAGATCGCCACCTCGACCGGGTTGACGACCCGAACCCGGGCGGCCAGCGCGCACAGCACGACGACGCCGGCCGCGATGAGCAGGACGACCAGGTCGCGCGGATTCCGTCCCGTCGGCATCGGGGGCTGCCGCTCGGCCGTCGCGACCGTCGGTTGTTCGGTCACGGACCCGTCGCCCACTGTTCCTGCCCTACGCGCACTCTCGGTCGATCGTCCCAGTCTGCCTGACGGCATCGGGCACCGACGGGGATGCAGCGGCGGCATTCGGGTGGCCGCATGTGGCGACTGCTACCGGTGACGTGCTCGCCGGCCTCTCCGAATCACCGGCGTGCCCGCCTGCGCGGCTCGTACCGTTGAAGTTGTGAAAACGGTGTTGCACTGGCTGGTGGTCGTAGCGGCCTTGGCGTACGTGTCCTTCCAGGCTCCGGCGCTCGTCCGCTCGGTCGTGGCCGCTGGAGGGCAGCTGCACGAGATCCGCTGGGAGTGGGTGGCTGCGTCGCTGGTGCTGGGGCTGGCGGCGGTCGCCGTGTACGCGGAGCTGCACCGCCAGCTGCTTGCGGTGGGGGGCGCGAGGCTCCCGGTCCGGGTCGTGCAGTCCATCACCTTGAGCGAGAACGCGATCGCCAACACCGTGCCCGTCGTGGGCGGGGCGGGGTCTGTCGCTTATGCGATCAGTCGCTTCCGCCGCCGCGGTGTCGACTCCGGCCTGTCTGCGTGGGCGGTGTTGCTCGCCGGCGTCCTGGACACGTTATGCCTGATCGTGCTGGCCGCGATCGCTGTGGCTGCGATCGGGCGGATATCTGTTCAGGTCGCCGCGATAGTCGTGGTGCTGGTCGGCGGGGCAGCAGTCGGTGTGTGGACACTGGTGACGCATCCGCCCGTGCTACGAACTGTGCTCCGGCCTGTGCTGTGGCTCGACCGTTTCGTCCCCACTCGGTGCACGGATTGTCGCGATCGGCGGGTCGCAGATCTGGACGGCATGACCAACCGTGTCGTGGCCCGGCTGGGGCTGCTTCGGCCCACCCCGATTCAGTGGTCGCGGGTGGTGGGGGTGACGGTCCTGTCGTGGCTGGTCGACTTCGCCAATCTGGCCGTCGCTGCGTTCTCGATGCTCCCGTACGTGCCGTGGCCGGCGCTGGTCGTCGGCTTTCTCGTCGTGCAGGCCAGCATCGCCCTGCAAGTGCTCCCGGGCGGGGCGGGACTGGCCGAGGTCGGCCTGCTGGGCACCCTGGTCGCTGCCGGCGTCCCCACCGGTCGGGCCGCGATGGTCGTGCTGATCTACCGGGCCAGCAGCTGGCTCGTGCCTTCCGTGGCAGGCTGGGCCGCCTACGCGGTGCACATCCATGCCACGCGGCCGCGGCTGCATCGTCACCAGTCGTACAGAAGGCGGCCTGCGATCGGTTGGCCCGCGGCTGCTGCAACCGAGAACGAGCACGGGTAGGCCCCCGTATCCACCGACGGGATCACGTCCCCCGCCGGCCGTCCCGGGCGTTCAGCGCCCCGCTGTCGATGTCACCCCGCCACGAGTTGTACATCGAAGGTGGTGCCTGCTCACCCTCCTCGGATGAGGGTCCGGCCGCGCACCCGTCCATATCGTCCCCCGAGCGGCGATGGCGCATGACCGGACGGAGGACGACGGTGGGGACTGAGCGGGAACGGGCGCGCGGGTTCGGGAAGCTCGAGGACGGGCTGCGCCAGGCGGACGACTGGTACCTCTGGGGGCCGTACGTCAGCGAGCGGCAGTGGGGCACGGTCCGCGAGGACTACAGCGCCGACGGCGAGGCATGGGCATACCTCCCGCACGACCACGCCCGGTCCAGGGCATACCGGTGGGGAGAGGACGGTCTCGCCGGGTTCTGCGACGTCGAGCAGCGGCTGTGCCTCGGCCTGGCGCTGTGGAACGGGCGCGACCCGATTCTCAAGGAGCGCGCCTTCGGGCTGACGGGCGCCGAGGCGAACCACGGCGAGGACGTCAAGGAGTACTGGTGGTACCTCGACGCCGTGCCCAGCCACGCCTGGAACCGGTGGCGCTACCACTATCCGCAGGCAGAGTTCCCTTACGAAGATCTGCGCCGGGAGAACGGACGGCGGGGCAAGCTCGATCCTGAGTACGAGCTCCTGGACACCGGGGCTTTCGACAACGACCGCTACTGGATCGTCGAGGTTCATTACGCGAAGGCCGATCCCGGGGACGTCCTGATGTCCGTCCAGGTGACCAACGCGGGCCCGGATCCGGACACCCTGCACGTACTGCCCACCGCGTGGTTCCGCAACACCTGGTCCTGGGACGCCGACAGTCCTCGCCCCGGGCTGGAGGCGGCCGGGGCGGGCTCGGTCGCGGTGCATCACCCGTTCCTCGGCGAGCTGGAACTGCTGGCCGCCCCCGGCCCGGACGGCGCACCGGCGGCGCCACTGTTCTGCGAGAACGAGACCAACGACGAGCGCCTCTTCGGTGTCCGGTCCACCACCCCGTACCCCAAGGACGGGATCAACGACCATGTCGTGACCGGGGCGCCCACGGTCAATCCGGACCGGCGCGGGACGAAATGCGCGTTCTGGCACCAGATCACCGTGGCGGCGGGCGCGACCGTCGAGCTGCGGCTGCGGCTGCGCCCCGCCGGCTCCGTGGTCGAGCCGGCCACGGCGCTGGGACCGGACTTCGACGAGGTGATCGCCCGGCGCCGGGCCGAGGCCGACGAGTTCTACGCCGAGCTGACGCCCGCGAGTGCCTCCGCCGACGAGGCTGTCGTGATGCGCCAGGCCTTCGCCGGGATGCTGTGGAGCAAGCAGCTCTACTACTACGACGTGGCGCGCTGGCTGGACGGCGACCCCACCCAACCCCGGCCGCCGGACTCCCGGCTCGGCGGCCGCAATTCCAGGTGGCGCGGATTCGACGCGTTCGACATCATGTCGATGCCCGACAAATGGGAATATCCCTGGTTCGCCGCCTGGGACCTGGCATTCCACTGCGTCGCCTTGGCCCATGTCGACCCCGCGTTCGCGAAATACCAGCTGATCCTGCTCTCCCGCGAATGGTTTCAGCATTCGAACGGGGCGCTGCCGGCCTACGAATGGGATTTCGGTGACGTCAACCCACCGGTACAGGCATGGGCCGCGCTCGAGGTGTTCGTCATCGACGGCTGCCGCGACCTCGACTTCCTCAGTCAGGTGTTCGACAAGCAGTTGGTGAACTTCACCTGGTGGGTCAACCGGCAGGACGCCGCCGGGTCGAACCTGTTCGAGGGCGGGTTCCTCGGGCTGGACAACATCGGCCCGCTGGACCGCTCCCATCTACCGGTCGGTGGCACGCTTCAGCAGGCCGACGCGACCGGCTGGATGGCGTACTACGCCCTCTCGATGGGCACCATTGCCCTCTTCCTGCACCGCGGCGGGCGCCGTCCGGCAGCCGATCTAGTCCTCAAGTTCCTCGAGCATTTCGCGGCGATCCGCGGTGCCATGGCCGACCAAGGGCTGTGGCACGACACCGACGGGCTGTTCTACGACCGCCTGGTCACCCCGGACGGGGCGGCTGTGCCGGTCAAGGTCCGGTCCATGGTGGGCATCATTCCCATGCTGGCCGCCGGGGTCATCGACGAGGCGATGCTCGACCGGGCACTGCTGGTCGCCAAGAACTTCGCGAAGTTCCTCGAGCGTGAAGGCCTGGACAACCGGGAGAAGCTCGCCGATGCCGGCCTCCTCCGGGGCGCGCCGGGACAGCGGGGAATGCTGCTCGGTGTCGTCGGCATCGACCGGCTGGAGCGGCTGTTCGCCAAGCTCTTCGACGAGGCAGAGTTCCTCTCGCCCCATGGGCTGCGGGCCATGTCCGCCTACCACCGCGAGCACCCGTACGAGTTCGAGGTCGACGGCGTACGGGCGGGAATCGACTACGAACCCGCCGAATCGACCACCGCGATGTTCGGCGGCAACTCCAACTGGCGCGGTCCGCTGTGGTTCCCGCTGAACTACATGGTGATCAGCGCGCTGGAGCGCTACGACCGCTTCTTCGGCGACGACTACACGGTCGAGTACCCGACAGGGTCCGGCCGGCAGCTGCCCTTGGCCGCCATCATCGCGGATCTGCGTGAACGGCTGACCTCGATCTTCGTGATCGGTCCGGACGGGCGACGTCCGTGCTTCGGGGGTGTCGAGCGGATGCAGAACGACCCGGCCTGGAAGGACAACCTGGTGTTCAGCGAGTACTTCCACGGCGACAACGGCGCCGGGCTCGGCGCGGCGCACCAGACGGGCTGGACCGGGCTCGTGGCCGACGTGATCAGACGACGGCACGGAGCGGTGTCCTCCGTCGGCGACGCCCTCCGGGAATCGTCCGGTCCGGAAGGGCCGCAGCAGTGAGCGGCGTGAGCACCCCCTGGGCAGCGCGACCCGGCATGTGGTTCCCGCTGGGCGCCACCGTCCGGGACGGCGGCACCAACTTCGCAGTCGCGTCGGGAGTCGCCGACGGAATGCTGCTGTGCCTGTTCGACGATCAGGGTGCGGAGATCCGGATCCCGATGCCGGATCGCGACGGCGGCGTCTGGCACGCGTTCGTGCCGGGCGTCGGCGCCGGGCAGGCGTACGGGTACCGCGCGACCGGCCCGTACGATCCGGGCCGCGGGGTCCGCTGCAACCCGGCCAAGCTGCTGCTCGACCCCTACACGAGGGCGACGACCGGCGAGGTCCGGTTCGGGCCGGAGGTGCTCGGCCACGCGCCCGACGACCCCGACAAACCCAGCGCGCTCGACTCGGCCGCACACGTACCGCGCAGCCTGGTCGTGGACCCGGCCTACGAGTGGACCACGGAGCCCGTCCCGCAGCGCCGGTACGCCGACACGGTCATCTACGAGGTCCACGTCAAGGGGTTCACCGCCGCCCACCCAGGAGTTCCGGCGGAGCTTCGTGGCACGTACGCCGGGCTGGGCCACGAGGCCGCGATCGCCCACCTGCTGCATCTCGGCGTGACCGCGGTCGAGTTGCTGCCGGTGCACCAGAGCGTGCCCGAAGCCTTCCTCCCCGATCGCGGTCTGACCAACTACTGGGGCTACAACACGATCGGCTATTTCGCGCCGCACGCCGGCTACTCCGCCGCGGTGCGGGCGGGACACCCGGGCGGCCAGGTCGCCGAGTTCAAGGCCATGGTCGACGCCTTGCACGCCGCCGGACTCGAGGTGCTGCTCGACGTCGTGTTCAACCACACGGCCGAGGGCGACCACACCGGCCCGACCCTGTGCCATCGCGGATTGGACAACGAGGCCTACTACCGGCTGCAGCCGGACGATCCCCGACGCTATGTCGACACGACGGGCTGCGGGAACTCGATCGATGCCGGCGACCCGCTGGCCCTCCAGCTGATCATGGACTCGCTGCGCTACTGGCTGACGGAGATGCGGGTCGACGGCTTCCGCTTCGACCTCGCGCCCACGCTGGCGCGCCAGTACGGCAGCTTCGACCGGGTCTCGGCGTTCCTCGACCTGGTGTCCCAGGATCCCGTGGTGTCGCGGGCCAAGCTGGTCGCCGAGCCCTGGGACGTGGGCCAGGCCGACAGCTACGACGTCGGCCGCTTCCCGCCGCTGTGGCGGGAGTGGAACGGCCGCTACAGGGACACGATGCGCGACTTCTGGCGCAGCCACGGTGGGCTCCTCGGCGACGTCGCCACCCGTCTCACCGGATCCGCCGACCTGTACGGCGGCGCCGGGCAGCGGCCGACCGCGTCGGTCAACATGATCACCGCGCACGACGGCTTCACGCTCGCCGACCTCGTGTCCTACGACAGCAAACACAATGAGGCCAACGGCGAGGCCAACAGGGACGGCACCGACGACAACCGCTCGTGGAACTGCGGTGTCGAGGGCCCCACCACCGACAGCGAGGTCCTCGCCTTGCGCGGGCGCCAGAGCCGGGCCCTGCTCACCACGCTGCTGCTGTCCTTCGGCATCCCGATGATCGTCGGCGGGGACGAGCTCGGCCGCACCCAGCAGGGCAACAACAACGCCTACTGCCAGGACAACCCGATCACCTGGTTCGACTGGTCGGCGGTGGACGAGGACCTGCTGGCATTCACCCGGCGCTTGGTGGCCCTCCGGCAGTCCCACCCGGTGTTCCGGCGCCGAAGGTTCCTGGTCGGGGCGGAGGCCGCGGAGCTGTTGTGGTTCACCCCGGCCGGCACCCCGATGAGCGCGGCGGACTGGCAGAATCCCGACGCGCGGAGCGTCGCGCTCTACCTCGACGGCGCCGATGCGCCCGACGTCGCGCCCGATGGCAGCCTGATGATCGACGACGACTTCCTGCTACTGGTCAACGCCTGGTGGGAGCCGCTCGACTTCACCGTCCCGCCCACCCGGCCCGGCCAGACCTGGCAGCGGGAGATCGACACCTTCGATCCGGTGGCGAACGAGGTCTCCGTCAAGGCGGCCGCCGGCGACATGGTGGCAGTCGGGCCTCGATCGGTGGTCGTGCTCAGAGCAACGGCGACACCCTGACGGGAGCGGGCTCGTTGAAGGGTCCGGGCGGAGGTCGAGTTCGATCTTGCGTGGGACCGCTGGATAGGGTGCGCCGGTGCACGCAGGGACCATGCCGGATTCCCTTCGGCAGCTCCGGTTCGCCGTGCTCGGCCCCTTGCGGGTCTGGTGGGGCGAGGTGGACCAGCTGATCCCCTATGGCACGGATGAAAGCACGGACCGCGAGAGGGTCGCCTTGTGCAGTGGTTGACCAACAGGTTCACCCACGCAGTGCCTGACTGATCCGCGCTGCCTGCCGGGTGAGGTGGTGACGTTCGGCGAGGTTGGGGGCGGACCGGGCGGCGTCGGCATACAACCGTGCGGCGGTCCGAAGGTCGCCCACCTTCTCGTGGAGGTACGCCGAGGCGGCGGTGTGTCGGGGCAGGTCAGGGTCCACCGTGGCCAAGGCCGCGAGGCCGGCTTTCGCGCCATCGGCCTCGCCGATCGCGACGGCCCGGTTGAGCTGCACGACCGGGCTCCCGGTGAGCCGGAGCAGCTCGTCGTACCAGCCGACGATCTGCACCCAGTCGGTCTCCTCTGCGCGCGGTGCGTCGGCGTGCAGGGCGGCGATGGCGGCCTGGGCCTGGAACTCACCGAGTCGGTCCCGGCCCAAAGCCTTCTGCAGGACCGCAACGCCCTCGGCGATGAGCGAGGTGTTCCAGCGGGAGCGGTCCTGCTCGGCCAGGGGGACCAGGCTGCCGTCGCGCCTGGTCCGCGCCGGTCGCCGAGCGTGGTGCAGCAGCATCAACGCCAACAGCCCCGCGGTCTCCTCGTCATCGGTCATCGACGCCAACTGCCGGGTGAGCCGGATCGCCTCGGCCGCCAGGTCGACATCGCCGGTGTAGCCCTCGTTGAAGACCAGGTAGAGCACCCGTAGCACCGTCGCCAGGTCGCCAGGCTCGGAGAACCGCACGTCGCCGACCGTGCGTTTGGCCCGGCTGATCCGCTGCGCCATCGTCGCCTCCGGCACGAGATACGCCTGGGCGATCTGCCGGGTGGTCAAGCCGCCGGCGGCCCGCAGCGTGAGGGCCACCGCGGACGCCGGGGTCAGCGACGGATGGGCGCAGAGGAAGAAGAGCTGCAACGTGTCGTCTGCGGTCTCGGCCGGTCCGGGCGGCGGCTCGGCCTCGACCCGCTGCTCCCGGTCGCGCCGCGAGACCTCGGAGCGGCGGGCGTCGAGGAACTTGCGCCAGGCAACCGTGACCAGCCAGCCCTTCGGGTCGGCGGGCTGCCGGTCCGGCCAGGTCAGCGCGGCCTGGATGAGTGCTTCCTGCACGGCGTCCTCGGCCGTCGCGAAATCAACTCCGCGATGCACGAGGACGCCGATCACCGCGGGAGTCAGCTCCCTCAGCAGCAGTTCGTCCATCAGCCGATCTTCCCTGGCCGGCGCGGTCACTCGGTGACCGTGGGCGGTGTGCCCAGGAACGGGCGCAGCTCGAGCCATTCGTGGATCGGCTTGCCGCCCGCTCCGGGGGCTGCCGACAGCTCGCCGGCGAGCGCGAGCGCGCGCTCGTAGGTGTCGACGTCGATCACCATCCAACCGGCGATGAGGTCCTTGGTCTCCGCGAAGGGCCCGTCGGTGACCGGCGGCCGACCCTCCCCGTCGTACCGGACGAACGTGCCCTGAGGCGAGAGCGCCTGGCTGTCGACGTACTCACCGGTGGTCTCGAGCCGGGCAGCGAAGTCGTTCATGTACTGCACATGGTCTTCGACCTCCTCCGGGGTCCACTGGTCCATCGGGACGGGGTTCGCGGACTCGGGGGCGCCGCGGTAGTGCTTGAGAAGCAGGTACTTCGCCATGCTGGGTCTCCTTGGTGCGGTGCGGCCACGGTGGCTGCATCTGGCCCTGGGACGGAGCCGCCGGGCTGGTCTCGACATCCTCGGCCACATCTTCTTCAACCTCCTGACGCAGCACGGCCCGAGCCACCCTCGACGACGTCCTACCAGGACGCCACCGACACCCAGGGACACGCCCCCAGTTCGGCTCCAAGGATGTCTCGGTCGGTGGTCGTCTTGCCTGCACCGGGTGACCACCGCCTTCGGCGGACGGGCCGACCAGCCGTCAGCCTTCCGCGCCGCCGGTGCCGGCCGTGAGCAGTCCCGGCTCGGGGGAGAAATTCAGCGGGAGCGCCACCTGCAGGGCGGTGCCCGCGCCGGTTGGGCTGTGCACCGTGAGCCGGCCGCCGAGGGCCTCCACCCGGTCGGTGAGGCCCACGAGACCGGACCCGTCCGCGGCACCGGCGCCGCCGCGGCCGTCGTGCGCACCTCGATCCGCAGCACACCTTCGCCGGCCGCCGCGCCGACGTCGACAACCGAGGCTTGCGCGTGCTTGGCGGCGTTCGTCAGCGCCTCAGCAACGAAGTAGTAGCCGGCCAGTTCGATCGGCTCGGGCAGCCGCCCGTTGACGCGGACGTCGGCGGCCGCCTCGCCGGCGCCGGGTGGCAGCGCAGCCTGCGCGGTCCGGATCTGCACGCTGAGGAAGAACAGGTGCTGTTGCACGCCGTCGTGCAGATCGCGCTCGATGCGGCGGCGGGCAGCATCGGCGGCGGCCACGATCCGCGCTCGCGAGGCGGCCAGCGCGGCCTGGACCTCGGCGTTGGCGATCGCGGTGGCGACCAACTCGGTGAACCCGACCAGCCGGGACTCGGTGCCGGCCGGCAACGGCTCCCGGACGGATCCCACGACTACGACGCCCCACAGCCGACGCTCGACGCTGATCGGCACGCCGACAGCTGCGCGGAAGCCCCACTCGCGGCCGAGATCGGCGGACGCCCCCGAGGCATCGGTGTAGCGGAGGCTCGGTTCTCCCGCCAGGGGTTCCCCGATCGATCGAAGGCGGTCGGGGTCTCTTTCAGGGGTTCGGACAGGAACGGCGGCACCAACGCGGTCTCCAGGATCGCCGCGAACGCCTCATCTCGGAAGGGTGGTTCGTTCACCCTGACCGGGCGAGGTCGAACTCCTCTCGGCGCTGCACGCTGACGCGAGGCGCGCCAGGCACGGCGGCGGGGCGCGACTGCTCGACCACGGGAGAGGCGGGCTCACGAATGACCGACGAGCGTGCCGCGCGGATCGCGGAGTTCATCGACCCGCTGTGGGTGAGGCCGGGGTCGCGGGTCGACCTGGGGAAGGACTTCGACCCGGGCTACCGCGCCGACTTCCTGCGCAAGCAGGATGGCGTCGCCCTCCTCGAGACGGGCGTCACGCTGCTCGCGGACTACCAGCGACGCCTCGCTGCCCAGGGCACCCACGGCGTGCTCCTGTGCCTGCAGGCCCTGGACGCAGGGGGCAAGGATGGCACGATCCGTCACGTCATGAGCGGGGTGAACCCGCAGGGTGTGCGCGTCAGCGGCTTCAAGGTCCCGTCAACAGAGGAGCTCGATCACGACTACCTGTGGCGGTACGTGCGCAAGCTGCCGGCCCGGGGCGAGATCGGGATCTTCAACCGGTCGCACTACGAGGAGGTCCTCGTGGTGCGGGTCCACCCGGAGAACCTGGACCGCCAGAAGCTGCCGAAGTCGGCCAAGGGCGACGACGTGTGGGAGCGCCGCTACCGGGAGATCAACGACTGGGAGCGCTACCTGACCGACAATGGGATCGCGCTGGTGAAGCTGCTGCTGAACCTGTCGAAGGAGGAGCAGCGGATCCGCTTCCTCCGGCGCATCGACGAGCCGGAACGGAACTGGAAGTTCTCGGCGGCCGACGTACGGGAGCGCCGGCGGTGGGACGACTACCAGCGGGCCTTCTCGGAGATGCTGTCGGCGACGAGCACGAAGTGGGCGCCCTGGTACGTCGTGCCCGCCGACCGCAAGTGGTTCGCCCGGATCTGCTCCGCCGCAGTGCTCGCCCACACGCTGATCGGGATCGACCCCCGGTACCCGACCGTCAGCGACGAGACCAGGGCGAACCTCGCGACGGCCAGGCGTGAGCTGGAGACGGAGGCGCCCAAGGGTGCCGCCCTGGACCCCTATCTCGCGGCCCGGGACGGCCGCTCCGGCAAGAAGCCCAAGAAGGGGAAGAAGGCACACGTGTGACCGGGTCGCGTCGATCCAGCTGAAGTGGGCCGTTATGCAGCCGGGCACTTCTGCCGGCGTCCCCACTGATCAACACGGGGCCCGGCAGATAGTGGCGACCCGGTGTGGGAGCCGTAGATCCGGGTACTACCCGCACCAGTTCCAGGTCGGGCAGACCGGCAAGACCGTGTCCCCGCAGCTGTACATCGCGCTGGGCATCTCCGGGGCGATCCAGCACCGGGCCGGGATGCAGACCTCCAAGAGGATCATCGCGGTGAACAAGGACCCGGAGGCGCCGATCTTCGAGATCGCCGACTACGGCGTCATCGGCGATCTGTTCACAGTCGCCCCACAGCTCACCGATGAGGTCGTCCGCCGGCGCGCCTGAAGTATCTCTGCTCTCCGGAAACGATCAGGCGATTCAGAGATGAGCCCGATGGTTGCCCCACGAGTCAGTCGGACGGCTAGCCTCTCGGAAGGTCGAGGAATGCCGGTCTTCTTCACATCCAAGGACATGTACGACGTCTCGCACTGGCCGAGCGGAAAGTGACTGCAGCCGGACATCTAGCCAAGTTGGTAGACCTGCTGCGCGCTTTCGAACCGGCCGACGGTCGGCATCGATCATATCTGCACGCCATCGGGCGACACGATCTTGACTGATCGACAGCGAGGGCGTCGTCAGCTTCGCTGCTCCGCGGTGTCCTACGCCCTCGAGACTCAGTACGGCCCTGTGGCCCGGCGCGAGAGCCATCAGCCCACCCGCACCTGCGCCGCCCGGTTCGCGTCCGCTCCGCTCCGCCTACTTCAGGACGAGCATGCCGTCCGCTTCGAGAGCGACGCGCGTACCGAAGCCACGGCTGACACGGTGGAGCACGCCTTGCAGCCACATCGCCTCGGCATTCGAAGCGCGCCGAAGCCGCATCCGGCAGGCCCGCATCGGGGCCATCCGCACTCCGGCCAACTCACCGGTCCCCGGCCGGACGGCGACCACGTACATCAGCCGGAGGTCATGGCGGTACTCCTCGTACCCCTTGATGCCCTCGTAGTCGTTGACGAAGTCACCGCAGCCGTACAGGACCACCTTGCCGCGGTACACCTCGATGGGGCGGGGATGGTGCGAGGAGTGCCCGTGCACGATGTCCACACCGCCGTCGACGAGCCGGTGGGCGAAGCGGACCTGCTCGCGGAGGACCTGATAGCCCCAGTTGGATCCCCAGTGGATGGAGGCGATCGCGAGGTCATCCGATTCCTTGCACTGCTGCACTCGGTCGACGATCTCGTCGGCGGCCGCGTCCGACAAGTCCCGCACGAAGCCGACACCCGGCCGCCGGTCGGTCGCGGCCCAGCTCTCCGGGATGCCGCTCGACGTGGTTCCGAACGAGAACACCAGTACGCGCCCGCTTCCTGGGAGCGTCACTGCGGCGGGTCTCCAGGCGCCGGGCCCGTCGCGTCCCGCGCCGATTGGACACAGCCTTGCCCCAGTCAGCGCCTCGAGTGTGTCCTCGAGCCCCTGACGACCGAAGTCAAGGACGTGGTTGTTCGCCAGCACGCAGACATCGGGCCGCGCGACCGAGAGGGACGGTAGGTTCGCGGGGCTCATCCGGTAGTGGACGCCCTTTCCCGGCGCGAAGCGGGAGCAGGAGGTAATCGCCGTCTCGAGGTTCACAACGCGCACGTCCGGGGCGATCTCGTCGAGTACACCGAGGGCGTCCCCCCATGGCCAGGAGAAGTCGACGGGACGAGGGACGGCGCCGTTCACAGCCTCCGCGAGATCCACGTAGGTACGGGCATCCCGAACGAACCGCTCCTTCAGGGCCGGGTCACCGGGGTTGGGCAGGATCTGGTCGATGCCGCGGCCGAGCATCACGTCGCCGCAGAGGAAGATCGTCGTCAGCTCGTCGGCCATCGATGGCCCCCGCCGCCCGGCCTCCACCTGTCGTTCATCCACATCGGGGCCTCCCTCGCTCGGGCCCTCATTGTTCGGCGCGTGCCGCCGCGCGGACGGCTCAGCCGACCGCGGCGGCGGCCGTGTGCCGCAGCGCGCGGAGGGGTCGACCCAGCGACCACGGTAACCGATCTATGTATGGTAAGGCGGCACCCTCAGCCCCGAAGGACCCCATGATTTCTCCGACCGAGATCACGTTGCCCGGTGACGGCGTCCTGCTTGCCGCGGACCGGTGGGACCCGTCCGGCCCGGCCAACGGGCTCGTCCTGCTCCTGCATGGCGGCGGGCAGACCCGGCACTCCTGGCGCACCACCGGTCGGGACGTGGCCCGCCACGGCTGGACCGCCGTCGCCGTCGACGCCCGCGGTCACGGCGACAGCGACCGGGCGCCGGACGGCGACTACGGCATGGACGCGCTCGTCGCCGACCTGCACCGCACTGTCGAGTCGCTGTCCGCCCGGCCCGTTCTGGTCGGCGCCTCGATGGGCGGCCTGACCTCGTTGGTCGCCCAGGGCGAGGACCCGGGGCTGGCCCGTGGCCTCGTGCTGGTCGACATCGCCCCGCGGGTCGAGACGCAAGGCGTCGCAGAGATCACGTCGTTCATGCGCCGCGGCCTGGCCGGCTTCGACAGCATGGAGGAGGCCGTCGCCGCGGTCGTCGCCTACAACCCGCACCGGTCGACGACGCCGAACCCGGACGGGTTGCGCAAGAACCTCCGGGAGCGCGACGGCAAGCTCTACTGGCACTGGGATCCGCGGCTCGTCGAGGGTCGGGACGGGACCGGCCGCGCCGCCGCGGACGCCGCCGACCGCTACGCACGGGCGCGGGCCGCGGCATCCGCGATCACGGTGCCCACGCTGCTGGTCCGAGGGGTCCTGTCGAACGTGGTCAGCCCGGAAGGCGCCCAGGAGCTGCTGGATCTCATCCCCGCCGCACGCCTGATCGACGTGGCCGGCGCCGGGCACATGGTGGCTGGCGACGACAACGACGTCTTCACCGGCGGGCTGCGCGCCTTCCTCGACGCGGTCGACGCCACGTTCTGAGTCCACGTCGGCCCGCATGCCGGCGGTGCTTGGGGCCCTCCGCACGACACATAAATCTAACTCTGCTTGGTACTGTCGAGTTGGAACGTCCGATAGGGAGCATCGATGAGCACTCCACGACCCGACCCGGCATCTGGCCCCGACGGCCCGCTGCACGGCATCCGGGTGGTCGACATGAGTGCGCTCGGTCCAGGGCCGTTCTGCTCGATGCTGCTGGCCGACTTCGGCGCCGAGGTCATCGCCGTCGAGCGCCCCGAACGTCCGGCGTTCGACCCCGCGCGCTTCTTCTCCCGGGGCAAGCGCTCGGTTGTCGTCGACCTGCGCGCCCCTGGTGGCACCGACGTCGTCATGCGGCTCGCCGACGGTGCCGACGTCCTGTTGGAAAGCAACCGGCCCGGAACGATGGAGCGCCGCGGCATCGGCCCGGACGTCCTCTGCGCGCGCAACCCCGGTCTCGTCTACACCCGGATCACCGGCTGGGGCCAGACCGGTCCGTACCGCGACCGGGCCGGCCACGACATCAACTACATCGCCGTTGCCGGGGCGCTGGGCGTGCTGGGGGCGGCCGAGGACGTGCCGACGCCCCCGCTCGCGCTCGTCGGCGACATGGCAGGCGGCTCGCTCTTCGCGGCACTCGGCATCATGATGGCGCTGTTCGAGCGCACCGTCACCGGACGCGGTCAGGTGATCGACTCCGCGATCGTCGACGGCGCCGCGCTGCTCAACACCCCGCAGCTGGGCGAGCTGAACGCCGGCATCTGGGCCGGCCGGGGCCAGCACCTCCTGTCGGGGGTCGCGCCGTTCTACGGCGTCTACGCCTGCGCGGACGACCGCCACTTCGCGGTGGGCGCGATCGAGCCGAAGTTCTACTCGGCTTTCCTGACGGCGCTGGGCCTCGAGTCCGTCCTCCCGGCCGACCAGATGGATCCGGCCCGCTGGCCGGAGCTGCGCGCACAGGTCGCGGAGGCCTTTCGCCGCAAGCCCCGCTCGCACTGGGCCGCGGTGTTCTCCGACGTCGACGGCTGCGGTTCGCCCGTCCTCACGCTGGACGAGCTGGCCGACGACGCCCACCTGCGCCAGCGCCGGACGATCACCGACGTTGACGGGACGCTCGCGGCCGCTCCTGCGCCGCGGCTCTCCGGCGGCGGCGGGCGGCTGCGCCCGCCCCCCGCGAGCCCGGGCGCCGACACGCGCGCGGTGCTGGAGGAATCTGGATTCGGCGCGGACGAGATCGACCTGCTCGCCGAGTCCGGTACGGTCCGGCTGGCCGGGTAGCGGGCGGTTCGCGACGCCGCTCAGCGGCCCCGGAAGAGCGGAACGCTTCTCCAGGAACGCGGTGTCGACCACGCCGGGCGCGATCGCGTTCACGCGCACGTCGGGTCCGAGCTGGGCGGCGCTGCGCTGGACCCAGCTCGCGCGTCACTCTGACCACCCCTCCCTATCCAACACTGTTGGTTTACCATGCGACGCATGCGATTGGGGACGATCGGGGTCTGGGCCCCGCAGCTGCGCAGCCGCGACCAGGCCAAGGTGCGCGACCGCGCGGCGTACCTGGAGGGTCTCGGGTACGGCGCCGTCTGGGTGCCCGGCGGCGCCGGCGGCGACCTCTTCGCCGACGTCGACGCCGCACTCGAGGCGACCCGCGAGATCGTCGTGGCGACCGGCGTCCTCAACATCTGGATGCACGACGCGGCCGACACCGCGGCGTGGCACGCCGGGACGCGGCGCCGGAACCCCGGCCGGATGCTGCTCGGACTCGGCGCCAGCCACGCGTCGATCGTCGAGACGGTCGCCGGCCGGCCCTACGTCAAGCCGCTGTCCGCCCTGCGGCGCTACCTCGACGCGCTCGACGCGGCGCCGGAGCCGGTGCCGGCCGGCCAGCGCGTGCTCGCCGCGCTCGGCCCGCGGATGCTGGAGCTGGCCGGGGAGCGCTCGCTCGGGGCGCACCCCTACCTGACCGGCGCCGAGCACACCCGCCTCGCCCGGCAGGCGCTGGGACCGGGACCGATGCTCGCCCCCGAGCTCAAGGTCGTTCTCGACACCGACCCTGAGCGGGCCCGCGCGGTCGCGCGCACGCACCTCGGGCCCTACCTCGACCTGCCCAACTACAGCCGCAACCTGCTGCGCACCGGGTTCGACCAGGCCGACCTCGACGACGGCGGGAGCGACCGGCTCGTCGACGGCGTCGTGGCGTGGGGCGACGCGGAGACGATCGTGCGGCGGGCCCAGGAGCACGTGGACGCCGGAGCGGACCACGTGTGCGTTCAGGTGTTGACGGCCGACCGGCGGGACGTCCCGCTCGACGCGTGGCGCGAGCTCGCCCCCGCGCTCCTCGGCGGGGTCGCGCCGTCGCAGAGGGCGTCATGACGGTCTCCACCACCACCACCGACTTCGACCGGTGGTGGACCGACGTGCTCACGATCCGGCCACGGGGCGGGGACGCCTTCGAGGCCGGCCCGGCACCGTCGGCCTTCCCGCGGCTGTACGGCGGGCAGGTCGCGGCCCAGTCCCTGCTGGCCGGCGCGGCCACCGTGGACCCGCTGCGGGAGCCGCACTCGTTGCACACCACGTTCCTGCGAGGCGGGGACCACAGCCGGCCCGTCACGTATTCGGTGGAGCGGCTGCGCGAGTCGCGGAACCTGTCGACACGGCTGGTCAGAGCCGAGCAGGACGGGCGGCTACTGGCGACCGCGACGGCCTCATTCCACGCCCCCGGTGGCCTCCGCCGGCACCTCGAACACGAGGACGGTCCCACCGGGCCCGTCCCGGCTCCGGCGACGCTGCCCGGCCGGCCCGAGCGGCTGGCCGCGGCGTTCGGCGCCGCCGTCCCCGACGCGGGCGCGGCGGTCTGGCCGGTCGACCTGCGCTACGTCGACCGTGTCCCGTGGGAGCCCGGGCCCGCGGAGGCGCGCAACCGGCTGTGGATGCGAGCTGCGACGCGGCTCCCCGACGTCCGGGCGGTGCACGCCGCAGCGCTCGCGTTCGCCACCGACCTCCCGATGTTCGAGCCGGTCCTCTTCCCGCACGGCCTCGACTGGGCCGAGATGATCGCGGGGCGGTCGGTGTACGGCGCCAGCCTCGACCACGCGCTGTGGTTCCACCGGCCCGCCCGCGCCGACACCTGGCAGCTCCTTGTGCAGGTCTCCCCGGTGAGCGCCCGCGACCGCGGGTTCTGCCGGGCCGAGGTCAGGTCGGAGGACGGCCGGCTCGTCGCCACCGTCGCCCAGGAGATCGGCTTCGTCGACCCGCGCTAGCGACCAAGGATCGCTAGCGTCCGGGTTCGGAGCCCGCGGTGAGCAACTCGCCGCCGTCGATCGGCACGGTCACCCCCGTGATGTAGGCGGCGCGGTCGGAGACCAGGAACGCGACGAGGTCGGCCACCTCGTGGTCAGCACCGACGCGGCGCATCGGGTTGACGGGCACGCCACGCTTCTCGGTCCAGCGCAGGATCGGCTGGACCAGATCGGTCTCGATCTTCCCGGGCGCGACCCCGACGACCCGCACCCCGTCACGTGCCCACTCCAGCGCGAGCACCCTGGTCAGCATGACCATCGCGGACTTGCTGACGTTGTAGGCGACGAGCCCGCGCGAGGGGTAGTACGACGCGGTGCTGGCGTTGTTCACGACCACGCCGCCGTCCCCCATCAGCTCCTTCGCGCGGCAGGCCAGGTACCAGGGTGCGGACAGGTTGAGGCCGATCGCGGCGTCCCAGTCGGCCCAGTCGTGCTCCTCGGCGAGCTTCGCCTGCGGGAGCACGCCCGCGTTGTTCACGAGGATGTCGAGCCCGCCGAACTCGTGCCCGACGCGTTCCATGAGGGCGCGCAGGGACTCCCGGTCGGTCATGTCGGCCCGGACGGCGAGTGCCCGCACCCCGAGCTCTCCCAGCTCCTCGGCGAGCGCGTCGATCGCGCCGGTGCTGCGCGCGGCGAGGGCGACGTCGGCACCCTGCTCCGCGAACCGGCGGGCGATGGCCGCCCCGATCCCCCGGCTCGCGCCCGTCACCAGCGCTCGTTTCCCGGCGAGCGGCCCGGTCTCATCGGCACCCATGCTCTGTCCTTTCGTCGCGTTCAATCGAACAGCATATGGTTATGATCCGGGTGAGACGGATCGGCGACGAGACGAGGCACCAGTGAGCTTCACTCCCGGCGAGGACGCCGAGGGCCTGCGCGTGGTCGTGCGTGACTTCCTGGAGAAACGGGCAGCCGAGGACGAGGTCCGCCGACTCATGGAGACTGCGGCGGGCTACGACCCGGCGGTCTGGGCCCAGGCGGCCGGCGAGATCGGGCTGCAGGGGCTCGTGGTGCCCGAACGGCACGGCGGCAGCGGAGCGACGGCCGTCGAGCTGGGTGTCGTCTTCGAGGAGATGGGCGCGGCGCTCCACGGCGGGCCGTTCCTCGCCAGCGTCGGGCTCGCCACGACGGCGCTGCTGGAGATCGGCGACGGAGAGGCTGCGGCGCAGTACCTGCCAGGGCTCGCCGCCGGCACGACGATCGCCGCTCTGGCGTGGGCCGGCCGGGAGCCTGCCGCGTCCACCCTCACGGCCCGCCGGACCGACGGTGGATGGGCGGTGTCGGGTCGGGCCGGCATCGTGGTCGACGGCGCGACCGCCGGCCTCGTGCTCGTCGGGGCCCACACGGACGCCGGACCGAGCCTGTTCGCCGTCACCGCCGAAGGGGCCGGGCTCACCCGCACGCCGCTGATCACGCTCGACCTGACCCGCAAGCTCGCCGAGCTGCGGTTCGACGAGGTGCCCGCCCGGCTTGTCGGCAGCGAGGGCGGCGCCGGCCCCGCCCTGCGGCGCACCGCCGATATGGCCGCGCTGTACCTGGCCGCCGAGCAGCTCGGCGGCGCCGCCAGGGTGCTGGCGACCGCGGTGGAGTACGCCGGCACGCGGATGCAGTTCGGCCGGGCCATCGGCTCGTTCCAGGCGATCAAGCACCGGTGCGCGGACATGCTCGTCGACGTCGAGTCGGCCCGGTCGGTCGTGCAGCACGGGCTGTGGACCGCGGTGCACGACCCGGCCGGGCTGCCGGTCTCGGCGGCGCTCGCCCGGGCGGTCGCCTCCGACGTCTACCAGCAGGTCGCCGCGCACAACATCCAGATCCACGGCGGGATCGGGTTCACCTGGGAGCACTCCGCGCACCTGCACCTCAAACGCGCGAAGAGCAGCCAGCTGCTGCTCGGCTCCCCCGCGTACCACCGCGCCCGGCTCGCCGAGCTGCTCGACGTCACGCGGCCCGCGGCGACCCACGACACGGCCATCCATGACGCCGCACTCGACGACGCCGTGGCCGAGTTCCTGCGCGCCCACCCCGTACCCGACCCAGCCGACCGGGACGCCGACCGCGCGTTCCGCGAGGCCCGGTTCGACGCCGGGCTCGCTGTCGTGAACTTCGCCGAGGGCCACGGCGGGCGCGGGCTCGACGCGTCCCTGCAGCCCGCGGTCGAGGAGCGCTTCCTGCAGGCCGGCGCCGCCGACCACACGGCGCGCAACGTGATCGGCCTCGGGATGGCGCTGCCGACGATCCACGCGCACGGCACGCCGGCGCAGAAGGCCCGTTATCTGCGGCGCTGCTTCTCGGGCGAGGAGATCTGGTGCCAGCTGTTCTCCGAGCCGGGAGCCGGGTCGGACCTCGCCGCGCTGGCCACCCGCGCGGTGCGCGACGGGGACGCGTTCGTCGTCAACGGGCAGAAGATCTGGACCTCGCTCGGGCACGTCGCCCGGTTCGGGATCCTGCTGGCCCGCACCGATCCCGACGTCCCGAAGCACCGGGGCCTGACCTACTTCCTGCTCGACATGCGCACCCCCGGGGTCGAGGTGCGGCCGCTGCGCCAGCTCACCGGCGAGGACGAGTTCAACGAGGTCTACCTCACCGACGTGCGGATCCCGGTCGAGTGCGTGCTCGGCGGGGTCGGCCAGGGCTGGCGTGTCGCGATGACGACCCTGGCCAACGAGCGAGTCTCGCTCGGAGCGCGGAGCACCGGTCGCGGGGAGGGCCCGATCGCCCGCGCTGTCGAGGTCTACCGGACGGCGGTGGCGGAGGGCCGGGCCGACGCCGCGAGCACGGAACGGCTGATGCTGCTGTGGACGCGGGCCGAGGCCGCCCGGCTGACCAACGTCCGGGCCGCCGCCCGAACCGGCGAGCCCGGACCGGAGGGGTCGATCGCCAAGCTCCAGATGGCCGAGCTCAACAAGGCGATCTACGAGCTCTGCGTGGACCTGTCCGGCGACGCCGGCCTGCTCATCGACGGCTACGAGCGCACCGCGCCGGACTCGACCGCGGTTCACGGCGGGGCGGACGTGCGCAAGTCCTACCTCCGCTCGCTTGCCAACTCGATCGAGGGCGGCACCTCCGAGGTGCTGCGCAACATCCTCGGCGAACGCGTTCTCGGGCTGCCCGGCGAGCCACGGGTGGACCGAGACATCCCCTGGAAGGACGTGCGACGCTCGTGACGATCCGCTTCGACTTCACCAGCCGTACCGTGATCGTCACCGGTGCCGCGCAGGGCATCGGCCACGGAATCGCCGCACTGTTCGCCGCGGCCGGCGCCCGGGTCCGGCGCTGATGGCGGACCTCGACGCCGTGCGAGTCACAACCGACAACGATGTCGTCACCGTCCGGCTGGACCGGCCGGCGAAGCGCAACGCGATCACCAGCGCGATGTACGCCGCGCTGGCCGACGCGTTGACGGCGGCGGACCGCGCCGGGGCCGCCGCCGTCGTCCTCACCGGGACGGGCGGCGCGTTCACCGCCGGCAGCGACCTACAGGACATGGCCGCGAACCCCCCGGTCGGCGACGCCCCTCCGCCGGTCCGGTTCCTGGCCGCGCTGTCCACGCTGCGCGCGGTGCTCGTCGCCGCGATCGACGGGCCCGCGATCGGGGTGGGCACCACGCTCCTGCTGCACTGCGACCTCGTCTACGCCACCCAGCGCAGCACGTTCCGGCTCCCGTTCGTGCCGCTCGGGCTGGTGCCAGAGGCGGCGTCGACGCTCCTGCTGCCCCGCCTGGTCGGGCACCAGCGGGCCACCGAGCTGATGCTGTTCGGGGACACGTTCGACGCGGCCGAGGCGCGCCGCATGGGCCTCGTCACGGCGCTCGCCCAGGACGCGGACGAGCTCGCGCGACTCGTAGCCGAGCGGACCAGCCGGATCGCCGCGCTTCCGCGCGCGGCCGTGCACGCCGCGAAGTCGCTGCTCGTCGACGATGCCGCGACGACGGTCTCAGCCAGGCTCGACCTCGACCGCCGCGTGCTGCAAGGACTGCTCGCCACCGCCGTCCCTCCGGGGCACGACCCGAGATGATCAAACAAATCCACTGACGCTTGATATCCTCGGCTCACTCGACGAGGAAGGCCATGGCATGGCGCGCCCCAAGGTCCCGCTGATCTCGAAGCGCAAGGCGCTCGAGGTCGCGCTCGACATCATCGACAACGAGGGCATCGACGCGCTCAGTATCCGCCGGCTGGCCGACGCCCTCAAGGTCAACGGCGCCTCGCTCTACCACCACTTCGAGAACAAGGAAGAGATCGTCGTGGGGGCCGCGAAGCTCGCCCTCGACGAGGTCCGCACGCCACAGACCCACGACGAGCCGTGGCGGGTATGGATCCTGCGCAACAACCGGCGGCTGCGCCAGGCCTTCCGCGAGCACCCCGACCTCGTCCCGGTGATGCTGCGCCGTCGGCCGCTGGGCATCGGTGAGGCCCAGATGGACGCCACGGTGGCCAGGCTCGAGGAGGAGAACGTCCCGACCGGCGCGATCGCCCCGATGCTCGAAGCGCTGGAGCTGTACGCGATCGGCAGCGCGCTGCACGAGGCGGGCGAGGACCCGGCCGGCGGCCAGGGACCAGACCCGGAGAAGGCTCCGAACCTGGCGCGGGCCGTCGAGCAGCGATCCCTGTCGCCCGACGAGATCTTCGACATCGTCTGCGAGAAGATCGTCGACACCGTCGTCCTGAAGGCCATCGAGCGCGGCGGCGCCCCGGCACCGGCCGCTGCGGCGGCGCCCGCCACCCGCAAGCGCGCGTCGAGCCGCCGGGCACGGTCGACGAAGGCCTCGGCCTGAGTCACGCCGGTACCGGCGAAGGGAACCCTCCGGCCCGGGGCAGCAGCGCGGGCACGGGGCGCCCGAGCGCCTCGCCGAGGAACCTCGCGGTGTCGACCAACTGCTCCAGGTCGAGGCTGGTACGCAGGCCGCTGCGTTCGAGCAGGTAGACGAGGTCCTCGGTGGCGATGTTCCCGGTCGCCCGCGGGGCGAACGGGCAACCGCCGATCCCGCCGATGCTCGCGTCGAGGCGGGTGACACCGAGGTCGACGGCCGCCACGGCGTTCGCGTAGCCCGTATTCCGGGTGTTGTGGAAGTGCATCCGCAGCGCGGGGTCGGCGACCCCGGCCAACGCCTCCCGGACCGCGCCGACCAGCGACCGGACCTGCGCCGGGACCCCGACGCCGATCGTGTCCGCCAGCGCCACCTCGCCGGCCCCGGCCCGCGCGGCGCGCACCGCCAGCGCCACCACACGCCGCGGGTCGACCTCGCCCTCGAACGGGCAGCCGAACGCGACGGCGAAGGTCACCGAGCACGGCATTCCGGCGTCGACGGCGCGCGCGGCGACGTCCTCGGCCATCCGCATCAGGTCCTCGGCACCCGCGTTCTGGTTGCGCCTGCTGAAGGTCTCGGTCACCGGGACCACGACGTTCACCTCGTCGACGCCCGCCGCCACAGCCCGCTCGAAACCCCGGCGGTTGAGCACGAGACCGATGTAGGAGACGCCGGGCCGGCGCTCGACCCCGGCCATCACGGTCTCGGCGTCCGCCATCGCCGGCACCGCGTCCGGCCGCACGAACGAGACGGCCTCCACCCGCCGCGCACCCGCGGCGACGGCGCGCGCGATCAGCTCCACCTTCGCCGCGGTCGGCAGCAGGACCGACTCGTTCTGCAGCCCGTCGCGCGGGCTCACCTCGATGACCTCGATCACGACTCTCCCGTCAGCGTGCTGCGCGACAACCCAACAACGACAGGATACAGTGGCTAAACCAAACAGTGATTGATAGTGTGGCTGAGAACGCCACGCGGGAGGGCACACGATGAGACTGAGCCTGATGACCCTGGGCGACCAGGTGACCGATCCGATCACCGGACGCCGCGACACCGCCGCGGAACGGCACCGCGCGATCGTGGAGGCGGCA
The DNA here is from genome assembly GCF_039526725.1 of Pseudonocardia aurantiaca. Lineage (NCBI taxonomy): Bacteria > Bacillati > Actinomycetota > Actinomycetes > Pseudonocardiales > Pseudonocardiaceae > Pseudonocardia > Pseudonocardia aurantiaca. The sequence continues at coordinate 348,157 of NZ_BAAAJG010000010.1, forward strand.
GTCGTCGCCGACGAGGCCGGCTTCCACGGCGTCCACGTCGGCGAGCACCACGGCCTCGAGTACACGACGTCGGCGCCGCCGGTCATCCTGTCCGCGATCGGCGAGCGCACCCGCAACGTCCGGCTGTCCACGGCGGTGACGCTCGCGGCGAACCTCGACCCGGTGCGCGCCGCCGAGGACTACGCCACCGTCGACGTCCTGTCCGGTGGCCGGTGCGAGGTCGTGGTCGGCCGCGGCAACTTCTTCGTCTCGACCTACACCTTGTTCGGGCAGCGGATCGAGGACTCCCACGAGCTGTTCCAGCAGGCCGTCGAGCTGCTCGTGCAGCTGTGGAGCGGCAAGACCGTGAACTGGCCGGGCTCGGCGCACCGCGCGCCGATCGAGGACTTCGTGCTGCAGCCTCCGCCCGTCCGCCCGGTGCCACTGTGGATCGGCGGGGGGGCCTCGGAGTCCACCTCGGAGCTGGCCGCGCGCCTCGGGCTCGACCTGATGCTGCCCAGCGCGTTCGGCAACCCGGAGATGTTCAAGCCCGTCGTCGAGACCTACCGCGAGCGCTTCGCCGCCTACGGGCACGCGCACGAGCCGCGGGTCGGCGCGTGCTGGCACGTCAACGTCGGCGAGACGAGCCAGGCGGCGCGGGCCCGTTGGGAGCCCCGGTACCGGGCGTACTTCGAGATGATGAAGGAGATCATCCCGCGGGTGAACCCGGACCCACCGGCCTTCATCAAGAAGGCGTTCGACTTCGACTTCCTCACCACGCGCGGGCCGGCCCTGGTCGGCAGCCCGGACGAGGTCGCCGACCGGCTGAACGGGGCCGCGGAAATGCTCAGCGCCGACACCAACCTGATCTACCTCGACATGGGCGGGCAGCCCCCCGGCGAGTACCGCGACATGGTTGAGCTCATCGGTTCGCGGGTCGTCCCCCAGCTGCACTGACCAGCCAGAGAAGGAGCCCCATGCGCGACGCCGTGATCGTCGAAGCGGTCCGCACGCCCGTCGGAAGGCGGGGCGGCGGACTGGCCGGCGTGCACGCGGTCGACCTCTCCGCCACCGTGCTGCGCGCTTCGGCCACCCAGTGCGCAGCATCGCGCTCGGGCGTGCCGTGCCTGCGCCCCCGAGGCGCCCCAGGCTCTGCACACACATACGCGTCCAGCACCGGCCAGTCGCGTCGTGAGATGCACACGAGGGCTGATCCGGCAAGATCCAACAGCTCTGATGTAGTTCTCACGCGCCGCGGCGGTGCGTATCTGTGTGCAGAGCCTGGTCGGGCGTACCCGCTCAGGCGGTGCGGGACTGCTCCTGCGAGCACCACCACGTCGTGCCGCCACCGACCTTGCCGCACCGGGCCCGGCTTTCCGAGCCAGGGGCCGGTCGGATGAGGCCCGCACGGCCGGCGGCGGTCGAGCCGCGGCACTTCCGCCGGGTGCTCGGCCACTACCCCACCGGAGTCACGATCGTGACGGCCATCGACGCCAACGGGGAGCCCGCCGGGATGGCCGTCGGGTCGTTCACGTCGGTGTCGCTCGAGCCGCCGCTGGTTGCGTTCCTCCCGGCCAAGAGCTCGACCAGCTTCCCCCGCATCCGGACCGCGGGCTCCTTCTGCGTCAACGTCCTCGGCGCCCACCAGGAGGAGCTCTGCCACGCGTTCGCGGCGCGGGGAGGCGACAAGTTCGCCGGCGTCGCGTGGTCGCCGGCCCCGTCAGGTGCGCCGCGGCTGCACGGCGTGGCGGCCTGGATCGACTGCGACGTCGAGAGCATCACGCCCGCCGGCGACCACTACCTGGTCGTCGGCCGCGTCCGTCACCTCGACGGCACCGGCGACGCGCTCCCGCTCGTCTTCTACCGGGGCGGCTACGGCCGGTTCGCACCGTCCTCCCTCATCACGGACCGGACGGGGAGCTGACATGCGGATCGCGATGCAGCTGGCGTACGGCGGCAACTTCAAGGAGTCGGTCGCCCGGATCGCGGAGCTGGAGTCGGCCGGGCTGGACATGGTCAGCGTGGCGGAGGCGTACTCGTTCGACGCGGTGAGCCAGCTGGGTTACCTCGCGGCGCGCACCGAACGGCTGGAGATCACCTCCGGCATCCTGCAGCTCTACTCCCGCACCCCCACGCTCACCGCGATGACCGCCGCCGGCCTCGACTACGTCTCCGACGGCCGGTTCACCCTCGGCATCGGCGCATCCGGGCCGCAGGTCGTCGAGGGCTTCCACGGCGTCCGGTACGACGCCCCGGTCGCGCGCACCCGTGAGATCGTCGAGATCTGCCGGCAGGTGTGGCGCCGCGAGAAGGTGCAGTACGACGGCAGGCACTACCAGGTGCCGCTGCCGGCCGGCCGGGGTACCGGCCTCGGCAAGCCCCTCAAGCTGATCAACCACCCCGTGCGGGAGCGGATCCCGGTCAGCATCGCCGCCATCGGCCCGAAGAACGTCGCGCTCGCCGCGGAGATCGCCGAAGGCTGGGAGCCGATCTTCTTCCACCCCGAGAAGGCCCAGCTGGCGTGGGGTGACGCGCTCGCCGAGGGGCTGGCGCGGCGCGATCCGTCGCTGGGCACCCTGGACATCGCAGTCGGGCTCCCGTTCGCGATCACCGAGAACCCCGGCCCCCTGCTGGACGAGGTGCGGCCGCTGCTGGCGCTCTACATCGGCGGCATGGGTGCGCGCGGCCGGAACTTCTACACCGCGCTCGCCGGCCGCTACGGCTACGAGCGCGAGGCCGCCACCATCCAGGACCTCTACCTCGACGGGCGGAAGCAGGAGGCCGCCGCCGCGGTGCCCGCCGACCTCGTCGACGCCGTCTCCCTCGTCGGCCCGCGCACCGCGGTCGCCGAGCGGATCGAGACGCTGCGGAAGGCCGGCGTGACCACACTCAAGATCGCGCCGCTCGAACCCGGCCATCCCGCTCAGCTCGCGGCCGTCACGCAGCTCAGGGAGATCCTGGGCTGAGCCGGCCCGGTCAGCTGACGACCTCGCGGACCATGACGTCGTCGGCGTCGGCGCTGTGGTCCGCGTCCGCCGGGCGGGTGCCCAGGTACGCCTCCAGCACCATCGGGTCGTCGCGGACCTCGTCGGGAGTGCCCGAGACCAGCACCGCGCCGGCCGCCAGCACGGTCACCCGGTCGCACGCCGCGAGCACCATGTCGATGTTGTGCTCGACCAGCAGGACCCCCATGCCCCACTCTGCGGCGAGCTTGCGCACCAGCCGGGCCAGGTGGCGAGCCTCGGCGTCGCTCAGGCCGGCGGCCGGCTCGTCGAGCAGCAGCACGGACGGGGACGCGGCCACCGCCCGTGCGATCGCGGCGAGCCGGCGCCGCCCCATGGACAGCTCAGCGGGCTTCTGCTCCATCTCCGCCTGCAGCTCGAACTCACGCGCCGCCGCGAGCGCGGGCCCGGTCAGGCGGACCCGGCCGGGCAGTACGAAGTCGACGAGATAGCGCCACGGGCTCCAGCGGTCGCACGCCACCGCGAGGTTCTCGCGCAGGCTGAGGTCGTCGAAGAGCTCCACCGACTGGAACGACCGGCCGAGTCCGGCGCTCGCGAGCCGGCGCGGGCTCCAGCCGGTCACGTCCGTGTCCCCGAGCCGGACGCGCCCGCCCGCGGGTGCCACGAATCCGGTCACCGCGTCGATGACCGTGGTCTTCCCGGCCCCGTTGGGGCCGATCAGCCCGTGCACCTCACCGGGGCGGACCTCGAACCCGGCATCCGCGACGGCGACCACACCGCCGAACGTGACCCGCAGCCCGTCGACCCGCAGGGTCAGGGCGGGGACGCGCTCGACCGCCGCCGTCTCCCCGGCAGGGGACTCCGGGGCGGGCACCGGGACGGGCTTGCGCGGCCGGGCAGGCAGCGCCCGGCGCATGAGCGCACCGACCCGGTGTGCCGCGTGCACGTTCACCGCCCACAGCCCGGAGGGCTCCCGGACGAGGATCCACAGCAGGATGAGCCCGCTGATCAGCGGCAGCCAGGCGTCGATGCCCTCGATCTCGGAGAGCAGCTCCGAACCGAGCCCGCCGGGGAGCAGGGTCGCGCCCATGATCCCGCCGCCGACCAGCCCGACGCCCCCGACCACCGTCACGGCGACGGCCGTGATCGACGGGAACGTGGCGAACTGGGCTGAGATGACGGCGCTGCTGCGGAACGCGAGCACGATCCCGGCCAGCGCGGCGATCGCGGCGGCGGCGGCGAACGCGAAGAGCTTGACGCCGTACACGCTGATCCCCAGCGCCGCGGCCGCGCGCTCGTTGGACCGCACCGCCAGCAGCCGCCGGCCCGCGGCCCCGCGGCGCAGGTTCAGCAGGGCGATAGCGACTGCGAAGAGCACGACCGCGGCGAACACCGCGTAGCGCTCGGGGTGGCGGATCGCGTTGAGGTCCAGCCCGAGGAGCGTGACGGCCGGGACCCGGATGCCGCTGGTCCCGCCGGAGTACTCGAAGTTGTTGAGCACGACGTTGAAGAGCACGACCGCGAGCCCGAGGGTCGCGATGGCCAGGTTGATACCGCGGGTGCGTAGCGCGGGCACCGCGACGACCAGCCCGACCAGCGTCGTCACGACGACCGCGCCGGCCAACGCGGGCAGGAAGCCCCACCGGAGCGAGGCGACGAGCCGCGCGGCGACCAGTGCCGCGATGCCCGCGAGCACGTACTGCGCGAGCGAGAGCTGACCGGCGTACCCGACGATCAGCACGACCGACAGGCACAGGACGGCGAACCCCATGGTGACGGTGAACGCGTCCGTCCAGCTCATGGACAGGAACTGGGTCAGCACGACGACGAGCAGCACGAACGTCACCGCGACGGGGACGGGCCGGATCCGGCCGAGCCCGACCTGGGGCAGCCGGTCCAGCACGTGGCTGCGCAGCGGCAGGCCGCGGCCGCGCACGACGAGCATCACGATGACGATCACGAACGGGACACTCTGGGAGAGCCCCGGCGCCGTGACGTAGCGGGCCATCAGCGACTCGATGACGCCGAGCCCCAGCGCGGCGGCGAACACCAGCGGGAAGGACCGGAAGTTCGCGACGAGCCCGATCGCGAGCGCCGGGACGACCAGCAACGCGAGCTGAGTGGGCTGCACGAACGTGATCGGCGCGATGAACGCGCCGGCCAGCGCGGCGAGCCCGGAACCGACGCCCCAGTTGATCGCGGCGATCCTGTCGGGCGAGTGGCCGAGGCTCGCTGCCGCCCGCTCGTTCTCGGCGACGGCGCTGGTCGCCCGGCCGAACCCGGTGTAGCGGTAGACCGCCCACAGCGCCGCGGTCGACACGGCGCCGATGGCGAAGAGGATCACCCGGTCCGCGCCGACAGGGGCCCCGGCGACGATCTCGATGGTGCCGGTCGGCAGCAGCGACGGGACCGAGAGGACGTCGACGCCGAACACCAGCACGGCAGCGGCCTGCAGCACCATCAGCACCGCCAGGGTGGCCACCACCCGCAGCAGCGCCGACGAGGTCTTCATGTTCCGCAGGATCACCAGGTGCACGAGCACGCCGACCACCACGCCGGCGAGCGCCGCGGCGACCAGCCCGACGACCAGCGGCAGCCCGCGCCGGACCGTGACGTCGTAGTAGGCGTACGCGCCGACCATGACGAACGCGCCCTGCGCGAAGTTCAGCACGCCGGACCCGCGGTACACGAGAACCATGCCTTGCGCGACGAGCGCGTAGAGCGCGCCCGCGCCCAGTCCGATCAGGACGAACCGGATGACGTCCATCAGTCGCTACCTCTGGTTCCGCGTTCGTGGGTGGTCAGCGCACCGGGGCGGGGCCGGTCGCAGGCTGGGCGGTCGTGTCGTCGGCGAGGTAGGCGGCCTCGATGCCCGCCACGCCCTCGGCGCCCGAGCCGCTCGCGACGAGCGTGCCGCGGCGCATCAGGTGCCAGCGGTCGGCGACCTGCAGCGCCCGCCGGGCCTGCTGCTCGACGAGGATCACGCCGAGCCGCTGCGTCTCGACGGCGTGGTGGATGGCAGCGAGCAGCCGGTCGACCACGATCGGGCCCAGCCCGAGCGACAGCTCGTCGGCCAGCAGCACCCGGGGCCGGCGGGCGAGCGCCCTGGCGAGCGTGAGCATCTGCTGCTCGCCGCCGGAGAGCAGGCCTGCCCTGCGGTGGAGCAGCTTGCCCAGCTCCGGGAACAGCTCGACCGCGGGCTCGACGCCGCCGGAGCCGAGCAGCAGGTTGTCCCGCACCGACATGCCCATGAAGACCGACCGCTCCTCGGGCACGAACCCGAGTCCCTCGCGGGCCCGCTTGTGCAGCGCGCCGGCTCCCGGGTCGCCGCGCCACTCGACCGTGCCGCCGAGCGGGGCGAGGGCGCCTGCGAGGGTGAGCAGCGTCGTGGACTTGCCCGCGCCGTTCGGCCCGAGCAGCGCGACGATCTCCCCGGGCCCGACCTCGATGTCCACCCCGTGCACGACGGCCAGGTCCCCGTAGCCGGCCACGAGCCCGCGGGCGCGCAGCAGCACGTCGGTGCGGCGGCCCTCGGACGCGGTGACGGTCATCGGCGGCCCGCCGTCCCGGTCGCGGCCAGCATCGGGCCCGCGCCCATCCCGCCGTCGACGACGAACTCCGCACCTGTGCAGTAGGAGCTCTCGTCGGAGGCGAGGAACGCGACCATCGCGGCGACCTCCTCGGGACTCCCGATCCGCGGGACGGGGAGGGCCCGGTACGCGGCGGCGCTCTCCGGACCCCGGTTCACCATCGGGGTGTCGATCCCGCCGGGGTGCACCGAGTTCACCCGGATCCCCCGGGCGCCCAGCTCCATCGCGGCGCACCGGGTGAGCCCGCGGACGGCGAACTTGGTGCTGGCGTACACCGCCAGCCCTGGCGTCCCGTACATGCCGGCGCCCGAGGAGACGTTGACGATCGAGCCGCCCTCGGGCATCCGGCCGAGCGCGGCCTTGATGCCGAGGAACGGGCCGAGCTGGTTGACCTCGAAGCTGCGCCGGAGGTCGTCCTCGGTGGCCGACTCCAGAGGCGCGGGCCGGAAGTAGCCGGCGTTGTTGACCAGGACGTGGAGGCCGCCGAACGCCTCGACGGTGGCGTCGACCGCGTGCTCCCACGACGGCGCTGAAGTCACGTCGAGCACGACGGGCGCCACCGCCGCACCCAACTCGGCCGCGACGGCCTTCGCCCGGTCGCCGTCGACGTCCGCCACGACGACACGGGCGCCCTCGGCGGCGAAGCGGGCGCTGATCGCCGAGCCGATGCCACCGCCACCACCCGTGACGATCGCGACCTTGCCATGGAGTCGTGACACGGATGCGTCCCCTTCGTTGGTGACGAGCAGTGACCGGTTTCCCGACCAGAATCCAACAGCGCTAGGCAGGTACGAGTCAAGCGCCGCTCGGCGTACACCGCCTCGTCGGACCGCCACGACAGGCTAAGGCCAGCGGCAATCACACTCAGCGAGAAAGCGGCCGCGGAAGGAGAGGTAGGCACAGCGCGCAATTCGGGCGCTCCGAGGGGTCCCGTTCCCCAATGCTGTTAGGTTACGCTCCTGTTCGGTCGGGGCTCAGCCTTAACGTGGAGGTTCTGCCAATGTCCACACGACGCGTCCGCTCGGCGGCCGCCGTCCTCGTCGCCGCGGGACTCGTGACCACGGCCTGCGCCGGCTCGCCGTCCGGGACCGGCGGCGCCGCGGACCCCATCAAGATCATGACGATCGCGTCCTTCCAGAGCCAGCAGTTCTCGGTCCCGCAGGTGCGCACGGCCGTCGAGGTCGCGGTCGAGGAGATCAACGCCGCGGGCGGTATCGGCGGCCGGCCGGTCGAGGCCTCCTTCTGCAACGACAACTTCGACCCCAACGAAGCGTCGTCGTGCGCCCGCGAGGCGATCGACGAGGGCGTTGTCGCGGTGGTCGGCGGCACGACCCCGAACGCCGGCGCGGTCATGCCGCTGCTGGAGGAAGCCGGCATCGCGTGGCTGGCCGGCAGCGGGACGGCCGGCCCGATCGAGCTGGAGAGCCCGGCGTCCTACCCGCTGCACGCAGGCGCGCCGGGCATGGGCATCGGCGCCGGCTCGCGCGCGGTGACGCTGGGTGGGCCAAACGTCGTCGTGATGGCGGGTGAGAACGAGAACGCCCAGATCGGCGGGCAGCAGGCCGCCCGTGGCGCGGAGATCGCGCACGGCACCGTCCACTCCGTCACCCTCCCGCTCAACGCACCGGACTACGCCGCCCCCGCAGCGGCTGCGCTCGCCTTCCGCCCCGACGGGATCTCCCTCGCGACGACGCCGGAGGACGCGGCGAAGGTCGTCCAGGCCCTGCGGCAGGCCGGGTACACGGGGATCATCACCGGGCCGTCCTCGCTGTTCCCGCCGTCGAGCATCGCGGCGCTCGGCGCGGCCGCCGAGGGCATCACGGTCATGTCCCGGCTGGTGCCGACGACGTCCACCGACGTGCCGGAGATCGCCGAGTTCGTCAGCGGTATGACGGCCAAGGACCCGCAGGTCCGCATCGACGACCTGGGGCTCAACGCGTGGACCGGCGTCCGGTTCCTGGCGAAGCTGCTCGACGGCAGGACGGTCGAGGGCCCGCAGAGCGTGCTCGACGCGCTGGGGAGCATCGAGACGCCGATCGAGCTGGGCACCGTGCCGCCGTACCCGGGCGTGCAGGACCCGCCCGCCGAGCCCGACTTCCCGCGGGTGGCGGCGTTCGCGACGATCGAGGCCAAGGTCGATGGCGGCAAGCTCGTGCAGCAGGGCGAGTTCTTCGATCCGCTGGAGCCTCCGGCGGCCGGCTGACCGCCCGGCGCCGGACGGTCAGGGGACGACGGCGATCGCGTCGATCTCCAGCGCGAACTCCGGGCGGGCGAGTGCGGCCGCCTGCAGGACCGTGTCGGCGGGGTACGGCGGGCGCAGCAACTCCCGCCGTACCCCGACGACGGCCGGCAGGTCGGCGATGTCCCGCAGCAGCGTCGTGAACCGCACGACGTGCGCCAGGTCCGAGCCTGCCTCGCGCAGCACAGCGTCGAGGTTGGCGAAGGCCTGGCGCGCCTGCGCGGTGACGTCGCCGACCACGCGACCCGCGCCGTCCACGCCGGGCTGCCCGGAGACGAAGACCAGCCCACCGGCCCGGACGGCCTGGGAGAACGCCAGCCGGGCCGCCACCTCGGCGCTTGGCGGTGTCTCGGTCATGTGGGTCTCCCCGAGGGCGAGACGGCCGGCGTCCACTGGGCGAGGGCCCCGGCGTCGAGAAGCCCGTCGAGGGCGACGTCCCCGCCCCAGTCGGCCAGCACCTGCGTGGTGTGCTCGCCGGCCCGCGGGCCCGGCCGGGGCGAGGCCGGCGGGTGGGCGTCGAAGCGCGGCGCGGGGGCGGTCCCGGCCGGGCCCAGCGTGCCGCGCGCGGCGACGTGCGGGTGGGCGGGCGCCTCGCCCATCGCGAGCACCGGGCTCACGCAGGCGTCGGTGCCGGCGAAGACGGCCTCCCAGTGCGCGCGGTCGTGCGCGGCGAACCGCGCCGCGATCCGCTCGCGCAACGCCGGCCAGCAGCCCGGGTCGGTGCGGTCCGCTTCCTCGGGGCTCAGCCCGAGCAGCTCGGCGAACCGCGCGTAGAACCGGTCCTCGATCGCGCCGACGGCCAGGTACCGGCCGTCGCGCGCGGGGTACACGTCGTACCACGGCCGGCCCGAGTCGAGCTGGTTGCTGCCGCGCCGGTCGACCCACTCCCCCGCCGCGGCCATCTCGTAGATCGGGCCCATGAGCGCGGCCACGCCGTCCACGATCGCGGCATCGACCACCTGGCCCCGTCCGGTGGCGCGGGCCTCGTGCAGCGCGGCGAGCACGCCGGCGACGAGGTACATCCCGCCGCCGCCGAGGTCGCCGACCAGGCATAGCGGGACGACCGGCGGGCCATCAGCCCGGCCGATCGCGTGCAGCGCCCCGGTCAGCGCGATGTAGTTGATGTCGTGGCCGGCCGACTGCGCCCACGGGCCGTGCTGGCCCCAGCCGGTCATCCGGCCGTAGACCAGCGCGGGGTTGCGGGCGTGGCAGGCCCCCGGGCCGAGCCCGAGCCGCTCGGCCACGCCCGGCCGGAAGCCCTCGACGAGGACGTCGGCCCGCTCGACGAGGGCGAGCGCCGCCTCCGCGCCGCCGGGGGCGCGCAGGTCGACCGCGACCGAACGTTTGCCCGCTGCGAGCGGGACCGGCCCGGCGTCCGGCCCGCCGACGTCCCCGACGCGGTCGACCCGCACGACGTCGGCGCCCATGCCGGCGAGCTGGAGGGTCGCGAACGGGCCGGGGCCGATGCCGCCGAGCTCGAGCACACGCACGCCCGCGAGGGGTCCCGTCACGACGGGCGTCCGGACGGTTCGGTGGCGAGCTTCTCGAAGTGCTCGCGGATCCGTGCCCGAGCGACCTTCTCGGTGGCGCTGCGCGGCATCTCGTCGAACACCAGTAGGTGGGACGGGAGCTTGTAGCGGGCCAGCCGACCCTCGGCGTACGCCCGCACTTCGTCGAGGGTGACCGATGCGGCGGGCGCGAGCACCACCGCGAGCAGGCCGGTCTCACCCCACGTCGCGTCGGGCACGCCGACCACGGCCAGCTCGACCACCCCCGGCAGACCGGCCAGGGCGTTCTCGACCTCCGCCGGGTACACGTTCTCCCCGCCCGTCCGGTAGACCTCCTTGATCCGGCCGACGATGTACAGGTGGCCGGCGGCGTCGAGGCGCCCCGCGTCCCCGGTGCGGAACCAGGGCCCGTCGAAGAACTCCTCGCGCGGCTGCCGCCAGTAGCCCGGGGTCACGCCGCCGCCGCGGACCCACAGCTCGCCGACCTCGCCCGCCGCCACCTCCGCGCCGTCCGCGCCGGTAAGGCGGATACGCAGGTGCGGCACCACGGTCCCGGACGAGCCCGCCGCCGCGGCCTCGTCGTCTGCCGCGGCGAGGATCGACACGTTCGGCCCGATCTCGCTCGCGCCGTACGAGAGCTGGACCTGGATCCCATGGGCGCGCAACGCCCGGTAGATCTCCAGCGTCGAGGGCCCCCAGCCGCCGAAGAGCACAGTCTCCAGCGCGGGGAACCGCGCCGCGGCGAACCCGTCGAGCCGGACCAGCCACTCGTAGTTCTGCAGCACCCCGCACAGGTGAGTGATGCGCAGGTCCGGGTCGGTGAGCAGGTCGAGTGTGGCCCGCGCGTCGAATCGGCGGGTCGTCGTGACCCGGCCGCCCCAGTACAGCGCCGGGTTGGTGAAGACGTTGAGCCCGCCTGCGTGGAACAGCGGGACGATGTTCAGGTGGTGGCGGCCGCGCTCGGCCATCCGGCTGGTGTGCGCGAGGTTCAGCGCCTGGGTCACCAGCGTCCGGTTCGTGCAGATCACACCCTTGGGCAAGCCCGTCGTCCCGGACGTGTACAGCACGTGGGTGGCCGCGTCCGGGTCGAGGTCCCGGCCCGGCACGGGGCGCGCGGCTGACGCGATGGCGCCGTCGTAGCCTGCTGCGGGCGTCCCCCAGCCGAGCCGGCTCGGGACTGGCACCGCGGTGAGCAGTCGGTCGGCCAGCCCGCTCCACTCCGCGTCGTGCACGAGCACCGCCGGTTCCGCGTCCGCGAGCATGGCGACCAGCTCGGCGACGGCGAGCCGCCAGTTCAGCGGCACCAGGATCGCCCCGATCCGCATGCACGCGAACTGCAGCTCCAGCACCCGCCAGTCGTTCTCGGCGACGAGTGCGACCCGGTCGCCGACCCCGACGCCGAGGTCGTCGCGCAGCACCGCGGCGAGCCGGCCGACCCGGTCCTCCAACGCACCCCAGGTGACAGTCTCGCCGGTCTCGGCGACGGCCAGCGCCACCGCCGCCGGCCGGACCCGCGCGTGCCGCGCGACCCAATCGGGCAGGATCTCGATCCCAACGGGACTCATCGGGCCCCTCCCAAGCGCGCGAGCAGGTCCGCGGGGGCAGCCGCCACGGCGTCGAGAGGGACGGGCCACCGAGGTCGGGTCGTCCTCATCGAAGTCCTCCTGGATACGGCAGCACGCATGGCCGGACCGCGTCGGCGCGGCCCGGTGACGTGCGGCGATCAGACGGTCAGGTGCGGCTGGGTGTGAAGCGCACCGGGAGTGACCGGAGGCCGTGCTGGTTGGTGCCCCCGCCCCACACCGGCGTGCCGTCGATCTCGACGTCGGGCAGGTTGTCGAGCACGTACTCCAGCGTGAGCCGCAACTCCAGCTTGGCGAGCGGCTCGCCGATGCAGCGGTGGCGGCCGATGCCGAACGTGAGGTGCCTGCTCAGGCCAGGGCGGTCGACGTCGAACCGGTCCGGCTCGGCGAACCTCTCCGGGTCGCGGTTGGCCGCGCCGTAGACGAGCATCACCTTCTCGCCGGGACACAGGGTGGCGCCACGCACCTCGGTCTCCTGGGCGACGGTGCGGCCCATGTTCCAGACCGGCGGGTGCAGCCGCAGGGTCTCGTCGATGACCGGGCCGACCAGCGACCGGTCCGCGAGCACCCGCTCGCGCAGGCCGGGCTCGGTGACCAGGCGGTAGATCATCGTGCCCATGCCGTTGACGGTGGTCTCGTGCCCGGCGACGACCATCAGCTGCACGAGCCCGAGCAGCTCCGTCGGTGGGATCGGCTTCCCGTCGATCGTGGCGTTGACGTAGGAGCCGAGCAGGTCGGTGACCGGCCTGCCGCGCCGGGCGTCGATCTCGTCCTCGAGGAACGCCTCCAGCTCCTTGGCCCGCTGCCGGGCCAGCTCCGGCTGCCCGGTGGCCTGGATGAAGTTGGCGGCCAGCTCGCGCACGCGCCGCCAGTCCGAGTCGATCCCGAGGATCAGGCTGATGGCGAGCACCGGGACGGGGTGTGCGATGTCGCGGACGAGGTCGGCCCGCCCGGCAGGCAGCAGCGGGGCGAATGCCTCGTCGACGATCTTCTCCAGGCCCGGTCGCCACCTCTGCAGCGCCTTGTCGGTGAAGTCGGCGAGCACCAGCTTGCGCAGCGACGTGTGCCGCGGCGGGTCCAGCTCGGCCGGGATGACGGGCATGCTCGCGCCCGTCGGCGGGATCATGATCCCCTTGGTCACGGTGTAGGTCTGCCAGTCGTTCGACGCGGTGACGACGTCGTCGTACTTCGTCAGCGCCCAGAACCCGCCCGAGGCGTCGCTCCACGCGACGGGACAGCGGCCCTGCATCTCCGCGAGGGTCTCGGGAAGCCGTTGCAGCAGCGCAGGGTCGGTGTTGTCGAGCGGGAACGCCGGCCGGTCGGGAGCCTGGGTCATCTCGTCTCCTGTCAACGTTGGGTCAATACGGCCGCGTTGCGGCCGGCGATCCGGCCGAACACCACGGCGTTCGCGATCGCGTTCCCGCCACCGGCGTACCGGTCGCCGAAGACGCCGCCGGCCACCTCACCCGCGGCGAAGAGCCCGGGGATCGGCACGTCGTCGACGTCGCGGACCCGCGCGTCCGGTCGATCGCCACGCCGGCGGCCGTGATCCCGCCGCGCCGGCCCCGACCGCCACAACGTCGGGCCACGGAGCGCCGGCCATCAGAAGACGATCATCCCGCGCATGATCCGGCCGGCGAGCAGGTCGTCGTACCCCTCGTTGACCTGCTCCAGCGAGTAGCGCTTCGTCACCAGCTCTTCGAGCTTCAGCTCGCCCGTGCGGTACAGCGACAGCAGCCTGGGCAGGTCGGCGTGCGGGTTGCAGCCGCCGAAGACGTTCCCGACGATCTCCTTCTGTCCGAAGATCACGTCTACGAGCAGCAGCTCGACCTTGTCGATGCCCGGGTTCGCCGTGGACGTCAGGCATGCGCGGCCGCCCTTGCGGGTGAGCAGCATCAGCGGCTTGAGCATGTCGGCGGTCGCGAGGCTGGCCGTCAGGATCGTGCGGTCGGCCATGACGCCCCTGGTCAGCTCCGTGACCAGCGGCATCGCCTCCTCCATCGACGCCACCGAGTGGGTCGCGCCGAGCAGCTCGGCCTGCTCGCGACGGAACGGGATCGGGTCGACCGCGACGATGTGCTCCGCGCCCGCGATGCGCGCACCCTGCACCGCGCTGGAGCCGACGCCGCCGGTGCCGACCACGACGACGGTGTCGCCCGGCCCGACCTGGGCCCGGTTGACCGCGGCGCCGAACCCGGTGGCGACGCCGCACCCGACGAGCGACGCGAGCTCCAACGGGATGTCGTCGTCGATCTTGACGCAGGAGTCCTGGTGCACCACCGCGTACGGGCTGAACGTGCCGAGCAGCGACATCCGCATCAGACCCTGCCCGCGGGCGTGGGTGCGCGGCTTCCCGTCGGCGATCGGCAGGCCGGACATGATGACCGCGCCGTAGTCGCAGAGCACCGAGATACCGCTCGCGCACCACCGGCAGTGCCCGCACGCCGGCATGAACGCCATGACGACGTGGTCGCCGGGCTTCAGCCGGGTGACGCCCGGCCCGACCTCCTCGACCACGCCCGCGCCCTCGTGGCCGCCGATGATCGGCAGCCCGGTCGGGATGTCGTTCTTCACGGCGTGGTCGTCGGAGTGGCACAGCCCGCTGGAGGCGAGCTTGACCCGCACCTCGCCCGGCTGCGGGTCGTCGAGCTCGACCTCCTCCACGCTCCAGGGCGTGCCGACCTCCCAAAGGATCGCCGCTTTCGTCCTCATGCCAGGGCTCCCGTTCTCTTCCGGTGCACGACCTGCGGCTCGGTGAACGCCAGCAGGCCCGCGACACCGTTCTCCTGTCCGACGCCGCTCCACTTCGCACCGCCGAACGGGACGGTGGGTGGCAGCTCGGCGTGGGTGTTGACGAAGGTCGTGCCGCACTGGAGGCGCTCGGCCACGGCCGCGGCCCGCTCCTCGTCGGCACCCCACGCCGAGCCGCACAGCCCGAATGTGGTGTCGTTCGCCCGCTCGACCGCCTCGTCGACGGTGCCGTAGCGCAGGATCGGCAGGACCGGCCCGAACTGCTCCTCCGCGACGACAGGCGCGTCGTCGCCGAGGTCGGCGAGGATCGTCGGCTCGAAGAAGAACCCGGGACCGTCAACGGGGTGCCCGCCGGCCACGACCCGCGCGCCGCGGCGCACCGCGTCCGCGGCGAGACCCGCGACCCGCTCGTACTGGGGCCGGGTGGAGAGCGGGCCGAGCTGCGCGGACGCGTCCGAGGGCGGGCCGACGGTGACCGCGCGGGCCGCGGCGCCGAACGCCTCGACGACGGCGTCGTAGGTCTGCGCGGGGGCGAAGATCCGCTTGGGCAGCGCGCATGCCTGCCCCGTGTTGAAGAACGCCGTCCCGACCAGCACCGGCACGGCGGTCGCGAGGTCGGCGTCGGGCAGCAGGATGGCGGCGTCGTTTCCGCCGAGCTCCAGCGTGACGCGTTTGAGGTCGGCCGCGGCCGACACGGCCACGCTCTTGCCGCCCGCGACCGACCCGGTGAACGTCACCTTGCGCGGCACCGGGTGGGCGACGAGGTCGGCGCCGAGCCGGTCGCCGCCGGTGACCACGTTGAGCACGCCGGGCGGGAGCACCGAGCGGCCGATCTCGCCGAGCAGGAGCGACGAGAGCGGGGTGAACGGCGAGGGCTTGAGCACCACGGTGTTGCCCGCGAGCAGCGCCGGGGCGATCTTCCACATCGCCAGCCCGAGCGGGAAGTTCCACGGGGTGATCGCGGCGACCACACCGAGCGGGCGGTGCGCCAGCTCGATCCGCGCGCTTGCGTCGTCCTGCAGCAGCTCGCGCGGGATGCCCATCCCCGCGTAGTACCGGAGCCAGGTCGCGCAGATCCCCGGCTCGGCACCGGCCACCGGCAGCGGCTTGCCGGTCTCCCGGCTCAGCGTGGCGGTCAGCTCGTCGGACGCGGCCGTGATCGCGTCCGCAAAAGCGAGCAGGGCCTTCCGCCGGGCGTCCTCGTCGGCACGCCACTCGCGCTGGGCCCGGGCCGCCGCGGTGACGGCCTGTTCGAGCTGGTCGGGCGTGCAGTCCGGGGCCTGCCCGGTGACCTGGTCGAGTGCCGGGTCGACGACGTCGAACGTCCGCTGCGCCGCGACCGGCCGGCCGTCGATCGTCAGCGGAGGTGCGCCGGTCATCGCTGCCCCTCCGCGACCGTGGCGGCAGCCGGCGTGGCGACGTGGTCGAACGCCAGGTGCATCTCCTCCGGCGCGCCGATGCTGATCCCGGCCGCTTCCTTGACCGCGGTTCCGCTCGCGATGCGGAAGTTCGTCAGCCGGGCGAGGAGCCGGTTCACCGCGATCTCCAACTGGAGCCGGGCGAAGTGCTGGCCGAGGCACCGGTGGATCCCGATGCCGAACGCAGCGTGCGGGTTGCGGCTGCGCTCGAAGTCGAGCCGGTCGGGATTGTCGAACTTGGACTCGTCGCGGTTACCGGAGCGCCAGTGCACGGCCAGCCGGTCGCCCGCCTTGAGCGGTACCCCGAGCAGGTCGTTGTCCTTCGTCACCAGGCGGCCCATCACCGAGACCGTGGACGTGAAGCGCAGCAGCTCGTCGAGGTCGCGCTTGGTCCAGTCCGGACGGCGCAGCCGCTCCTCCATGCCCGGCTCCTCGGCGAGGTAGCGGCCGATGTAGGCGAGCGCGCCACGGGTCGTGTCGAGCCCGCCGAGCAGGAGCACGGTGACGACGCCGAGGCGTTCGGTCTGGGTCAGGGGGCGGCCGTCCTCGACCGTCGCGTCGACGAGCGACTGGAGGAAGTCGTCACGCACGGCTCCGGTGCTCTCCCGCTCGGCCATCAGCTCGGCGGCGATCCCGGCGACGACCCCGAAGGACTCCGGGGAGTTGTCGACCGACACCGCGGTGACCGCGTCGATCGCGCGCCGCAGCCGGTCCTCGTTGTCGTCGTCGAGCACGACCTTCGCCAATGACCCCGCGGTGAACGGGATGGCGAACCGGCTGACGAACTCGACGCGCCCGTCCTCGACGAAGCCGTCGATCAGGTCGTCGGCGAGCTGCTCGATGACCGGCTGGTAGCGCGACAGCGACGCCCGGGAGAAGGGCCGGTTGAGGAACGTGCGGAAGTCGCGATGCAGCGGCGGGTCCAGGTCCAGCGGCGGTAGCGCGACCGGGACCTGGTTGACCCCCGGCATCGAGGAGCTGAAGACGTCCGGATGCTCGGCCACGGCCCGCAGGTCGTCGTAGCGGGTCACGACGTGCATGCCACCGTCGTAGTTCGTGTGGACGACCGGGCACTCGCTGCGGGCCCACCGGAGCTCGTCGTCCATGCGGGTGCAGTGCTCCTCGTCGAACCAGTTCAGCTCGTCGAAGAAGTGCTGATGGGAATCGACCATGAGGCAACTGCTCCTTCGCAGTCGCGGGGCGGCCGGTGGCCGCGCCTTGCCGTCCGGTGATCGTGGCGCTAACCAAACAGCGTTGTCAACCTCAAAACCGATCGGAGATTGATTATCGCCACCGGGCACCCCTGGGCTAACAGTGTTTGGCTACGCTGACCCGATCCCAGCTCCCTGAGGAGGCCGAGCCACCGATGGCGACGACGACCGATGCCTCCTCTCCCGCCCCGCCGGCCGGGCTCGACCCGGCGGTCGCGGGCTGGGTCGAATCTGTGACGTCCGGGCGGATCGTCCGGGCCCGGCCGGTGGACCGCTGGCGGCCCAACTGGACCGTGGACGTCGAGACCGCCCGCGGCGAGCGGGCCCTGTTCCTCAAGTTCCCGCGGCTGCCACCCGCGGTCGTGCGGCGCTCGGTCATGCTGAGCACCTTCGGGACGGCCCGGGAGGCGGCCGCGCTGGCCGCCGTCCAGGGCACCGGCGTGGCGGCGCCCGAGCTGCTCGGCCTGCACGAGCTGTCGGGGGCCGTGCTGGTCGGCCGGGTCGGCGGAGTGGGAGTGCTGCAGCACCTCCCGCCTGCGGTGCGGTCCGGGCTGATGCGCCAGTACGCCCGGCAGCTCGCCACAATCCACGACCTCGACCCGGACCTCGACCTCGGCCCGGAGGCACGGGCCCGCCTGGCGGCGGCAGGCGACGGCCCGGACCGGCCGGGACCGGTGGCCGCCGCGCTCGCCGACCACGCGTCCGTCACGGCCCGCGTCGGGCGCCCGGACCCGCTGATCGACCTCGCGGTCCGCTGGCTCGGGGAGAACGCCCCCGCCGGCACCGAGCGGCGGCTACTGCACGGGGACGCGGGACCCAACCAGTTCATGGCCGACGGCGGGCGCCTGACGGCAGTGCTGGACTGGGAGATCGCGCACCTCGGCGACCCCACGTCCGACCTCGGCTACACCCGGTTCCGCGAGTGTCTCTACCCGAGCGGCGCGTTCGGGGCGTTCCTCGCCGAGTACCGGGCGGTCTCCGGCCGCGGGATCGACCGGGCGGCCCTCGACTACTTCACCGTCGCGGCCGCGCTGCTGCTCGTCGCGGGGGTCGCGCGGGACGTGCAGCGGCCAAGCGCGCACAACCCCGAGGCCGCGCAGCGGTTCTGGTGGGACGCGCTGGGCCGCGTCGCGATCTGCGAGGTGCTCGGCGCCCGGACCGGCCTCCTGCCGTTGGTCTGGCCAGAGCCCGTCGACGGCGAGCTGACCCCGCTCAGCTCGCTGGTCACCGCCCGGCTCGCCCCGCGCGCCGCGGGCCAGGAGCTGCTGCTGGCCCACGCCCTCCTGCGCGCGAGCCGCACCCGGCCCGACGCAGCGCAGGCCGCCGACGCAGCGGAGCTGCTCGACCTGCGGGACCCAGACCCGGCACGGCGGCTCGCCGCACTCACCGAGATGGTCGCCGGCCCGGACCCGGACGTGCCCGCGCTGGTGACCTACCTGGGCCGGGACGCGATGCGGCGGCTCTACGCGTTCGTCCCGCTGTCCGCGACCGACACCTGGGACGGCCCGGAGACCGCAGGCCCGGACCCGGACGGCTGGGACGGCGATCGGCTCCCAGCGCTGCCGCTGCTTCCCGCGGTCCCGGACCCGGCCTGATCCTGGACGACGAAGGAACCCCCGCCCTGGGGAGCGGGGCAGGGGTTCCTCATGCCGTGCTCAGGGCACTGACCGCCACGAAGAAGGACCGGCCGTGGTCCACGAACCGCATCTCGTCCGCGGTCGCGTCGCGGCGGACCGCAGGCGTCGCCCGGACCGCCGCCATCGCGGCTTCGTGGGGAAAGAACAGCATCCCGGCACCGTCGAAACCGGCCGGCGCGATCCCGAGGCGGGTCGCGAGCGCCTCGCTCGCCGCCCGGTCGGCACGCAGCTGCCGGTAGCCGGCGCCCACAGCCGCCCGCCGGGCGAACACGACGTGCCGCTCGCGCCAGTGCTCCAGGAACTGCGGGTGGTCGAGTCCGGGGCGCCGCCGCACGAGCCCGACGGCGCGCACCGGGCCGTCACCTGCGACGACGACGTGCTCCACGCCGGCGAGCACCGCGCTGCGGGCCCGGTCGACGGCGGGGACGGCCGCCAGCGCGCCGTCCACCGCCACCACGACCGCCGGATCCCCGGCCGAGGCGGCCACTGGCACCCGGACCTCGACCAGCACGTCGAACGGCGCGTCGGGGACAGGCAGCGGTGCCCCGTCCGGTGCGGATTTCGCCAGCCGCGTGCGCATCACCGTCCAGGCCCCGGCTGGGACGCGCGCGCCCGTCGGCAGCCCGAGCCAGAGCTGCACGACGACGGACGTCCCGGTCGCGTGGGTCAGATCGCCCCCCCGGCGTCGGCGAGATCCGCGCCGTTCTCTGCGGCTTTCTCGGCCGCCCGGCGGGCCTGGTAGTGCGGCGACTTGTGCTGCACGCCCTCGTACTCGGGCACCTGCGCCGGGCTGTCGTCGGCCAGCAGCTCGCGCGCCTCCTCCTCGTCGGCCTCGGTGAGCGGCTGCGTGTCGAACGTGAACTCGACCAGCGTCCCGTCCGGGTCCTTCGTGTAGATGGAGTGGATGAACTCGTGCTTGACCTCGACGACGTTGTAGCCGTGGTCGATCCAGCGCTGCCTGCACTCCTCCAGGCCGCCGATGTCGTGGCAGTCGAACGCGATGTGGTTGATCCAGTAGGGCAGGCCGTTGCCCATCCCGCCCTGCCATTTGTCGGGCTCGACGACAACGCCCTCGATGCCCTGCAGGTCCCAGATTGCGAAGTACTGCCCGTCACCCGTGTCGTAGAAGATGTGCTTGGTCCAGCCGCCCTCCGGGCTCTGCCGCTTCACCACCTTCTTCAGGGTGAAGCCCATGGCCTCGGTGTAGAACTTGTGCGACCTCTTGACGTCCTTCGACGCCACCGCCACGTGGTGGAACATCGTCTCGCTCCTTCTCATCCATCCTCGGGTGTTCGCGGCCCGGCCGACGACAGTGCGGCCGTGGTGTGCTCCGCCACCGGCAGCAGCGCGGTCTCCTGGGAGACCGTCGCGACGAGCCGGCCCATCGACGAGAGGAACCGGCCGGTCGTGAACGCGCGGTAGTCGGCCGCAGACGGGGACTCGTGCTCGTGCAGGATCCAGTCGTCGGCCCGGAAGCCGCGGTGGAACCGGACCGACAGGTCCAGCGCGGCGGTGCGCAGCCCGCGGCCGGTCTCCAGGTCGGTCCACTCCCCGGTGGGCGGCGGCGCCACGGGCTCGACGAGCAGCAGGTCGGCGGCCCGCACGAGCGCGGCGGCGTGCAGCAGGATCTCGTCGGGGATCTCCTCGGTGAACCGCATCCAGATGCGGTTGCGCGCCGCCGGCGTGGCGGCCCGCTCCCAGCGCGGCCGGTCGACGTGCCGGACGTCGAGCGAGCCTGCGGTCACCGTGGCCGGCAGCGCGTGCGGGTCCGGGAGGTCGTCGGGCGCGGGCGCGTCCTGGTGGGTCGGGCCGCGGCCCCTGCGTGGCGTGGCGAACGTGACCGTCGCGAGCGCGAGCGGGTTCCCGCCCTGCGCGGAGCGGACCAGGCGGACGGCCCCGTGGTCGGTGTCGTGCACCCGCTCGACCCGGTGCTCGACCGGCCCGGCCGGCTCGCCCTCGCCGAGGTGGGTCACGTGCACGGCGTGCACCCAGCGCCACCGGGTGTCCACCGACCGGCCGGCGGCGACCATCGCCTGCGCGGCCAGCACTCCGCGGGCGACGCCGGCCGGCCCACCTCCGGTGCCCGCCGACCAGCGGTCGGGACCCGCCGGGTCGAGGTGCATCTGCGCAAGGAACCCGTTGACGGGCACGTCCGGCTCCTTCTCGGTCGTCAGCGGGTGCGTCATCGGTGCGTCACTTCCCGGTCGCGGCGTGCCTGCCGGCCAGGTGCCCGAACGTGAGCGCTGGGCCGAGCGTCGAGCCGCCGCCGGGGTACGCCATCCCCATCACGGATGCCGCGGCGTTGCCCGCCGCGTAGAGGCCCGGCACCGGCGTGCCACCGCGCAGCACCCGCCCCGCCGGGTCGGTGACCGGCCCGCCCCGCGTGCCGAACGCACCTACCTCGATCTCGACGGCGTAGAACGGCGGCTCTGCGAGCGGGGCGAGGTTGGCCGCCGGGCCCGGACGCGTCGGGTCGCCGTTGGCGCGCTCGAACGCCGACTCGCCGCGGTGGAAGTCCGGGTCCCGGCCGGCCGCAGCGTGCGCGTTGAACCGCTCGACGGTCGCGGCAAGCCCGGCCGTGTCCACGCCGAGGAGTCCGGCGAGGCCGGCCAGGGTGTCCGCGCTCCACATCCAGTCCGGTACCGGATCGGCCGGGCCGCAGTCGGCCACCGGTCCACGGCGCCGGAAGCCCTGGTCGAACAGCAGGAACGCGGGGATGTTCGGGTAGCCGAGCGTCGCCGGGTCGAGCACGTGGAACGCGCCGGCGATCGCGTTGTAGTTGGTGGCCTCGTTGCAGAACCGGCGGCCCGCCCGGTTCACCAGTATCGAGCCCGGCCGGCTGCGCTCGGCCACCACCGTGGCGGAGCGCGGGAACACGCCGTCACCCCTGCGCACGTCACCGGGCCTGCGGATGAGCGGGGTCCAGTAGGCCTCCTGCATCGTGCCGAGGTCGGCGCCAACCGACTGCGCCATGCGCAGCCCGTCGCCGACGTTCTCGCGCACCGCCACCGAGTTCTGCAGCGGGCCGCGCAGGTAGGCGCGCACGAGGTCGGCGTCCCAGTCGAAACCGCCGGTCGCGATCACGACGCCGGCCCGCGCCGTCACTGTGAAGGGCTCGCCGGCGTGGACGCCGCGCACGCCCGTAACGCTGTCCCCGTCCAGCACCAGCTCTGTCGCGCGGGCCGAGACCACCGGCTCGACGCCGAGTCGCAGCAGGCCTGCGAGCAGGCCGCCGACCAGCGCCTGTCCCCAGCCGCGCATGTCGCGGGCCTCCCGGTCGGCGACGACCTCGGGCGCGGGGCCGCCGGCCGCGCCGCCGTAGACCGTCTCGGCCGGGCTCAGCCGCATCCGGCTCTCCTGACCGGGCGAGAGCACCACGCGCGACGCCCAGTCGCCCAGCTCGGCGAACGGGAACAGCTCCTCGGTGAGCGAGCGCCCGCCGCCCGCCGCGGCCCCGGGGTTCTCCGAGTGGTAGTCGGGGTAGGGCAGCGCGACGAACCGCAGCGCCGTGGCGTCCTCCAGCCAGCGCAGCACCTCCGGCGCCGCGTCGACGAACGCCTCGACCAGCTCGGGGTCCTGCCGGCCGTTGGACAGCGACGCGATGTAGCGCACGGCGTCCGCGCGCGAGTCGGCGATACCGGCGCTCGCCGCGCGGTGGTTGCCGGGCACCCAGACGACCCCGGCGGACAGCGCCGCCGTGCCGCCGACGCTCGGGCCCTTCTCCAGCAGCACGACGTCCGCGCCGTTGGCCGAGGCGGCGAGCGCCGCCGAGAGCCCGGCCGCGCCGGAGCCCAGGACGACGACGTCGGCCTCGGACGGGACCGAACCGGGAACGCCAGCGCTCATACGGCCTCCTTGAGCTCGACCTAAAACTAACAACATTTGGCTGACCGTGCCAGCATGTCCCAGCCGACGCTGTCCACGCTAGCCAATCGGTGTTAGTTTTGGCACGCCGACCGACGAAGGGGTGGACGGACGTGGCCGATGCCGCCAAGGACTGGGTGCGCACGAACGCCGGGCGTTACGGGGACGACCTCGCGCTGGAGAACGCCGAGACCGGGGAACGGCACACGTGGCGGCAGCTCGACCAGCGGGCCGGCGCGCTCGCCGGCCACCTGCGCGACCGCTACGGCGTCGGGGTCGGGGACCGGGTGCTGCTGCTCGCGGAGGGCGACACCCGCACCTTCGAGGTCCAGTTCGCGTGCATGCGACTCGGCGCCATCCTCGTCCCGCTGAACTGGCGGCTCGCGGTCCCCGAGCTGGTCGAGCTGGCCGCCGACGTCGAGCCCGCGGTCGCGATCCTGGACGGGGTGTGGCACGACACCGGGCTCAAGATCGCCGAGGCCACGGGCGTCCGGCACCTGCTGGGGTGGCGCTGCCCCGGTGACTCACAGGATGTCGAGGACTACGAGGCCGCGATCGCGACGGCGACACCGGCCGAGCCGCGGACCGACCTTTCCGTCGAGCTGCCCACGCACATCCTGCACACGTCGGGCACGACGGGACGTCCCAAGGGCGCGATCACCACCGTCAAGACGCTGAGCTGGCATGCGCTCAACCTCGCGGGCCGGGTCAACGGCGGGCCGGGCACCAAGCTGCTCAACCCGATGCCGCTGTTCCACGCAGGCGGGCTGACCACAATCGCGACACCCGTGCTGATGACCGGGGGCGCGGTCACGACGATGCGCCGGTTCGAGCCCGACCGGGTGCTCGCGGTGCTCGGCGACCCCACCCAGGGCGTCACGCACTTCACCGCCCCGCCGATCATGTGGGCCTCCCTGAGCGCGCTGCCGGGCTTCGCGGACGCCGACTTCTCCACACTGCGGCTGGCCGAGGTCGCCGGCGGCGTCCCCCCGCTGCCGCTCCTGGAGCGCTGGCGCTCGCGCGGCGTCGTGCTGCAGCAGGCGTACGGCGGAACCGAGCTCGGCCCCGCCGTGACCGGCATGCCCCGCGACGCCGTCGCCGACCGGCCCTCCTCGTGCGGGCGGGCCGTCCCGTTCACGCACGTCCGCCTGGTGACGGCCGACGGCACCGACGCTGCCACCGGCGAGGTCGGCGAGGTCTGGCTGAAGGGCCCGAGCGTGACCCCGGGCTACTGGCGCAAGAACGGCCCGGTCGAGCCCGCACGCACCGAGGACGGCTGGTTCCGCACCGGCGACGCCGCCCGCCGCGACGCCGACGGCTTCTACTACCTCGTCGACCGGGTCAAGGACATGTACAAGTCGGGCGGGGAGAATGTGGCCCCGGCCGAGGTCGAACGCGTACTCATCACCCATCCCGACGTGCTCGACGTCGCGGTGGTCGGCATCCCCGACCCCACCTGGGGAGAGGTCGGGCGGGCATTCGTCGTCGTGCGCCCCGGTACGACCGTCACACTCGACGGGCTGCGCGAGTTCTGCCGGGAACGCATCGCCGGGTACAAGGCACCGCGCAGCCTGGTCGTCGTCGAAGACCTGCCGCGCAACTCGACGGGCAAGGTCTCCAAGGCGGCGCTGCGGAGTCACCCGGCAGACGGCTGAGCCGCGGCGCGCTCCGCGATCTGCGCCTGCACGGCGGCGATGATCGCCATGCTCGTCCAGACGAGGTTCAGGTGCTCCGGCAGCGCCTGACGCGTGCGGACGGACCGTGTCAGAACTGGGCGATGACCTTGTCGCCGGCCAGGTCGAGGGCGCCCATCAGGGCCGCGTCGGGCATGCCCCCCATGTCCATGTAGAGCAGGTGGGTGGTGACCCGCAGGCGCTCCGAGAGCTGCCCGATCCGGTCGACCACCTCGTCCGGCCCGCCCACGATCGCCGGGCCTGTCGTCGTGAGCCACTCGAAGTCGAACGGGCGGGACTGGTGCGCGGGCACCTCGGGGTTCACCACCGCGAGCAGCTGCTGCATCCACTCGTGGTACGCGCGGTAACGCGGCTCCCACTCCTGGCGGGCCGAGCGGCCGTCCCTGCCCACCCAGACGTGCCACCCGGCCCCGATCTCCGGCTGGTGCTGGTGCCCCGCCTCCTGCCATCGCTGCAGGTAGTGCTCGACCACGGGGACGAAGAAGTCCGGGTTCCCGAACGCGCTGGGCAGCATGAGCTTCCAGCCCAGCCGCGCGGCCAGCTCCACCGAATCGAGCGAGCTGCCCCCGCCGATCCACATCACGTCCCGCTCGGGCTGCAGGGGCGGCGGCTGCAGCCGCTCCCCGTTGACCGGCGGCCGGAACCGCCCCGACCACGTCACCGGCTCCCCCGACCACAAGCGCGAGAGCAGCTCGGCGTTCTCGCTGAACCGGTCCCGCGACTCCTCCACCGACTGCCCGAAGAGCCGGTAGGTCGAGGCGAAGAAGTTGCCCCGGCCCGCCACGATCTCCGCTCGGCCCCCAGACAGCACGTCGAGCGTCGCGTAGTCCTCCGCGATCCGCAGCGCGTCCAGGTTCGCCAGCAGCGTCACCGCGGTACCCAAGCGCAACGTCGAGGTCCGCGCCGCGACCGCCGCGAGCAGCACCGGCGGCGCCGAGTAGATGTACTCGATGCCGTGATGCTCCCCCACGTTGACGCCGTGGAACCCGGCCTGCTCGGCCCGCACGGCCGACTCCACCAGCGTCGCGTGCCGCTGCGCCGCGGTCGGCCGCACGCCGGTCACCGGGTCGGTGACGTGGTCACCGAGGGACATGATGTGGAACTTCACGAAGTCGCTCTCCCTCACAGTTCACCGAACACTGTTAGAATCGTCGCGGCCGCGGCCATTGAAACAGCCACGGCCCGGCGCTTCCAACGGTGTCGGGTATTACGTCCCCACACAGCGCCGCACGGCCGCGACGATCTCGTCCGCGCCGGGCAGCCACGCCCGCTCCAGCGACGGCGCGTACGGGGCCGGCACCGACGGGGCACCGACCCGGACGATCGGCGCGTCGAACGACCAGAAGCCCTCGTCTGCGGCACGCGCCGCGATCTCCGCACCGATGCCGAAGTCCGTGACCGCCTCGTGCGCGATCACCATGCGATTGGTTCTCGCGTACGAGCCGAGCACCGTCTCCCAGTCCAGGGGCGCCACCGTCCGCAGGTCGACCACCTCGGCGTCAATCCCCTCGGCCACCAGCCGCTCCGCGGCGGCGAGCGCCTCGTGGACCATCCGCGAGACCGACACGACGGTCACGTCCGAGCCCGGCCGGCGGATCGCCGCCCGGCCGAGCGGCACGACGTGGTCGTCGGCGAACCCCGGCCCGGACCGCTCGTAGAGCAGCCGGTGTTCGATCACGACGACCGGGCTGTCGTCCCGGATCGCCGCCCTCAGCAGGCCGTACGCGTCGGCCGGGGTGGACGGCATGACCACGCTGATCCCGGGGACGTGGGCCAGCAGGGCCTCGAGGCTCTGTGAGTGCTGCGCACCCGAGGACCGCCCGGCGCCGAACTGCGTGCGGATGGTCAGCGGCACCGTGACACCGCCGCCGGTCATGTACCGCAGCTTCGCGGCCTGGTTCACGATCTGGTCGAGGCACACCGTGAGGAAGTCGGAGTACATGATCTCGACGACCGGGCGGAGGCCGGCCATCGCGGCGCCGACGCCCATGCCAACGATCGCGGTCTCGGCGATCGGGGTGTCGCGCACCCGTCCCGGGAACTCCTCGGCCAGCCCGCGGGTCAGCCCGAACACGTTCCCACCTGCGCCGACATCGATCCCGGCGAGCAGGACGTCCGGGTCGGTGCGCAGCTCGTGGCGCAGCGCGGCGCGGATCGCCCGGCTCGTCCGGACCGGCTCGGCCCCGGGGTCGAGCAGCCGTTCGTCGGGGCCGGTCCGAGGCTCGGCGCGGACATAGTGGTGGAGCGTCGCGGGCGCCGGCTCGGACGCGCGCTCCGCCGCCGCGACGGCCGCGTCGATCTCGGCGTCGACCTCTGCGGCGACGGCGTCGAGCTCGGCGTCGAGCGCACCCCGTTCGGCCAGCCGGGCGCGGGTGCGGTCCAGCGGGTCGCGGGCGAGCCAGTGGGCGTCGACGTCGGAGTCGCGGTAGCGCTGGGGGTCCCCCTCGTAGTGCCCGCGCACCCGGAAGGTCACGGCCTCGACGAACGCCGGCGGCCCGCCGGCGCGCACCGCGGCGACAACCGCCGCCATCGCGGTGGCCACCTCCTCGACGTCGTTGCCGTCGACCCGCACGAAGTCCATGTCGTAGGCCGCGGCCCGCCTGCGCATCGCGTCCGCCCCCGCCCGCGCGACGGAGAACTCGGAGTACTGGTTGTTCTCGCACAGCAGCACCAGCGGCAGCCGCCATGAAGAAGCGAGCGTGGCGCCCTCGTGAAAGGCGCCCGTGCTCGTCGCCCCATCGCCGAAGAACGCGACGGCCACCCGGTCCTTGGAACGGAGCTGCGCGGCCGCCGCCGCGCCGGCCGCGATCGGAACGCCGGCACCCACGATCCCGTTGGCGCCGAAGATCCCGATGGCCGGGTCGGCGATGTGCATCGAGCCGCCCCGGCCCCGGCACGCGCCGGTCTCCCGGCCGAGCAGCTCCGCGAAGGCCGCGGTGACGTCCAGCCCCTTCGCCAGCACGTGGCCGTGCCCGCGGTGGGTCGAGGTGATGACGTCGTCGACGCGCAGCGCGGCGCAGGCCCCGACCGCGGTCGCCTCCTGCCCCACCGAGAGATGGACGAAGCCGGGGATGCGGCCGTCGCGGTAGAGCACAGCGGCCCGCTCCTCGAACGCCCGGATCCGCAGCATCCCGCGGTACAGCTCCAGCAGCCGGCCGGTGGCGACCCGCCCGGCGCGGGCGGGCATCTCCAGTGACATTTGGCTCCTCCGTCGGCGCCCGGCCGAGTCAAACAGTGTTGGGTAAGCGCGTCAAGGAACTTCGGGGGACACCTACCTAATCCAACGCCGTTCGCCTACGCTCGTCCCGTTCCCACCAGGAAGGACGCGACGATGCGCTTGGGCAGTGACGGGACGAACACCGACGGAACAGCTCCTGGAGAGACGGCCTTCCCCCTCCTGTTCTCCCCCGTCAGGATCGGCCGCACCGAGGTCCGCAACCGCGTTGTGCTCACCGCACACGGCACCAGCGAGGCCTTCCGCCATCCGGGGATGAGCCCCGCCTCCTACATCGAGTACCTGCGCCGGCGGGCCGCCGGCGGCGCCGGGCTGATCATCTGCCAGCCGATCCTCTCCGACCCGCTGAGCACCATCACCGACGAGACCGTCGACCGGCACGGGCGGCTCGTCGAGGCCGTCCGCGCCGAGGGCGCCACGTTCCTGCTGCAGCTCACGCACCTCGGCGCCTACGCCCGTTCCGAGGCCGACGTCCGCCGCCCGCCACTGCTCGGGTTCGAGAACACCCAGTCCGCGGCCGGCGAGACCACACACCGGATGACCCACGCCGAGATCGAGCTGATGATCGAGGGCTACCGGCGCACTGCGGCGATGGCCGCGACGGCCGGATTCGACGGCGTCGAGGTGCACGGGGCGCACGGCTACCTCGCCCAGCAGTCACTCACGCCGTCGCTCAACTCCCGCGACGACGAGTGGGGCCAGGACCGCACCCTGTTCGTCCGGCGGCTGCTCGCGGCGGCCCGCGCCGAGATGGGCCCCGACCGCATCGTCGGCTACCGCACCCCGACCGACGACCTGCGCTCGCCCGAAGACGGCGGCATCGGCTTCGCCGGCATCGTCGAGATCGTCCGCACCGTGCTCGCGACCGGCACGGTCGACGTCCTCAACACGACGATCGGCGACGGCGGCGCCAGCTACGCCCGCGCGATCCCCAACTACCGCTACGGCGAGGCGCCCAACATCCCCCCGCTCGCCCGGCTGCGGTCCGCCCTTCAGATCGACGTGCCGGTGATCGGCGTCGGGCGGATCACCGCGCCAGGAGTGGCCGAGTCGGTGCTCGCCAACGGCAGCTGCGACCTGGTCGCAATGACCCGTGCCCACATCGCCGACCCGGACCTCCTCGCCAAGACCCGGAGTGGGAACGCCCACCGGATCCGGCCCTGCGTCGGGGCGAACGTGTGCGTCAACCGGAAGCTGCAGGGCTACCCCGAGATCAGCTGCTTCCACAACCCGGAGGTGCTGCGCGAGACCGAGCTGGCGGTCCGCCCGGCGGACACGCAGCGGCACGTGCTCGTGGTCGGCGCGGGGCCGGCCGGGTTGAAGGCCGCCGACACCGCGGCCGCCGGCGGGCACCGGGTCACGGTCGTCGATGCCGGGCCGCGGCCCGGTGGGCGACTGCGGGCAGCCGAGAAGACCGCGGCGCTGGGCCTGGTCAGCACGGTCGACCACCTCGTCTCCGAACTCGGCGAGCGCGGGGTGACGATCCGCACCGGCACCGTCGCCGACGAGGCCCTGCTGCGCGAGCTCGCGCCCGACCACGTCGTGCTGGCCACCGGCGGGCGGCCGATCACGACGTCGGCGTTCCCGGACGCGGCCGACGGGGTGCTGCGCAGCCCGGTCGAAGCCCTCGCCCGCCCCACCGGCGGGCGCGTGCTGGTCTTCGACGCCGTCGGCGCCAACGAGGGCCCGCTGGTGGCCGAGGCCCTCGCCCGCGGCGGCGCCGAGGTCGTCTACGTGACGAGCAGCGAAACCGTCATGCCGTGGGGCGGGGCGCTGCACCGCTACGAGGTGCCGGCGATCCTGCGCCGCGCGTGCGCGGAGGTGATCACCGGCGGCCTGCTCGGCGACGTCGACGGCAAGCACGTCATCGTCGTCCGCCCGGACGGGGAGACGATCACCGAGCTGGACGTGGACACGATCGTCCCGGTGCTCGCCCCGCTGCCGGCACTGGACCTCGTCGAGACGGTCGAGCGGCTGGCCCTGCCGTACACGATCGTCGGGGACGCGCTCGCCCCACGCACGGCGATGCACGCGTTCAAGGAGGGCCACGAGGCCGCCCTCGCCATCTGACGACACCCCGGGAGCCCTCCTCATGAGCATCGCCTACGTCAGCGCGACCCTCGACGACGGCATCGACACGGTCTGGTCGGTGCTGCACGACTTCCACGGCATCGACCGGTGGGTCGAGCGCATCCGGTCCAGCGAGCCCGAGGACGGGGCCGGTCCGGGCGCAGTCGGCTCCACCCGCCGGCTCACGATGGAGCCGGACAGCCGCGTGGTCCGAGAACGGCTGGTGGGCTACGACGCCCCCGACCGCCGGTACTCCTACGAGTTCGCAGGCGAGCCGCCGTTCCCGGTCCGCGCGTTCCGGGGCACGGTGCACCTCCTGCCGGTGACCGCGTCGGGGACGACCTTCGTCGAGTGGTTCGCCGAGTTCGACTGCGACGCTGCGCTGATCGAGCGCCTCACCACCACGTTCCAGCGGATCTACGTCGGGTTCCTCGACGACCTCCGCAAGCACCTCATCGGGCTCACGTGAGCGGGCTGGCCGGCGCGGACCGCGCTGCGATCGACGACCTGCTGGCCCGTTACTGCTTCGCCGTCGACCTGCGCCGGTGGGACGAGCTGCGCCTGGTCTTCGCCCCGGACGCGGAGATCGTGTACTCGGGCCCGCGGGTCAGCCGGGGCATCGACGACATCGTGGCGTTCTTCCGCACCACGGCGTCAGCTGTTGCGGCGACCCAGCACCTGCTGCACACCTCACGGGTCCGGCCCACCGCGGACCCTGACGTCGCCGACGGCCTCAGCCACGTGACCGCCCACCACGTCGGGCACGGCGCGCGGCCGGCGCCGCCGGAGGCCGTCTACACGGTCACCGGCACCTACACCGACCGGTTCGAGCGCACCCCCGACGGCTGGCGGATCGGCCACCGGACGCTCACCCTGCTGACCTGCGCGGGCGACCCGAAGATCCTTCGGCCGGGCTGATTACAGCGCGGACGCCCAGTCCCGCACGACCAGCGCCGCCTCGTCCAGGTGGGAGAGCTGGTCGCCCTTCCCGCTGAAGTAGTGGTTGGCCCCGACGATCTCGTGGTAGCGCTTGGCGCCGTCGGGGAGCGCGGCGTAGAAGTCGCGCGGGTGCGCGGCCGGGACGGCGTCGTCGGCGCTGTTGGCGACCACCAGCGTCGGCACGGAGATGCGCGGGGCGGCGTCCACGGCGTCGACCTGGGCGTGTTCGAGGCTCCACTGCGAGAGCCAGCCGCGGGTCGTGCAGAACCGGGCCAGCCCGGCCGGGCCGTCGTTCGCCACCCGCGGGTCACCGAGGTAGGACCAGCCCGGCCGGCGGTCGTTCGGGTCGACAGTCGGGTCGACCCAGCGCGGGTCGGCCATCGTGCCGTGCACGACGAAGCAGCTCTCGTCGTGGTCACGCCCGGCGGCCTTCAGCGCGTCGAGCTCGGCGACCGCCCGCGCGGTGATCCGGGCGTTGCGTTCCCGCTGCGCCGCGCGGTACCGCGCGACGTACTCGGGCGAGTAGGGCGGCCGGTTCGGGTTCTCCGGGTCGTAGATGTTCAGCTCCGCGTCCCGGTCCTTCGGGCAGTCCTCGTCGGTGATCGACGGGTCCAGGAAGTCCGTGATCAACCGGTGCCGGCTGCGGTGGGCGGCCATGAGCATCAGCGCGTCCGCGGGGATCAGCTCGGTGTCCGCGAGCGGCGTCGGCTCGCCTGCCGCGGTCCGG
Source organism: Pseudonocardia aurantiaca (assembly GCF_039526725.1). NCBI lineage: Bacteria > Bacillati > Actinomycetota > Actinomycetes > Pseudonocardiales > Pseudonocardiaceae > Pseudonocardia > Pseudonocardia aurantiaca. Next base: position 379,565 of record NZ_BAAAJG010000010.1, read on the forward strand.
GTGATCGTCCGTTGCTCGGCCTCGGCCTGGTAGCCCGCCATCAGTGACCCGCCGCCGCTCCAGCCGGCGAGGATGACCCGCTCGTAGCCGAGGCGCTCCTTCGCGTCCCGGACGCAGGCGGCGAGGTCCAACAGGCAGCTCTCCATCTGGAGGCCCGCGTCGCCGGTCGAGTACCGGGTGCCGCACGCGATGACGTGGAAGCCGCCGCGGGCGAGCTGGGAGAAGGCCGGCAGGTAGCCCGGCGAGCCGATCGGGTGCATCGCGACGACGACCGTGTCCGACGGCTCGTCGCCGCGCAGCAGCTGGGCCTGCCGGACGACCGAGTCGTCGATCGACCCGTAGACGTCCTTCCGTTCGTGCCGCTCATTGGTGACGACGAGGTACGGCGTGCGCGTGTAGCGGACCCGGACGACGCCGGTGCTGGTGCTCATGCGGTCTCCCTGGTAGGCGACGGTGAAGCGGCCACCCGCTCAGCCCTCCCCTCGGCTGCCGGCTGGCGAGAGCGCCGCGACGTGCGCGGCCAGGCCGCCGTCGACGCACACGACCTGCCCTGTGATGAACGCGGCATCGTCGGAGGCCAGGAAGACCACGGCGTTCGCGACGTCCTCCGCCCGCCCGAGCGACGGGGTCAGGTGGGCCAGTTCGAGCGCGCTGCGCTGGGCGGCGGGGATGCTGGCGATCGCGTCGGTCGCGACGATGCCGGGGGCGATCGCGTTGCACCGGACGCCGCCCTTGCCGTAGCCGGTGGCGACGACCCTGGCGAGGCTGTCGAGCCCGCCCTTGGAGATCGAGTACGCGGTGCGGTGCGCGCTGCCCGTGAGCCCCTTGACCGACGACGTGAGCACGATCGAGCCGCCGCCGGCCGCGAGCATGCCGGGCACGACGTGCTTGCACGCGAGCACCCCGCCGCGGAGGTTGACCGCGATGACCCGGTCGAACAACTCGACGTCGAGGTCGACGACACCCAGGTCCGCTGCGTAGGCCTCCGGCGAGGTCAGCGCGGCGTTGCTGTGCAGGACCGTGATCGGCCCGAGCTCCTCGCCCACCGCCGCGACGGTGCGCACCCAGTCCGGCTCGGAGGAGACGTCGAGCCGGTACGCGACCGCGCGACCGCCGTCCTTGCCGATCCGCTCCGCGACGTCGCGGGCCGACTCCTCGTCGAGGTCCGTGACGGCGACGGCCGCCCCGGCCGCGGCCAGTGCCCGCGCGCTCGCGGCCCCGATCCCGGACCCGCCGCCGGTCACCAGCGCGACCCGCCCGTCCACCCGTCCTGCCATGGCACTCCTTTGCGCCGACCGACCTAGAACCTAACGATGTTCGGGAAATGCCGTCAATACGGGACCACGCCGCCCGTCGCGGCGGCGACCTCCGCCGCATCCAGCCCGAGGAGGCCCGCCAGCACCTCCTCGGTGTGCGCGCCGAGGTCCGGCCCCACGCTCCTGACCGGCAGCGAAACCTCGCCGATTACCGGGACGATCCCGGGGAAACCCACCTCACGGGGCTCGCCAGCGCCGGTCTCCACCGGGAGGTACTGGATCATGTTGCGGGCCGCGTACTGCTCGTCCGCGCAGACGTCGGCGGCGGTGTAGATCGGCCCCGCCGGTACGCCGGCGGCCTCCAGCCGGCCGAGCACCTGCTCGCGGGGCAGCGTGGCCGTCCACTCCCCGATCGCCGCATCGAGCTCGTCGCGGCGCCGCCAGCGCCCGGCGTTGGCGCGCAGGTCCGAATCCTCGCCGAGGTCGGGCCGGCCGATCACGGCCATCAACCGCTGGAAGATCCCATCGCCGTTGCCTGCCACGACGACGCTCGCGCCGTCGTGGCACAGGTACGCGTTCGACGGCGCGATGCCCTCCATCCGCCCGCCGGTGCGGGTGCGGCTCACCCCGTACGCGGTGTGGTCGGGCACGAGCGACTCCAACATCGACAGGACAGCCTCGTTCAGGGCGACGTCGATCGTCCGCTCGACCAGCGACAGGGCGGCGGAGCCGGGATCGCGGCGGCGCACCTCGCGCTGGTGGAGCTGCATGACCGTGCCGAACGCGGCGTAGAGGCCCGCGATCGAGTCCCCGATCGACACCCCTACCCGCACCGGGGGCCGGTCGGGCTCGCCGACCAGCTCGCGCAGCCCGCCGACGGCCTCGGCGACCGCCGCGAAGCCGGGACGGTCGGCGAGCGGACCGGTCTGGCCGAACGCGGAGATGCGCGTGATGACCAGGTCGGGGTTGACGCCGTCGAGCACCTTGGGTCCGAGCCCCCAGCGTTCGAGGGTGCCGGGCCGGAAGTTCTCCAGCAGGACGTCGCAGTGCCGGACGAGGTCGAGGACGACGGCCCGGCCGGCCTCGCTGCGCAGGTCGAGCACGACCGACTTCTTGTTCCGGTTGATCGTCCGGTACAGCATCGACGTGGTCCCGCTGTAAAGGCGCCAGTTGCGCAGCTCGTCACCGGTGCCGGGGCGCTCGACCTTGATGACCTCCGCGCCGAAGTCCGCGAGCATCCGGCCGGCCGTCGGGGCGGCGATGTAGTTGCCCAGCTCCAGCACCCGGATGCCGCGCAGGGGCGCGATCACACCGTCCACGGCGACCCTCCCCACCGTCAGAAACCAATCGCCATACGGTATAGCGCCCGGCTGCCCCTCGCGCACGTGTCTTGACCCACATATCAAATGTCATTAGTTTTACCGCCGCCACGCGCGTGGCACGACGCGCCGCATCCGCAGGAGTCTCACCGATGACCGCTGACACTCACGTCCTCTCGCTGCCGGTGGAGTTCACGCAGTTCACCCCCGTACAGGCGAGAGGCTGACCGATGCTGGACCACGTTCTGACCCCGTTCCGGATCGGCCCGGTCGAGCTGCGCAACCGGGTCGTGCGCACGTCGCAGGGCTCCGGCCTCGCCGTCGGCCAGCGGGTGAGCGAGGACATGATCGCGTTCCACCTGGCCCACGCCCGCGGCGGCGTGGCCCTCGCGTTCGCCGACATCGGGCAGATCCACTGGAGCTCGCCGGGGATGCTCGACCTGACCACCGACGACGTCCTGCCGGGCCTGCAACGGCTCACCTCCGCGGTGCACGCGGAGGGGGCGAAGATGTTCCAGCAGATCATGCACGGCGGCCCGACCCAGCTGACCATGGACAGCTCGGCCCCGTGGGCCGCGTCGCACGTGCCCGACCCCGGTCTCGGCATGCTCCCGGTGCCCATGACGAAGGGCATGATCGACGAGCTGGTCGAGTGCTTCGTCGCAAGCTCGCTGCGGGCCCGCGAGGGCGGCATCGACGGCATCGAGCTGCACGCCGGCCACGGATACCTGTTCTCCACGTTCCTCTCGCCCGCGACGAACCACCGCACCGACGAGTACGGGGGCTCGGCCGAGAACCGCAGCCGCTTCCTCGTCGAGGTCCTCACCGCGATCCGGGCCGCCGTCGGGCCCGACTACCCGCTGGGCGTGCGAGTGTCCCCGGACGGTCCGCCCGACCAGACCACCGCGGCCGACCTCGCGGAGCTGGTCACTCGCCTGGAGCGCGATCGCCTGATCGACTTCGTGGACGTCTCGCTCGGCTCGCACTACGGCCGGGACCTCCTCATGGGCGGCGCCCACCTGCCACCCGGCTACCAGTTGCCGACCAGCGAGCAGGTCACTCGCCGGACCGGGTTGCCGACGATCGTCGCCGGCCGGTTCACCACGCTGCAGCAGGCCGACGAGGTCATCGCCGCCGGCGCCGCCGACCTCGTCTCGATGGTCCGGGCCACGCTGGCCGAGCCCGAGCTGGTCGCGAAGACGATCAGCGGCCGCTCGGCCGAGATCCGCCCGTGCATCGGCTGCCTGCAGAGCTGCGCAGGCGGGCTGAATACGCGGGCCCGCGCCATGTGCGCCGTCAACCCCGCGACCGGACGCGAGACCACCCACGGCGACCACCTGATCGCCGTGGCGGACCGGGCGAAGCGGGTGGTGGTCGTCGGCGGCGGGCCGGCCGGCATGGAGGCCGCCCGCGCGGCGGCGCTGGCCGGTCACCACGTCACCCTGCTCGAGGCCGCCGACGCGCTGGGCGGGCAGCTCCGGCTGGTCCCGCCGCGCCGCTCCGAGGTCGCGGGCCTCGTCGCGTTCTACACGCACCAGATGCAGGCGCACGGCGTCGACGTCAAGCTCGGCACGCCCGCGACCGCACCGCTGGTCCGCGGGATGCAGCCGGACGCGGTCGTGGTCGCCACCGGCGTGACCCCGCGCCGCGACGGTTTCCAGGCGCTGGCGCCCGCGGTGCCGCTGCCGGGCCTCGACGAGGTCACCCCGCACACCGGGTGGGACGTGCTCCGTGGCGCCGGACTGGGACACGTCGTGCTACTCCTCGACGAGATCGGCCACTACGAGTCGGTCGACGTCGCGCAGCGGCTCGTCGACGACGGGCACCGCGTCGTGCAGGTCAGCCGGTACGCGCTCATCGCCGCCAACCTCGAGATGCGCTGGGAGATGATGGGCGCGCCGCTCGCGGCGAGCCTCTTCGCGGGGGACTTCACCTTCCTGCCCCGCGCGGTGATCCGGCGACTCGCGCCCGGACGTGCCGACGTCGCACCCGCCGAGGCGCCCCAGCGCGCGCAGGTCGTCGAGTTCGACGACGTCGTCCTCATGTCGGGCGGCGTGCCGGACCGGGCGCTGCAGGACGAGCTCGCCGACACCGCCCCTGTCGTCCGCGTCATCGGCGACGCCTCCGCCCCGCGCCGGCTGGAGATCGCGCTCGTGGAGGCCCGGCAGTCCGTCGACTCGCTCGACGCGGGCTGGACCCGGCCCTTCGCCCGCTACGGCTGGGGCGGCAGCGCCACCTGACCGCCACCCGACCCGCTCCCCCGGCCGAAGGCCGTGTCAGGGCGTCCACCCTGGCACGATAGGTCCACATCAGCAGCTCGTCGGCGTCGAGCGCGAACCACATCGCCGCCAGGTGCGGCCGGCCGTCCGGCCCGATCGTCGCGAGCGTGACGGTGCGGTGCTCGGCGAGCAACTCCGCCGCGGCCGCCCAGGACATGGCGACCCACGATCACGCACGAGCGGACCTCCCCTCACTCCGGCAGCGCGATGGCGCTCTCCGGGCAGCTGAGCACGGCCGCCCGGACGTCGGGGAGCTCGCCGTCGGGCACCTCGTCGACGACGACCCGGCCCATCCCGAGGTCGTCGACGTCGAAGACGTCGGGGGCGATCAGCGCGCACCGCCCGTGCCCCTGGCACCGGCTCCCGTCGATCGTCGCGCGTGCCACGCGTCCACTCCTCTCGACTCGGGCCTTCTTGGATGGGGCGTTGCGCCGGTGAACAGCGCCGCGTTAACCTAACGTCATTTGGTGAAGCGGTCAAGGATGCCGCCCTTGACGCCACCCGCGTGAGCCGCGATATTCACCAATCTTCGTTTGGTAATGGGGCCGGCTGAAGGTCAGGGAGCTGAGATGGGTTTCGGCGCGCACGACTGGACCGCACATCACGCGAGCCACCGACCGGCTGCCCTGGCGTTGAGCTGCGCCGAGGACGGCCGGGCGCTCACGTGGGGCGAGCTCGACGACCGTGTCGGGCGGGTCGCGCAGGTCCTCGCCGACCTGGGTGTCGGCAGGGGCGACCGGATCGCGCTCGTCGCGGAGAACGACCCGCGGGTGTTCGAGGTCCAGTTCGCCGCGATGCGGCTGGGTGCGTTGTTCGTGCCGCTCAACTGGCGGCTCACGGTCCACGAGATGGCCGAGATCTGCCACGACGCCGAACCGGCCGCGATCGTCCACGACGACGCGTGGGCGCAGGCCGCGGGCGAGATCGCCGAGAAGGTCGAGATCACCCGCCGCCTGGCCTGGGGCGCAGCCCTGCCCGCCGGCGCCACCGACTACGAGGCCGCGCTCGCCGCAGCCGGCTACCACGGCCCACGGGCCGGCATCGAGCTGGACCATCCGACGCACGTCCTCTACACGTCGGGTACGACGGGAAAGCCCAAGGGCGCGCTCTCCACGCACTCGACCCTCCTGTGGCAGGCCTTCAACACCGCCCAGACGACCGGGTACTCCCAGCCGGGGTGCCACCACCTCAACCCGATGCCGCTGTTCCACGCAGGCGGGCTGCACGTGATGGCCAACCCGATCCTCTACTTCGGCGGCGCCGTCACGACGATGACCCGGTTCACGCCCGACGCGGTGCTCGCGAGGCTCGCCGGCTCGTCCCCACCGATCACCCACTTCGCCGCGATCCCGCTCATGTACCAGGCGGTCGCGGCCCAGCCGGGGTTCGCCGACGCAGACCTCTCGCACGCCCGCCACTTCATCATCGCGGGCGCCATCGCCACGCCGGAGCTGCTCCAGCTCTGGGCCGACCGGGGCGTCGCGCTCCAGCCGCAGTACGGCGGCACCGAGATGGGACCGATGGCCACCGCGCTGGACAACGAGGCCACGTCGCTCGCCAAGGCGAAACAGGGCTCCACCGGGCGGCGCGCCCGCCACACCGACGTCCGACTCGTCGACCCCGATGGCAACGACGTGCCCGACGGCGAGACCGGCGAGATCTGGCTGCGGGGGCCGAGCATCACCGTCGGGTACTGGCGCAAGGACCGCGCCGACTACTTCACGGGCGACTGGTTCCGGACCGGCGACGCGGCCCGCCGCGACGCCGACGGCTTCTACTACCTCGCCGGGCGCACGAAGGACATGTACAAGTCCGGCGGCGAGAACGTCTACCCCGCCGAGGTCGAGAACGTCCTGTCCCTGCATCCGGCGGTCGCGGACGTCGCAGTCGTCGGTATCCCGGACGCGCGGTGGGGCGAGGTCGGCGCGGCCGTGGTCGTCCCGGCCCCGGGAGCCGAGCTGACGCTGGACCACCTCAACGAGTTCGCGAGCGGCCGGCTGGCCCGGTTCAAGATGCCCAAGAAGCTGGTGCTCGTCGACGCCCTCCCCCGCAACGTCACGGGCAAGGTGAACCGGGCCGAGCTGGCCGCGACCCACGGCGCACCGAATCGGGAAGGGACTGCATGATCCACGAGAAGGTCGACGGGAACGGCGTCGCCGAGCTCGTCGTCGACAACCCGCCGGTCAACGCCTACAACGTCGCCGACATCGGGACGCTCGTCGGGCACCTGCGGGCCTACGCCGGCGACGACCGGGTACGGGCGGTCGTGCTGCGCGGGGAGGGGCGGGGGTTCTGCGGGGGCGGTGACGTCAAGGAGGTCCAGCGCGCGCCTGGCTTCGAGGGCATCCTCGGCCAGACCCGCGGGTCCCTCGACCTGAGTCTCGCCGTGGCGGAGTGCCCGGTGCCCGTGATCGGAGCCGTGCACGGCTACTGCATCGGGCTCGGCGTGCTCGTCGCCGGGGTCTGCGACATCCTCCTGGCCGCCCCGGACACCCCGTTCGTCCTCGCCGAGGCCGACAACGGGGCGACCAGCGGGATCGTCCAGGCGATCGGGCTGATGCCGGAGAAGCGGCTGCGCGCGGCGATGTTCACGTGCGAGCCGGTCGACTCCGCCGAGCTGCACAGGTTCGGCAGCGTCCTGCGCCTCGTCCCGGCCGCGGAGCTGCCCGCGGCGGCGCTCGCGGTCGCCGCGACGATCGCGGCGAAGCGCACCAACGTCATTCGAGGGCTCAAGGCCGCCATGGCCGGCACGCTGGGCCGGGACATCCGCACCGCCTACCGGCAGGAGCTGAGCTACACGTTCGAGCTGAACATCTCCGGCGAGGCGCGGGACGCCAGGGGCGACTTCGTCGACGGCCGGCGCACCGGCTACCTGGGCACCTCGTGACAACGAGGTTCGAGCCGCTGGAGGACGTGACCCCGCTGGCACACACTGCTGGGCGTCTTCGGCATCGTCGAACGGCGCAGCCGCGATCCGCTCATGCCGCCTCAACTGCTCGGCAATCGGACCCTCCTGATCGCGACGTCGATCGCGTTCATGTTCATGGCGACCTTCGGCTCTCTCCTCTACTTCCTGTCCATCTACTTCCAGGACGTCCGCGGATACAACGCCCTCGAGACAGGCGTTGGATTCCTCATTCCGACCGCCGTGGTCGTCGCGGGATCAGCGTTTGCAGGGAAGGTCGTGACGCGCCTCGGGCTGAGGCGCACCCTCGTCGCCGCCCTCGCCATCGGCGCGGCCGGCGCAGTCGGCCTCGGACTGGCGATGACCCCCGACAGTTCCTACGCTGCGCTCGTGCCCGGACTCGTCGCCGTCAGCATCGGTGACGGCGTCGTGTTCACGGCAATGTTCATCGCCGCGGCCACGGGGATCACTGCCAACCAGCAAGGCGTTGCCTCCGGCATCGTATCCACCGGCTCTGGTGTCGGCGCAGTCATCGGACTCGCGTTGCTCGTCCTGATCGCCAACTCCGGCACGGAAGGCCTCACAGCGGAAGAGCTGCGCATCGCCACATCGAACGGCATCAGAACCGCCGTGTACGTCATCGCAGGCGGAATCGTGTTCACTCTCTTCATCGCCGGGAGCCTGCCCACCGCACCGAATCGCAGTGGAAGAATTCACGTGTCAGGGTGACCGTTCAGGTCCGGCAGTTTGATCGTCGCGACCGGGGTCTTCGACCGACGCCGGTGATGGCTCACCGAGATGCCCGAAGGACCACCCAGAGACCTCTGTCAGCCGTCCTCGCCAGTGCATTCCGCCGGCGGGCAGAGCACTGACGCCGGGTGCGATCACCCGGGCATCCTTCAAGTGGATGTAGGTGGTGCGGTACTCCTGGGCGAGCAGGCGTCGGTACCGTTCGGAAAGGACCTCTATCACGTTCTCAGCAGCACGGTGCTCCTCGTGGTCCCTCACCAGCGACTCGCTGACGCCTCGGAACAGCCTCGCCCAACCACCGTGCTCGTCGTCGATGGAGCCGCCGGTGTGCACTGTGAAAGCAGCACGGGCCGTATGCTCGACCTCGTCGAACCACTGCCAGTCAGGAATGATCGTTCCGGCGACGACCAAGCCACCCAAGGTAAGCACGACGGTGGGGCCGCCGTCCTGCCGCTCCCGCAGAGCGTTGATCTCGCTGACCACGACTTCCAGCGCTCGGTCGATCTCCGTGCCCCCGTTGCGGGCCATCCCCTGATTTTCGTCAGCCCGTCAAGTGCGCCTCGAGTTCCCGCTTGGTGATCTGCCCCAGTACGGGCATGAGGTACTTCTTGAAGGTCACCGGGTTCTCGCACATCGGGAAGTGCCCGATCTCCTCCATGATGATGGTCTCGCTCCCCTTGATCTTCTTCCCGGTCTGGGCGGTCATCTCAGGGGTACATGCGAAGTCGTAAACGCCCGTCATGAGGTAAATCGGCACGTTGCCACTGATCTTCTCGGCGAGCTGCCGGAAGTCGTGGTCCACGCTGTAGAAGTACAGATCGCCGCGGAAGATCCCGGGGCCTCCCTGGGCGTAGTACCACCAGGTCTCCCAGCGGTAGTCCTCGGGGCTCTGCGGCGCCATCAGCCCGAACACCGAGGTGGCGCACGCCTCCCCGCCGTGCACCTCGGGGTGGTAGAGCCAGTCGATGAACCAGCCGGGCGAGTAATCGCACGCCTCGATCGCGATCAGAGCGCGCACTTTCTCCTCGAAGTTGAGCGCCAGGTGCAAACAGATGTTGCCGCCCATCGAGCTGCCCATCATGACGGGTCGCTCCAATCCGAGGGCGTCACAGAATGCCATGACGAACTCACAGTAGAACTTCGCCGTCAACCGGTACTCCTCGTTCTGGAAGCCCGGCGGAGGGATCGACTTCCCGTGCCGGGGAAGATCCAGAGCGATTACCCGGAACTGGCCCGTGATGTCGGGATCGGCGAGCTGGTGGCGGTACTCACGTGAATCGGTTCCAGCCGTGTGCAGGCACACCAGAGGAGTTCCTTCGCCGGCCTCCTCGTAGAACACCCGGTATTCTGTGCCATCGTAGGGAACGTAAACGTAACGACCGACGATGGGATCGTGCTTCGTCGCCATCTTCCTGAGCTCCTACCCTTGTACGGTGCTCATGCGGCTACCGGCTCGAGCCGGCGCATGTGATCGAGCATCCACGTCACAGACCGCAGGTGCTGCCAGAGAACCTTGACGTTGCCCTCCATCCGCAGCCGTCCGTGCAGCGGGTGCGCCATGGCCCAGATGTCGTTGTACATCGGCGGTGGGACCGGCTCGATGAATTTCTCCCACGATTCACGGGGACCGCGGAGGGTGAAATCCCAGGTGTCCTGGATGGTCCACTGATCGGACACGCGCTCGACATTGCCAGCACGGACCGAGACGAGGTACTCCGTATCCCCGAAGCCGATGACGAAGTCCGCGTCCATGAAGTGCCGCACGTATTCCATCGCCCGGTCCCGATTCACGGCCTCCTGCCAGGCCGTCATCCATTCTGGATCGAACGGCGCCATGGCGACCACCTCCGCTCGTTGGCTGCCACTGCGTGGCGAGGCCGCACAGTGGCGGGTTCCGCCGGACACCGTTGCACTCCGGCTGCACCTGCGCAATCGCCTGTTCGCCCGCATCGTTCCGAATCTTTCAGAGCCGTCCAGACGAGTTGTCGATCGGTGGTTACGACCCGAGCTGAGACGCGCCTCCAGCAGGAGGAGTGAGCCCGGCGCCTCAGGCCCGCACCGTGTCGAACCGGATCGTCGAGCCACCGGCGCCGACCAGCACCTCGACCGTCCCGGGCGGGGCGTCGCTCTCGATCTCCGGGTAGTCGTCGCTCGACATCGTGACCTGCAGGCGGTGCCCGGCAGCGAGCCGGTAGTGGGTCGGCCAGACGTGTACCGGGACCTTCCGCACGGCGATCACTGCGCCCGGGGAACACCGCCCACCGCTGCCCCCAGCAGCCACGTGGACCCTCCCAGCCTGAGCCACGGGCTCACGCAAACCAGGGTGTACTCACGCATACGTTCGCAACGCCGGTGACTTAGTTAGTTCTTCCGGGTCTTCCGGTATCGCGTGCCCCAGGTCGCACTGCGCACTGTGTCGGTCGATTCCAGGCCGGATCCGAGGGCGCCGCCGATGGTCGCCAGCGAGGAGACCAGCCAGGCGAGCCGGAAGTAGTCGGCGAAGCTCACCGGCCTTCTGATCGTGTAGGAGAAGACCTCCGGGACCACCACGAACCAGCCGGTCAGGAAATTTCCGACGAGCAGCACCACATATGACACCACGACGCCGATCGCGAGGGTCAGCAGCGTCGCTGCGTTGTAGAGTCGGATTCGATGGCGTTCCCGCGGGCCGTTGCCGCTCGGGTGCTGCCACAGGCCGTGGTTCAGGATCAGCCAGCCGATGATCGCGGCGAGGGAGACCGCCGTGGCGATCCACAGGCGGACGGTGCTCATGGCCCCGCTGACCTGCCAGACCGGGGAGGACACCAGCCCGAACGCAGCGGTGGCCAGCGCCGCGGCGAGTGCACCGCGCAATCCGAGCACCAGCCGCCACGGCCGGTTCACCCGCACCATCCCGAGCAGCATTCGCAGCTGCCCGCCCGACTTGGTCAGCCGCAGGTCGACGTCATCGTCGGCGGGCTCGACCCGATGCAGGCTCGTCACCCGTTCCTCGAGTCGCTGAAGGCGCTCGTCGGCGTCATCGCCGGCCACCCATTCGAGGATCAGTCCGGCGATGATGTCGCGGGCCTGCTCCGCCGGGTTCAGCACCTTCAACGCGGGAACGACGAGCAACGCGGCTCCCGCCTCCCGGCTCAGCTCGGCCACGACGGGACGGCCGTCCTCGTGCACCGGCAGGTCGGTCAGGCAGGTCGCGAAGTCCCAGCCTTCCAGCTCGCGCCGCTTGGCAGCCACGTCGATCAGCCGTTCCCCGCGGCTGTCCCCGCGGCGCCGCAGCGTCTCCGAGACCACAGTGAACGTGTAGCGCATCCCGTCCCGGGGCTGGTCGGCCAGCAGGTTCGGCAGCTCCCTGGCGAGCTGCTCCGCGATCTCGGTAGGAAGCCCCGGATCGGCCAGCAGCCCGACGCGCACGTTCCGCTCCCGGCTCTCCTCGGCCTCCCATCGGATCGACCTGTCGAGTGCTTTCTGCGATGCCATCGCCGCCCCCTTCCGGGCCCGGTCGGCCTCATCGGCCGGTCTGTGCACGCCGGGGCCGACTCGCCCGGCGATCAGGCCAACCTCGGCCGAGGTGAGGTCCCTGCCCCCCAGGGAACGGAGAGAATGACCCGGTCAACGTGATGGCCAGCCACAAAGGACCTGTAGCGCAGCCGATTTCCTGTGCCCGACTTCCCTGTGATCAAAACCTTCGGCACCAGCCTGCCGAACCCGACGAGGCCGGCGAGCATGCGTTTGATGATCGAGGATTTCCCGATACCGGGCTGGCCTTGCACCCAGACTCCGGTGTTGGAGACCAGGCCGGTGCGTAGCCAGTGCGCGGGGTCGAGCCCGACCGGTTCTGCGGTGTGCAGGTGTCGTTCGATGGGGACGCCGCGGACGTCGCTGCCGGAGGGGGTGGCGAAGGGGAACAGGCCGCAGACCTGGCTGGTGGTCGCGGCGAAGCGGTGCCCGGCCTCGACGTGACCGGCGCGCCCGCCGCCGCGGCTACCCACCATAAATGCCGTTGCAGTATTAGGTGGGGTGATGCGGAAAATAGTGAGCGGTCTCCGTTTCCTGGGTACCTGGCGCGATCTCCGTGGTCGTCAACCCTTTCGCACACAACGACAACACGATCGCGTCGACCTCACCGAGCCGCCGCTGCCGCTTCTTCACCGGCTGTGGTTCGAAGGTGCCCTCCCGGTCCCGGGGCACCTCGATTCGCATTCCAATTGCCAGAAGTCCTGTACCTGGTTCATGCGGGCGTTCGCGATCCCGGCCCGGTCGAGCAGCGCCGACGTCGCGTCCGTGTCGAGGGCCGCCAGCCCGCCGCCGACCAGGGCGTTCACCTCGGCGCGGTGCGCGACCCGGGCCGAGTTGCGCGCGAATCTCGGGTCCTCGACGAGAGACTCGTGGCCGAGCACGGCCGTGCACAGCGACTTCCACTCCCGGTCGTTCTGCACCGCGAGCACGACCGCTCCGTCGGCCGTCGGGAAGGGACCGTACGGCGCGATGGTGGCGCGCTCGGCGCCGACCCGCCGGGCGAGGTCACCGGCATCGTGAGCGTGGGGCTGCTGGAGAGCGTCATCGACATCCTGGCCCAGCCGCTGACCGACGACATCGCGCGCTCCCATCCCGGAATCGAGCTTCGGCTGCTGACTGCGTACTCGGGCCATCTGCAGCAGTGGCTGGACTCGGGCGAGGTCGATCTCTCGCTGCTGTACAACCTGAGCGACACGCCATCGCTCGCCGTCGAGCCCCTCCTGCAGGAGCGGCTCTGGGTCGTGGCACCCCCTGACGCCGGACTCGCCGCCGACTCGCCGGTCCCGTGGGAGCGGGTGCTCGCCCAGCGACTCGTCCTGCCGGTCAACGGGCACGGCCTGCGCGCGCTCATCGACCAGGCACGGTCCGCGGTCCCCGGGGAACCCCGCATCACCATCCAGACGAACTCGATGACGGTGCAGAAGAAGCTGGTCCTCGCCGGGTACGGGTGGACGGTGCTGCCCGCTGCGGGTGCCGCGGCGGACGTCGCGGCGGGGCGCGTCAGCGCAGCCCCGCTCACGGCGCCGGACGTCGAGCGCACGGTCGTGCTCGGCCTGCAACGAGGCGTCCGCGCCTCTCCTCCGGTGGGGGTGGTGGTGACCACGCTCGTACGGCTGACCAGGGATCTCGTCCGGTCAGGCGCGTGGCCTTCGGCGCGGCTGACCGGACCACGGCTGTGCTGACGGCTCAGCGGTACGCATCACACACTTCCCCAGTGTTCAGCCCCCGGCCGCGATCCTGATCGTGACGGATCCGATCCGGTCGAACTCCGCCCGGAAGTCGTCTCCGGGCGCCAGCGGGACGGCGGCGTGCAGCGCCCCGGTCATCACCAGGTGGCCCGGCTCGAGGGCCAGGCCGTGCTCGCCGAGCGTGTTCGCCAGCCACGCGACCACGGCGAACGGGTCACCGAGCGCGGCGGCGCCCGCACCGGTGTCGACGACCTCCCCGTTGCGGCTCAGGACCATCCCGAGCAGCCGGACGTCGAACCCCTCGACTGGGACCACCTCGTCGGCCACGACCATCGCCCCGTTCGAGGCGAGGTCGGCGACCGTGTCGGCGAGCCGGATCCGCCAGTCCTGGATCCGGGAGTCGACGATCTCGATTGAGGCCGCCGCACCCCGGACCGCGCTGCGCGCCTGCTCGACCGAGACCCCCGGACCACGCAGGCGCTCGGCCATCACGAAGCTGATCTCGGCCTCCATCTTCGGCGAGATGAACCGGTCGAGATCGAGCAGGTCGCCGTCGGCGTACCGGGTCGAGGCCAGCACAGGGCCGAAGTCCGGGGCGTCGACACCGATGAGCCGCTGCATCGGCCGGGACGTCAGCCCGACCTTGTACCCGACGACCTCGTCACCGTCGGCCAGCAGCATCGGGACGAGCTCGCGCTGGATCGCATATCCGTCGGCCATGGTGAGGTCGGGCTCGGCGTCGGTGAAGGGTGGGATCGGACGCCGCGTCCGCCGGGCCTCGTAGAGCGCACGCGCCTTCGCCCGCGCGTCCGTCGGCGCCGTGGGTGTGATCCCCCTCGTCGACCCGGTCATGAGGCGCGCTCACCCGCCAGCGTCAGGGCGACGTCGATGATCATGTCCTCCTGACCGCCGACGTAGCCGAGCTCGCCGCAGCGGCGCAGGATGTCGTGCGCGGGGACCTTGTACCGCTCGGCCGCCCGTTCGGCGTGCAGCAGGAACGACGAGTACACCCCGGCCCAGCCCTGCACGATCGCGTTGCGGTCCATCTTCGGCCAGCGCGGCAGGTACGGCTGCACCACCTCCTGCGCGGCGTCGAGCATCGCCAGCACGTCGAGCCCGGTGTCCACACCGAGCCGGTCGAACACGGCCGCGAGAACCTCGGTCGGCGAGTTACCGGCGCCGGCCCCGAGGGCGCAGAGCGACCCGTCGATGTAGCGGACCCCGACCTCTTGGGCAATCACCGAGTTCGCGACGCCCATGGCGATGTTCTGGTGGCCGTGATAGCCGACCCAGGCCTCGTCCCCGACCTCCGCCACGACGGCCTCGAAGCGGGCCCGCGCCTCGTGCATCAGCAGCGCGCCTGCCGAGTCGGTCACGTACGGCGCCTGACATCCCGCGTCCACCATGATCCTGGCCTGCGCGGCCAGGTCCTCCGGGGACGTCCGGTGGGCCATCATCAGGAAACCGACGGTCTCCATGCCGAGCCCGTGGGCCACCCCGAAGTGCTGCGGCGACACGTCCGCCTCCGTGCAGTGCGTCGCGACCCGCACCATTTCGGCCCCGGCGTCGTGCGCCCGCCGGAGGTCGTCAGCGGTCCCGATGCCGGGGACAAGCAGGACCGCGATCTTCGCGGTGGTCGCCTCCTCGCGCGCGGCGGCGATCAACGTCATCTCGTCGGTGCGGGAGAACCCGTAGTTGAACGACGATCCGCCGATCCCGTCACCGTGCGAGACCTCGATGACCTCGACCCCGGCCCGGTCGAGCGCGCGGACGGTGTCGCGGACCTGCGCCTCGCTGAACTGGTGGTCCATCGCGTGGCTGCCGTCGCGCAGGGTGGTGTCGGTGATCCGGACGTCGTGGCGCAGTTCTGGACGGGTCATGCCGTCACCTCCGTGCGGGTCGCGGCCATCAGCTCGCCGACGCGGGCGGCGGCGGCCGTCATGATGTCGAGATTGCCGGCATAGCTGGGCAGGTAGTCGGCGTTGCCCTTGACCTCCAGGAAGATCCCGACCCGGGCGTTGCCACCCCACGAGTCGCGGGGCTCGTCGAACTGGGGCTCGGCGCGCAGCGTGTAGCCCGGGACGTACTCCTGCACCTCGGCCACCATCTCGTGGATCGACGCGGCCAAGGCGACCCGGTCCACGTCGCCGTCGATCGCGCAGAACACCGTGTCACGCATGATCATCGGAGGTTCCACCGGGTTCAGGATGATGATGGCCTTGCCGCGGGCCGCCCCGCCGACCGACTCGACCGCGCGCGCAGTCGTCTCGGTGAACTCGTCGATGTTTGCCCGGGTGCCCGGTCCGGCCCCGCGGGAGGCCACCGACGCGACGATCTCTGCGTAGGGCACCGGGGTGATCCGTGAGACCGCGTGCACCATCGGGATGGTGGCCTGCCCCCCGCAGGTGATCATCGATACGTTCGGTGCCGTCAGGTGCGCCGAGCCGTTGACCGGCGGGGAGACCATCGGACCGAGGTGGGCGGGGGTCAGGTCGATCGCCTGGATCCCGGCCTCGGCGTAGCGCGGGGCGTTGGCGATGTGCGCCTTGGCCGAGGTGGCCTCGAAGACGAGATCGGGCAGCGGGTCCTGGCGCAGGAGCCAGTCGACGCCCTCGGCCGAGGCGGCGACACCGGTCTTGCGGGCGCGGGCCAGGCCGTCCGACTCCACGACGCCGACGACGTACCTCACGTCGATCAGAGCGCTCCTGCCGAGCTTCACGAGCAGGTCTGTCCCGATGTTCCCCGGGCCGACGATGGCCGCGGTCACGGGGCGCGAATCAGTGCTGGGCATGCGCTGGACAGTCCCCGGTCCGCTCGCCGAACATGAACTCGTGCGTTCCACTGAGCGAGACGACCGCGCGAATTCCGTGCTCGGCCGCGCCTTCACCCTCCTGACGGCCTTCCGGCCGGGCGACGGTGCCGTGAGCATCAGCGAGATGTCCCGCCGGACCGGGATCGCCAAACCCACCGCGCATCGGATCCTGCATCAGCTCAGGGAATGGGGGGCGGTCGAGATCGGGGACGACGGCGTCCGGGTCGGCATGGGCCTGTTCGAGCTCGGCCAGCTCGCCAGGCGGCCGCGGGACCTGCGCGACGCCGCCACGCCGTTCCTCACCGACCTGTTCGGTGCGACCGGCGAGACCGTGCACCTCGCGGTCGCCGACGGTGTCGAGGTCGTCTACGTCGCCAAGCTCGAGGGGCGGCGCGGGCCTGCCGTCGGCTCCCGCGTCGGGGGCCGGATGCCGGCGTACTGCACGGGCGTCGGCAAGGCGCTGCTGGCGCACGCGCCTCCCGACCAGCTGCGCGGGGTGCTCGCGCAGGGACTCGTCCGGCGGACCCCCCGCACCGTGGTCGCGCCGGGCCTGCTGACGAAGGAGCTGGAACGGATCCGCCGGCAGGGGTACGCCGAGGAGCACGAGGAGTCGACGCCCGGAATCGCCTGCGTCGCCGCGCCGGTCCTGGACGCCGACGGAGCAGCGGTCGCGGCCGTCTCGATCACCGGCCAGGTCCACCGGATCGACACCGCCCGTCTCGCACCCGCGGTGCGCACCGCGGCACTCGGGATCTCACGCAGTCTCGGCGCCCGCGACGCCCCGTAGGACATGGGCTCGCTACCCCTTGCGCGAGCGCCGGATCGGCGGGCCAGTGGTCGCCCGGGGGATCAACGATGACGTGAGCGCATGCCGCGGCTCCATACGGTCGTCCTCCCCGGCGTCCGCTTCCGCTCGGTTCTCGACAAGCTGCAGCAGCATCTCGACGGCGAGGCGTCCGGCTTCGCTGATCCGGCTGCGGATGGTCGTCAGGGGCGGGTAGGTGTTGACCGCGAGGATGTCGTCGCACCCGATGACCGACAAATCGTCGGGTATGGCGAGTCCGCGCTCGGCCATCCCGGACAGGATTCCCTGTGCAATGGTGTCGTCGAAGGCGATGGCCGCGGTCGCCCCGGACGCCAGGATCTCTGCCGTCGCGGCCCGGCCGGCGTCGTGCTCGGGCCGGTGGGCGCCCTGCACGGTCGCCGTGATCCCGCGCGCCGCGCTCTGCTCGAGCACCGCGCTGCGCCGCTGCTGGTTCGACCACGAGGAGTCCGGCCCGCTGACGTAGGTGATGTGCTGGTGCCCGAGCTCGGCCAGGTGGTCGACGGCCTGGCGCACCCCGGCCGCCGAGTCCACCAGCACCCGCGCGACCCCCGTGATGTCCCGGTTCACCAGGACCAGGGGACGGTGCCGCGCGTGCCGGCGGACCACGTCCTCGGGCAGTCGTGACGACACCAGCACGATCCCGTCCGTCCGCTGTTCGAGGGTGGCCAGCAGGTCGGCCTCCTTCGCGGGGTCCTCGTCGGTGTCCCCGAGCAGGGTGCTGAACCCGGCGCCGTACGCGTGCCCCTGGGCCGCCCGGATCACCGGGGGGAAGAACGGGTTGGCGATGTCGGGGACGACCACGGCGATCGTCCCCAGCCGCCCGGTGCTGAGGGCCTGGGCCGTGTGGTGCGGCACGTACCCCAGCTGGGCCGCCACCTCCTTGACGTGCACGACCGTGCTCTCCCGGAGCAGGTGCGGCTTCGAGAAGACGCGCGAGACCGTCGCGGTCGAGACCCCGGCTGTGGAGGCCACGAGCCTGATCGTCGGGGCTCCCTGCCGCCCTCCACGTCGTGCCACGACTGCACTCTACGGATGGCTCCGCGGTGGCCAGGCGCGTGCCGCTCGTCATCGGGCAGCCGGGGATCTTGACGTGTAACCGGTTGCACGACAGTATCCGTCGCCAACCGGAGGCCCGCAGCTGCACGGCCACGCAGATCAGGAGGAACGGTGGGAATTCTCGACTGGTTGGTGGTCGGCGGCTACTTCATCGTGATGGTCGGGATCGGCATGTGGGCCAAGGCCCGCGTGCACGACTCCCGCGACTTCTTCACGGCGGGAGGCCGGATGCCCTGGTGGCTCTCGGGCATCTCCCACCACATGTCCGGCTACAGCTCGGCGGTCTTCGTCGGCTACGCGGCCATCGCCTACACCCAGGGCTTCGTTCTCTACGTGTGGTGGGCCCTCGGCATCACGTTCGCCATGGTGGTGGGCGCGTTCGTCTTCGCGCCGCGCTGGCCGCGCCTGCGCCAGCGCCTGGGGATCATCTCGCCGCTGGAGTACCTCAAGATCCGCTACAACGTCCCGACGCAGCAGCTCCTCGCCTGGAGCGGCACCGCGCTGAAGGTCTTCGACGTCGGCGCCAAGTGGACGGCCACGGCCCTGCTGCTCAACGTCTTCGCTGGCGTTCCCCTCGGCGTCGGCATCCTGCTCACCGGCGGCGTCACCCTCATCTACTCCACCATCGGCGGCCTCTGGGCCGACGCGCTGACCGACTTCGGGCAGTTCATCATCCAGTTCGTCGCGGGCGTGGTCATGTTCGTGGCGGTCCTCGCCGCGATCGACGGCATCCCGACGATCTGGACCCTGTGGGACCGGCTGCCCGAAGCCAACTCGCAGCCCTTCGGTGGCCAGTACACCGTGATGTTCGTCATGGTGTACCTCCTGATCAACACGCTGTCCTACAACGGCGGCACCTGGAACCTCGCGCAGCGCTTCATCGCCTCCCCCACCGGCAGCACCGCGCGGCGGGCTGCTCTCTTCTCCGCCGCGCTCTACCTCGTGTGGCCGCTCGTGATGTTCTTCCCGATGTGGGCCGCACCCATCCTGCTTCCCGGCCTCGACGACCCCCAGCAGTCCTACGCCCTGCTCACCCAGCAGCTCCTGCCCGCCGGCCTGATCGGCCTCGTCCTCGCCGGGCTGTTCTCCCACACCATGGCCATGACGGGGTCGGACGCCAACGCCATCTCCTCGGTGGTCACGCGCGACATCCTGCCCGCGATCTGGAAGCGCGGCGGCCCCGCGGACACGAGGACCGAACTGGTCATCGGCCGGATCACCGTGTTCGCCTTCATCGCGCTGAGCATGCTCATCGCCCTGACGGCCGACAGCTTCGGCGGCGTCCTCGGCCTGGTCATCCTGTGGTTCGGCGGGCTTGTCGGCCCGATCGCCATCCCGATGCTGCTGGGCATGCTGCCCGCCTTCAAGCGCTGCGGGCCGACGGCCGCGATCGCGTCTTGGGCGGTCGGGCTCGTCGTCTTCGCGCTCACCCGCTACGTGGTCGACGACTGGATCGCGCAGCTCGCGCCCGACCAGGCCACCGCCATGTCGGTGGGCGGCCCGGTGATCTGCTCGATCATCACGTTCGTGCTGGTCGGCCTGGTCCGCCCGTGGCACGACGACCAGGCCGACGCGCTCGTCGACGCCATCTCCGAGGAGGTCGACGAGTCGACCGTGTTCGGCGACGCGGCGTCCACTCCCGCCCCGCGGGCCAACCAGACCGTCCGGGCGGACGATGTCTGAGCGGTCCGACGCCCACCGCCGCCACCTCGTCGACGACGTCCTGGCCTGGTGGGCCGCGAACGGCCCCGACGACATCCACGGAGGAGTGCTGACCTGTTGGGACAACGCCGGCACCCGGCTGGTGTCCGACCACAAGTACACCTGGTCCCAGGGCCGGTGGGCGTGGCTCACCGCCAGGGTCGCCGTCGCGGCCGAACAGGGCCTCCTCGACGTCGACGCCGGGTGGTTCCGTGAGCAGAGCGCGAGGACCGCGGAGTTCGTCCGCGACCACGCGCTGTTCTCAGACGGAACGACGGCGTTCGTGACGACCCGGTCGGGCGAGCCGTTCGAGGCCACGGCGGGCGCCGGCCTGCACACGAGCGTCTTCGCCGACCTCTTCGCCGCGCTGGGGTTCGCCGGGGTGGCCCCGCTGCGTCCCGACGAGGGCTGGGGCGAGCTCGCGGAGGAGATGCTCGTGCGGTCGGCATGTGCGATCGAGAGCGGCCGGTTCCGCTCAGACCCGTACCCGGTTCCCGCGGGCCACCTCTCGTTCGGGCTCCCGATGATCCTCGTCGGGGTGGGCGAGCAGGTCCACCGCGCGACCGGGTCGGCGGCGGCCGCCGCGATCGTGCGGGACGCCGCGGGCGAGATCGAGGAGCACTTCCTCGACGGCGACGACATCGTCGAGATGCCCGCCACCGGGAACGGGGACCCGGATGGCCTCCTGACCCGCCACCGCACCCCCGGGCACGTCCTCGAGGCCCTGTGGTTCCTCCACCACGCCCGTGACCTGCTGCCCGGCTCGGAGCTTGCTCAGCCGTCGCGGCTCGCCGGAATCGCGCTCCACGCACTGGACCTCGGCTGGGACGACGCGTACGGCGGCCTCCTGCGCTACGTGGACCGGGACGGCGGAGCGCCGGCGGGCGCGCGGTCGGACGACCCGTACGAGCGGCTCGTCGTCGACACGTGGGACACCAAGCTGTGGTGGCCGAACGCTGAGGCGCTCTACTCGACCGCGCTGCTCGCGGAGGCCGCCGCCGAACCACGGCTCGCCGAGTGGCACGCGCGGCTGCGCGACTACACCGTCGGCACGTTCCCGGAGGGGCCCGGGCGCGAGTGGACCCAGATCCGCAACCGGGACGGAAGTCCGTTGGAGAAGACCGTCGCACTGCCCGTGAAGGACCCGTTCCACATCGCGCGGGCACTGCTCATGCTGGTCGAGCTGGACACGAAGCCAGGCCGGGAAGCCCTCGGCCACGGCACCGGAGAGGAAGAAGGAGCACGGTGAGAAAGGAAGTCCCCGGCATGCCGAGGGTGCGGGTCTTCGAGGACCGCGCCGCGATGGGCCGGGCCGCGGCCGACGACGTCGCCGCGGAGCTGCGTGCGACGCTCTCCCGTCAGGAGAGCCTGCGGATGATCTTCGCGGCCGCGCCAAGCCAGCGCGAGATGCTCAACGGCCTCGCGACCGCCGAGGACATCGACTGGGGGCGGGTGACGGCCTTCCACATGGACGAGTACCTGGGGTTGCCGGCGGACGCACCCGAGCGGTTCGCGAACTGGCTGAAAGAAGCGATCTTCGATCGGCTGCCGTTCGGCGAGGCGCACCTGATCGAGCCCGGCCCGGACCCGGAGGCCACAGCGTCGGAGTACGCCGCCCTGCTGGCGAAGGCGCCGATCGACCTGGTGTGCCTCGGGATCGGGCAGAACGGCCACCTGGCCTTCAACGACCCGCCGGTGGCCGACCTGGACGACCCGTTCGACGTGAAGGTGGTGGAGCTGGACCGCACCTGCCGCCAGCAGCAGGTCGACGACGAGGCCTTCCCCTCGATCGAGCAGGTCCCGTCCCACGCGCTCACCCTCACCGTGCCACGGCTCCTCGACGCGCGCAGGCTGTTCTGCGTGGTGCCGGGGCGGCTGAAGCAGCCCGCGGTGCAGCGCACCCTGCACGCACCGGTCTCGGCGGCGGACCCGGCCACCGCCCTGCGGACCCACCCCGACTGCACCCTCTACCTCGACGCCGAGGCCGCTCCCCGTGACTGACCCAACCTTCCGCGCATACCTCGACATCGTTCACGGCTTGCTGGAGCGGATCCTGGCCGAGGAGGCGGAGCACATCCGCGCGGCCGCCGGACTGCTCGCCGACCAGATCGCCGACGACCGGCTCGTCCACGTCTTCGGCCCCGGCGGGCACTCCAACCTGGCGGCGCAGGAGGTGTTCTTCCGCGCAGGCGGCCTCATGCACATCGCGGCGATCCTCGACGAGGGCACGCTGCTGTCGAACGGCGCGCTGCGCTCGATGGCGATCGAACGAACCCCCGGCTACGGCCGGGTGGTGATCGAGGACAACGGCCTGGCCGAGGGTGACCTGCTGGTGCTGGTCAACGCCTACGGGATCAACGCGGCCCTCGTCGACGCCGCGCTCACCGCGCGCGAGCGGGGAGTCAAGCTGATCGGCATCAGCTCCCGCGGGCACGCCGAGCGGACCGCGCCGGACCATCCGGCCCGCCACCCGACCGGCGCGAACCTCCACGACCTTGTGGACATAGCCATCGACTGCAAGGTCCCCATCGGTGACGCCGTCATGGACGTACCGGGCGCGAGCGAGCGCGTCGCCGCCGTCTCGACGTTCGCGAACGCCTACGTGCTGAACTGCCTGACCCTCGCCACCGTCGAGGCGCTGGCCGCGCGGGGCATCGAGCCGCCGGTGTGGCGCAGCGGGAACGCCCCGGGCGGCGACGAGGCCAACGGGAGGTTCCTCGGCCGGTTCCGCGGCCGCGTGAGATCGCTGTGAGCGGTGCACGCCGCGTCGTCGGGCGTGATCCCGCCACGCGCCGGGTCCTCGAGGTGACCGTCGAGGACTCGGTGATCGCCCATGTCCGCCCGGTGGCGGGCAGCGACGACGGCGGCCTGCCGTGGATCTGCCCCGGCCTGATCGACCTGCAGGTCAACGGGTACCACGGCCACGACGTCAACGGCGCGGACGTCACGGCGGACGAGGTCGTCGAACTGACCAGGGCGCTCGCGCGGGCGGGCACAACCAGCTACGCACCGACGATCGTCACCGCCGCCGAGGCCGACATCTTCCGGTCCCTCCGGGCGATCAC
Source organism: Pseudonocardia aurantiaca (assembly GCF_039526725.1). Classification (NCBI taxonomy): domain Bacteria; kingdom Bacillati; phylum Actinomycetota; class Actinomycetes; order Pseudonocardiales; family Pseudonocardiaceae; genus Pseudonocardia; species Pseudonocardia aurantiaca. The sequence goes on from NZ_BAAAJG010000010.1 coordinate 402,735, forward strand.
GCAGGCCCGCGCCCGCGACGAGCACACCCAGGCGGCGATCCCGTTCGTGCACGTAGAGGGCCCGCACATCTCCCCGGTCGACGGGCCGCGCGGAGTCCATCCCGCCGCAGAGATCCGGCCGCCGGACGTCGAGGAGTTCCGGCGGTGGCAGCAAGCGGCCGAGGGCCTGGTGGGCATCGTGACCCTCTCCCCACACCACGCGGGCGCCGTGCCCTACACGGAGGCGCTGACCCGGGCAGGCGTCGTGGTCGCCATCGGCCACACCCACGCCACCCCCGACGAGGTCCGCGCCGTCGTCGACGCCGGAGCCCGGCTGTCGACCCACCTCGGCAACGGCGCGCACGCCACCATCACCCGCCATCCCAACTACATCTGGACCCAGCTCGCGGACAACCGGCTGACCGCCACGTTCATCGCCGACGGCCACCACCTCCCCGGGGACACCCTCACGGCCATGGTGCGGGCGAAGGGGCTCGAGCGGTCCGTGCTGGTCTCGGACTCGGTCGCGCTGGCTGGGCTGCCACCGGGCGAGTACGTCACCCCGGTCGGCGGCGCCGTCATCCTGTCCGCCGACGGGCGGCTCGCCGAAGCAGGCACGCCGTACCTCGCGGGGGCCGCCCGCTCGCTCACGGACGGCACGGCGGAGATCTGCCGGCTCACGGGGCTCGGGCTCGGCGACGCCCTGCGGCTCGCGACCGCAAACCCGGGCCGTTTCGTCCCGGGGCGCGGACGGCTGGCGCCCGGCGCGCCCGCGGATCTGCTGCTCTTCGACCACGCCGACGGCGATGGGTCGCTGCGGCTCCGCCAGGTTGTCGCGGGCGGCCGGGTCCTCGAGTGACCGTCCTCGCCGGGGTCGCGTCCAGGGACATCACGCCGCCGGCCGGCGCGGCCATGTCCGGTTTCGCCGCGCGGGAGACCCCCGCGACAGGCGTACACGACTCGCTGCTCGTCCACGCCCTCGTCGTCGGCGACACCGCGCTCGTCACAGTCGACGTCGTCGGGCTGCACGAGGACGACTGCGCGGAGATCCGCGCGCGGTGCGGGCTCCCGCCCGACCACGTGGTCGTGCACGCGACGCACACTCACGGCGGACCGGTCAGCATGCGCGGCCGGCTCGGCGACCCGCTCGACGAGGCCTGGCTCGCCACTGTCGTCCGGGCGTGCGCCGAGTCGGTGGCCGAGGCCTCGGCCCGCCGGGAACCCGTCAGTGCCACGGCCGGGTACGGCGGGCGCCCCGCCGTCGCCCGCAACCGCCGACGCCCGGGCGGCCCGGTCGACGACGAGGTCCCGGTGGTCCTCCTCCGCCGCTCCGACGGCTCCCTACTGGCGGGCGTGGTCTCCTACGCCTGCCACCCGGTGGTGTTGGGCGCAGACAACACCCTTTTCACAGCGGACTACCCCGGCGTCGTGCGGCGGGTCATGGCCGAACGTCTCGGCGGTGGACCCGTGCTCTTCGTGACCGGATGCGCGGGCGACGCCAACACCGGCCACACCGCGGCCGCTTCGATCTCGACCGCCGCCTCGGCGGACCGCACGTTCGAGGCGTGCGAGCGCGTGGGGAAACGCATCGCCGCCGCCGGGCTCGCCCTCACCCCGCGCGACCGTGCCACGCGTCCCGGTGCCCGCCCAGCGGTCGCCGCGGTCGCCAGTGAGGTCCGGCTCGAGCTCGACGTGCCCGACCGCACCGCGCTGCTAGCCGACCTCGAGCGTTGGGAGCAGGACGCCGCGGAGGCCGACTCCGCCCACCGAGCCCTGCGGCACTGTTGGATCGGGTGGGGCCGGGGATTGCTGGACCACCCGCATCCCCGCAGCGCGGCAGGCCACCTCGCACGCGTGACGGTGCTCAGGTGGGATGAGGCCATGCTGGTCGCACTGCCCGGTGAACCGTTCGCTGCCGCTGCGCACGAGATCCGGGAGCACGCAGCGCGGAAGCAGCCGGACGCGACCGTTCTCGTCGCCGGGTACTCGAACGGATGCCCCGGCTACCTACCGACCTCCGAGGAGTACCCGCACGGCGGCTACGAGGTCTGCGACGCCCACCGCTACTACGGTATGCCGGGTCCGTTCTCCGCAGGCTCGTCCGAAGCGCTGGTGAAGCACGCCCGGCAACTGCTCGACAGAGTCCTCTAAAAGCGCGTCCACCCCGCCGGCGGCCCGGATGGCCACGTGTGAGTGGTCCATGATCGGTAGGTGGCGTCCTGTGTTGTCAGAATGACGAGCAACGGGGAAGATCTTGGTAATCGGCCTGCGTCATGATCGAGGAGGTTCTGGACAATGCTGCATGCGTTCCTATTCAGCCGCGTTGGGGTCATCGTAAGACACTGGTTCGAGATCGGCCTGAACGACGGCGTCATGGAGCACGGCGTACGGCTCGAACTCCGGCTGCTCGAGACTGAAGCGCGGCGAGGAACCGAGTCGGCAGCTCAACGATTCGTCCTCAACCGCCCGTTGTGGCGGGCCGATCTGTTCGACCGCCTCGACCGGTCCGCGGGCACGTTCGCGGCCGCCCACTACCATCCGACATTCACCGGAAACGAGCCCTGCGAGCGGGTGTGGGACCCAGCGCTGAAAGAGGACCCGTGGCACTGGGCACTCGAGCAACTCGCCGATATCGGAACTCTGTGTGAACACAACGATGTTCGGCGCGAGACCGTGGCCGAGGACATCGGTGACGTCGCCGATCAGCGTGCGCGGATCGTCCAGTTCGCGCAGGACCTCGGACCAACCGCCTGCACCTCGGTCAGCCAGTGCTTCGCGCTGACCAAGGATGTCTCGGAAACAGTGCGCCTGATGGTCAAGAGCATGGATGATCTGACCAAGCTCGACGACGAATACGTCGCTCCCTGGCTGGGAAGCGACCGGGGATAGATCCGGCGCACTCGTTCAGACCCGAGTCCACGAATAGTGGTGCGACACGACCCGTGAGATTGCGATAGATGCCCTGCCGCTGCCGGTAGGCGCGGCCGGCAGATCCGCAGTGGATTCGGCCCGCCCATCGAGTGCGCCACCCGGCCGCAGCCCTGGCACAGCCCAGTCGCCGAGCATGCCTGGTGCCCGTTCCGCACGACGCACGGCGTCGCCGGGGATGCCTGGCTGACCAGCGCGCTCAACGCCACGGCCAACTCGGTGGTGCCGCGGCGGGGGCGGGCTGGTCGAGCACGGGCCTCTCCTCGCGGACGATGGGGAACGGGTCTGCGCAGCCCTGGCACGCCACCGTGACCTGGTCGTCAGGGCCGGCGAGCAGCCACAGCGGCTGCCAGATCAGGCGGCAGCGGTCGTCGTCGAGGGCGAACCCGACCGGGCGGGCGCAGTTGAAACAGACGCGGCCGCCGTCTCGCTCGCGGGTTTCGACGGCGAGCCCTCCCAGGACCATGCGGAACACCTCGGGCAGCGACTCCCACGGCTCGGTCAGGGCAGGAGGCCAGTCGGGGGCCCCGGGGAGAGGGCGGGGTGTCGACGGCCACCGACCGGACTCCGCCGGCCTCCCGCACGACGTCAGCCATGGCTTGCTCCCAGGTCGACGGTGATCGCGATGCGCCCCTTGAGGGTGTCCTTCATGGCCTCCGGCAGGAGGGCGGCCCGGTGGGGGTCCTGCACGGCGAGCAGCCGCAGGAGGCTGGGCACGATCTCCCGTTCGCGGTCATGGCGCCGGCTCGGGACCCGTCCTGCGGTTGCGCTGCAACCCGCAGCCCACGGGGCAGCAGCAGGTCCACTTGGTCGCCTCGCCGCATCGCGCGACGCTCGTCCTCGCTCATGCCGCCCCATACCCCGGCGGCCTGGCCCGTTGTAAAGGCCCACGTCCGGCACTGGATCAGCACCGGGCATCGCCGGCACACGGACTTGGCTCGGGCCAGTTGGACAAGAGCCGGCCCATCGGTACCGACCGGGAAGAACAACTCAGGTTCCTCCATGCGGCATGCCGCTCGGAAACGCCAATCCACGGCGATCCCCTCTCTGGGAGTGGTTGGTGATGTCGTGCGGCGTCAGTGGTTCCAGGGCCTGCAGGCAGGCGTGGAACTGAGACGAGCGCATCGACAGGTCAACTGTGGTTCCGCGCAGATGCCCATCGCGCCAGGGGCGGCACCCGGCCACCCCCCGGTGCACGCCCGGGGCCCCCGTGGCGACCCCGGGGACGGCGGCGCGATGGCGGGTCACCGGCGTAGCGCGCGGGGCCTCCACAAGGTGTTAACCATGGACATCAGCTCTCGCCGGAAACTCGACGCGACACTCTCCGAGCGGGCCTGGCCGCCTCATCCGGGTAGCGGACCCGGCGGCTGGCCCCCGGCCCGTGCACCCGTCCACGTCACATCCTGTCCTGGCTACGGGGACGGCACGCCGGCCAGGCCCCCGGGCCCCACCTCCCCCGGGGTGCACGCCCGGGATACACCCGGGCCTTCGACAGGGGCGACCCGAACCCGATCCGCACGACGGTGGTCATGTCAGTCGATCGGGGCCTGGACGGCGAGGCCCCGGCCCGTAGTCCGCGCCATCGTGAGCAGGGAAGATCTCCATGCGCTTGTCCAGTGTCGACTTCGTGTCGAAGCCAGGTTCGTCGATCGTGGATACGACCGGGAACGCGACGACGTCCGTCGTTCCGGATCGGCAGATCGCCTGGACCGCGACCGACACACCGGTGGCTGACGCCGCCGCTTGCTTCGAGAGTGTTCGTTCTCGACTGTTCGGGATCGCCTACCGGATGTTAGGTGGAGTCGCCGACGCCGAGGACGTCGTCCAAGATGTGTGGGTCCGCTGGCAAGGAGCCGACCGAGCACGCGTCCGCGACCGGGTCGCGTTCCTCGTGACCGTCACGACACGGGTTGCCCTCAACGCGGCAACCTCGGCCCGCGCTCGTCGCGAGGTCAGTGTCGGCGGATGGCTACCCAAACGCGATCCCGCATCCGCCAATCCAGCGACGGGGGCAGAACGCAGCGAGGACCTCGAGCTCGCAGTCGAACTCCTGATCGAACGGCTGTCCCCCGTCGAACGCGCCGTCTACGTGCTGCGCGAGGCATTCGACTATCCGTTCCGCGACATCGCCGAAGCACTCGATCTCAGCGAAGCCAACGCTCGCCAACTGGCGCGCCGAGCGCGCAAGCACCTCGCCGAACAACGTCACAACCCGGTCGATACGGCGGAACGCGATGGCCTGCTGAGAGCCTTCGTCGACGCAGCCCGAGCCGGCGAGATGGCACGCCTCATCGACGTGCTCACCGACGCCGTCGTCCTCCCCGGCCCCAGCGAGCAGATGGGCGCACGCGGCCCGTCGGTGATGGCCGCGGAGTAGCGGGCCAGGCGCTGATCCTGCGGCAACAGGCCGGCCGAGGATCGGCGGAAGCCGCCAAGGTGACCAACAGCGGAGACGAGACCGGTCGCGCACGCACTCCCAAGAAGGCTCCCGGACGTTCCGATCCCCGCGTCCCGCGATGAGCGCTCGCTCTGACGGTGACGTCGACCTCAGGGCTCCGAACTGGCGACCGCGCTGCGCGCGAGCATGATCGAGGGCTCGGACCGGCATCGCCCGTCCCCGATGCATCCAGCAGCGTGCACGGCGTGCATGTTGACCGTTCGACCGCCCTCGCGCGATGCGGCATCAGGGCGGCGGCGGCGGCGAACGAGCGGCCCACGTTCACGAGGTGGGTGCATCATGGATGCGACCCGAGCTGACCTTGACCCGCGGTGGTGATGATGTCGAGCACCGATCCGCGGCACAGGCTGCGTGGCAGGCGTAGTGAGTGTGACGCGCTGGATCGGTTGGTGGCGGGCGCCAAGGCCGGCCAGAGTCAGGTGCTCGTCCTGCGCGGTGAGGCGGGGGTCGGCAAGTCCGCGTTGGTGGAGTACCTGGTGGAGAGCGCGGCAGGATGTCAGATCGCGCGCGCAGCCGGCGTCGAGTCCGAGATGGAGCTGTCGTTCGCCGGGTTGCACCAGCTGTGCGCGCCGATGATGGGGTATCTCGGTCGCCTTCCCGGCCCGCAACATGATGCGTTGTCCATCGCGTTCGGTCTGAGCACGGGGAGCGCGCCGGATCGCTTCCTGGTGGGGTTGGCGGTGCTCAGCCTGCTGGCCGAGGTGGCAGAGGGGCAGCCGCTGATCTGTGTGGTGGACGACGCTCAGTGGCTTGATCGGGCCTCCGCGCAGACGCTGGCCTTCGTCGCGCGGCGGCTGCTGGCGGAGCAGGTGGCGCTGGTGTTCGCGGTGCGCGGACCGGGGCTCGGCCATGGCGATGACCAGTTGGTGGGGCTGCCGGAGCTCGTGGTCCGGGGTCTGCGCGACGGCGATGCACGTGCGCTTCTGGATTCGGCGGTCCTCGGGCGGCTCGACGAGCGCGTCAAGGACCGGATCGTCGCCGAGACCCGCGGTAATCCGCTGGCTCTGCTGGAGTTGCCGCGGGGCTTGACGGCGGCGGAGCTGGCCGGTGGGTTCGGGCGTCCTGACGCGCGGCCGCTGGAGAGCCAGATCGAGCAGAGTTTCCTGCGGCGCATCGGGTCGCTTCCGATTGCGACGCAGCAGTTGCTGCTGGCGGCTGCCGCCGAGCCGCTGGGGGACGTGTTGTTGTTGAGGCGTGTGGCCGAGCGGCTCGCCATCGGGCCGGAGGCTACGACGGCGGCCGAGGCGGCGGGATTGATCGAGATTGGAGCGCGGGTGCGGTTTCACCATCCGCTGGTGCGCTCGGCTGCTTATCGCGCGGCAAGCCCCGGAGACCGCCAGGACGTGCATCGCGCGCTGGCCGAGGCGACCGATCCCGAATCCGACCCGGATCGCCGAGCATGGCATCGCGCCCACGCGGCGATGAAACCCGACGAGACCGTGGCCGGCGAACTGGAGCGCTCAGCCGACCGGGCCCAGGCCCGGGGCGGTATCGCGGCGGCAGCCGCGTTCCTGAGGCGTGCGACCGAGCTGACGCCAGATTTGGCGAGGCGCGGAGCCAGGGCGTTGGCCGCGGCACATGCCAACCTCGAGGCCGGAGCCCCCGACGCGGCACTTGAGCTCGTCGTCGCCGCAGACATGGGCCCGTTGGACGAGCTCCAGCGCGCGCAGCTGGCCCGGCTCCGCGCCCAGGTCGTCTTCGCCCGCAGGCGCAACAGTGATGCCGTGCCGTTGCTGCTCCGTGCTGCCGACCGACTCGAACGACTCGACGCCGCGCAGGCACGTGACGCGTACCTCGAAGCACTCGGAGCAGCGGTCTTCGCCGGCCGCCTCAACGGACGGGGCGGATTGCGGGAGGTGGCCGACGCCGCCCGCGCTGCCCTGCCGGGACCGCAGCCGCCACGGCCGATGGATGTGCTCCTCGATGGCCTGGCGACGCGGTTCGCCGAGGGCTACGTCGCGGGTGCGGCGCCGCTTCAGCGCGCTCTACAGGCGTTCCGGCGGGACGCCGGCCGCAACGCGGACGACATCATGCGCTGGCTCTGGCTGACGTGGCCGGTCGCCGGCGACATGTGGGACGACGAGACATGGCATGAGCTGACCACACACGCGGTCCGGACGGCTCGCGTCGCCGGCGCGCTCAATTTCCTTCCCCTGGCCCTCACGTACCGCGCCGTTGTGCACATGCACGCCGGCGAATTCGCCGCGGCGTCGGCGTTGAGCGAGGAGTCCGACGCGATCACGGAGGCGACCGGCACCGCGCCCTTGAGGTACGGCTGGCCGCTGTTGGCCGCCTGGCGCGGTGAGAACGTCGAGGCACCGGCGCTGATCCGGGCCTATGTCCGAGAGGCGACCGCCAGGGGCGAGGGACGAGCCATCGGGCTGGGCGACTACCTGACTGCGGTGCTGTACAACGGCCTCGGTCGGTACCACGACGCCCTGGCCAGCGCCGAACGGGCGTGCGAGCACGACGGACTGGGGGCCTACGGTTTCGCCCTCGCCGAGCTCGTCGAGGCGAGCGCCCGAGGCGACGCCCCAGAGGTGGCCGCTACCGCCCTGCGACGACTCGAGGAACGAACCACCGCCAGCGGCACGGACTGGGCCCTCGGCATTCTGGCCCGGTCGAGAGCGCTGCTCAGCGACGGCCGGGCCGCCGACTTGCTCTACCGCGAGTCCATCGACCGCCTCGAGCGAACCCGGGTCGCCGTTCATCTCGCCCGCGTGCACCTGGTGTACGGGGAGTGGCTGCGTCGCGAGAACCGGCGTCGCGACGCGCGCGAACACCTGCGAACCGCCTACGAAATGCTGGACGGTTTCGGCGCCGAAGCCTTCGCCGAGCGCGCCCGTCGCGAACTCCTGGCCACCGGCGAGTCGGTACGCCAACGCGCGGTCGAGGCACGTGAGGTTCTCACGGCGCAGGAGACCCAGATCGCCCGACTCGCCCGCGATGGAATGACAAACTCCCAGATCGGCGCCGAGCTGTTCATCAGCCCCCGCACGGTCGAATGGCACCTGGGGAAGGTGTTCACCAAGCTTGACGTCAGCTCGCGTAGCAAGCTCCGCGAAGCGCTGGCCGGCGTCTGACGGGCGGCCGGGTCACCGCACGAGGGTCGACTCGTGACAGTGGTCGCCCTCGGCGTCGACGTACTGTTCGCATGGGCATGCGGCTTTCGGCTTCCCCATCGCACGATCACGCCTCGCACCGACGGCCAGTTGGCGATGCACAGGCGGTCCCCGCTGCATGGGATCACACGCGCTCGCCCATCCACGCCGAGCGCACGCTATGAGTGCGTATGGATCACGTCCGCTGCACGCCCCACGACCTCCCTGCGGCCCGAGCGGTTCGTCGTGCGCGGGGCTCGCCTCACTCAGTCGTCGAACGCGAGCCATCGCCTTGATGAGAGCGCCGTTGTCCAGCAGGATCCTGTCGTCGTGCCAGCGGGATCGCAGCCATCGGTCGTGGCTGGCGATCACGATGGCGCCGGGGCTGGTGCCGAGCGCGTCTTCGAGTTCGTCGCAGAGCCGAGGTTCAGGCCGATCCGATGGCCAGGAGCTGCGCTGAGGGAGACGCCGTCGAGCACCCGCCGCGCGCCGAGGGTACGGACCAGGTCGTGGGCGAGCAGAGCCATGTCAGGCATGGATGGGTCCCGGTGGTGGTCGGCGCTGTCAGCGGGATTCGGGCGCGGCCGTCTCGACCAGCCGGCCGTCGGCCAGCCGCAGCCTGCGCTCGACCTTGATCTCGGCCAGGAAGCGCTCGTCGTGGCTGACGACCACGAACGCGCCTTGGTAGGCGTTGAGTGCGCTCTCCAGCTGGCCGACGCTGACCAGGTCGAGGTTGTTGGTCGGTTCGTCGAGCAGCAGGAGTTGCGGTGCCGGCTCGGCGAAGAGGACGCACGCGAGGGTTGCGCGCAGCCGCTCCCCTCCGGAGAGCGCACCGACCGGCAGCTCGACGCGAGAGCCCCGGAACAGGAAGCGGGCCAGCAGGTTCATTCGTTGTGCCGGCGGTATCGCGGGTGCGAACCCGGCCAGGTTGTCGGCAACCGTACGGTCGGGATCGAGCAGATCCAGCCGCTGGGACAGGTAGGCGACCCGGCCTTCGGCCCGCTTGATCCGGCCGCCCTCCGGTTCCAGCTCACCGGAGAGAACACGCAACAGTGTGGACTTGCCTGAGCCGTTGGGGCCGGTCAGGGCGATGCGCTCGGGCCCGCGGATCGCCAGGTCGACGCCGTCTCCGGCGAAGAGCGCACGATCGCCGTGGCGAACGTGCAGCCCCTCGCCGAGGAAGACCGTGCGCCCGGCGGGAACGTTGGTGTCGGGCAGGTCCAGCGAGATCTTCTGCTCGTCGCGCAGGGCACGCTCGGCCTGGTCGAGTCGCGCCTTGGCGGCACTGACCCGGGCGGCGTGCGTCTCGTTCGCCTTCCCCGCCGACTCCTGCGCGTTGCGCTTCATCGTGCCGGCGAAGATCTTGGGCAGGCCGGCGTTGCCGAGGTTGCGGGCGGCGTTGCCGGCCCGGCGCCCGGCGCGCTCGCGGGCCTGCTGCATCTCCCGCTTCTCCCGTTTGACGTTCTGCTCGGCGTTGCGGATGTTCTTCTGGGCGATCTCGCGCTCCGCGCGCACGGCGGTGTCGTAGTCGGTGAAGTTCCCGCCGTAGAACCGGATCTCGCCGCCGTCGAGTTCGGCGATGCGGTTCATGCGGTCCAGAAGCGCCCGGTCGTGGCTGACCAGCAGCAGGCAGCCGGTCCAGTCCTCGAGCACGTCGTAGAGCTTGTGGCGGGCCTCGAGATCGAGGTTGTTGGTCGGCTCGTCCAGCAGCAGTACGTCGGCCCGTGCGAGCAGCCGTGCCGCGAGACCGAGGGAGACGACCTGGCCGCCGCTGAGAGTGTCCAGGCGCCGGGTGAAGTCGAGCTCGCCGAGCCCGAGCCGGTCGAGCTGGGCGCGGGTGCGTTCTTCGATGTCCCAGTCGGCGCCGATCGTGGTGAAGTGATTTTCGTCGACGTCTCCGGACTCGACGGCCTCGATCGCCGTGAGTATCGGGGCGATGCCGAGGACCTGGGCGACGGTCAGATCCCCGGTCAGCGGCAGACTCTGCGGGAGGTAGCCCAGCACACCGTCGACGGTGATGCTCCCGCCGCCGGGCGGTAGTTCGCCGGCGATCAGCTTGAGCAGGGTGCTCTTCCCCGCGCCGTTCGGCGCGACCAGCCCCGTGCGGCCGCCGGGCACGCTGAGCGACAGGTCCTGGAAGACCGGGGTGTCATCGGGCCAGGAGAAGGAAAGGTTCGAACAGACGATGAACGCGTCGGACATGGTGAGACCTCGGGGTGCCGTGCGGGCGCACAAAAGCGTCTCCGCGGGAAGGACGGATGTGGCGAATCGACGACCTGGCCACAGCGGCGGCACACTTCAGAGTGCCGACGGGGGCTGGTCATTCCCGGGTCTCACCCGGAGATGTCGTCTTCACCTATCACGTCGAATCTCCCTGGTACCTGTTCGCTCCTCCTCGAAGATAGCAGTCCGGGACTCTATGCCCGGCGGTGGAGCGCGATGAGGGGCGTGGGCAGGCCTGAGTGCTGAGCTCGGCCGGACCCGACCTGGACCCAGGACCCACCGATCACATGGATCAGCGCCCGCTGCAGCGGGTCGAGCGGGCCGAGCTCGGCGGTCGCCAGCAGGTCGGACACCGTGGTGACAGGGGCCGCATCGAGTCGAGCACCCGCGGCGGCCAGGACGCGTGCCGCGCGCGGCTTCGGGTCCGGGCTCAGTTCCGCCGCGCGCTCGAGGAAGGAGGCGGCGGCGGACGGCCCGCCGCGGGCGAGCGCCCGGCCGGCCGAGCGCTCGAGCTCATCGGCGACCTCCTCATCGGGCCCGACCGCGGCGTGCGCCCGGTGCCAGGCTCGACGGTCGGGATCCTGGTCCGGATCGGTCACCTCGGCGAGTGCACGATGCACCTCGCGCAGCTCGGCGGCGTCGGCCGACCGCCGGCTGGCCGACCGCACCAGGGGTGGCGGAACCGGACGCGGGTCCCGAACTCGACCAGCCCCGCGGCCTCCGCCGGCGCAGCGGCCTCCAGTCCGATGCCCAGCCGATCGAGTGCGCGCCACAGCAGCGTCACGTCACCGACCAGCTCGACGGCGGCGGTGAGCAGCAGCCGGCTGGTGTCCGCGGGAAGCGCCGTGATGCGCCGCTGGAAGCCCTCCTCCACCCGGATCACCAGGGGCGTCGCGCTCTGCGTGCCGAATCCGAACGCCCAGCTCCGCCGGCGTGTATCCGTGCGGCAGCTCGAGCAGGGCGAGCGGATTGCCACGGCTCAGAGGTGGTCTGCGTCCGTGATGGCCTGCGCGAAGGCTTCCGGGGCCTCCTGTGGAACGTTGTGTCCGATTCCGGCGAAGACGCGGTGCGCGTACTTGCCCGTGAACTTGTCGCGGTAGGACATCCCGTCGGCGGCCGGGCCGTCGAAGTCACTCCCGATGGTGATCGCCGGCACGGAGATGGCCGGTGCCGTGGCCAGCTTCTGCTCCTGGACGTCGTACTGAGGCTCGCCGGGGGCCAGGCTCAGCCGCCAGCGGTAGTTGTGGATGACGATGTCGACGTGGTCCGGGTTGTCGAACGACGCCGCCGTGCGGTCATAGGTCGCGCCGTCGAAGTTCCACTGGGGTGAGACGATCTTCCAGATGAGCTCGTTGAAATCGCGCCGATTCTGGCGATAGCCGATGGCACCTCGTTCCGTCGCGAAGTAGTACTGGTACCACCAGCCGTACTCGGCGGCCGGGGGCAGCGGCTGCAGGTTCGCCTTGAGGCTCGTGATGAGGTAGCCGCTCACCGAGACGATCGACTTGCAGCGCTCCGGCCACAGCGCCGCGATGATGCCGACCGTGCGCGCACCCCAGTCGAATCCGCCGAGGACGGCCTTCTGGATCCCGAGCGCGTCCATCAGGGCGATGATGTCGAGCGCCACCGCGGCCTGCTGCGCGTTCCGCATCGTCTGCGCGGACAGGAACGTGGTCGGCCCGTAGCCGCGCAGGTACGGGACGATCACCCGGTAACCATTGGCCGCCAGCAGCGGTGCGACGTCGATGTAGCTGCCGGCGTCGTAGGGCCAGCCATGCAGGAGCAGCACCAGCTGACCGGTCGCCGGGCCGAACTCGGCATACCCGACGTTCAGCACCCCAGCGTCGATCTGCTTGATGGGGCCGAGTGTGGTGTTCTTGCCTGATCCGGCACGCAGGTTGGCCGTGGCGACGGGCGTCGGCGGGTCCTCCCTAGCGCGGGCGCCGAGCGACGTCGCCGCCACCGTCCCCGCGAGCGCCTGCGTGAATCGTCGCCTGCTGATCATCTGAAAGCTCCTATGCGAAGTCGGATCCGCTGGAACGGACCTGTCGATCAATCGGTGTCACCCAAGTTGGATGGCTACTTTCGGGCGGCGGCAAACCAGCTCTCGAAGGCGATCCCGTAGACGACGTGACTGATCCGTCCCGGCTGCCGCACGGTGACCTCCTGCAGCACGAAGCCGTTGCCGTCCGGGTCCTCGAAGGACAGGAACGAGCTGTAGGACTGCCGCTCCGGATGCGGACCGGTGACCCGGTCCTTGGTTCCGGCGTGGTGGAACACGCCCCCGGCGTCGCGGAAGAGCTCACTCACCTCGACGCCCCGCGCCACGAGTTCCTGCCGCGCCGCGACGATGTCGTCCACGACCAGGTGGATCCCCTGCGCCTAGCCCGGCGCGGCGTCGGTGACCCCGTCGCCGATGATGATCGACGCCGCCGAGCCGGGCGGGGTGAAGTGCACGACCCGGAAGCCCTCCGCGCCGGCGTAGTCGACGTCCTCCCGGAAACCGACCCTCTTGTAGAACTCCTTGGCCCGGTCCACGTCCGAGACCGGCAGCACGATGACCTCGATCTTGAGATCCACGATCGTCAGCTCCTCCCTGTGCCGGATGCCGACCGGCATCCGGCACCACCATCGGGACGTGGACCGGGTCGTCGCCCCAGGGAAGATCCCTGGCCGGTACCCGGGCGTCAGACGCGCAGTGCGTCGAACAGGGAGAACCAGATCTCACTGCGGGTGGGGAACGCCGGGACCGCGTGCCGCAACCGCCGGATCGGCACCTCCCCGACGATCGCGATCGTGGCCGCCTGCAGGAAGTCGGCGACGGCCGTTCCGGTGATGGTGACGCCGACCAGCACGTCACGATCCTCATCGATCAGGAACCGGCTGGTGCCGCGAACGCCACCAGAGAACGCCCCTCCCGCGTTCCCGTCGGTCGGCACGTCGATCACGCGCACCCGCAGGCCCGCCACCGTCGCGCTGGCCGTTGTGTGCCCCACCGCGGCGACCTGCGGCTCGGTGAAGATCACCCGGGGCGACCCGGCGCCGTCGGCGAGGTGCTCGACCGACATGTCCTGTCCCAGGATGTCGCCGGTCGCGATTGCCGCCTGGTACTTCGCCATGTGCGTGAACAGCGCCCGCCCGTTGAGGTCACCGACCACGTAGAGCCAGTCCACCGCCGGCGCCCGCATCCGCTCGTCCACCTTCACGAAGCCGTCGGTCCGCGCTCCGACGGTCTCCAGCCCGAGATCGGCCGTCTGCGGCGCCCGGCCTGCCGCGACCAGCACCTCCTCGGCGGTCAGCGAGCTGCCGTCGTCCAGGGTCACGGTCACGTGGTCACCGAGGCGCCGGACGGCGACGGCCCGCCGCCCGGCGCGGATGTCCACGCCCTGCTCGACCAGGGATTCGCGGACCTGGGCGCGCACGAAGTCCTCCTCGCGAGGCAGCAGCCCCCGAGCACCCACGACGAGGGTGAGGCGCGCCCCGAGCGACCGGTATGCGTCTACACCACGGCCGGCGGCGTCTTCTTCGTCCTGCAGGCTGTGAGCCTGGCGTGGCGGCAGCGCCGGCGGACCGTCCAGGTTTGATCGGCACATCAGCGGTAGAGAGCTGTCCTCACAGGTCCGCTCGCCATTGCCTCCAAGACGATGCGGCAGCGTGCTCGCCGACCCCGTGCTCCAGCCGCTGTTCGGCGCGGGCCGACTGGTTCCCGAAGTAGTCCCCGTACGGGACGGCCGGCAGGCCTGCGCCCACCGGGAGCGCCTCGACGCCCAGGGCCGCCAGCACCGGGTGACCGGCGAGCACACCCTCCACCGCTCGCATCAGCTCGGCTGCCAGCGGGGCGGCGTTCCGCTCCGCAGCGTCGACATAGAACCCGAGCTCGTGGCGCAGCAGCCGGGCCCACCAGTCCGCGAATGCCGGATCGCCACGATCCAGCGCTCGACCACACGCACCACCAGGGCCGGAACCATGATCACCCCGGCCGGAGCAAGCACGGGATCGCACAGGCCGAACGCGACCAGCGAGCCGCCGTCACCGAGGTCGGCCTCGGTGACGCGGACCAGTGCCACACCCTCGGACGGGCGCCCCGCGCCAGGTGCGGGAACTCCTCCCCGGACAGCGGACGGGCACCCGGCAGGACGTCCGGCAACCGAGCGATCACCTCGCCACGCGTCCGGCCGTCCAACCACCCACGGCGACCGGCCGGACACCACCGCGCATTGCCGCTCGTTCGGCGGCGTGCAGCTCGTGCAGGAGCGCAGCCGCTACCGCGGCACGCTCCTCGTCCATGGCCGGGTGCAGGTGCCCGGCGATGCGGAACCGATGTTCGTACTCGCGCAGCCGCCGGAACCAGGACTGCGCGAGGTGGCCACGGGCGACCAGCGCGTCCAGCTCGGCGAGCCGGTGGCGGAACATCACAACCACTCCGTGGGCGGCGATCGCGGCGGTGGGGTCGACCCAGCCGAATGCCCGGAACGAGCGCAACGGGTCGACCAGGCCGGCCCGCTCCAGCGCAGCAACCAGCGCAGGCTCGGCGTCCAGAACGACAACGGGGGCCTCGGCCTGCGGCGGGCCACGCGCCAGGTGCGGGAACTGCGCCGTCGACAGCGGGCGCATCGCCCCCGCCCACCGGCGGAGCACGGCCAGCACCGCGTCCCGCGCGGGACCCGGCAGGTCCTCGACCGCCAGCATCCCGCCCGAGGACGCCGGACCGTCGGTGCGCCCCTCCTCCCGCGCCTGCGCGCGCGCCGCCCGCCGCGCCTCGCGTTTCGCCTGCTTGTTCGAGATCGGGCCTTGCTCGACGCCGAGGAGCGCGACCCGCCGGTGCACGCCCTCGATCACCTCCTGGCGGATCTCCGCCGCCGTCATGGCGATCTCGTGGCGCGGCCTGCCAGGCCCCTGCGGGGAGAGCAACTCGATCGCGATCTCGCCGACGCCCCCCTGCACCCACACGGCCCGGAAGTCCGCCAGCGCGGTGCCGCGCTCGTTGCCCGTCCACACCACGAGCACGCCCTCGGCGTCCAGCCGCGCGTCGCTCACCTCACGCTCCTGGCCGAGGAACGTCCGCAGGCCCTCCTCCCGTGTGGTCGGCATCGCGTCGAACAGGTGCGCGATGTCCTT
The DNA here is from genome assembly GCF_039526725.1 of Pseudonocardia aurantiaca. Lineage (NCBI taxonomy): Bacteria > Bacillati > Actinomycetota > Actinomycetes > Pseudonocardiales > Pseudonocardiaceae > Pseudonocardia > Pseudonocardia aurantiaca. Next base: position 418,542 of record NZ_BAAAJG010000010.1, read on the forward strand.
GTCGTCGGACTCCGGGGTGAACCGCTTCGGGTTGTTCTTCGCGCTCACGTAGCGGACGAACCCGTCCCGGCCGACGAGCACGTAGTCCAGCTCGATCAGAGAGCCGAGCTTGGCCCCGCCCGGCCCGGTCGCGTACACGATGACGTTCCGCAGCAGGGTCTCCCCGCGCTCGCGGCCCAACGCGGCCATCATCGGCGCGCCGAACTCCTCGACGACCGGCCCGATGAGCTTGCCGAACCACGGCGCGCGCACCGTGTAGCCCTCGGGGTCGGCGAGGAAGGCCAGCCGCTCGGCAGCCCGCTTCGTGAAGAACTTGCCCTTCTCGATGATCAGCCGGTCGATGATCGCGCGCCGCTCGTGCACGGGCGGCGGGGCTCCGACGCTGAACGGGCCGGTGCGCTCGCCCGCGCGGACCGGCGGGGCGCGCGGGGCGATCGGCAGCGCCACCCCGGGCGGCCCGGTGCGCTGAGCTGCGGGCATGGTGCGCGGCGCGAACGGCGCGGCCGGAGCGGCCACCGGCTGCACCGGGGCGAGCCCGTCCGTCGCGGAGCTCGCGCTCTGGTCATCGGTGCCCGCGCGGAGCGGTGGACCCCGCGGGGCGTACGGGAGCGTGATCCCGGGCGGCCCGAGCCGCCTGGTCCCCTCGGTCCGGAACGGCCGGATCAGTGCCTCGGGACCGGGCACGACCTGCACCGGCGCCAGGCCGTCGACGCGCAGCCAGCGGCCCTTGGCCTTGACCGAGGCCCCGTGCGGGCCCGGCCGCATCACCTGCACGGTGCCGGTGGGGCCGACCACCGGTAGCCCGGTGCGCATGGACAGGCCGCGCAGGAGGTTCTCCGGGTCGGCGGCTGCCGCGCACGCGCAGAGCACCACGTCGGCGGCTGGGGCGGCCAGCCCGCGCCCGGACAGCACCAGCCGGTCGAGCAGCCCGGCGAGCTGCTCGGTGCTCAGGCGCACGTCGACCTCGCCGAGCGGGTAGTAGGCGCCGGCCGCGTCGGCGTGGACGACCACGACGATCTCGTCGGCACCCACCCGCAGCTCCAGGGCGACCCCGCGGAGTTCCTCACCCGTCGGGACCAGCACGACCCCGGCGCCGTCCGGGTTCACGATGGCCTCGGACTCGATGAGCGCCAGGTCGGCCTCGGTGGCCGGGCGCTGCGCCCGCTCGGGGGCCGCGACCGGCGCGGGCTCGGGCATGGCAAGGGCGTCGTCAGTCAGCAGCCCGGCCGCGTCGGCGTGCCGCCGGACGGCGATCGCCACGACGTCGCGAACCTGGTCCAGCGTCAGCTCGATCCGGTGGTCGTACCAGTCGGCATCCCACGTGATGAGCAGCTCGATCGGCACCCGCTCGATCGGCACGGTCGACGGGATCCGGAACATCTCGCGGAACTGCGCGAGCGACGCCGAGTACTGCCGCCCGCCTTCCTCCCAGCGCACCACGACCTTGGCGACCGCGGAGGAATCGCGGTTGAAGTAAGGGCTGTCGTCCAGGTAGCGGCGCAGCGCGCCGCGATCGGTGCCGTCCGGAACGTCGCGGAACAGCTTCGCCAGCTTGTCGCGGTCCTTACCCTTCTTGAACAACGACAGATTCGCCTTGGCGCTGACGTAGCGGGTCAGCCGGCCGTCGTGGGTGACCATCAGGAAGTCGAGCTCGTCGAAGTTGCCGAAGCCCCTGCCCTGCTCCGGCATCATCTCGATCCAGACGTTCGCGAGAACCCGCTCCCCGTTGGCTCGCGCCTGCGCCTCCAGGACCGGCCGGCCCAGCTCCTCGACGACCTTGCCGACGATCGAGCCGGTCCAGTCCCCGGTGCGCACGTAGTCCCGCGGCGCCGCCAGGAACGCCCTGGCCCAGCCCGTGCGCTCCCTCATCACGTGGGCGTTGAGATCGACCAGCCGGTCGACGAACGCCCACTGCTCGGCGGTCAGCCGCTGCTCGAGGTCGCCTCCGGTGCCCGCGCGGACCGGCGGGGCCCGCGGGGCGATCGGCAGCGCCACCCCGGGCGGCCCCAACCGCCGGGTGCCGGGCGTGGTTCGGGGAGCCACGAGTGCCTGTGGGCCCGGGACGTACTGCACCGTGCCGGTCGCGTCGACCTGCAGCCAACTGCCCGACGCCGTCATCCGGGCGCCACGCCGGCCCGGCCGATGCACCAGCACCTCACCGGCCTGAACCACAACCGTGCGACCGGCGCGCGCCGACAGTTCCTGGATGCGCCGGGTCGGTGCGGCCCCGATCGAGCACGCACACACCGTCAGTTGCGTCCGGTCGGGGGCGGGCGGCAGCAGCTGCGCGAGCAGGTCCCCGACCTGGGCGCCCGACACCCGGATGTCGGCCTCTTGCGCCGGGTAGATGAACCCGTCGCGGTCGCCGTGCATGACCAGCACGACCTCACCGGACCCGACCCGCAGCTCCAGCCCGAACGCGCGGAGCCGGTCACCCGGCGGGACCAGCACCACACCCAGCCCGTCAGGGTGGACGATCGCCTCCCCGCGGATGCGGTTCAGGTCCGCGCGGGTCGCCGGGCGCTGCGGGCGCTGGGCCGGGGGCCCCCGGATCCGCCGGGCCCGCCAGGTATCGCTCTTCGACAGGCCCAGCAGCAGCCCGGTGCCGCCCGCGAGCCCGAGCACGACGACGGGCCAGCTCGCGGGGATCAGCCCGATCACGCCGAACGCGACGAGGCCGCCCGCGAGCCAGGCGCTGGCCCAGGCGCCCTTGCGCGGTGCGATCCGGCCCAGCCCGAGCTCGACGACCACCCCAAGCTTGGTCAGATAGCCAGTCGCATAGGTGAGCACCACCGCCGGCACCACCGACAGCCACTCGTGCTCGAGCAGCAGCTGCCAGGTCAGCAGGGCGTTGGCCACCGTGATGATCGGCATCCCGAGCAGGTGCACCAGCTTGCGCGAGATCGGGTGGTGCCCGGCCACGTCCTTGCCCGCGAACCCGGTGACCACCGAGGCGATCGCGGGCAGGAAGAACAGCACGTCGGTGACCGCGTAGACGGCGTTCACCCAGAACTCCAGCGTGCTGGTCGCCGCGGCGGCCTGCTGCCAGTGCCAGGAGAAGTGCAGCGCGTAGGTCGCGGCGAGGACGGTGTTGACCGTCCGGCCGAGGAACCCGGCGTCGGCGGAGATCGACGGGTAGGACTGGTACTGGGTGCCCGAGTAGACGCCGACCTTGTCCAGCAGCACCGAGAACGCGGTCAGCGCCTGGTCCCGCGCCAACTGGATCTGCGCGGCGGTGGCGGTGCCACTGCGGGTGATCGCGTCCCACTCCTCGCCGATCCGCTGGACCTCGGCCTGGTACCCCTTGGTGGTCTTGTCCAGGAGGGCGAGGCGGGCCCGGCCGGTCCCGGACAGCACCGCGTACTTGCGGGTCTTGGCGATCAGCACGTCGATCGTGTTCGGGTCGAACTGGCCGCGCTCCAGGAACGACTCGATCATCACCCGCATCTGGTGCGAGTACGCCGTGCGGTAGAGCATCAGCGCCCCGCGCAGCGCGAACGCCGCGTAGCTCACCGTCGCGGTGACCTGCAGCAGCGGGGCACCGACGGCGATCACCACGCCGACGACCGCGGCGCCGATCGCCGTCCTGATCAGGAACCGCTTGCGCTGCAGGGCCATCGAGCGGTCGGCCGCGTCCTGGGCCAGCTGCGTGCGCTGCACCTCATCCAGCACCCCACGCGTGGTCGCGCTGTCGTCGAGCGCCCGGCCGGCCTGGTCGGCGGCCACCAGCGCGTCCACGGTGAAGGGCGCGCCGCCGGCGTCGACCAGGCCCAGCCCGGCAGTGTCGTGGGCCCGGTCGAGCCCGCGGCCCTCCAGGCGCTGCGCCGCACGCCGGGTTCGGGCCCGCTGGTGGTCCTCCACCGAGGCCTGCAGCGACGCGAGCACCAGCTTCCAGGTGATCAGCCTGGCGGCGCCGGCCACCTTCTCGGTGACCGCGTTGTGCCAGCGCAGCAGGTTGCGCGCCTGCGCGGTCGCCTCGTCGGCGGGGTTGCGCCAGTCACCCGGGCCGACGACCGGCACCGCGGAGTCGGGCCGGGCCAGCGCCGCCTCGTCGCGCTCGAGCGCGTAGCGCAGCATCCACCGCTCGATCACCGCGCGGTGCTCGGGGCCGGCCTCGGCCAGCACCTCGTCCCACAAGCCGGACCGCAGCTGGACGTAGGCCCACTGCTGCACGTCGCGGCGCGCGGCGGCCAGCAGCCGCTCCAGGTTGGCGTGCCGGATGTTCGACCAGGCCCGGACCCCCACCTCGTTGCGGACCCGGTCGAGCACCGGGTCGAGGTCGTAGATCTGGCGGAAGTACTGCGCGAGCGACTCGGGCTTCACGGAGTCGGTGCCGTAGATGATCCGGTCGCTGTGGTGGCGGACCAGGTCGATGAACGCGTCGGTGATCTCCCGGGTGCTGCGCAGGTGGCGCGCCACCTCGTTCCAGGAGATGTCGGTCGACACGTGGCGCAGACCCGGGTCGGACAGGATCCGCCGCCACATCCGGACGTAGCCCGGGGTGGGATCAGTGAACTTGCCCATCCCCATGTGCGCCAAGATCACCTTCGCGCCCGGGTACTGGCGCAGCAGCGACAGCAGCGGCATCCCGTACCGGCCGTCCGGACGCTCCGCCCCGTAGCGGAAGTCCTCCAGGATGCGGGCGAGCCCGAAGTCGTTGTGCACGACGATCAGGTGGCCCTGCTCCTGCACCGCCTCGAACAGCTCCCGCAAGTGCGGGTTGTAGACGTCGAGGCGGCGCAGCTCCTTGGCCGGCAGCAGCGCCCGGGCCGCGTCGCCGCGGCCTGCGGCGTCCAGCAGTGACCGGACCGCGTCGACGTGGCCCAGCAGCACCGGCAGCAGCTGCGCGGGATCGCGCTCGGCACCGCCGGTGACCATCGCCCGCAGCGCGTCCGGGAGGTCGGTAGCGGCGAGCCTGCCGTCGGAGACGGCCGCGCGGAGCAGCCCGGCGGCCGCGACCAGGCGGTCGATCTGGCCCCGCCACACCGGGTTGACCGCGTGGATCGCCTGCGGGCCCAACATCCGGGTGACCGCTTCCTTGGCGATCGTGGTCTCGCCGATCATCCCGGCCACGTCCGGGTTGAGCAGGGTGAACAGCCGCAGGTAGACCAGCGCGCCGCGGATGTCCATCCGCGCCCCGGTGGAGCCCACCACGGCCCGCCACCGCAGCTCCGGGGCAAGGTGCCGGACCTCGTAGGCCAGCCGGACGTCGGAGAACACGCCCCACATCTGCAGCATCGGCGTCTTCGCCCACAGCGCCACGTTCAGCACGCTGTTGACCAGGTAGTAGAACGTCGCCCCCAGCGGGGCGAAGCCCTTGCCGTGCTGCGGGATGAAGTGGAACGTCACCACGCCCTGGTGACCGGCGGCGCGGAGCCACTCCAGCAATCCGGCCACCCGCGGCGGGCGGGAGTGGTCGTAGCCCGCCGGGTGGAAGTGCCCGTCGGACAGGTCGTAGTGCGCCGTCCGGTTGCGTCCGACCAGCGTGAACGAGCCGTCGTCGCCGACCATCACCACGAACCGGCCGGTGTCGCCCAGCTGCTCGCGCAGCCAGCCCACCGTCACCACGCCGCCGTCCGGCAGGCCGTACTCGGCGCCGCGGTTGAACCAGCGCATCAGCCGGCTGTTCACCGCGTCGACCACGGGGAAGCGCTCGGGGTCGCCGCGCCACGGACCGGTCAGCATCGAGACCGTGTCCCCGGCCAGCCCGGTCACCCGGGTGAGCAGCGTGTGCTGCATCCCGGCGGCGCTCGCCGCCCGCACCGCGCGCGCCAGCTTCGCGGCCAGGTCGGCCTCCACCCGCCGGCGCGTCTCCAGCGCCGTGATCAGCTGCTCGTTCGACTGCGCCAGCTGCGCGGCCAGCTCGGCGGGCACGGCAGCGGCGGAGCCGTCCACGACCGCCCGCAGCCCGCCGGCCTGCTCCTCGAACCGGGCTCGCAGCTCGCGGTTCTCCGCGAGGGCCTCCTGCAGCCGGCCGTCCGCCTCGGCGAGCCGCACCCGCGACTCCTCCTGGGCGACGAGTGCCGTGCGCAGCGCGCGACCGGCGCCGAACCGGCGCAGCCCCTTGAGTGACGGAGGACCGCGGATCGGGTTGGCCTCGGTCGTGCTGCGCACCGCGGGCGCGGTTGCCGGCCGCCCGGTCCCCGCCGCGACAGGCGCCGAACCCGACGGGCCCTCGGCCGGGACACCGACCGCACCCGAGGTGCCGCCGCCACCCGAACCGCCACCCGCCGCGGCAACCTGGCCGACCCGCCGCGCGGCCCGCGACGACACCGGGCCGCCACCGATCGCGGCCAGCTGCGCCAGTGCATGCCGCACAGCGGCCTCCCGGGCGCCGGGGACGGCCGCGATCCCGGCCTGCTCGGCGGCGATCGCCTGGGCCAACTGCCGCTCCGCGTTACCCAGCGCCCGCCGCAGGCTCGCGATCTTGGCGCGCACCACCCCCGCGTCGGTGCGGAAGCCCTGGAACCGGTCCGCCTCCCCGCCCACCGCGGCCGGCGTGTCCGGCCAGATCCCCGGATCGTGTCCCATCGAGTCGACGAGCGCGCGCGGCACACCCAGCACCGTCGCGACCGCCGCCCGGTACCGAGGACCGCGCACCGTCCCGTCCGGCGGGTTGAGCAGCCACCGGATGCTCTCCCGCACCGCACGGCCGAGCTGGGCCTCGTAGTCGGACACCAGCGCGCGGAGCTCCACCACCTGCTGCCGCGCCGCCGTCACCGCGCCACCCGCGGCCTCGACGTTCGCTCGCAGCTCGCGCATCACCCGGACCCGAGCCGCTACCCGCCCCGGGAACCCGCCACGACCCGCCAGCCCGGCATCGGCCAGCAGCCCGGCGACGAGCGCACCACGCTGCCGCACACCGCGGACCACGTCCGGCAGGAACCGCACCACGGCGCTGCCGATGATCGCTCCACCCATCGCCGTCGCCACGACGGCCGGGCCAACACCGATCTGCACCAGACCGGTGGTCAGCACCACGAACGTGCCGACGAGAGTGGAGGAGACCGGCGGCGGCCCGCGGCTCTCCCGGAGATACCGGTAGGTCCCGACGGCCACCGAGACCACCGCAGCCACCGCCGCCCCTGCCGCCAGCGCCGCCGGGGTCACCCAACCCAGCAGCGCGAACGCCCCACCCGCCAGCCCGCCCGTCGCCGCCGTGACGAGGGCGGTGCGCAGCCAGCCCCGGCCGGCGTCCCGCGGGCCGGGCTGCTGCGCCGTGGGTCCGGTGCGGTGCACGTATCCGACCGGCTTGCGGCTTACCGTGCGCTCTCTGTAGCGGAACCCGTTGACGCCGTTCTGCTTGATGCGCTCCGCCACCGCGTCCCGCAGAGCCTGGGGCATCCACCACGGCAAGCCCGCCATGACCGCGGCCATCGTGCGCCGCTGCTGGCCGCCCATCGCCCGCAGCACCAGCGCCTCCAGCGAACCCGCCGCGAAGCCGGCGCCCGCCGGCGCCGCCGCGCGCGTCGGACCCGGAGTCGACCCGGGCTCGTCCGTCAGATCCCGCAGCGCCTCGCGGAACCGCTGCTTGGTGCCCCTGCTCCAGTCCAGCCCGTGCTGCGCGGCGAACCGGCTGATCGCTTGTGCGGGGCTGACGTCCCGACCGACGGCGAGCAGGCCGCGCAGTTGCTCGGCGCTCAGCTCGCCGCGGACGGCGAGGTCATGGATGTCGTTCACGACCTGCTCGGGGGCACTGCTGCCCAGCAGCCGCTCCAGCTGGGCGCGCAGCGCCGGGTCGTCGATCGCCTCGACCCGCTGGGCCGGGTCGAGGGTGGTGAGCAGCCCCTCGACCCCACCCCGCTGCTTCTGGATGGCCTCGACGGCTGCCCCCGCGGGCCGGGTGCGCACCAGGCCCGCCAGCCTCGCCAGCGCCCCCGTGTACTCGCGGACCTCGAAGCCATCCGGCGGCCGCTTGGTGTCGGCGACGCGCTGGAGGGCGGCGGCGGCCTGGTGGGCCGCGACCGCGGCGTGCTCGGCGGCGCCCCAGCCATGCTCGGCGAACCGTCCGATGATCAGCGCTCCGCTCGCGATCTCCTGCAGCGTCGCGACTGCCCTGGCGTAGTCGCCCGCGTCGATCTGCTCGTCGACGCGGGCCACCGCCTCGTCCGACACGCCGAGCTGCGTCGCCGCGCCGCGGTCCGCCTGCGCCGTAGCGCGCGCGACGGGCTCCGCAGCGAGATCCACGGCGTTCGGTTCGGTCAGCGCCTGGTAATCGCGCAATGCCAGCGTCAGGTCGTTCTCGACCCGGCACACCGCCGCGCAGGCGTCGGTCACGCGCGCGGCACGAGCACCCCTCGCGAACCTCGTTGCGGCGGCGGCGAGCTCCTGCCGGGCTGTTGCCACGTCGCGCTCCAGCCCCCGGATCCGCCCGACGGCGTCGTCGATCGCGGCGTCGAGGCCTCGTACCGGGCCGCTGGCGGCCGGCCGGGCAGCGCCCGCGGCATCGGTCTGCCGGGTGATGCCGGGGAGCTCGGCGTCACGGCCGCGCACGGCGTTCGCGAGCTGCCGCTCCTGGGCCTTCGTCGCCCGCGCGACCGCCCGGCTCACCAGGTCGGCGACCGCCGCTTCCGGCAGGCGGCCCCGCTGCCGGGCGAAGTCCTGCTTCAGCCGGGCAAGCGCTGCCGGGTTGGCGTGCTGCGCCAGGATCGGGTCGTCGAGGGAGATCACCTCGCCCGCGGACCCCGGCTCGCTCTGGCGCGCGGCCCGCCCGAACGCCTGTTGGGTGGCCCGCCTCGACTCGAACAGGCTCGCGACCGTGACCCGCAGCCCGCCGGCCTCGATCACCGCACGCTGCGCCCTCGGGTACGCGCGGCCGCCGCCGAGCAGGATGTCCGTGCCACGGCCCATGATGTTGGTGGCCACGGTCACCGCGTGCGGTCGGCCGGCCGCGGCGATCACCGCATCCTCGAAGCCGATGCGCTGGTCCAGAGCGTTGAGCACCTGCACCGCCACACCGCGCTCGTCCAGGATCGCGGCGAACACCTCGGACTCGGCAGCAGTCCGGAAGATCATTAGCTCGGAAGCGGGGCTGGCCTTGCGCGCGACCACCCCGTCGGCGAGCGCGTTCAGCCAGGCCTCCGTGGAGGCGTACACCTCGAGCGGCCGTTCCTCCAGCCGCCGCGCCTTGTTCGTCGGGACCTGCTTCACGTTCATCCGGTAGAGGCTGCGGAACAGCGGACGGGCCTCCGCCCCGGTGCCCGTCATCCCCGCCAGGTCGCGGTAGTTCCGCAGGAGCTCCTGCACGGTGACCTGCGCGATGGTCCGCTGCGGCCGTCCGATCGGCAGCCGGTGCTTTGCCTCGATCGCCTCGTGCAGGCCCTGGCTCCAGCGCTGGCCGTCCAGCGCCCGACCGTTCGGGTTGTCCAGGATCTCCACCCTGGCGCGGTCCGCGATCTTGTAGTGGACGTTCTGCTGGAGCAGCTCGGCCCGCTTTGCGTTCACCAGATCCGTGCGCTGCTGCTCGGACAGCGGGTGCCCGAGGCGGTCGCCGATCCGCTTCGCCTGCTTGGCGCTGATCGTCACCGACTCGCCGGCGACGGCGCGCACCTCGTCGGCGCGCAACCCTGCGGCCACGTCGCGTGCCCAGGTCAGCTCGGCGTACCGCGCCCGGCCCTGCAGCGCCTCCGCGAGGCGGTGCGGGGTGCCGCCCCAGTCGAGCAGGATCATGTCGGCCTCATCGACCAGGGCGTAGTCGTGCCGCCGCTGCAGCCGGGCGCCGCCGGCCCGCTGCCCGTCGTCGAGCAGGTCGAACAGGAAGTCACTCGCCGACCCGATGGTGACGTCGGCCCGGTAGGCCGCCTGGCGCGCGTGCGCCGGCTCGCCGTGCCCGCGCAGGCGTCCGACATCGAGGCCCAGCCGCTCCGCCACCGGGCGATAGGCCGCCGCGGCGTCCTTGGCCAGCTGGGTGCTGCTGGTCAACACGTGCACCCCGCCGCCGCGGTGCTGGTAGGCGCGCTTCAGCGTCGGGAGCATGCCGGTGACGGTCTTGCCCTCGCCGGTGAGCATCTCCACGACGGTGCCGCGCAGCCGGCCCCGCAGCGTCAGGAACCCGAGCGCACCGCTCGCTCCTCGGTCCAGCGCGATCGCACCGGCCAGCTGCACGTCGTGCAGCCGGACCTCGAGCGACAGCCGGATCTCCTCGGCGATCAGCGCGAAGTACTCGCTCCTCGTGAGCGTCTGCCCGCCGAGCGCCCGCTCACGCAGTGCCGTGTACGCGTCGTCATCGAGCCGGGACCACACCTCCTTGATCTGGTTGATCTGCTTGCGCACGCCACCCCGGAGGGCGCGCTCGTTCGACACTGCGTGCTGGGCCTCCCGCACGCGCTCGCGCGCAGAAGTGATCGCAGGGTCGTCAGTCAGCATCCGGTCGCGGGCGTCGAGCAGCTCGCTCCGGTAGCCCCGGTCGGCCGTCTGCCGGACGGCCGCGTCCAGCCGCTCCAGGCGGGCGTCGCGGGCCTGCTCGGCCTCGGCCAGCTGCTTCCTGGCCTCGGCGAGCTGCGCCTTCAACGCGCCCCGGTTCGGCGCCTCCGCTCCCGTAGGCCGCGCCGGCGGCTCACCGGCCGTCCGCGCGCCCTTGCCGAGCGGTCGAGTGTTGTCGATCTCCGCGTGCGGGGGATCGCCGCTGCGCACCTTGCCGTCGTGCTTACGCGTGCCGGCCGGCGCTGACGGCTGGGGCCGAGCACCGCCGCCCGCCTCGTCACCGCGCGGCGGGCGCGGTCCGGCTCCGGGGTCGCCGGGCGGCCCGCCGGCCCCGCCGGACGTGTTCTTCTGCGGGCGCGCGCCGCCGGCCGACGACCCCGCGGGCATCCCGTCCGGCTGCTGCTGGCCGGGTGCAGGCCCGGGCGGGCTCGATGGCGCGTCGCCGCCGTCGCCTGTGCCGTCGCGGTCGGGGCGCTGCACCCGGCCCGTCCCGTCGCGGTCGTACACGACCTCGGCGCGTGGACCGGTTCCGGCGGCCGCCCGGTCGCCTGCGTCCGCGCGGAGGGCATCGCGGATCTGGTTCTTGCGCACCCCCAGCTCGCGCGCGAGCGAGGCAAGGGTCACCGGTCCATCGCCGCGGGCGGACAGTGCCGCGTCGATCTGCTCTGCGAGGGCCTGCTGCGCAGGCGTCCCGCGGACAGGCCCCCTGCCCGGCCGGGGAGCGCTGTCCGGCAGCGCGGCGAACGGGTCCGGTCGCTGCACCCAGACCGTGCCGTTGCCGTCCCGTACGACCTGTGTCCGCATCCCGGCGCCCGCGTCGCCCCGCGCCACCGCGTCCTGGTTCAGGGCGGTCCGGATCGCGGACTTCTTGACGCCGAGCTCGCGGGCCAGCGACGCGACCGTCATCGGGGCGTCGCCGTTGTCCGCCAGCCGCGCGTCGATCTCGTCGGCCAGGAAGCGGTCGAACCGCGCCGCCGCCGTCTCGCCACCCTCGGGCCGGACCACCGCTGGGGCCCCGCTGCGGTCCCGTGCGAGGCCGATCCGGGGACCGGAGCCCACGCCGGCCCCCTCCGCCAACTCCCGGCTCAGGGCGCCGCGCACAGCACGCTTGCTGACCCCCAGCTCACGGGCGATCGACGCGACCGTCTGCGCAGTGTTGCCGCGCAGCTCCAGCAGGACGTCGATCTCCTCCGCGAGCTGCCGCTCGCGCGCGGCCGTGCCGCCCTGGCGGGCCGCGACGGCGACCCTGCGCTGCTCCACCATCTGCAGCGAGCGCTCCAGCCGGTCCAGCCGTGCGGCGCGCACCGGGTCGCCCGCCTTGCCGCCCGCCTTGATCCGCGCGGCGCGGGCGGTGTAGGCGTCGCGCACCACCTGGTCGGCGGCCGCCCGGCTGGCACCGATCTCCCGGTACGCGGCGCCCTCGCCGCGTTTGCCGAACAGGCCGTAGCGGGTGGTGGCGCGGCCCCAGTCGGCCGCCCGCCCGAGCCGGCCGGCGGCCCCGTCCAGCGCGCTCGAGGTCCGCATCCAGGCGCCGGCCGTGGACCGCCCGGTGAGGCTCCCGA